>CAZHQK010000120.1:0-22272 GCA_964534795.1 uncultured Acidobacteriota bacterium
ATCGCGGCATCCCAGTAAGAGAGCTGGAAGCGCTTGCGCGCATCGAGCGACGCCCGCACGAGCGATACGGTCGTCTCCTGCACGCGGAAACGCAGAAATGCCTCAATCAGCAACATCGCCTGCTCGTGGCTCAGGCGAGCGGATTTCCGCGGGCGTGTTGCCTGGACGTAGAATTCCTGAAGCACCTGGACGGAGAGCGCCAGGTCATCCGACTCCAAGAGATGGCGTGCGATGCCCGCCTTCCGGCTTTCGTCGGGGGCTGTACTGACAGCGTATAGGAGGACATTAGTATCAACGAAGCGCATTGCGATCATGGACCTTATCGCGCGGCATGCGGTCTCCGGCACGGAATCTCTTGATGGAGCAGAGCACTTCTTGTTGGAGGCGCTTGCGCCGCTCGAAGTCGGATTCCTCTTTGCCGAGACTCACGAGAAACTCTCGGACCAGGGCAGAGACGGAGGTGTCGCGCTCGGCCGCCTTGATTCGGGCCCGCCGGTAAACCTCATCGGGCAGGGATACTGTGATATTCTTCATGTCTTCACAATTTCACACAAACACCGCCATGTCAAGCGACCATGTTCCGCTTGAGCGCCCGGCACGCTGGAAGGCAGTGGGCAATGGGAAAGGCCCCCTGTTTCCGATCCTGCGGGCGGCCGGCCGCGGTCCCTTCAGGGAGACGGGAGTCGCAGAATGGCCGGCGCGATCTCCAGAAGCAGCCGAGGGTCTCAGGGGGCGCGCCGGCGGAAGCTCGCCTGCAGCGTGACCTGCCGGCCGCCGCGCTCGACGACGAACTGCGCCCCGTCCCCCCAGCGCTTTTCCGAAATCAGGCGGTTCAGTGTTTCGCGGTCTGTTACAGGGATCCCGTCCATGGATACGAGGATGTCCCCCGTCGCGAAGCCCGCTTGTTGCCCCACGGACTCCTTTGCCACGGAGATCACCTGCCGGCGCTTGCTCCCCGGCGCTTCCGTGGTGGCGATCCCGAGGTCGGGATAGAGGGGATTCTTTTCGGGAAGTATTCCCCAGACGAAATCCGCATAGGACGCCCGGACGGTCTCCACGGGCCGGTTGCGGTCGTCCCGCACGGGTATGGGAATGACGGAGGCGATCGCGCCGTCGTACCACTGCCGTGCCTGGCGCTGAATCCCGAGCCCGTAGGCCGCATGGCCCGAGCCGATCAGCACCACCATGACGGCTCCCTCGCCGCCGTGCTCCCGGAGCGCACGCACGGCGTTGTGGGCCATGGCGGCGTCCCAGGTGCACTGGGCGTCGAACATGGCGCGCCACTGCGCCGCATCCATGGAGGAATGCATGCCCTCCCCGCTTTCCAGCATGGCGCGGAACAGCGCGAAGTGCTCTTCGCTGTCGCTGTCGATCTTCGGGGGCATGTGCGCGGCTTCCTCCGGCGTCAGATTCTGCACTCCCTTCTTGCGCACGGCCGAGACGATTTCCCGCGGCACGTTGAGCGCGAACATGGGGATATGCTTCTCTCTGGCGAACAGGAAGATGTCGCGGTAGTAGTTCCAGTGATAGCCCCAGTTGCCGTACCAGCGCGAAAGCTCGATGAAGCCCTTTTCCGTGAGCAGCCCCCTGGTCCAGTTGTCTAGGTGCGGCTGTTCCGTATAGGGAAACATCTCCAGCCCGACGAGCACCTTGCGGCCGGCCCTTTGCAGCTCCTCGAGTATGCGCAGCTGGACGGCGTGAAACTCCATGCTGGTGTGGCTTTCGCCCACGACGACGATGCCGGCGCGCCCGAGGCGGCGCGCCAGTTCCGCCGGACTGATATGTTCCCCGCTTGCCGAATCGGTGACGGCATCGAGCACGAGCGGCACCTCGCGGCCCCTGCGCACCGGATCGCCGATCTCGAGATGCAAAACACGTTCCTGGGCCGTGCCCAGCGGACAGAGCAGCAGGATCAGAGCAAGCATCATTCGACACATATTCGACCTCGCAACCCGCCAAGGTGCGGACCGGTCATCCGAACACCCCATGCTCGCGCAATATCGCGAATCCGATACTGAAGAGAATGATTCCGCCGAGTGTTTCGGCATAGCGCTCCAGGCGTGAGCTCGCCGCCACGAAGCGCCCGATGTGCATGCCGACGGCGGTAAAGGAGGCGGCCGTGAGGCCGATGACGGTCACGGCCCGCCATATCGAGGCCCGGAGCAGCGAAAGGCTGAAGCCGACGGCGAGCGCGTCCATGCTGGTGGCCAGCGAGAGCATGACGAGCGAGACGCCCCTGGTCGGATCCCGCCGCGCTTCCCTCCCTTCGCGTTTTCTCCGGGACTCGACGAGCATCTTGGCACCCACCAGGGCCAGCAGGCCGGCGGCCGCCCAGTGATCGACGTTTTCGATCAGGGAATGAAGCGATGCCCCCAGCCCCCATCCCGCCAGGGGCATCAGGGCCTGGAACAGGCCGAAGTGAAACGCCAGGCGCAGCGTCTGGCGCAGGCTCGCGACCTTCAGGCTCAGGCCCGTGGCCACCGCCACCGTGAATGCATCCATCGCCAAGGCGACCGCGGTCGCCGGCAGAAGCCAGGCACCCATGGAAAAGATTCCTCCGATTGCAACGGTCCCGAGGTTGCCTGCCGGCTCCCCGGCGTGCAGGGTGCTAGATCGTGGCATCGAAAGCCGCGGCGGTCAAGTATCCGGCGGGCCGGCGGCGCGAACCGGTGATCGCCGCTTTGTGGAAATCGGCGGCATGCTCCGTTATACTGGCGTCAGACTGCGGGCCGGTGATGACCAATATCGTTCAGTTTCCCCTGGGCACCCCGCGCGGAGCGGGCTTCGAGCGGGTCAAGCCCGTTTACAGCGTCCGCGAGATCAGCCGGCGCTTCGGCCTGGGCGAACATGTGATCCGGCGCTGGACGCGCGAGGGTCTCATCCGCACCGCCCTGTCGGCGAGGGCGGGAGAATACCGCTACGATTTCCAGGCACTCACGCAATTCCGGCGCGTGCGCGAGCTGCGCAACAAAGGTTTGTCGATCCGGCAGATCGAAGCGGAACTCCGCGGGCAGCTCAACCTTTTTCCGGAACCGCCCGGCCGCCTGATTCCCTTGCCCGCGAGACTCAGCCCGTTCGAGGAGGCATTGCTGCTGCACGAGCAGGGCGACCCCGGCGCCGCCGATGGCTACCGCCGCGCCATCGAAAAAGGCGAGTGCGTCTGCGACGCTTACTGCAATCTCGGCATACTGGAATTCGAAAAGGGCAATCTGCCGAAGGCGTTCGACTGCTTCACCATGGCCCTGCGCCACGATCCGCGCCACTTCGAATCGCATCTCAACCTGGCGCATTTCTATTTCGAGTGCGGCGACCTGCGCCTGTCGCGCCTCCACTATGAGCTTGCGGCAGAGATCGAGCCCGGCTTCCCCGACCTCTATTTCAACCTGGGCCTGGTGCACGCGGTTCGAGGTGAATTCGAGGAGGCGATCGGTATCTTGAAGCGCGCCCGCGAATTGAGCGCCGACGAGGGTGCCCGCGTCGAGGAGCTCCTGGAGAACATCGCAAAGATATTGCGCTCGCGCCTGCGGGAGCCTGAATAGGCGTCCGCTTCCGCGCCCTGTCATGTTCCGGTTTGGAGACGGGCTGCGCAATCCCGGGATTGCGGGAGGAGCGTAAGAGGCGGGGACGGCCCGAGCCGTCCCCGCCTGGCCGGGGCTAAAAGATTATGTTCAACGTCATGGAGATGGTGCGTCGGCCGCCGCTGTTCTCCTGGAAATTGTAGAACGTGCGGCCGGCGTTATCGAGGTTGATGCTGTTCGGGATCCCGAAGGTCGGGTGGTTGAGCGCGTTGAACATCTCCAGCCGGTACTCCACGGTCACGCCCTCGGTGACTCGCGTCTTCTTGAAGACGCTCATATCCAGGGCTTCGACGCGGTCGCCTCGGAACATGTTGCGCCCGATGTTTCCGAAGGGCGTGCCGAACTTGAGCGCTGCGCCGGGGCCGTTGATGATGAAGCGGACGTCGTTCGGGGTCACCTGCGTGAAGGTACGGGTGGCCGCGTTGAGGTCGTTCATCAGCCAGTAGCCGGTCGGGCTTTGCTTCAGGATGGGAACGCCGCCCGACGAGCCGCACAGGTTGTAGAACAGGCAGGCGTCGATATCGGTGATGGCGACGCGCTCGGGCGAAGCCTTGGGATTTCCCGAGAACGGGCGGAAGTGCGATTGGGATCCGAAGAAGCCGGCCATGAAGCCGCTGTCTTCGTAAGGATTGAGGCTGGCGTTGGCATGGGTCGGCGTGAAGAGCCGCTCGCTCTGGATCCGCAGGATGCCGTTGACCTGCCATCCGCCCAGGAAATGGCCGAGCACGCCCCGCTGGCTGCGCCACCAGGGGAGTTCCCACATCCAGTGGGCGGTGAAGACATGCCGGGCGTCGAAGCCCGAGTTGCCCCGTTCGGCTCCGGTAAGGTTCAGAGGATTCTGGGACACGGCCACCGAGTTGCCGCCCGCGAATGAAAAAACCTCGCTGCTGTTGTCGATGGTGTGGCTCCAGGTGTATGTGAGGCCGGTGATCAACTGGTTGGCGAAGCGCGAGTCGAAGCGGCTCTGCAGTCCGTGATATATCGACTGGGCGCCGTTGATGCGCTCGCGCGTGATGCCGTACGGATAGATCCGGCCGTTGCACGCCGCCTCGTTGTCCCTGGTGTTCGGATTGTCGACGCACACGAGCGGCTTCACTCCCGCCGGAAAGAGTTGCGGGAAGCCGGGGAAGTTGAAGGTGCGCAGCTCGCCGCCGGCGGTCTCGATGTATGCGTTCCTGCTGAAGCCGTTGTATAGGTTGCCGATGTTCGGGTTGCGGTTGATCGTCTGGAACAGGCCGACGCCGTGCGTTCCGACGTAGCGCACCTCGAACACCTTGTCGCGTGTCAGCGAGCGCTGCCAGCGCAGCGACCACTGTTCGGAATACGGGGAGCGGAAATCCTGGCTCACCACCGTGCGGCTGAAGTAGCGGGGATCGAAGGTCTTGAATGCGATCGCCCCAGCCGCCACAGCCGCCGCGCGCACCTTGTCGCCCGTGGGTACCGGGTCGGGCATGGGCAGCACCGTGGTGGTCAGGAAGACCAGCGGCGAGGAGGTCGAGATGTTGAGCATCAGGTTGTAGAAGGTGGCGTCGTATGCGATGCCGAATCCGCCGGAGATGACGGTGGCCTCGTTGCCGAAGATCTTTCCCAGAAGACCGCCGCTGAAACGGGGTGAATAAACGAAGCCGAAGCGCGGCGCGATGTTGTTGTTGTCCGTGGGAATCCGGGGAACCGTCTTGCCCTCGAGCGGCACGTCGGAGCGCCAGAAGGCCTGGTTGGGATCCGATTCGCGCGGGGCCGTGATGTCGTTCATCAGGTTGATCGGCTGGCCCGTGTTTTCGTAACGGATGCCGAGGTTGAGCGTGAAGTTATCGCGGATGCGCCAGTCGTCCTGGAAGAAAAAGAACTTGTCCCACTCGGTGTACTCCAGGCTGGCCGGGCCGAGCGCCACCACCAGCGAGTTGGGATCGTTGTTGGCCAGGCGCGTTCCGGTACTGTAGGTGAAGGCGCCGTTGACGTTGGGCAGGAATGGAGTCTTGTTGCGCAGATAGCGGATGTCGGCGCCCATCTTCATCTGATGACGGCCGGTGGTCATTGCAAAGGTGTCGCTGAACTGGACGGCCTCGACAATGCGCCCCTGCGGAAGGTTGGTCGCCGGGCCGACGTTGAGCAGCGTCGAGCCGTTGGCCGCCCGAAAGCCGGCGAGACTCAGGAAGGTGAAGGCCTTGTCGATGTCGTTCGGATGGGGAATCTGCCCCTTGCCTCCCTGCGTGCCGCCTCCGAAGAGCACATCCAGCAGGGAATAGTTGAAACGGAATTCGTTGAGGGCCCTATTGGTGAGCGAGCGCGTCCAACCGCCGCCTGCCTGCTGCGACCGGAATGGGTTGTCATAGGTCCATCCGGTCACGCCCAGTCCGCCGTTGACGCCGGGCGCCTTTTGCCAGAAAAAACGCCCCCAGACATTGTCCTTGTCCGACACCCTGGCGTCCGCGCGCGCGGTGTACTCGTTCTGATTGTTCGGCCTGGACAGCTGGCGCTGAACGGCGGCCACGGGAACGGTCACGCTGCCCACGGTGATGGTCGACGGCGCCACGTCGGGACGGATGGTGGGATTGCCGAGCGGCAGGGAGAACGCGGAATAGTTGGCGTAATACTGGACCGCCGGGTTGTTGGGGAAGGCCGATTTCAGAATGTTGACTCCTTCGGGGGTCGGCGCCATCGAGGTGGTCCTCAGATCCGCCACTCCCGGATTGCGGCGGAAATAGCCGGTCGTATAAAAGAACGCGCGGTTCTTGATTACCGGGCCGCCCAGGGCGTAGCCGAACAGGTTGATCAGGTTCGGCGGCGGGTTTTTCTCTCCCGATCTGCGCTCGATGTTGGTGAGCGAGTCGAAGTTCTTGCGGTCCTGATGCGTCCATGTGAGCGACCCGTGGTACGCGTTCGTACCGGTGCGTGAGACTATGTTGACGATGGCACCCTGGTTGCGTCCATATTCGGCCGAGAAGTTGTTGGTGATCACCTGAAACTCCTGTACCGCGGCCGGATTCTGGACGAAGTAGTTCGGGCCGCCGATCGTCAGGTCGTTGTTGTCGACGCCGTCGATCGTGAAATTGTTGGCGCGCGCCCGGTTGCCGTTGGCCGAGAGGGTCACGCCGTTGGAATTGACGTTGCCGAACCCGGGCGTGACGCCCGGGACCAGGAGCGCGATGCGGTCCAGGCCGCCGCCGGGCACGTTGACCGGAAGGTCCTGCACCTTTTTGACTTCGAAGCTGGCCGAAACCTGAACGGTGTCCATCTGCACCAGGCTGGTGCGCGAAGCGTCCACCGTGACGGTCTCCGTCAGTGCCCCGACTTCGAGCTTGATGTCGACCACGGTATCCGTGCCGATCTTGACCTCGACGTCGGTGTACTCGGCCTTCCTGAATCCCTGGCTTTCGGCGGTCACCACGTACTTGCCCGGCGGTATGCGCGCTATCTGATAGATTCCTTCGCTGTTCGTCACCGCTCTGTACTCGAGGTTGGTCGCGGTGTTGGTAGCCACCACGACCACTCCCGGGACAATCGCACCGGATACGTCGACGACCATTCCTCGGATGCCGCCGACCGTGGTCTGCGCCGGGGTGCGGGCAGCGCCCAGAAGGATTAGGGAAATCGCCAAAAGCAAGGTTTCCCAGTACTTGCTGTGCCGGTTCATACGGTTCCTCCTTCGTTGAAGTTGCGGTTTAGAGTCATACCCCGTCGCTTTCCGGCCAGGGATGCGGAAAGCCTTCGGGGCGACCCATCTCAGTCTAAACGCCGACAACCGAATCTATGAGAGCAAAAAACCCGTGCGATGAAAATGATTTTAGCAATCGATCAGCCTCTGTCAAGGGCTTCTTGCCGCAAAGCATGTCCCAAGCCCACCAGCAGAACCCGCATAAGCCATGCACGCGCCTGATGCAACGAACCTGTCGCTTGTCCGGCTAGCGCTTACCGGAATTCTCCGAGCAGCCGGGCTTGACGTCTATCGGACCTTGGGCGAAGTCGGGACAAAAAGGGTGATGTCTATTCACGCCTGTATTGCTCAGACAAGCACACGTGTGCTGGCAGATGGAAATAGACGGGGTCGGGAGGAGCTATTTGACAAGATTGCGCTCAAATTTTATTAATGCGGGTGCAATTAAAAAAGAGAGGGAAAAGGAGGTGAACGATATGAAACTGATTCCGTGGAGCCAGAGGAGCGAGTCGCCGGCGCGTATTTGGCCGGAGACCACCCGTTTGTTCGACAGGATCTTTGAGGAATTCTTCAATGACCGTCCGCTCCTGTCCAGCTTCTTCCAGGACAGGTTCGGCATGGCCGTACCGCCGGTCGACATACTTGAGAAAGACGGCAATCTGATTCTCAGGGCAGAGCTTCCGGGCATGAGCGAGAAGGATATCGAGCTGAAGCTCGAAGGGAATGTCCTCACTCTCAAGGGGGAGCGCAAGCTCGAAAAGGAAGAGGACAGGCAGAACTTCCACAGAATGGAGAGCTTCTATGGGACCTTCAGCCGGTCCTTCACTCTGCCGGATACGGTCGATCCGGACAAGATTTCTGCCGATTACAAGAACGGCATTCTGACGGTCACCGTTCCGCAGAAGCCGGAAGCCAAGGCTCGCTCCATCCAGGTCAAGGCGAGCTGATCTCATGCCCGGGCTTCCCTCTCGGGTCGGAAGCCCGGGCGCTCTTTTTCTGCCGGAACGATTCTCCCCGCATTTCCATTGCGTGACGCGGGCGCGCCTTGCGGGCCGTGACTGCCGGGCGCGTCAGGGCGTCAGGCCGGGCCTTCCGATCAGGTATCCCTGGCCGTAGTCGACGCCGAGCGATACCAGAGTCCGCAGCTCATCCTCGGTCTGGATTCCCTCGGCGATGACCTTGGCGCCGATCCCGTGGCCCAATGCGATGATCGCGCCCACCATCTGCTGGTTGACCGTGCTGGCATGCACATCCCGAACCAGGGCCATGTCGATCTTGAGGTAGGCCGGGGTCAGGCGCGCGATGGTTTCCAGTCCCGAGTATCCCGCACCGACGTCGTCGACGGCGAGCGACATGCCCAGTTCCGTGAAGTAGGACATGGCGTCCTGGAAGAGGCTGTAGTTTTCGATTACCAGCTTCTCGGTAATCTCGATCACGATGCGTTGCGGGGATACCCGCGCCTGCTCGAGGAACTTGATCAGGTGCTTGCCCTGAAACTCCGGGTCGCGGATCGTGACCGGCAGCGTGTTGATGAAGATCTTGGCGTCGGGGGGAAGGCGCTTGGAGGAAAGCAGGGCCTTTCTTCTGCAGAGCCGGTCGAGCTCGACGAGCAGGCGATGCTCCTGGGCGATGGAGAACAGGGCATCGGCCATTTGCGGATTCGCGACGTCGCCGCCGCGCGTGAGGGCCTCGTAACCCAGGATCTTTCTGTCCTCGATGCCGACGATCGGCTGGAAGGCGGTCATGATGCGCTCGGTGAGAATGACTTCCTGGAGCTTTTCCAGGGTCTCGAATTCCTCAACCTGGCGGCGCACCGCTCCGTATCGGATGGCTTCCTGCACGGCGCGCGCAATCTGGCGCGCGGGATGCATGATGGGATTGTATATGGCCAGGCCCTGCCCCACGTCGATTCGCGGGAGCGACTTCAAATAGGGCAGCGCTATTCTCGCGAGCCGGGGCACGAGATCGGACGCCAGGCGCTGGCGGAGAACCCTGACGTCGGACTGGAGCATCGGCAGCGCGTCTCTTCTGTGATCGGCGAACAGGATCAGGCGCAGGCCGCGGGCTTCGTCGAGCGCCGGTATGTCTTTACTGCGGAAAGCCTTGCCCTGATTTTCCGCCACCAGCTTGAACAATTGATCGCGCACCTCCTGGTATGTGCGCGATCCGTATTGATCCTCGATGACGGAGAGCGGGGAAAAGTCGAAGACCAGCACGCCGAGGCTTCCCCTGCTTGCCAACTGCCCGGCCAGGTCGGGAAGCTTGCGATGATAGCTCGCGAACGGTTCGGTCATGGCATGCCGGGATCCGCTCCACGCATCTTACCATAAACAGGGACGCTCCCCATTATTCAAAACGGTGAGCGTCCCTATTCTGCGGGTGCGGGGGGCGGAGCGGGCACCTCGGCCTTGCCGGCGCGTTTCATCCAGGCGAAAAGACGCGCCGGGCTCCACTCGCGCAGGTCGTCGAAGTAGGAGTAGACGACCGGCGTCACCAGCAATGTCAGCAGCAGGCAGAGCGCCTGCCCGCCGATGATGGTCACGGCCATGGAGGCGCGCGACCCGGCTCCCGCCCCGCGGCCGAGGGCGATCGGGATCATGCCGGCGATGATGGCGATCGTCGTCATCAAAATCGGGCGCAATCGCACGTGATTGGCCTCGATCAGAGCCTCGTGGCGCTCCACGCCCCGGCGCCTCAGGGTATTGGTGTAATCCACCTGGAGGATGGAGTTCTTCTTGACGATTCCGAACAACATCATCATGCCGATCGCGCTGTACACGTTCAGGGTCATGCCGAAAGCCATGAGCGCGAGCAGCCCGCAGGGCAGGCTGAGCGGCAGGGCGGTCATGATCGTGAGCGGATGGATGAAGCTGTTGAACTGGGATGCGAGCACCATGTAGATGAAGCAGACGGCCAGGATGATCGCGAGGACGAAATTGTCCGAGGCCTCATCCAGCGTGCGGGCGCTGCCGGTGAAAACGACCTGATATCCGGGCTTGAGATGCATTTCGTCCACCTTGGCGCGCGCGGCGGCGATCGCTTCGCCGAGCGGGATCCCTTGCAGGTTGGCGCTCAGCGATATCTGCCGCTGGCGGTTGTAGCGGTCGATCGAGGCGGGCCCGTTCTCCAGTGTGAGCTGGGCGATATCGCTCACGCGCACCGCCCTCTGGCCGGTGCCCGGGACCAGCAGCTGCCCCATGGTGGCGGGATTGTTGCGGAACTGCTCGTCCAATCGAAGCTTGACGGCGTACTGATCGTCGCCCTCTTTGTATTTGGAGATCTCCTCTCCGCCGACCAGAGTTCTCAGACTGGAAGCCAGCGAGTCGATGGAGACGCCGAGATCCATGGCGCGCGCGCGGTCGATGTTCACCCGCAGCTCCTGCTGCGTGGGTTCGAAATTCGTGTCGGCGTCCACCACGCCCGGAATGGTGCGGATCCTCTCGAGCAGATCCATCACGTAGATCTGCAGCTGTTCGATCTCCGGTCCCTGAACGAGCAGGCTGAGCCGGTTGGATCCCGGCCCGCCGCCGCCGCGGCCGCCGCCGCCCGGCCCGCCGCCGCTCGACGCGCCGGAAATATCCGTGCCGCCCGACACGCTGATGCGCGCGCCCTGGTACTTGCGCAGCATCATGCGCGCCTGCCGCATCAGTTCCTGCTGGGAAACCTTGCGGCTTTCGAGGGGCGTCAGTCCCACGTAAAAGTTGGCGCTGCCCGCATTGACGTTGGCGAGCACCGTTTCCACTTCAGGGAAATTCCGCAGGTCGCGCTCGATGTCGCGCACGTACTCGTCGGTGCGCGCGAGGCTCGTCCCTCGGGGCAGGCGGACATTGACGCTGAACTCGCTCTGGTCGTCGTCGGGCACCAGCTCCTTGCCCACCCTGGGGAAGAGCATGACGGCCGAAATCGAGACCGCGGCCGCAAACAGCATCATGAGCGGCCGGTGATGCAGCGCCCAGCGCAGCATCCCCCCGTATGCCCGGTCAATCAGCCGGTAGAAGCCGCGGGATTTCGAGCCTTGCCCGTGGGCCCGGGCGTCGCGGGGCCGCAGCCATGAGGCGCACAGCGCCGGCGTCAGGGTGAAGGATACGAACATCGAAAGCAGGATGGCGCTCGCCGAGGCGATGCCGAAGCTGAAGAAGTAGCGGCCGACCTGGCCCGTCATGAAGGCTACGGGGAGAAAGATCACCACCAGCGACAAGGTGGTGGCCATGACCGCCAGCCCGATCTCGTCGGTGGCCTTGGAGGCCGCTTCCCTGGGCGGAGCTCCGCGCTCCTCGACGTAACGGAAGATGTTTTCCAGCACCACGATGGCGTCGTCGATCACGATCCCGGTCGCCAGCGACAGCGCCAGCATGGTCATGTTGTTCAGGGTGAAGCCGAAGGCCTTCATGACCGTGAACGTGCCGATGATCGACGCGGGGATCGCCAGGGCTGCGATGAAGGTGGTGCGGATGTTGCGCATGAAGAGGAAAACCACCAGGCTGGCCAGCAAACCGCCGAGTATCAGGTGGCGCTGGATCTCCTCGAACGAGCGGCGGATGAAGCGCGACTGATCCCGTATGGTCTGCACCCGGATGTCGGACGGCAGGGTCGGCTTGATCCTTTCCAAGCGCGCCATGACGTCGTCGACGACCTGCACCGTGTTGGTGCCCGACTGCTTGCGGACCATCAGCGAGACGCTGGGGCGCCCGTCGAGGCGCGCGATGCTGCGCGGCTCCTCCACGGTGTCGACCACGCGTCCGATGTCGCCGAAAGTGATGACCGAACCGTCCCGGTAGGCGATGATGATGCGGTTGAAGTCGTCCACGCTGTGGACGCGTCCCATCGTACGCAGCGCTATCTCCGACGGCCCGGCGATGAAGGTTCCGCCGGGAATCTCGACGTTCTGGCGCGCGACCGCGTTGCGCACCTGATCGACGGTCAGGCCGTAGGCGTACATGCGGTCGGCATTGAGCAAGAGCTGGATTTCGCGCCGGCGCTCGCCCATGAAGGTGACCTCGCCGACATTGTTTACGGTCTCGAGCGCCTGCTTGATCTGCTTGTCGACGATCTCGGTGATTTCCTTCTGCGAGCGCTCCCCCGAAACCGCGATCGTGAGGATGGGCGCGGCGTCGGGGTCCATCTTCTGGATCGTGGGAG
The DNA here is from genome assembly GCA_964534795.1 of uncultured Acidobacteriota bacterium. Taxonomy (GTDB): domain Bacteria; phylum Acidobacteriota; class UBA6911; order UBA6911; family UBA6911; genus CAZHQK01. Next base: position 12,373 of record CAZHQK010000120.1, read on the forward strand.
GGAAGGTATCGCGCGGGAAGCGCGACACGACCGTGGCCACCTTGTCACGCACGTCCTGGACGGCGGACTCGATCTCGCGCTCGAGGACGAACGTGATCATGACCCGGGAAAAGCCCTGGTCGGAAGATGCCCGCAACTCGTCGATGCCGCTGATGGTGTTGACCACCTCCTCGATCGGCTTGGTGATCTGGCTTTCGATCTCCTCGGCGCTGGCGCCCGGAAGGCGCGTCATCACCGTTACCATCGGATAGTCGGTCTTCGGCATGAGGTCGAGGCCCATCTCGCGGTACGAGGCCAGGCCGAGGACCACCAGCGCGACCGTCGTCATCACGGCGAAGACCGGCCGCCTGATGCATACATCCGGCAGCTTCATCGTTTCCCTCCATCGCCCCGGCGCGCGCCCGGCTTCCTTTCGGGCCGGCCTTCCGGAGGCGCGGCTTCCGTGGCGGCGCCGGTTTCCACCTTCATCCCCGTCGCCAGCTGGTTCAGGTTGCTGGCGGCCAGCAACTCGGTCCCCTGCAGCCCGGAGGTGACCTCCACCAGGTCGCCCTGGCGGGCTCCGAGTGCGACCACCTGCTGTCGCACCGTGTTGTTCCCGTCGATCACGTAGACGGTCGAAACTCCCGCCAGTGTCGAGATCGCACGCTCCGGAACCGCGAGCACGTCCGTGTCGAGCCTCGTGTAGATCACGCCCTTGGCAAAGAAACCCGGCTTCAGGCGGCGCTCGCGGTTGTCGACCAGGATCTCGACGGCGAAGGTCCGGGTCGCCTGATCGACCGCGGGGCTGATATAGGCCACCTTGCCCTGGAAGCGGGCGTCCGGCAGCGACTCGACCCGGAATTCAGCCGGAAGGCCGGGGCGCATCACCTCGGCGTAGCGTTCCTGGACCGCCGTTCTCAACTTGAGCGGGTTCATCTGCACGATGGTGACCACGGGGGTGTTCTCGCGGATGAATTCGCCGGGCTGGATCAGCCTTTCGGCGATCGAACCCGCAACCGGTGCGCGGATGACGGCGTCGTTCAGCTTCTTGCGGGCCAGCTCGAGCGCCGCCCGCCGTTCCTGCAGCGTGGCCTTGAGGCTCTGCACGGTCTCGAGCGCGGCCTGATAGGCCGCCTCCGTCACCTTGACCCTCGTCTGCACCGTGTCGAAATCCGCTTGCGGGACCAGGCCCTTCTGCATCAACTGCGTGGTGCGCTGCAGCTGCGCGCGCGCATCGTCGCGGTTGGCGATGGCGGTCCGGACGATCGCGATCTGCTCGTCCGGCGGCGGCTCCTTGTAGCGCACGCCGTCGATGCCGAGCTGCGCCTCCGTCTGGCGCAGGAGGCTTTCCGCGCGCTCGAGGGCGATCTGCAGTTCGCGCGGATCCAGGCGGACGATCGGCTGGCCGACCTGAACCTCCTGGCCCAGCTCCACAAGGACTTCGCGCACGACACCCGGCGCCTCGCTGCTGACCCTGGCCTGGCCGGGGGAAACGAGAGTCCCCGCAAGCTCGACCTGGCGCTGAACCGAGATACGCTGGATCCCTGCGGTTTCTACATGGACCGCCGGGCGGCTGGCCGCCTGACCCTTCTCGGGCCTGCCCTTGCCGCGCCCGGCGCCCGCCGCCGCAGAATCGGCCGGATTGCCGCCCGAGCCCGCGCAGGAAAGCAGTGCGAGCGCCAAAAGCATGGACGTCGAGAGATACAAAACCCGAAGGATGAACTTGTCGGCCGGTGCGATCATGTTTCCCGTCTTTCGCATCAGTGCTTGGCGTAGTACACCACCCCGGTGTACCCGCGCATTAATAATCATACGCCGCGCTGCCCCTTTGATTTCGGAAAAAAGCCCGAAGTTGCCCGCCAGCCCGATGTCAAGGCATCTGCAGCATTTGCACGATGATTGCTCCCGCGTGATATGTCAGACGGCTTCACGGCTACGCGCCCGAAGGGTTGCGCTCCGGAGCCCGATACCCGTATAATTCCACTGCCGCTCGGATCCGACGTGACCGAGACGGCGCGTTTAAGGCTGAAACCCCTTATCGGGGCAAAGCGAGGGCATCTTACTCGAAAGGAGAAGAGAGCCGTGAGCGTCGCCGAGCCTCCCCGCGAGAGAATCACCGTCCGAACCCTGGCCGACAAGAAAGCGCGCGGCCGGCCGATCGCCATGCTGACCGCCTACGACTACCCGACGGCGCTGATTCTGGACCGTGCGGGCGTCGATGCGATCCTGGTGGGCGATTCGCTCGGCATGGTCGTGCTGGGATACGAAAACACGCTGTCGGTTACCATGGAGGAAATGCTCCATCACTGCAAGGCCGTCGCCCGCGGCGCCCGCTTCGCCCATCTGGTCGGCGACATGCCCTTTCTTTCCTACCAGGTGTCCGCCGCCGAAGCGGTGCGCAACGCCGGGCGCTTCCTGCAGGAAGCGGGGATGCACGCGGTCAAGCTCGAGGGCGGCCGGGATGTGGTGCCTGTGGTCGCGGCGATCACGGCAGCGGGCATTCCGGTGATGGGGCATATCGGCCTGACACCGCAAAGCATCCACAGGCTGGGCGGCTGGAAGGTGCAGGGGAAATCGGCGGCGGCCGCAAGGCAGCTCCTGGATGAAGCCCGCCTGCTCGAGGACGCCGGTTGTTATGCGATCGTTCTCGAGGCGATTCCCGACCGGATAGCGGGCATGATCACGCAGAGCGTGAGCATCCCGACGATCGGCATAGGGGCGGGCGCCGATTGCGACGGGCAGGTGCTGGTGACGCACGATCTTCTCGGGATCTACGACCGCTTCACCCCCAAATTCGTCCGCAGGTACGCCGAGCTGGGTGCCGCCATGGAACAGGCCTTCCGCAGCTTCATCGACGACGTCGCCGCACGGCGTTTCCCCGCTCGCGAGCACTCCTACGGTATGGATCAGGGGGAGCTCGAGGCGCTGCTCGGTCAACCGGGAAGCAGGAACCGCAAATGGCCCGTTGTGGGCAGAGGCCGGAAGTCCGTTGAGTGAAAAGCCGCCGGATCTGACGATCATAGGCACGGGAGCCATGGCCTGCCTTCTGGCGGCACGGCTGGCTCCGGTGGCGCGGGTGACGATGGCCGGCTCCTGGCCCGAAGGGCTGGCGGCCGTGCGCAGCCGCGGCATTCTGGTCGAGGGACCCGGCGAGCGGCCGCCCGTCAGAGTGGATGTTTCGGCCATCGCGGAGGCATCGGGGCCGGCGGACCTGGTGCTGGTTGTGGTCAAGTCATGGCAGACGGCAGCGGTCGCGCCGCACGTGGCGCGCCTGCTGGCCGGAGGCGGGGTCGCGCTCACGCTTCAGAACGGCCTGGGCAATCTCGAGATCCTGGGCGAGCGCGCCTGCCAGGGCGTAACGTATCTCGGCGCCACTCTGCTCGGGCCGGGAAGGGTCCGGCCGGCGGGCACAGGTACGACCTGGATCGCCGGGCCGGAATGGATCGTCGGCCTGTTCCGCCGCGCCGGACTGGCCGCCGAGCGGTGCGCGACCGATCAGGCCGAGGGCCTGCTCTGGGGCAAGCTGGCCGTCAATTGCGGCATCAACGCCCTGACGGCGATCCTGCGCGTGCCCAACGGCGAGCTGCTGCGCTTGCCTGACGCAGAGATCCTGCTGCGCGCGGCCGCCGCCGAATGCGGCGCGGTGGCCGCGGCCCGGGGAGTCCGGCTGCCCTTCCCGGATCCGGCCGAACGGGCGTGCCAGGTGGCGCGGCAGACGGCTGCCAATCTTTCCTCCATGCTCCAGGACCTGATGCGCCGGGCGCCGACCGAATGCGAAGCGATCAACGGCGCGATCGTCGAGTGGGGCCGGCGCCTGGGCGTGCCCGCGCCGGTCAACGAGCTACTGCTCCGGCTGGTGCGCGCCGCGGCTGCGAGCGCCCGCGCCGCGCCGGAGCCGGGAGAATCGCAAACATGTTGGTCGTCACAGGCATCGAAGACCTGAAACGGGCGCGCGCCGCGCTTTCCGGCACCTTCGGGCTCGTGCCCACGATGGGCGCCCTGCATGAGGGTCACCTGTCGCTCGTGCGCCGGGCCGCGCGTGAGTGCGACCGCGTGGGCGTGAGCATATTCGTCAATCCCGCCCAGTTCGCTCCCGGCGAGGACCTGGATCGTTATCCGCGCAACCTCGAGCGCGATCTGCGGCTGCTCGAGCCGCTGGGCGTCGACCTCGTGTGGGCACCGGCTCCCGAGGCGGTCTATCCGCCGGGCTTCCAGACCTGGGTGACGGTCGAAGAGCTTTCGAAAGGCCTCGAAGGCGCCGTCCGGCCCTCCCATTTCCGCGGCGTCGCCACCGTGGTGGCGAAGCTGTTGAACCTCTTCCGCCCCGACCGGGCATATTTCGGGCAGAAGGACGCGCAGCAGGTGGCCGTGATCCGGCGCATGGTCGCCGATCTGAACTTCCCCGTCCAGATCGTGGTCTGCCCCACGGTGCGAGAGCCGGACGGCCTGGCCATGAGCAGCCGCAACGCCTACCTCGACCCGGAGGAGCGGCGCGCGGCCGCCGTGCTCTACCGGGCGCTGTGCGCGGGGCGCGCTCGCTGGCAGGGCGGCGAGAGGGACGCCGAAGCCCTGCGCGCCGCCATGAGGGCCGTCGTGCAGGCCGAACCGCTGGCGCGCCTGGACTACGTGTCGGCCGCGGATCCGGAGACGCTCGAGGAGCTGGGGCATGTTACGGCCGGCGCCCTGCTTTCTCTGGCCGTCCGTTTCCGCCACGCGCGCCTGATCGACAACCTTCCGCTGCCCCCGGAGGAAACGGATGCTGCTGGCTGTTGACATCGGCAACACCAACATCGCCCTCGGTCTTTACGAGGGCGAGCGCCCCGGACCGCGCTGGCGCCTGGCGAGCGACCAGGCGCGCATGCCCGACGAATACGGCATCACCTTGATCCAGCTTCTCCGGCACGCAGGGCTCGAAGCCGACGCCGTGCATGCCGTGGCCATGGCTTCGGTGGTGCCGCCGCTGACGAGCGCGCTCGAGCAGGCCTGCCGCGCCTACCTCGGCTGCACGCCCTGGATCGTCGATGCCGGCATGAAGACCGGGGTGCGCGTGCGCTACGACGATCCCAGACAGGTGGGCGCCGATCGCATCGTCGACGCCGCCGCCGTGATGCGGCTCTACGGCGGGCCGGCATGCATCGTCGATTTCAGCACGGCCACCACCTTCGACGCCGTGACGGCCGACGGCGATTACCTCGGCGGGGCCATCGCCCCCGGGATCGGCATAGCGGCCGAAGCCCTCTTCCAGAGCGCGGCCAAGCTGCCCAAGGTGGAGCTGCGGCGGCCCCCGGCGGCGATCGGCCGCAACACGGTGCACTCGATCCAGTCCGGGCTGCTGTTCGGCTATGTGGGCCTGGTGGAAGGGATGGTGGCGCGCTTCGCCGCCGAGCTGGGTCCGGAGATGAAGGTCGTGGGAACCGGCTGGCTGGTCGAGACCGTCGCCCGGGAGACGGCCGCCATCCAGATCGTGGCTCCGTGGCTCACCCTGGACGGCCTCAGAATCGTCCATGAGATGAACGCCGGCGGCGATGCGGCCCGGCGCAGGAGACCTGCGCGGCGCTGAGCTTCGGCCGGCCTATCGGCCGAGGCAGCATTTCTTGTACTTGCGCCCGCTGCCGCACGGGCAGGGATCGTTGCGGCCGATGTGCGGTCTTGCCGGCGGGACCGGCACCGGCTCGGCCTGCCGCTGCCGCCTCTCCCAGCCGGATGCCAGCCCGGGCAGGTGCGGGCGGGCGTGCGCGAAAAAGAGCTTGAAGCCGGCGCAGAGATAATTGAGCCCGGGTTCGCCGTCCGGCGTCTGCAGGAAGCGGTCCTTCGGGCAGCCGCCGTTGCACATGGCGCGGAAGTCGCACAGCCGGCAGTAACGGGGCAGCGAGTCGCGCTTCGCCCTGCCGAAGGCTATTTGGGCGGGACTGTCGAGCAGGTCGGCCAGGTGGGTCTCGCGGATGTTGCCCAGGCGGTGTGCGGCGTCGACATAATGGTCGCAGCTGAAGAAGTCGCCGTTGTGCTCCACCACCGGGATATCGCCGCAGGTTTCGCGGAATATGCACAGCGAATGCTCCAGGCCGCGGGCCGGCCTGGACGCCTCGTCGAAGATCTGCACCATGATGCGGCCCGTGTCGCGCCGTATCCATTCGTCGAAGATGGTGCACAGGAACGTGCCGAAAGCCTGCGCCGGCACGGTGTGCGGGCTCACTCCCCCCGGAGCGCTCCCGTCTTTTTCAACGACCGGAAGAAACCCCACGTACTCGGCTCCGATTTCCCTGAAGAATCGGTACACCGCCGTGGGGTGCCGGACGTTCCAGTCGTGCACCACGCACAGGATGTCGCACGGAACCCGGTAGCGCTGCAGCCGCTCGAAAGCTTGCACGACCTGCCTGTGGCTGCCCTCACCGCCCCGGTTCAGGCGATAGCGGTCGTGCATCTCCGCAGGGCCGTCGAGGCTGAGGCCGACGCCGAAGCGTTCGGCTGCGAGAAAGCGGCACCATTCCTCGTCGAGGAGGATTCCGTTGGTCTGTATGCCGTTCATGGCGCGCCGGCCTGCGGGCAGGTGCTTGCGTTGGAGCGCCACGATCTTGCGGAAATAATCCAGCCCGAGGACGGTGGGTTCGCCGCCGTGCCATGAGAAGGCGACGACCGGACCCGGGGAGGCTTCGATGTGCTGGGCGATGTAGCGCTCCAGCAGGTCGTCGGGCATGCGCAAGAGCCCGGACGGGGGATACAGGTCGCGCTTTTCCAGGTAGTAGCAGTAGCGGCAATCGAGGTTGCAGAGAGCGCCCGCCGGCTTGACGAAAACCTGGAATTCCCGGGAAACCGTTTTCACGAGCCGGTCGCGCCTCCGTGTTGTCCGGCCCGGAATTCTCTTGTCTGCCGGGCCGTCCGGCGTTAAGTATAAGCCATCCGGAAGCGGGGCGGCACATGGCAACGAGGCGGCGGGCATGCGTGATGCCGGCCGCGTGCCCCCGAGCGGCATACAAGGAGGGCTGGCAATGAACCGTAAAATGGCGGATCTTCACCGTGCCTACCAGGAGGGAGCGATGACCCGGCGGGAGTTTGTCGACCGGCTGGCCGAACTTGCGGGCGGGACCGCAGCCGCCCTGGCACTCCTCCCCGTTCTCGAAGGTCGCCGTGCGCAGGCGCAGATCACGCAGGAGAACGACGAGCGCCTCGCGATCGAGCGCGTGGAATACGAAGCGCCGGACGGCAAGATGATCGGCTACCTGGCGCGCCTCAAAGGGGGCGGCAAGCGCCCGGCCGTCATCGTGATCCACGAGAATCGCGGGCTCAACGCGCATATCCGTGACGTCGCGCGCCGCATGGCCCTCGAGGGCTTTCTCGCACTCGCACCCGACGCCTTGTCGCCGCTCGGCGGAACGCCGCCCGAAGAGGACAAGGCGGTGAAAATGCTCGGCAGCCTGAATGCCGCCGAAACCGCGGCGCGCCTGGCCGCCGCCGTGCCCTATCTGGCGCGCCACGCCGAGTCGACGGGCAAGGTCGGCGTCGTGGGATTCTGCTGGGGCGGCGGTATGGTGAATCGGGTCGCGGCGGCCGGCACGACGCTCAACGCCGCGGTATCGTACTACGGGGCGCAGCTGCCCGCGGCGGAAGTGCCCAGAATCACGGCCCCGCTGCTGCTGCACTATGCCTCCGAGGACCAGCGCATCAACGCCGGCATCCCCGACTTCGAAGCGGCGCTCAAGGCGAACGGCAAGATATACGAGATTTACATGTACGAGGGCGCGCAGCACGCCTTCAACAACGACACCAATGCGGCGCGCTACAACAAGGAAGCTGCCGAGCTTGCCTGGGGCCGAACGGTCCGGTTTCTGAAGAAGTACCTGTCGCCGTAACGCCCGTGAGCAGCTGCCGGCCGGATCGAGCGAAGAATCGCATGCCGGGAAAGCCGCACACGGGCGCAAGTGACAGGGTCGGCGGGCTGCGGCCGCCCGAACAGCCCGTGCCGCTGCGGCATGCGGCGCTCGTTCTCGGCATCGCCTTCCTCTGCTATGTGCAGACGGCCGGCTACGGATTCGTCTGGGACGACAACCAGCAGATAGGCGCCAACGACCGCATCCGCAGCTTTTCCCGCCTGAAAGAAGCCTTCGCGGAGCCCTTCTGGGCTTTCCACGAACCCAAGCTGCGCGGCCACTATTACCGGCCGCTGCAGACGCTCGCCTATATGCTCGGCTACGCCGTGGCCGGCCTGGATCCCGCGCCTTACCACTGGCTGAACATCGTCCTGCATGCGCTGGCGGCGCTGGCGGTCGTCTGGCTCGGATGGGAGGCGACGCGGTCGGGGCGGATTGCCCTGTGGGCCGGTATGCTTTTCGCCGCCCATCCGATGCATACGGAGAGCGTCGCCTGGTGCGCCGGCATCACCGACATCGGTTGCGGTCTGTTCTACTTTGTCGCGCTCGCATGCCTTCTGCGCTCGGCCCGGCGCGGGACCCTCTGGGGATGGCTTGCAGGCGCGGCCTTCCTGGCGGCGCTGCTTTTCAAGGAAACGGCCCTGACCCTGCCGGTCGTGGCCGTTGCAGGCTACTGGATGCTGTATGACCGGAAGCCCGGAGCGCACCGCAGCCTGAACTCGGCACGCTGGCTGCCGCTCGCGTTCGCATTGGGCGCCTATCTTGCCCTGAGGATTCACGCTCTCGGCTCGTTCGCCGCCAAGGCGAACGAAATCCCGCTCGCTCTCTGGGATCGGCTTCTGACGCTGGCCTACCTCGCGGGGCTCTATCTTGCCAAGCTTCTCCTGCCGTTCGGGCACAATGCCTATCGCGTGTTCGAGCCGTTTTCCCGGCTCGAACCGGCACGCTCGATCCCGCCTGTGGTGTTTCTCTTGCTCTGCGGCGCCCTGGTGGTGCGGCTGCGGCGCGAAAGACGGCTCGCCTTTTCCGCTTTGTTCGTCCTGATCTCCCTGGCGCCGGCACTGAGCCTGGAGAGCGTGGGCCGCAATGTCTTCGCCGAGCGCTACCTGTATATTCCCTCGGCCGGCTTCTGCCTTTTCGCTGCCTTTCTGGTCGAATGGATGGAGAGCAGGCTGGTTTCGCTGCGCCTCCGCAGGGTGCTCGCAGGAGCGGCCGTGGCGGCGTATGTCGTGCTTGTGTGGATGCGCAATCCCGTGTGGCGCGACGAGATGACCTTCTACACCGCAACGCTCGAGACTTCGCCCGCCGCCGCCATGATGCACCAGAACCTCGGGGTTCTGTACTACCGCGAGGGGCAGCCGGCGGCCGCGCTCGTGGAATTCGAGGCGGCGCGCGCGAGCGCCGAGCGTGCCTTCATCCGCTCGGCACGCGACAAGCGCGACGCACTTCTGGGGATCGCCACATCCTGCTTGGCGCTCGGGCGCCTGGAGGATGCCTGGCGGGCTGCAGCCGCGGCGCGCGAACTGGATCCCGAATGCCAGCAGGCCTGGTTCATCCTCGGCGGCGTGCGGAGCCGCCAGGGCCGGGATGCCGATGCAGAGCCGCTGCTGGCGAAGGCGGTCGAGCTCGCGCCCTCGGACGCTGCGGCGCGCATCAACCTGGGAAGCGTGCTGCTGATCCGCGGAAAGCGCGCCGAGGCCGAAGAGCAGTTCCGCGCCGCCCTGGCCCTCGAGCCCGGGTCGGCCCCGGCCCGCCTCGGCCTGGCCATGTGCCTGGCTGCGTCGGGCGATCGGGAACAAGCGCTGCGGATCGTGCGGGAAATCCTGCGCGAACAGCCCGGGAACGCCGACGCCCGCCGCCTCATTGAGCAGTTTCACGGGAGTGCGGCGAAGGCGCCGCGGCTGCCGTAGGCTGCAATTGCAGCCACGGGCCTTTCGGCGTTTCACCGCAATGATAAGACCTGAAAGGGAAGAGCGCGCCGTTTCAGAGCCTAGCCCAACTTCCGAATTCTGCGGATAGGAATTCTTTGTTAATGCGGGGTTACGCTTCTTTTCAG
>CAZHQK010000121.1:0-19790 GCA_964534795.1 uncultured Acidobacteriota bacterium
GCGATAAGCCCCGAAGGGCCGGCAGAAGGATATATCAGAAACCCCCGTCTGCCGGCCCTCCGGGGCTCGCCTTATCGATACGCCCCTTTCCGGGGGTGAGCCGCAGGCGAACCCCCGGCTACCGGCTCAGGGCCCCTGCCGGGGCCGGATGGCGGGTGCGCCGCGCCGCGGCGGGCCGTGAGCTTGTTGCTTCAAGTCACCGGTCCGGCGCGGCGCGCGGGACCTGCTCGCGGGATCTGCCTGCCATCGCCTTCGGATCAGCCGCGGTCGCCGGTAGCTGAATCGCAGTGGCGGCATCTGAGCCGCAGCATCAGCAGTCAGCCATCAGCTGAAAGCTGACAGCTGACAGCTGATAGCTGACGGCTTCTCACTCCGGCATGGCCAGGCGCTTGGGATCGAGGACGACGATGCGCCGCTGGTCGATCAGGATGATGCCCTTTTTCTGGAGGCGGGCCAGGGTGCGGGTGACGGTCTCCCGCGAAGTGCCGACCATTTCGGCGATTTCCTGGTGGGTGATCTTCAAGTTGATGATGATGCCGCGCGCATCGACGACGCCGTGCCTCCTGGCGAGCTTGCTCAGCCCGGCCCGGATGCGTGCCTCGGCCGTGCTGTAGGTCAGGTCCTGGATGTGCGCCCACACGCTCCGCAGCCGGCCGCACAGAACATTGATGATCTGATTGACGACCTTGTCGTTGCGCATGAGCAGGCGGTGGAAGTCCTCGGCATAGATGGTGGCGATCCTGCAATCTTCCATGGCCGAGACCGTGGCCGGCGAAGTCTTGCCGTCAAGCAGGGCCATCTCGCCGAAGAAATCGCCTGCCTGGTGGATGGCGAGGATGGTTTCCTTGCCGCCCGGCGTCGACTTGGTGACCTTCACCTTGCCGGCCAGGACGATATACATGTAGTTTCCGGTTTCCTCTTCGAGGAAGATGATCTGGTTCTTGCGGTAGGACTTTACGTGAAAGATCTCTTCCAGGCCCTGGAACTCGCTGTCGCTCAGGGTGGCAAACAGGGGCACGCGCCGGATCAAGTCAATCTTCATCGAGCTTCAACCGTATCAGTTCCGTGCGCTCCGGCCGGTCCAGGAAATTGTTGGGTGCGTAAGTGCGGAGCGCGACGCGGAAGAACGCCAGTGCCGCCCCGGCCACGATCGACGCAAGGCAGAGCAGCGAAACGAGCACGATCGAGCGCACCACCGTGCTCATAATGCCGTAAGGCAGCCCCCAGATGGTCGGCGCGTTCTTGTATTTGTCGTATATCCATTTGACCGTATAGCTGTATTGGAGCGATCCAAGTACTTTATCGGCATTCCCGGGGTCGAAGTTACCTTCGAGGATCCCTATGATCGGACCGGCCTTGGCGGAATAGAGCCGCGCGGGCGGCGCGGCCCGGCCGAGCCAATCCATGCTGCGCTCGTAATAATCGTCGGCCATCTGCATCGTGGGGAAGCTGATCAGGGTCAGCAGCCCCGAGCGGCCGTCCACGGAGTACGGTGCCTGCACGATCTCGGCGGGGTCCGCAAAAACCGGGCGCCGGCCTGCGATCGGCTGGGAAAAGGCCTCGGCGGAACGCGGCCCCATGAAGTAGCGTATCGATGCGTTCGCGCACCCGCTCTCGGGAAGGTGCGTGACCAAGCTCGGCGGTGCCTGGGTGTGGCGCCCGATGCGGTTGCCTATGGACGTGGCGATGCGGCGCAGGAGATCCGCGGGCGCGCGGGACCGGATGCGCACGAAGTATCTGCTTTGCGCAAAGCACAGCTCGCCCGCCGACTCGGCGAGGTAATCTCCGGGCGGCCCGGCGGCCAGAGCGGCCGGGCGCAGGACCGACACGAGCGAATAGGCGCCCCTTTCGTCTTCCAGCGTAAGGATTTCGATGGCGAGCGCCGTCCGGTCCTCGAGGCCGTACTCGCGCCGGGCGTAAGCCCGCGCCCCCGCTTCCAGAAAGAACGATCCTTCCTTCAGTCGCCCGATTGCGGGTAGGGAATCGATCTCCTCGTCGGCGACGACGGTCGCCAGCTCGCGGAATTCGAAACGGGCAGGGAAGTAATCCGAAGGGATGAAAACCGTCTGCGCCTGAAGCGTGCAGGCGGCCAGAATCAGGCCCGCAAGGGCACATGCGGCTTTGGCGGACTTTGTCATTTAGGGCGCGCCATTGGATTGCGTCAAGGCGACTTCGCTCCCGAGAGCCTTCATGTATCCTTCGATCCCGTGAAACAAGGCTTTGGCCAGCTGCAGCCGCGTGCCGTCTTTCTTGAGCAGTTTCTCGTCGCGCGGATTGCTGAGGAAAGCCACTTCCACGAGAACCGACGGCATCTTGGCCCCGATCAGCACGACGAAGGGGGCGCTGCGCACGCCGCGGTTTTTGGTCGAGGGAAAGACCTGGCGGGCGCCGCCATAGAGGCTCTTTTGCACCGTCGAGGCCAGCTCGCGCGACTCGGCCATCTTGTCGGCCCGGGCGATTTTCCATACCAGGCCTTCCAGGTCGCGGTAGTTGAGCAGCGCGGCCGCGTTCTCCCTGGCTGCCACCTCGCGCTCTACGGCCGAGCGCGCGAAATCAAGAAAATAGGTCTCCACGCCGCTTGTTCCCTTGCTGCTGCTGGAATTGGCATGGATGGAGACAAACAGGTCCGCCCTGTGCTGATTGGCGATCGCAGTTCTTTCCTCGAGCGGCACGAAGACATCCTCGTCGCGGGTCAGGATGACTTCGGCCCCGAGATTGTCTTCGAGAAGCCGCCGCAGGATGCGGGCGACTTCGAGAACCAGATCCTTTTCCATCAGGCCGTCGGGGCCTACGGTTCCCATGTCGTGGCCGCCGTGGCCGGGGTCGATCACGATGCGGCCGATCTTCAGGCCCAGCGAGCGGGCCAGGGTGCGATCGCCTGCGCTCGTGGGAGCGGAGGGTTTCGGCAGAACGGCGTTTTCGGCAGGCGCGACGACCGGCAGCGGCACGGAAGCGGCCGGCTTGCCGTTCCTTTCCGCCGACAGCGGGATGCCCGACCTGGCGGCCGTGGGCAGGGAACTTTCGAGCCTGACCGCCGGCCCGGGCGGCGCGAGCGCATTTGCCCCCGCCTGCAGCGATTCCGGAATCTTTATTATTGTGAAGCGCTCGCCTTCCGGTACGGTACGAAGCTTCGGCGCCGCTTCGAGGCTGGCCGCGGCAGCCGAAACCGACGCCGGTGCCGTCGCGGGCGCGCGCGCCGCCGGGACGCTCTTGCGCGCCTCGGCTTCGGCGGCCGAGACCGGTTCGCGCCGTGCCTTGGGCGGCACCTCCTCCGCGACGGCCGGGCGGCCCGGGATCTCCAGGACGATGCGGAAGGGGTTTTCGGCCTGGGAGATGGAGCATTCGAACCGGCCGTTCAGATCCAGAACGACCCGCAGGACGTTGCGGCGGTTTTGCGCCATGCGGATACGCTGCAGGAAGGCATCGCCGACCTCGATGCTTTTCGTGCGCAGCTCCGGCGCAGGAGTCGCATCGGCGAGGTCGAAAAACAGGCGCTCGGGATCGGAGATGCGCGAACTGGTGAACGGTACGGGTCTGTCGAAGTCGATCGACACGCGCGTCGCTCCCGGAGTGGACCAGTAGCGGATGCTGCGCACGATCGCCGGCCCCGCCGCCGAGACACGCCCGGCCGCCTGCGGCTGCGCTGCGGCTGCGCTCTGCGCTGCGGTCGGCGTCGCAGCGCGCTCTTTCTCCGCGCCTGCTTCCGCCCGGGGGGCAGTCGCGGTCGGCCCGCCCAGAGCCGCCAGCCTTTCACGGGCTTCGTGGCGGAACCTGCTCGACGGGTAATTGTCGAGCAGAAAGCGGAAGAGCCGGGCCGCCCGCTGGAGAGATGCGGCATCGCCGAATCTTTCGGCGATTTCCTGATACGTCCGGCCTTCCTCGTAGACCGCGTCGTCGGCGGCAAAAAAGCCGGGATCCGAATAATAGACGCCGCGATAGGTTCTGGCGAGTTCGAGATAGCGCTCGCGGGCAGCGTCGGGATTGCTCGCCAGATCCTGCTTGAGGAGCTGCGCCTTTTCCCAGGCCTGCTTCGCCTTATCGCGGTCCTTCTGGGAGGCGGCTGCATGGGGAGGCGCAGCGGCGGCAAACGCTACGCAAAGAGCTATAGCTGCAATAAGATAGCGAGAAAGCAACCCAGAATGCAGCATGCCTTTCCGGGTATCGTTCATAGCTCGAATATAGCCCCTTCGACACCCCCTGTCAAGCGATTCCTGAGCGAACTTGTTGATAATTAAGGTATTTGTGGGAACAGCATTCAACCCGTCACTCAGGAGTCCCCGACGGGCTTCGCATCGAGAACTGCCGGACTTCGGACAGCCTGGCCGGGGGGATATTGGTCAGGTTGAGCACTCCGTCCCGGTCGATGAACTGAAACAACTGTGGGCGCGGGGGATCGGGCGAAGGCTTTTCGACCTCCTTTTTACCGTAAAGCCTGGTCACCGTGCGGACGTAGTCGTGTGTCTCGCGGTAATCGGGAATCCTGTTCAGGCGCTGGACGAGATTCTCGCCCGCGTTGTAGGCGGCGAGGCTGAGCGTCAGGTCGTTGTTGAACGTATCGAGCAGGTTGCGCATGTGCTGCACCCCGCCCCTGATGTTTTCCTCGGGATCGAAAGGGTTTTTCACGCCCAGGCGCGCGGCGGTTTCGGGCATGAGCTGCATCAGCCCCTGTGCTCCCTTGGGGGAAACGGCCTTCGGGTTGAATCCCGATTCCGTCCTGATCATGGAGCGGATCAGGTCGGGATCGAGCTCGTATTGCCGCGCGTACTTTTCAATCAATGAATCCACCGAGAACTGCCCCCCGGGTTCGGCCGGCGGCCTGTAGGCGTCGCCGGGCGGGCCGTAGACGATCAGATCGCGCACCGGGCCTGACGGCGGGATATTGGTGATCGTACGTATTCCGTTGGCGTCGATGTAGCTATAGGCCTGGCCTGATGCGGCCGGGGGGGCGAGAGCCACAATGAAGGCGAGGGCTACAAGCAGGCAGCCGTCACGAACCATGGACTTCTCCTCTGTCAGCTGTCAGCTTTCAGCTTTCAGCCCTTCTTTTGGAAGAGATGCCAGTTGACAGCTGACAGCTGATAGCTGGAATCCGTCGGTGTCGACTTCCTGCCCGAAGCCGGTGGAAGCCGACCGCCAATGGACTAAGATGTCCGGGGCGGCGAAAAAGTTTAAGCTATCCCGAGGACAGCAATTCATCAACTATCGAATAACTCCGCTCTATTGCATCGGCCAGCTTGGCGGAATCTTTACCTCCTGCCTCGGCAAGTTCGGCCTTTCCGCCGCCCGAGCCGCCCACCAGGGGCGCGATGCGGCGGATGATGGTGCCGGCCGGCAGTCTTTCCGACAGGTCGCGCGTGACCATCACGAGCAGGGCGACTTTGCCGTTGCGCGGGGTGCCGAGAATCACCACCCCGGAGCCCATTTTCCGTTTCAGCTCGTCGGCCAGCGTGCGCATGCTCGCCTGGTCGGTCTGCGGAAGCGCATGAGCCAGGACCTTGATGCCCCGGATTTCCCGCGCCTGGTTCAGGAGGTGCGCTATTCCGGCGCGCGCTTTCTCGAGCTCCAGATCCGCGACTTCTTTCTGGAGATCGCGCACCTGAAGCTGTAGTTTCTCGATGTAGGCGGCTATTTCCTCGCGGCCGACCTTATAGCGGGATTGCACCTCGTCGAGTATCTCCTCGTCCCGGCGGAAGCGCTCGAGCGCGGCCGCGCCGGTAATTGCCTCGATCCGGCGTATGCCGGCGGCGATCCCGGCCTCCGAGACTATCTTGAAGATGCCGATCGTGCCGGTGGCGGTCACGTGGGTGCCGCCGCACAGTTCCTTGCTGAAGCCGGGGACCTCGACGACGCGCACCTTTTCCTGATATTTCTCGCCGAAAAGGGCTACCGCGCCCGACTGCAGGGCGGTTTCGAGCTCCTGGATTCTCGTTTCGACCGGGGTGTTCTCCAGGATGCGCCGGTTCACCTGGTCTTCGATCGCGCGAATCTCGGCCGCAGTGAGGGGGGCGAAGTGGGAGAAGTCGAAGCGCAGCCGGTCGGGGGCGACAAGCGACCCGGCCTGCTTGACATGGGGGCCGAGGACGTTTCTGAGGGCCGCATGGAGCAGGTGGGTGGCGGTATGGTTGCGCATCGTATGCCGGCGCCGTTCGATATCGACCGCCGCCGTGACGCGGTCGCCGACGTGCAGCGCGCCCTTTTCCATGCGCACGATGTGGGAAATGGCCGTCCCGCGATAGACGGTGTCGGTCACGGCGGCGCGGTTTTCGCCCTTTTCGATGATGCCGGTGTCCCCCACCTGCCCGCCCGATTCCGCATAGAATGGTGTAACGTCGAGGACGATCTCGCCCCGGCAGCCCTCCGCGATCGTTTCCGCCCGCTCGCCGTCGACGAGGATGGCGCGGACCTCGGCGCTCGCCGGGACGGTGTAATCGTAGCCGGCGAATGTCGTCCTCTCATCGAAAAGCGTGCGCGCGACCTCCTCGCGAATCTTCCCGGACAGGTAATCCTCGCGCGATCGCCTGCGCTGTTCCTCGAGCGCGCGTTCGAAGCCTTGCGTGTCGACCACCAGGCCCCGTTCCTGGCTCAGGTCCTCGATGATTTCGAGCGGCAGCCCCCGGGTATCGTATAGATAGAAGGCCGCCTCTCCGGGGAGCGTGCGCATGCCGGATGCCAGGTATCCGGCGCAGCGCTCTTCGAAGTCTCGAAGTCCCTGCTCGAGGGTGTCGGC
Source organism: uncultured Acidobacteriota bacterium (assembly GCA_964534795.1). Taxonomy (GTDB): domain Bacteria; phylum Acidobacteriota; class UBA6911; order UBA6911; family UBA6911; genus CAZHQK01. The sequence goes on from CAZHQK010000121.1 coordinate 6,728, forward strand.
GAAGGATTCCTCTTCCTGGCGGACCACGCGCGCCACGGTTTCACGCGCCGTTGCCAGCTCGGGGTAGGGCTCGCGCATGATCTCGGCGACCTTTCCGGCGATCCGGTAAAGGAAGGGCTCGTGGATGCCCAGCTTCTTCCCGTGGACGATCGCGCGCCGCATGATCTTGCGCAGCACGTAGCCGCGCTTGTCGTTGCCCGGGTACTGGCCGTCGGTGACGACGAAAGCCGCGGCGCGCGCATGGTCGGCGACGATGCGCAGGGAGACGTCGGTCGCGGGATCGCTTCCGTATTCGACGCCGGCTATGCGCGCGGCCTCTTCGATGAGAGGCCGGAACAGATCGGTCTCGTAATTGTTCGTTTTCCCCTGCAGGATGGTGGTGATGCGCTCGAATCCCATGCCGGTATCGATGGACGGCGAGGGAAGGGGTGTCATGGCGCCGGCCGCGTCGCGGTTGTACTGCATGAAGACCAGGTTCCAGATCTCCACCCAGCGGCCGCAAGGGCAGGTCAGGTCGCATTCCCCGTGATCGGGGGCGGGGCTGCGGCCGAAGTCGTAATGGAGTTCGGAGCAGGGGCCGCACGGTCCGGTATCGCCCATGGCCCAGAAGTTGTCCTTTTCGCCCAGGCGGTAGATCTTCTCGGCCGGTATCCCGATCTGCCGGTTCCAGATGCCGAACGCCTCGTCGTCGTCGCGGTAGACGGTGATCCACAGGCGCGCGGGATCGAGGCCGAACTCGCGTGTTACCAGCTCCCAGCTGAAACGGATCGCCTCGCTTTTGAAATAGTCGCCGAAGGAGAAGTTCCCCAGCATTTCGAAGAAGGTGTGATGCCGGGTGGAGTGCCCGACCTCCCGGAAATCGTTGTGCTTGCCGCTCACGCGCATGCACTTCTGGCTCGAGGCCGCTCTCTTGTAAGGGCGCGTTTCGTTTCCGAGGAAGACCTCCTTGAACTGGTTCATCCCGGCATTGGTGAAAAGCAGCGTGGGGTCGTTGTACGGGATGAGCGACGAGCTGGGCACGATGCGGTGCCCGTGGCGCTCGAAAAAGCGCAGGAAAGTTTCGCGTATCTGCGTGCTTTTCAGCAACTCATTCTCCTGTATCGAAATGCCGCCACGCCGCCGCCGGAATCCTTCTTCGCAGAACGCTGCGGATGATTTCGTCGTGAAAGCCGCGCCGCCGCAGTCGCTGGATCAGCCTGTGGATTTCCTTGCGGTCGCGCGGCATGCCGGCGGCGCGGCAGCGTTTCTCCACATAGGCTTCCAGGGCGGCCTCCTCGCTCAGCTCCTCGTCGACGCGTTCGAGAGCGGCCGCGATCGCGTCGGGCGGCACCCGGCGGCGTTCGAGCGCCTGCGCGACCTTGAGAGGGCCCCAGGCTTCCAGCTTGATCCGCTGTGCCGCAAAATTATACGCATATTCGGCATCGTTGAGAAGGCGAAGGGCTTCGAGGCGGTCGAGCACCTCGTCGACGCGGGCGGGCTCGGCCGCGCGCAGGAGTTTTTCCCGGAGTTCGCCGCGGCTGTATGCCCGCCGTGCGAGCAGGCGGCCGGCTTTCTGGAAAAGCGGTCGCAGCGAATCCGGCTCGGTCATCGGGGATGGGTTTTCAGCTCTTCTTCCATGGCGGCGATGGCCTCGTCGGTGGTCGTCGTGATCCCCTGCACGCGCAGCTTGAATTCGTCGGGGTTGCTGGCGTACATGAGCGCGTCCTCGTAAGTGATCCGGCCCGCCTTGTAATGCTCATAGATCGACTGGTCGAAGGTCTGCATCCCGTACTGCGAAGTGCCGGCCGCGATCGCCTGGCGTATCAGAGGCGTCTTGTCCGGATTCATGATGCAGTCCCGGATAAAGGGCGTGACGATCATAACTTCGATGGCCGGCACGCGTCCATTGATATCGCAGCGCCTCATGAGGCGCATGGAGATGACGGCGCGCAGCACCATGGCCAGCTGCAGCCGGATCTGGCGCTGCTGGTTGGGCGGGAAGACGGCTATGATGCGGTTGATCGATTCGATGGCATCCAGGGTGTGCAGCGTGGAAAAGACCAGGTGGCCGGTCTCGGCGGCCAGGAGCGCCGTTTCGATCGTTTCCAGGTCGCGCATCTCGCCCACGAGTATGATATCCGGATCCTGGCGCAGGGCGCTGCGCAGGGCGGCGCTGAAGCTGGTGGCGTCGACGGAAACCTCGCGCTGGTTGATGATGCTCATCCGGTCCATGTGCAGGAATTCGATCGGGTCTTCGATCGTGATGATATGGCGGCTGACACGCTCGTTGATATAGTTGATCATGGCCGCGATGGTCGTCGACTTGCCGCTTCCCGTGGTCCCGGTCACCAGAACCAGCCCGCGCGGCTCGTTGGAGATGTTCTCGAGAACCTTGGGCAGGAACAGCTCTTCGAAGCCGAGGATGCTCACCGGGATCATGCGCATGGCGATCGATACGCTGCCCCGCTGCTGGAAGACGCTCACGCGGAAGCGCCCGATGCCCTTGACGCCGTAGCCCAGGTCGACCTCGGCGCAGTCGCGGAAGCGTTCCTTCTGGCGCGCCGACATCATGGAAAAGGCCATCATCAGGGCGTCTTCCTTGGTGACCTTGCCGAACTCGGCCATGGGGACGAGATCGCCGTGGACGCGGATGTGGGGAAAGGCCGAGACTTTGATATGGAGGTCGGAAGCGCCTTTCGACGCCATGGCGCGAATCAGGGTATCAATATCCATCTGAGACTCCGGGTTCGAGACCGGGTACAGGCTGCACCACCGGAGCGGCGGGGCCTGCCCCGAGTAACAGATCGGCCGATGACCGCCTCGACTTGACTGGGATTGCACCATCTCGTAAGATTCTGCTCCTATGGCTGATAACCTGACCGTGCAGGAGGGCCAGGGCGCGGTTCCCATCGCAGGTCCGGCGAAGATTTTCGGCGCCTGCGTGGCCGCGGCCCTGGTGCCGGGTCTGGGCCATGCCGCGCTGCAGAAATGGGACCGGGCGCTGGTCTTCCTGGGGAGCATCGGCCTGATGTTCGTCCTGGGGCTGTCCCTGCAGGGAAGGCTGTTCGACCCCGACTTCTCGGAGTTCTTCGCCGCGCTCAAATTCCTCGCCGAGGCCGGCAGTGGCCTGCTTTACTGGATCTGCTGGCTGGGCGGTATGGGCGCCGGCATGCCGACGGCGTATACATACGATTACGGCAACCTTTTCATTTACGTCGCCGGGCTGCTCAACATGCTGGTGGTGGTCGACGTGTTCGACATTGCCATGGGGCGGAAGCGGTGAAGTATCATATCTTCTGGCTGGTGGTCTTCAGCTTCCTCGTTTCCCTGGTATTCACCTTCCTGACAAAGTACGGGGCGCGGGAGCGCATCAGGTATTTCCTGTATCTCTTCGCCTGTTTTGTCTTTTTCTCCATCCTGGCCGGCTGGCTGATGTATCCCTTCCCGTTCTGAGCCGGTGCCGGAGCGAATTTCCCGTTTGGGCGGGCGATCGGGCCGCTGCTATAATGCCGCCTGCCTGGGGATTGCCGCCATCTCGAAATGAGCGAAACGACACTGCTGCGCCGGATACTGGAAGCCAACAAGAGTTTCCTTGCGGGGGCGGGCCGGCCGCTGGATGCTTCGGTAGAGCCCTTTGTCGTCGTGGCGTGCGTGGATGCGCGCCTCACGGGATTGCTCGAGCCGGCCATGGGGCTGCCGCGCAACCGGGCCGTCATAGTGCGGACGGCCGGCAACAGGGTGTCGCGCGCAAATCCGGATGTGCTGCGCTCGATCGCGGTGGGCTTCTTCGTCAAGGGGGCCCGCGAGGTTTTCGTCGTGGGGCATACCGACTGCGCTATGGCCAGGTTCTCGGCGGCGCAGGCGGCCGAGAGCTTTCGCAAGGCCGGCGTCGCGCGCGCCGCTTTCGGCGACGAGGATCTGCGCACCTGGTTCGGTGCCTTCGTTTCGGTGGAAGCGAACGTGCGCGAAAGCGTCGACGCGCTCAGGCGCTCCGGCCTGGTGCCCGCGGGCGGCAAGGTGCACGGGCTGGTCATCGATACCGACGGAGGAGCGCTCCAGGTCATCGTCGACGGAGATGCGGAACCGGCTCCCGCGCCGGCGCCCGAGTCCGAAGCTGCGCGGGCACCTGTCGAAGCTGCTGCGCCCAAGCCGCCTCCGGTCCCGCCCGTACCGCCGCCGGCCAAGCAGGCCCCCGCGGCAGCGCGGCCCATGAGCTATGTCGATGCCGTCCGGCAGCTTCGCGAAGTCATAGACAAGGCGCGGCGGGACAAGGACTTGCGGCAGGCCGTGAGCGCCCTCGCGGATGCGGTCCGGCGCGAGCGCGATCCGGCGCACGTCTTTGCGGCGCTCGAGCAGCTGGAGCGGAAGTGCGCTGCGCTCTACCCGGAGCTTGTGCCTGCGGTCGAGACGTTGCGCGGCAGCGTGAGGAGCCGGAAGGAAGGGATCGACTTCATCGACCTTATGAAGCGGGTCGTGGGATAAGGACGGCGCTTTCTGTCGGCCCTTCGGGGCTCGAATGATCGATACGCCCCTTTCCGGGGGTTCGCCTTCGGCTCACCCCCGGCTACCAGCTCAGGGCCCCGCCGGGGCCGTGTCCGTCCCGGAGGGACGGAAGCTGGTAGCTCCAGGTGAGCGGAGCGAACCTGGAGAAAACGGAGCGGCATGCGACAAGCCCCGAAGGGCCGGCAGATGGATACACCAGAAAGCCCCGGCTACCAGCTCAGAGCCCCGCCGGGCCGTGTCCGTCCCGGAGGGACGGAAGCTGGTAGCTCCAGGTGAGCGGAGCGAACCTGGAGAAAAGGGACGGCATGCGACAAGCCCCGAAGGGCCGGCAGATGGATTGTCCGGCACGCCGTGCCGGACAGGAAACAAGGCATGGAATTCGCAGGAAAAACGGCGATCGTTACCGGCGGCAGCCGTGGAATCGGCCGCGCCATATGCCTCGAGCTCGGGCGGCGCGGCTGCGATGTCGCTCTCAGCTACAGGCAATCCGCCGACATGGCCGGGCAGGTGGCGGCGGAACTTGCGGGCATGGGCCGCAGGGCGCGCGCCTTCTGCACCGACGGCGCCGATGCAGCCGCGGTCGAGTCCATGGTGGGGGAGGTGCGGCGCGACTTCGGCCGCATCGACTTTCTGGTCAACAATGCGGGCATCACGCGCGACAAGCTCCTGCCGGTGATGAACGAGGCCGAATGGGACGAGGTGCTCAACAGCAACCTCAAGGCGGCATTCCACTTCTGCCGGGCCGTGATCCGCACGATGCTCAAGGCGCGCTCGGGCTCGATTCTCAACATCACATCGATCAGCGGTATCGTCGGGATGCCGGGACAGACCAACTATGCGGCCTCGAAGGCCGGCCTGATCGGTTTTACCAAGGCCCTGGCCAGGGAAGTCGCCGGGCGCAACATCCGCGTCAACGCCCTGGCGCTCGGCTTTGTCGAGACCGAAATGACCGCCGGACTCCCGCAGGAACACCGCGCTCGGATACTCGAGCAGATCCCCCTGAAGCGCTTTGCGGCGCCCGAGGAAGCGGCCGCAGTCGCCGCCTTCATTCTCTCCGACGAGGCGCGCTACATGACCGGCGCGGTCGTACAGGTCGACGGCGGCCTGGCGATGTGAGATTTTTTGGCTCTCGCGGCGGGATGGCCGTTAGATTGGCCGGAGGGCATCCCGCTTGAAAGAGGTCCCCGCGCTTTTCGGCGAAAGCACGATCCCGTTCGATGCGGGCACCGAGTCCCTGGTCGCTCTTATCTCGCTGATCGCGGGCGCCGGCCACGACAGCGCCGCGGCGCATGCCGCCGCGCGGCGCATCGTGCGCAGCTTTCCCTCGGTGCGCGAATTGGCGTGCGCCAGCGCCGAGGAGCTGCGCCTGTGCAGCGGGATTTCACCGCGGCGCGCGCGCCTGGTTCTGGCGGCGATGGAGCTGGGACGCCGGTTGTGCGCCGCACCCTATCGCCCGGGCGAGCGCTTCTCGAACAGCCGCGAACTTTTCCAGCGCTACCGGGCGCGTTTCTGCGCCGCCCTGAAGGAGCACTTCGTCTGCCTGCACCTGAACTCCAAGAACCGGCTCATCCGCGAGGTCCTGATTTCCGTCGGCAGCCTGAGCACATCGGTGGTCCATCCGCGCGAGGTCTTCGCGCCGGCTGTGCGCGACAGCGCGGCGGCGATCATCCTGGTGCACAACCATCCGTCGGGCGATCCGGCGCCCAGCCGCGAGGACCGGGAGTGCACGCAGCGCCTGGCGCATGCGGGAAAGCTCCTGGGGATCCGCGTCCTCGATCACGTGATTCTCGGCCACGAGGATTACTTCAGCTTTGCCGACGCCGCCCTGCTCGACGAGGAAAGCTGAAGAAATTCATCGCCGGGACCGGTAGAATCTCTCCCGCGCCGGAGGTTTCCGCATGGAGCTGCCGAAGGATCCCTCGGAAAGATTCCGCATCGTGCTGGACGGCCGCAAGGCCTTCGACGTCGTCGGCCTGGGTATGAACGCGGTGGATCACCTGTGCGTCGTGCCGTCCTATCCGCGCTTCAACACCAAGACCGAGGTCGTGCAATACGATCTGCAGCCGGGCGGGCCGGTGGCGAGTGCGCTCGTAGTGGTCGCGCGCATGGGTCTGAAGGCCAAATATATCGGGAAGGTGGGCGCCGACGAGCCGGGCATGCTGCAGCGGCGGAGCCTGGAGGCCGACAACGTCGACATTTCCTCGCTCGTGATCGAGCCGGGTGCGCGCAGCCAGTATGCCTTCATCATCATCGACCGGCGCACGGGCGAACGCACGATCCTCTGGGGGCGCGATCGCCGCCTCGATTTCCGCCCCGGCGAACTGGCGCGCGAGGATGTGTGCGCCGGGCGGCTGCTGCATCTCGACGGCGAGGACCAGGAGGCCGGGCTCGTCGCCGCCGCCTGGGCCCGGGAAGCCGGCATCCCCGTCGTCATGGACCTCGACAGGGTCAAGGAGCGCACCCGCGATCTGATTCGCATGGCCGACTTTCTCATCACGAGCGCGAGTTTCCCCGAGGAGCTGACGGGCGTGGCCGATCCGGCCGGAGCTCTGCGCGCGATGCGCGACCTGTGCCCCGGCTTTCTGGCGGTGACGCTCGGCGCCGGCGGCGCGGCGGCTCTGTTCGGCGACGAGTGCGTGCATTTTCCGGCATTTCCAGTCGAGGCTGCGGATACCACGGGGGCGGGCGACGTCTTCCACGGTGCCTTCCTTTACGGGCTGCTGCAGAACTGGCCGGCCGGCCGAATCATGAAGTTCGCCAACGCGACCGCCGCGCTGGGCTGCACGCGCATCGGCGTGCGCGCGGGGATTCCCGCGCTGGGCGACGCCCTGCGTCTGGCCGGCCTCGACATGCCCTGATCGGCCCGCGCCCGGGCGGCGCCGGTATGGGCCGGGCGTGTGGTAGAATGTCGGCCTTCGACGGCAGGCGCGCCATGAAGAACGTCTTCCTGCTGGATCTGGACACGCAGAAGGATTTCGTCCTGCCGGGCGGTGCGCTGCCCGTTCCGGGCGCTGCCCGCCTGCTGCCCAAGCTGCGGCGCCTGTTCGATTTCGCGCGCAAGACCGGGGTCACCGTGCTTTCGGCCGTCCATGCCCACGCACCGGGCGATCCCGAGTTCGCGCACTTTCCGCCGCACTGTCTCGCGGGCACCGACGGGCGGCGCAAGCTGGAGGACACCGAGCTGCGCCGCTTCCTGGTTTTCGAAAACAGGCCCGTCGACCGCAACCTCGTCGAGGTCGTGCGCCGCTACCAGCAGATCGTCATCGAAAGGCAGGATTGGGACCTGTTCAGCAATCCCGTCGCCGAGCGCCTGCTGCGCGTGCTGCCGGCGCACGCGATCGTCTTCGGGGTGCCGGCGGAGCACTCGGTGAAGCTCGCCGCCGTAGGCCTGCAGCAGCGCGGCGTCAAGACGGCCGTGCTCAGCGACGTCGTCCTGCCGCTCGAAGGGGGCAGCGCCGGCCGGGCCGAGCAGGAGATGCGCCGGGCGGGGGTGGAATTCCTCACGCTCGAAATGCTGTTCGACATTTACACCGCCCGCGAGTAGCATGGCGCTCGCGCCGCGCGAGCAGGCGCTGCGGCAGGAGGGAAGTCTCATGGATGCAGGCACGGTAATCGATCTGAGAAGCGACACGGTCACGCGCCCGACACGGGAGATGCGCGCGGCGATGGCGGCGGCCGAGGTCGGCGACGATGTCTACGGCGAGGACCCGACCGTCAACCGCCTCGAGGAGCTGGCGGCGCGCACGATGGGCAAGGAGGCGGCGCTGCTGGTTCCTTCGGGAACGATGGGGAACCAGATCGCGATTCACGTGCACACGCGCCCCGGCCAGGAAGTGATCACCGAGGAGCGCGGCCACATCTTCAACTACGAAATGGCGGCGATGGCGACGATCAGCGGCACGCTGCCGCGCCCCATCCGCACGGCCGACGGCATCATGTCCTGGGCGCAGATCGAAGCGGCGATCCGGCCGCGCATCTACTACATCGCGCCCACGGGGCTGATCACGCTGGAAAACACGCACAACATGGCGGGCGGCACCTGCTACAGCGCCGAGCGGGTCAGGGAGATCTGCGAGCGCGCCCACGCGCTCGGCCTGCCGGTTCACATGGACGGCGCGCGCATCTTCAACGCGGCCGTGGCGCTGGGGACGACGCCGGCCGAGATCTGCGCCCCGTGCGACTCGGTCATGTTTTGCCTGTCGAAAGGCCTGGCGGCGCCGATCGGTTCCATGCTGGCCGGCACGCGCAGCTTCATCGAGCGCGCGCGCAGCGTGCGCAAGATGCTGGGCGGAGGGATGCGCCAGGCGGGCGTGATCGCCGCCGCGGGGCTCATCGCCCTCGAAAAGATGCCGGCGCGCCTGCACGAGGATCACGCCAACGCGGCACGCCTGGCGCGGCTGCTGGCGGAGATTCCCGACCTGGAAGTCGACCCGGCGGCGGTGCGCACGAACATCGTGATCGTTGGCATCGCGCGCACCGGGTATGACAGCAGCTCGCTGGCGGCGCTGCTCAAGCAACGGGGCCTGCTGGTGGGGACGGTCGATGCCGCGACCATCCGCCTGCTGACGCACCTGGACGTCAGCAGCGAGCAGATCGAGCGTGCCGCCGCCATTTTCAGGGAGACCCTGGCATCGGCCGGGAGGGGATAGGGCATGGAAGAGACCGAGGGAATGAGGATCCTGCGGCAGACGGTGCGCGAATTCGCCGAGAGCGAGATCGCCCCGCACGTCATGGAGTGGGACGAGGCGCAGCGCTTCCCCATGGAGCTGGTGCCCAAGATGGGAGAATTGGGGATGATGGGCGCCGTCTTCCCGCCCGAGTACGGCGGGAGCGGGCTTTCCTATCCGGAATACGTGATCCTGGTGGAGGAGCTGGCCCGGGTCGACCCGTCCATCGGCCTGTTCGTGGCGGCGCACACATCGTTGTGCGCCAACCACGTCTATCTCGCCGGCACCGAGGAGCAGAAGAGGCGCTATCTGCCCGACCTGGCTTCGGGCCGCAAGATCGGTGCCTGGGCCCTGACCGAGCCCGAATCGGGCAGCGATGCCGGAGCGGCCAGGACCACCGCCGTGCGCGACGGCCGGTACTACGTTTTGCGCGGCTCCAAGAATTTCATCACCAGCGCCTCCCTGGCCCGGACCTATGTGATCATCGCCTCGACCGACCGTGCGGCCGGGCATCGGGGGCTCTCGGCCTTTATCGTCGAGGGCGGCACGCCCGGACTGGCGATCGGCAAGAAGGAAAACAAGCTCGGCCTGCGGGCGTGCGACACGGCGAGCCTCATTCTCGACGACTGCCGGGTGCCGGAGGAGAACCTGCTGGGCGAGCCGGGCTGCGGATTCCGCGACGCCCTCCGGGTGCTGGACGGCGGGCGGATATCGATCGCCGCCCTTTCCCTCGGGGTCGCCCAGGGAGCCTACGAGCACGCGCTGCGCTACGCGCGCCAGAGGCGGCAGTTCGGCCAGCCCATCGCCGAGTTCCAGGCGATCCAGTTCAAGCTCGCCGACATGGCCACGGAGATCGAGGCGGCGCGCCAGCTGACCCTGCACGCGGCCGAGCTCAAGCAGAAAGGCATGCGCGTCACCATGGAGGCCTCGATGGCGAAGCTCTTCGCCTCCGAAGTCGCGGTGCGCGTCACCGAACAGGCGGTCCAGATCCACGGCGGGTACGGCTTCATCAAGGATTACCCGGTGGAGAAATATTACCGGGACGTCAAGCTGTGCACGATCGGCGAAGGAACGAGCGAAATCCAGCGCCTCGTGATCGCGCGCCAGATCCTGAAATAGCGCGCCAATCGGCTGTTGACATGCCCGAAGCCCGGTCCCATGATTTCGCTTTCGATCGAGCCATGCTGCCGGATGTGCTGAAAGGAGATTTTCGCGCGATCGCGCGCCTGATCACGGCCGTCGAGAACGAGTCGGCGCAGGCCGACGCCTGGCTGCGGGAGCTGTTCCCGCACACCGGGCATGCCTTCACCCTGGGCGTCACGGGCGCGCCCGGATCGGGCAAGAGCACGCTGGTCGACAGGCTGACGGCCGAATACCGGCGGCGCGGCAACAAGGTGGCCGTCATCGCCGTCGATCCCTCGAGTCCCTTCAGCGGCGGGGCGATCCTCGGGGACCGGATCCGCATGCAATCGCACAGCCTCGATCCCGGCACCTTCATCCGCAGCATGGCGACGCGCGGCAATCTCGGAGGGCTGGCGCGTACGACCGCCGATGTGGTGACGGTCCTGGATGCCGCCGGTTTCGACCTTGTGATCATCGAAACCGTGGGCGTCGGTCAGGATGAAGTCGATGTGGCGCGCACCGCCGAGGCCACGCTGGTGCTGCTCGTGCCGGGCATGGGCGACGACATCCAGGCCATGAAAGCGGGCATCATGGAGATCGCGGATGTTTTCGTGATCAACAAGTCGGACCACCCGGGCGCCGATCGCGTCGAAGTGGAGCTGGGCGCGCTGCTGACGCTGAGCAACCGGGCCGACGGCTGGAAGCCGGCCGTCGTGCGGACGGTGGCCACGACGGGCGAGGGCGTCGCTGCGTGCATCGAGGCGGTGGAGGCGTTCCGCAAGTTCCAGGAATCGTCTCCGGCCCGTCAGGCGCGCCGCATCCAGGTGCAGAAGGAGCGCCTGCTGGAACTGGTGCGCAGCCGCGTGGCGCGGAAATTGCTGGGCCGCCCGCAGGGCGCCGAGCTCTTGGAGCGCCTGGCCGCGCGCGTGGCGGCGCGCGAGCTGGATCCCTATACGGCCGCCGACGAGTTGCTCGCGCTGGCGCGAAACGGCCCGGGGGAGTGAGCGATGTATCGCAAGGTGGATCATATCGGTATTGCGGTGCGCAGCCTCGAGGCTGCGCTGAAGGTCTACGAGTCCGCCATGGGCCTGCGCGCGGCGGGCATCGAGGAGGTCGAGGAGCAGAGGACGCGCGTCGCCCTGATCCCCATCGGCGATTCGCGCATCGAGCTGCTCGAGGCGATGGATGAAAGATCGCCGATCGCACGCTTCATCGAGCGGCGCGGCGAAGGGTTGCACCATATCTGTTTCCAGGTGGACGACCTGGCGGCCGAGCTCGAAAGGCTCCGGCAGGCGGGCGTCCGGCTCGTCGATGCGCAGCCGCGGCGGGGCGCGGGCGGCTGCTGGATCGCATTCATTCACCCTTCCGGCACGGGAGGCGTGCTGGTGGAGCTTTCGCAGCCGCCGGCACCCGGCCGGGCATTCGCGGGAAAGTGAACGATGGAACCTGTCAGGATCGGAATCATCGGCGGCAGCGGCCTGTACGAAATGAAGGAGCTGACCGAAAAGCGGGAGATCGCCGTGGATACGCCCTTCGGGCCTCCCTCGGACTCTCTCGTGACGGGGCGCATTGCAGGCAGGAGGGTGGCCTTCCTCGCGCGTCACGGGCGCGGGCATCGGATCATACCGTCGGAAATCAACTTTCGCGCCAACATTTACGCCATGAAGATGCTGGGCGTGGAGAGGATCCTGTCGGCGAGCGCCGTCGGTTCGCTCAAGGAGGAGCTGGCGCCGCTCGATATCGTCCTGCCCGATCAGTTCGTCGACCGGACGCGCGGGCGCGCGAGCACGTTTTTCGGCAACGGGCTGGCCGCGCACATCAACTTCGCCGATCCCGTGTGCCCGGAGCTTCTCGAACTGGTGCATCGGGCCGCCCGGGAAGCGGGCCTGCGCGCCGTCAAGGGGGGCACCTACCTGTGCATGGAAGGGCCCGCCTTTTCCACCCGGGCCGAGTCGAACCTCTACCGGAGCTGGGGCATGGACGTCATCGGCATGACCAACCTGCAGGAGGCCAAGCTCGCGCGCGAGGCGGAGATCTGTTACGTAACGCTGGCCCTGGTGACCGATTACGACTGCTGGCACGATGCGCACGAAACCGTGACGGTCGAGATGATCGTGCGCAACCTCGAGCAGAACGCGCGCAACGCGCAGGCGATCATCGCGCGCACGGTGGCGCTCCTGCCCGAAGAGCGGGCCTGCCGCTGCGGGCAGGCGCTCGCGCACGCGATCATCACCGACCGCTCGCGCGTTCCCGATGAGACGCGCCGGCGGCTCGCGCACATCGTCGGCAGGTATTTGGAGTAGCTCCGTGGAATCCGGGGACCGCCAGCGGTCAGCATTCAGCCGTCAGCTATCAGCTGTCAGCTTTCAGGAGTCGGTTTGGCTGACGGCTGACAGCTGACAGCTGAATCCCATCGCCGGGAGGTGATTGTCATGACGTTGCTGGCAGTGGGCTCGGTTGCGCTCGATACCGTGGCCACGCCTTTCGGGCGCCGCGAGGAGATTCTGGGAGGATCGGCCAGCTACTTCGGAGTGGCCGCCAGCTACTTTACCGAGGTCCATCTGGTCGGGGTCGTCGGGGAGGATTTTCCCGCGCGCCACATCGAGTTTTTCCACCGCAAGGGGATCGACACCTCGGGGCTCGAAAGCCGTAGCGGGCGGACCTTCCGCTGGCACGGCGAATACGGCGCCGACTTCAATACGGCGCGCACGCTCGATACCCAGCTGAACGTATTCGCCGATTTCGCGCCGAGGATCCGCGAGGAGCACCGCCGCCTGCCCTTCGTCTTTCTC
>CAZHQK010000122.1:0-10621 GCA_964534795.1 uncultured Acidobacteriota bacterium
GTATTGCTCGATATTCTGTACGAACTGGACTGAGCGGATGCCATGACAGCCGGAGACCCTTTTCTGCGAGGGCTCGAGCTGGCGCGCCGGGCGGAGTACGAGCTCGCACTCGCCTGCCTGCAGCGCTCGCTGGCGCTGACGGGCGAGCGCTCCGACACCTTGCGCCTGATGGGCAAGGTCCACCTGCGCCTGGGCGAATTGGCGCAGGCACGGAGCTGCTGGCTGCGCGCCCTGGCCCTCGACCCCGACGATTCCAGGTCGGCCGAGTGCCTGGCGGTTCTCGCAGGCTTCCGCAAAACGCGGCGTGCTGCCGCGGCGCTGGGAGCCGCGCTGGCCGTCGCCCTGGCGCTCGCAGGGGCCTGGTACGAATGGGGCGGGCCGCGCGCGGCCCGGCCGACGGCCAAGCTCGAGCGCGCGGCGCCGTCGCCGCGCGCACCCGTGGCCGAAGAGGAACGGGCGCCGGCGCGCGCCGCCGAGCAGCCCGCGCCGGCAGCGGAGCCGCTGTCGGAAGAGGCTTATGCGCGCCTTTACCGCGAGGCGCTCGACCTTGCGCGGCGCGGCGAGATCGCCGAGGCACGCGCGCGCTTCGCGCCGCTTGCCGCCGAGGAGCACGCCGGGCGGCGCCTGGCCGCCAACGTCCATTTCTGGCTGGGGCGCTGCCTGTACGAGTCGAAGGAGACCGAGGCGGCGCTGCGGGAATTCGCTCTGGTGGTCGAGCGTTACCCGGCAAGTGCGAAGAGGGGCGATGCCCTGCTCGACATGGGCCGCTGCTGGTTGCGCCTCGGGCGGCGCGATCGGGCCGAGGAGAGCTTCAAGGAACTTCTTGCGGGCGATTACGAGCCGGCGCTGCAGGAACTGGCACGCAAGTTCATTCAGCCATGAGGAGGCATCTATGTTGCAGGGGAAGATTGCGCTGGTGACCGGCGCCACGAGCGGCATCGGGCGTGCGACCGCGATCGCCATGGCGGAACAGGGCGCCTGCCTGGCACTGGTGGGCAGGGATGCCCGCGCGATGGAGCAGGTCGCGGGCCGCATCGCCCAATGCGGCGCCCGCGCGGCTTCGTGGATCGCCGACCTGAGCGTGCCCGAGGACCGGCGCCGGGTGGTGGCCGGCACGGTCGCGCACTACGGAGGCCTGGACATCCTGGTGAACTGCGCGGGCATCATCGCCTCGGGCACGATCGAGAACACGACCATGGATGAGTGGCGCCGCATGTTCGCCATCAACCTGGACGCCGTCTTCGAGCTCATGCAACTGGCGGTGCCGCACCTGGAGAAGCGCCGGGGGAATATCGTCAACGTGAGCAGCGTCACCGGCATCCGGGCCTTTCCGGGCGTCCTGGCTTACTGCGTCAGCAAGGCCGGAGTGGATCAGCTGACGCGCTGCGCCGCTCTCGAGCTCGCTCCCAAGGGAATCCGCGTCAACGCGGTCAATCCGGGCGTGGTGGTGACCAACCTGCACCGCCGCTCCGGAATGGACGAACAGAAATACGCGGCCTTCCTCGAGCACAGCCTCTCGACCCACCCGCTCGGGCGGGTGGGCGCGCCCGAGGATGTCGCGAACCTGATCGTCTTTCTGGCATCCGACAAGGCGGGATGGATCACGGGCGCGAGTCACCCGGTCGACGGCGGGCGGCATCAGACCTGCGCCAGGTAAGAGCCGCCAAGGTTCACGCGGTCCCGACTTTCGAGCGCACGAAGGCGACGATCTCCTCCAGGGAGCTGCCCGGCGGGAAGATCTCGGCGATCCCCATCTCCTTGAGCTTGGGGATGTCGGCGTCCGGGATGATGCCCCCGGCGAAAACCATGACGTCGTCCAGGCGGTTTTCCTTCTTGAGCTCCATGATGCGCGGGAACAGATGCATGTGCGCCCCGGAGAGGATCGACAGGCCGATGGCGTCGACATCCTCCTGCAGGGCGGCGCGGATGATCTGCTCCGGCGTCTGGCGCAATCCGGTGTAGATCACTTCCATGCCGGCGTCGCGCAGGGCGCGCGCGATCACCTTGGCGCCGCGGTCGTGCCCGTCCAGGCCGGGCTTGGCGATGAGTACGCGGATCTTTTTCTCGCTCATGGGTATCAGTAGATGCTGGGTTCCTGGTATTCTCCGAAAACCTCGCGCAGGGCGTCGCACATTTCACCGAGCGTCGCGTAGGCGCGGATGCATTCGAGAAGCGGCGGCATGAGATTGCCGTTGCCTTCGGCGACACGCTTCAGCTCGGCGAGGCAGGCGGCGACCCGGGCGTTGTGGCGCTCGGCGCGCAGCCGGCGCAGCTTGTCACACTGCCGCTGCTCGATACCCTCGTCGATCACGAGGATGTCCACCGGCGGCTCATCCTCGACGACGAAATCGTTGACGCCCACGATGATCTTTTCCCGGGCCTCCACCGCCTTGACGAAGCGGTAGGAGGCCTCCTGGATCTCGCGCTGCGGGTAGCCGCGCTCGATGGCCGGCACCATGCCGCCCATGTCGTCGATGCGGGCGAAGTAATCCCGGCAGGCGCTCTCCATCTCGTTCGTCAGGGTTTCCACGAAGTAGGAGCCTGCCAGCGGGTCGATGACGTTGGGCACGCCGCTTTCGTAGGCGATGATCTGCTGGGTGCGCAGTGCCAGGGTGACGGCCTGCTCGGTCGGCAGGGCCAGGGTTTCGTCGAGTGAGTTGGTGTGCAGCGACTGGGTGCCGCCGAGCACGGCGGCGAGCGCCTGCAGGGCCACGCGCACCACGTTGTTGTACGGCTGCTGCGCGGTGAGGGATACGCCCGCCGTCTGGCAGTGCATGCGGCAGAGCAGGGAGCGCGGGTCGCGCGGCGCGTAGCGCTCCTTCATGCTGCGCGCCCACAGGCGACGCGCGGCGCGCAGCTTGGCGATCTCCTCGAAGAAGTCGTTGTGCACGTCGAAGAAAAAGCTCAGGCGCGGCGCGAACTCGTCGACCTGCATGCCGGACCGCACGCCGTATTCCACGTACTCCAGCCCGTCGCGCAGGGTGAAGGCGAGCTCCTGGATCGCCGTGGCGCCGGCTTCGCGGATGTGGTAGCCGCTGATCGAGATGGTGTTCCAGCGGGGAGCGTGACGCGACGCGAAGGCCATGATATCGGTGATGATGCGCATCGAGGGGCGCGGCGGATAGATGAAGGTCTTCTGCGCGATGTATTCCTTCAGGATGTCGTTCTGGATCGTGCCCGACAGGTCCTTCCAGTCGACCCCCTGCTTTTCCGCGGTCACCAGATACATGCCCCAGATCATGGCGGCCGGGGCGTTGGTCGTCATCGAGGTCGTCACCTGGTCCAGGCGAATGCCGTCGAAAAGCGTTTCCATGTCCGCCAGGGAATCGACGGCCACGCCGCAACGGCCCACCTCGCCGCGCGCCAGCGGGCTGTCGGAGTCGTACCCGAAGAGCGTCGGGTAGTCGAAGGCCACGGACAAGCCCGTCTGCCCCTGGGCGAGCAGGTATTTGAAACGGCGGTTGGTGTCCTCGGCGGTGCCGAAGCCCGCGAACTGCCTCATCGTCCAGAGGCGCCCGCGGTACATGTTGCGGTAGACGCCGCGGGTGAAGGGGAACTCCCCGGGCCGGCCCAGGTCGCGCTCGGGATCGAAGCCCGCCAGGTCGTCCGCCGTGTAGACCTCGCGCACCGGGTGGCCGGAGATCGTGGTAAAGGAGCGCTTCCGTTCGGCCGCCCCGCGGATTTCGTTCTGCAGCGTCCTCATGGGCATCCTCGCAGCGGCTGGCTGCCGCACGTCAGGGAGTGGTTTTTTCGAGCTGCTGCGCCTTGCGGAAGCACTCCAGCGCCTTGTCGTCGTTCCCCAGCTTCTTGTTCAGGTAGCCCATCTCCTTGAAAAGCGCCGCCTGGCTCTTGGGGCTCTTGAAGACGCGGAAGTTCTTCTCCAGGAGCTGCAGCCCGAGGGCCGGCTGGGAATGCTTCTGGAACTCTGCGGTAAAGGCGAGCATGTCCTTCAGCAGCCGGGGCTCCTCGGCGAGGGGCCAGTCCATCTGGAAGATCTTGTCGGCCTCCATGGCGGCCTGCGCGAACTCCTTCTTGCGCAGCAGGAGCATGACGATTTCGTGCTGGGACTCGGCCATGCTGAGTTTACGTTCCAGGGAAGGATCCGGCCGCCCGGACTGCCCGTCCCGGCGGGGCGCCCCGGGGGCAAGCCCTGCGAACAGCAAGCAGCAGGCGATTCCCGGAATCGTGATGGTTGCCATGCGCGACCTTCTCCCGGATGTCATTGCTCCTCCGGACGGAAAGGGTTCTCGAACTCCGGCGGCACGACGAACGGATTCTCCACCGCTCCCGCCACCGCTTCCCTTTGCTGGATGTACTCCATCATGTATCGCTCCAGCGACCGCCGGGACTCGCGGTGGGCGACATAACCCCACGCTCCCAGGATCACGGCAGCGGCGGCTCCGGCGGCCGCGAGCCGCCGGTTCCACAGCCATCCGGCCAACCAGGATCTTGCGGGCCCGGCTTCCGGCCGGAGTGCGATGCGTGCGCGAAGATTATTCCATATTTCCGGGCGCGGCTCCAGCATGACGGCGTGCCGGCGCACGAACTCCCCCGCTTCCTGCAATTCCTTCAGCTCGAGGCCGCACGGCGCGCACGCGCGCACGTGGGAAGCGATCTCGGCGGCGCGCGCGGGCGGCAGCTCGCCGTCCAGATACGCCGTGAGATCCTCGCAGCAACGCTTGCAGTCCATGGTCTATGCTCCCAAGTATTCCTTCACCTGACGCCGCACCTGCAGCCGGGCCCGGTGGATGTCGGTCTTGACGCTTGCGAGGGAGCGACCGACGATCGCCGCGATTTCGCGATAGCTGAGCTGCTGAATCGCGGACAGGACGAAGACTTCGCGGTACTTCTCCGGCAGCGAGCGGATGGCTTTCCGCACGACGCGCTCGAGCTCGCCGGACTGAAAGGCCTCGTCCGGCGTCTTGCGCCCGTCGGCCAACTGAGTGACTTCGCGGCCCTCATCGTCCTGCATGTCGATCGAAACACCGACGGGAGGCCGGCTCCGGTATCGCTGATAGACATAGTTGCGGGCGACACGAAAGAGCCAGGGCTCGAACTTGGAGTCGTCCTTGAGGGTGCCCAGCTTATGAAAGACCGTGAGAAACGTCTCCTGGGTGAGATCCTCCGCTTCTTCGACCGACGCCGCCATGCGATAGATGAAGTTCAGCACCTTGCGGGCGTACAGTTCATAGATCTTCTGGCAGGAGTTCAGGTCCCCCTTCTTGGCCTCCCGGATCAGCCGGGAGAGGGGTGCCGGCTCCTCCGTTTCCAGGTTCGAGACTGGCTCGTCCAAGCCGAACTCACACGGGTAAGATTCAGGTTGCGTGAAAAAGTTTCGCGCCGACAGGGGAAAATAACGAAATTGCGCCCCGGGCGCAACTTATCTTTCGCGTGCAGGCCCGACGCTCGAGGCGCGGGCGCGCCGCCGCGCGCCGGATCAGGCCGACCCGCCCGGGGGCATTTCTTCCACGATGACGGCCGTGCCGTATGCCAGGATCTCGGCGGCACCGTGCGTTACGTATCCGGTGGTGAAGCGCAGGCCGACCACGGCGTTGGCTCCCAGGCTCCTGGCTTCCTGCACCATGCGGTCGAGGGCCTGCTCCCGGGCCTGCGAGATGACCTTGGTATATTCCGCCAGCTCGCCGCCGGCCAGGTTCTTGAGCCACGCGACCAGGTCGTCGCCCGCATGGCAGGCGCGCACGGTGTTTCCCTTGACCATGCCCAGGCTGCGCGCAATCCGGTACCCGGGGACATTTTCGGTGGTGACCACGATCATCGCTTGATCCTTCGATATTTGTCGGACCTTCGAAGATAGATGCGCTCGCGGATGACGGAAGCCAGCAGAATGAAGAAGCCGAGCAGCAAAGCGGCCAGACCCGTGCGCAACAGCAGCGGGGCCTCGCTTCCCAGCAGCAGCCGGGTCGCCAATAGATAGCAGCCGTAGGAAACGAGAAGCACCGCGCCGATCGAAAGCAGGATCCATCCGGCCCTGCGCTCCAGGCGATTGTAGACGCTCGACCAGTATTGCTCCCAATACGCTTCTTCCGGCATGGCCAGCTTCATGGGTCGCGTGATCTCCTTGAGTCTGGTGAAGGCTTCGGCCTCGGCACGGCACTCCGGGCACGCCTCTAGGTGCCGCTCCATGCGCTCTCGCTCCAGCTCCGTGAGCTCGCCGTCGAGGTAACCCATCATCAGCGTCTTGAACGTATCGTGCGACATGCCGGCCTCAGCAGGATATGCCCATGCGCTCCAGTTCGCGGCGCAGAGCCCGGCGGGCGCCATACAGGCGCGACATGACCGTGCCGATCGGGATGCCCAGCAGGTCGGCGATTTCCCGATAGGAAAACTCCTGCAGGTGCTGCAGGACCAGGATTTCGCGATCCTTGGGTTTCAGCCTGCCGAGGGCCTCCCCCACCTTGGCCCTGAGATCGGCCGCCACGGCCGCCTTTTCCGGGTCGGAGGAGGCAACGGGGACCGCCATCCCGCCCTCTTCCTCGGAGATCCGGTCGAGCGAATCCTCCTTGCGGCGGCGTGCGCGCGCCAGGTGATTCATGCACAGGTTTTTCAGGATGCTGTAGAACCACGGGAAAAAGCTGCGCGTGCGATCGAAGCGCTTGAGATGGCGGAAAGCGTTGACGAAGGCGTCCTGAGAAAGATCCAGGGCATCCTGCTCACAACCGACGTAACTCAGCGCGACGTAATATGCCGGCTTCATGTATTTCTGCACGATCAGCGCAAAGGCCTCACGATCCCCCCTCTGCGCGCGCTCGATTGCGGATCCTTCCTCGATGGGGTTCATCCTGTAAGCGCCGTTCGATAATAAAATCGAAACCCAGGGATTATTCGCAGCAAGTCTAACAGACTTTCGCGCCGGGCGGCGCCGCCGAAATTTTTGGAACGTCTCTTGCACGAGCTCCGTGTATAGGCCAGGAAAAGGCAAGGTATTCCGGGAAGCATACGGAGGGCGCAATGAGAATCGGCGTTCGGCGAAGAAAGGGCAGTGCGACAGTGCTGGCAGCGGCTTCGGCCGTCCTGGCGTGCTCGGTCTTATGGTGGCCGGCAACATCATCGGCGCAGGTGCGTGTCCTTCGCATCGGCGACCGCACGGCCTATCTCGGGGTGCGCATGGAGGATGTCACCGCCGACAACATGGCCAAGTACAAGCTCACCAAGGAGATGGGGGTGATCGTGAGCTCGGTGGAGAAGGGCACTCCCGCCGAGGCGGCCGGGATACAGGAAAATGACGTCATCCTCGAATACTGCGGCATCCCGGTGATATCGGCCACCCAGCTCGCGCGGCTCGTCGAGGAAACTCCAGTCGGGCGGAAAGTCGAGCTCCTGGTCAGCAGGGACGGAAAGCGACTGACCCTTACGGCCAAGCTGGCCGAAAGAAGCGGGCGGGCCGTCGAAGCCGCACCGCGCGCCCGGGTGGAACGTCGCTGGGAGCTGGACATACCCGAGATCGAAGGCTTCGTTCTACGGGGACCTGGATGGAACCGGTGGTTCGGGTTGCGTGCCGAAAGCAGGCCCCGCCTGGGGGTGACGCTCGAGCCGCTGACCGATCAGATGGCTGAGTTTCTCGGCGTCCCCGGAAAAGAAGGGGCGCTGGTCACATCGGTCGCCAAGGACTCGCCGGCCGACGCCAAGCTGCGAGCCGGCGACGTCATCGTGAGGGCCGACGGTAAGTCTGTGCGCAATCCGGACGATCTCACGCGCATAATCCGCGACAAAGACAGGGGTGCGACCATCGAGCTGCGCGTCATCCGCGACAAGAAGGAGATCACCGTGTCCATTCAGCTCGACGGTACGGCCGGCCGCAGTTACAAGGTCTAGCGGCAGCGGACACCCGCACCTGTGAGGGCATGCGCTTCAGCCGCATGCCCTGTTTTTTTCTTCTTGACTTTCACCATTTCATCACCTATCATTGCAGGTGTATAAAAGGTGAATAATGAAACTGACACGGCGCCAGAAAGAGATACTCGATTTCATCCGCGAGTTCATAGAGCGAAACGGATATTCGCCCAGCATGGAGGAGATCGCCGGGCGTTTCGGCATCGCATCGCTCAATGCCGTCTACAAGCACCTGGAAGCGCTCAGGATCCGCGGCTTTCTGCGCCGCGACGCGAACCGCGCGCGCTCGATCGAGCTGGCACCTGCGGCTTCCGGAGGCAGGCTGATACCGCTTTTCGGCTATGTTGCGGCCGGCAGGCCCATCGAGGCCGTGGCGGCGCCCGAGACCATGGCCGTGCCTGAGGAATTCCTGCCGCGTCGAGGTTCCTGCTACGTTTTGCGCGTGCAGGGCGACTCGATGATCGACGAGCACATCGCCGACGGAGACTACATCATCGTAGAAGCCCGCGAGGAGGCCCTGGACGGGGAGATGGTCGTGGCGCTCATCGACGGCGAGAATGTGACTCTCAAGAGGATCTATCGCGAAGGGGGCACCGTTCGGCTGCAACCTTCGAATCCCGAGATGCCGCCGATGGTTCTCGATGCTGCGCGCGTCCGGGTTCAGGGTGTCGTGGCGGGTGTAATGCGCAAATACCGTTGAGCTCATGGAGGTCGGGTCATTGCCCTGGCGGGAGGGAGTTGCTTTATGAGGCGCAATCGATTCGAGCCTGTGCCGGCAGCCATCAGCTTCCGGATTTCAGCTCGATGGCGAGTCGGAAGACCGATCGGCTTCGCCGGACGGCAGCCGCACGTGGACTTGGAAGCCGAGGGATGCCGCCTGAGTGCTGAGGGCAATTTCATATCGCGCGGGTTGGGGAGGTGAGACATGAAGCAGATATATCGGGTGACGGTTTGCGGGCGAATTCTCGAGAGCGCCGAGGTCGGGAAGCTCCTGGCCCGGGCGGTGGCCGAGAAGCGGGCGATGGAGCGGCGCCTGCAAATGCTTCGCGGCGCCGCCTTTATCGAGCCGCGGGCGCGCGTGTGCGAAGGCGAGGCCGGCATCGGGGGCGGTTGCGCCTGACGGTCTGCCCGCTGGCGGGAGAAGTCAGACATGCAGACGCAGGCGAAAAGCACATGGCGCGCATTTCCGCCCGCTGCGGCCCGGGAGGATTGCGCGCTTTGCCGCGGCACGGGCTGGCGCCTGGTTCCGGGATCGGCGGGCGCGAGCGCGCGGCCGTGCCCGTGCAGGGAGCTCGGGCGCCTGCTCGAACTCAAAAACCGGGCGCGCGTACCGGAGCGCTACACGCACTGCACGCTCGATTCCTATTCTCCGGCAAACCCCTCTCAAGAGCGCGCGCTTTGCGCGGCACGCAGGTTCGTGCAGAATTACCCTCGAGTCGAGCGGGATCTTTTCTTCGTCGGCGGGCCGGGCACCGGAAAGACTCATCTGGCGCTGGGGATAGCACGTGAGCTGGTGCATCGCTTTTGCGAGGATGTTCTTTTCATTGATTTCGGGCAGTGGATCGCCGAGCAGACTGGCGGCGGGGACTTTCCTGGCGGCCGCGGCAATCCCGGCTGGAATGCTGCGGAACAGGCGTCGCTGCTCATCGTCGATGACTTCGGCATGCTGCAGCCGGCGCCGCGGGCGGCGTTCGTGACGGAAAGCCTTGTGCGCGCGCGCATCGGGGCGCGCCGGCGCACCGTCTATACCGGGGAATGGTTCCGCTGTCGCGCGCTTTTCAGTGAAGGCGCTCCGCCACCGGCGGCCTCATCTTCCGAGATGCTGATGCGCACCTTTTCGCCGCACACTCTGCTGCGGCTGCTGGGCGGCGTCAAAGTGATTCCGGTGAGGGGGCTGGATTATCGAAAGCAGGACCGCCGGTCGCCGCCGCTGTTCTCTTATTGACGCCGCCGTTCGCCCGACGGCGCCATGCGTCAGGGAAGGGCGCGCGCGTAATAACTGAGAGGGCTCACGGACCTGCTATTCAGGTCGACTTTCCAGACGTATTCACGGCCGCTGCCGCCGGCTTCGTCGGAGATGGTGAAGGTGACGAAGTATATTCCTTCCTTCTCCGGCTGAGCTTGCCACTGGTATTTTTGGGCTGCAAGCAGGAGCTCTGCGAGTGCCGGCTTTTGCCGGATGACGAGTTCGCGCGCCTCTTCGCGGCGGGCCATTTCCTCCGGGGGGATCTCCGGGCGTGCGGGAGCCGCCTGGGCCTGTGTTTCCTTGGCGGCGATCGGCGCGGCGGCGCTCGGTTCGCGCCTGAGCACCGGCTTTCCCGTCTGCGAGCGGGCGCTGCCGGCCGGCGGCGCGGGCGCTTCGTTCCGGGGCGGCATGGAGGGCTTGGCGGCGACGGGCGTTTCCTGCGCCGGGACGGGCCGCCCGGCGTCGCTCTCCGAGGCGGCGCCCTTTTCGGCCCTGGTTTGCGTTTCGGCCGCAGTTTCCGGTTGCAGGAGCTCGGGCGGCGGGGCTTCCTTGACCAGCGGCGGGGGCGTGATGGCTGCGGCTATGGGATCGGGTCGCCGTTTGAAGCCGCCGAATATCTGGATGGCGAGCAACGCGAGCACGGCTATGCCGGCGGCCAGATAAAAGAGCTTCTTCATGGAAAGGCTTTCCGAGGTCGGAAGGCTCGCCAGGCTGCTCTGCTCGCGATAGATTTGCGAGGCTTGCTTTTTCAGATCCTCCACCATGCCCGCATCCTTTGAGATGGGAATTGTATCATGCCGCCGC
>CAZHQK010000123.1:0-36450 GCA_964534795.1 uncultured Acidobacteriota bacterium
ATCCCGCCCGAAGTTGCGCGCATGGACCTGGATACCTTGCGCAGGCAGGTTCCTCTCGCGGAGGTGCGTGTCGGCAAGCTCGCCGGGAAGACGGAACGTCTTTTCCCCTCCGGGCCGGCCATCCTGATCGACACGGCTGCGAACAGGATCTATCTGCTGCGCGGCTCGCGCGTGGTTCTCGAGGACCGGTGTTCGACCGGCAGCGGGTTGGAGCTGACCGACACGCAGGGCAAGAGGACCTGGACCTTCGAGACGCCGCGGGGATACTACCGCGTGCTCTCCAAGGTGAGCAATCCGGTCTGGTACCGCCCGGATTGGGCGTTTATCGAAGAAGGCGAGCCGATCCCCAAGGACCGGGAGAGCCGGGCGGTCGCGGACGTCCTGGGCGATTATGCCATCGCGTTCGGCGACGGTTACTTCATTCACGGAACCTTGTATACCCGGATGCTCGGCAGCAGCGTCACGCACGGCTGTGTCAGGGTCGACGATGACAGTCTCAGGAAAATCTACGAAGCCGCGCAACCGGGAACGCCCATCTGGATTTATTGACAGGGCCCGCGACACGGGGCCGAGGCTCCCCGGTATCTTCGGGATCGCGCTTGCGCTGATTGCGGTCGCCGTTTCCTGCTCGTCGGCCGGCGGACCGGGTGCCGCCGACGAGGCGCAGCGGCTGCGCCGCAGGCTCGTGGAGCTGGCGCGCCAGGAGCGCTCCCTGACCGAGGAATATTCCCTGGCCCGGGCCCCTGCGCCCTACCTCGTAGTCGATCCGGACAGGCATTCCGTGGAATTGAAAGCGCGGGGTCGCAGCCTGCGCAGCTTCGCCATCAGGGAGATCGGGGAATCGTCCGGCACGCCGCTCCCCGATCCCACATGGAGCCTGGTGGAGAAGAAGCCCCTCGAAAAGACCGAACGTCCCAAGATAACGCCCGGGGCAGGCGAGGAGGCCGCGGCCGCCGCCGCCAAGCAGGCGCTCTGGGGGCCGCATCGCATGCCCTCCGACTACGACTTGGTATGCGATGAGGGCCGGGTCCTGCAGATCCGGGCGTTGCCCGGCTCGCAGTCGGGTACTCTGGCCGTTCGCTGGCTCAGGTCGGCCTACCGCCGCATGGCGGAAAGGTACCGTCGCCGGCGGGCCCCCGAATCGTCGCGCCCTCGCTACAGCTTGCAGCTCTGGATGACCGAGAGCGATGCCCGGCTTCTTTTCTGGTCGCTTCCCGAGAAGATCGAGATCCTGGTCTTGGACGGGCCTGCCGCGCGATCGGCGCGCTAATCTTCTTGCACCGGCTGCGGGAAAACTGTACGGTTTTTGTTTCCGGCGAAACGGCCCCGCACGTCCGGGGGGCATCGGCCGGATGTTCATCGGGGGAAGCTCATGAGGGCGCGATCCTGGCTCGGTTTGTTCTCCGTGGCGGCCGCCCTGGCCGCCGCGCGTCCGGCTGCCTGCCAGGGGATCGACGGCTGCCTGTCGTGCCACGGGGATGCGGCCGCGTTCGAAGGCAATGCCCGCGCCGCGCGCCTCGTGGTTGCGCGCGACAAGTTCGTGCAATCGGCGCACGGCACGGCCGGATTCGACTGCCTGGTGTGCCATGAGGGCATGGACGAAGTCCCGCACCCTGCCGGCAGGAAGCCGACCGCCTGCGACAGCTGCCACGAAGACGTGGCGGCGAAGTTCGCCAACAGCCTGCATGCTTACGGGCTGAAGCAGGGCAATCCGCGCGCGCCCACCTGCATGAGCTGCCACGGGACCCACGATGTTTTGCCGGCCGCCGACCCGCGCTCGCCCACGCACAAGGTGCGGCTGCCTGCGACCTGCGCCAAGTGCCACGGCACGGCCGGGCTGCTGACCGACCAGATCGTGAAGCTGCCGCAGTCGTTCACCGACTATGCCACCTCGGTTCACGGCCAGGGGACCGGCCGCGGGGTGGCCGCCGCCGCTTCGTGCGCCGACTGCCACGGCTTCCATGAAATGCGCGGCTCGGCCGACCCGCAGTCCCAGATCAACCCGCGCAACGTCGCGGCGACCTGCGGCCAGTGCCACCCGGACATGCAGATCGCGTACAACCGGTCGATCCACGGCCGCGCTCTGGCGGCCGGCGTGCGCGACAGCCCCACCTGTACGAACTGCCACGGCGAACATCACATCCTTTCGCCGCGCAATCCGGACGCCAAGACCTATGCCGCCAGGCTGGCGCAGGAAACCTGCGGCAAGTGCCACGACGACCCCCAGATCATCGCCAAGTACAACCTCCAGGGAGGCGTCGTCGGCTCCTATGTCGACAGCTACCACGGCTGGGCGACGCGGCGCCAGTATGCGCGCGCGGCCACGTGCGTGAGCTGCCACGGCGCGCACTCCGTCCTGCCCGCCGGCGATCCCGAGTCCAGCATCCATCCGGCCAACGTGGTCGCCACCTGCCGCAAGTGCCATCCGGGTGCCGACGTACGCTTCGCCATGAGCTACACGCACGAGAGCACCTCGATCACCGCCAATCCGGTCAATCGCTGGATCCGCGACATCTACATCGTTCTGATCGTCGTAATCATCGGCGGCATGGTGCTGCACAATGTGACGATCCTGAACTATTTCATGGTGCAGCGGCGGCGCGAGGAGGAAAGCTCCGACTGGATCCTGCGCTTCGACAGGGCCCAGATCGTGCAGCACCTGTTGCTGTCGCTTGCCTTCATCATCCTCGTGATCACCGGCTTCGCCTTGCGCTTCCCCGATGCCCGCTGGGTGCGCTGGCTCGGCGGCCTGGGACTGACCGAGCCGGTGCGCCTGAACCTGCACCGCGCGGCGGCGATCCTGCTGATCCTGGTGTCGGTCAGCCATGCCTACTATGTGCTGTTCACGCAGCGCGGCAAGAAGGAGTTCCGCGCCATGCTCCCCTGCCGGCAGGATCTCCGGGACCTGATCGACAACATCGCTTACCACACATGGCGCCGCGGTGAGCCGGTGAAGTTCGGGCGCTACGACTATTCGCAGAAAGCCGAATATTGGGCGCTTGTCTGGGGAACGATCATCATGATCCTCACCGGTCTTGTCCTGTGGTTTCCCGAATTCACGGTGAAGATTCTCCCCGGGGTCGTGGTGCCCGCGGCGCAGACCATTCATTATTACGAAGCCTGGCTTGCGACCCTGGCCATCCTGGTCTGGCATTTCTTCTTCGTGATCTTCCACCCGGAGGAATACCCGATGAGCTGGACATGGCTGACGGGCAAAATGACGCGCAAGGCCGTGCAGAAGCATCACGCCCGCTGGTACGAAGAGGAAATCGCGCCTGCGGCGCAGGCCGCGGCCCCGGACCCCGGCAGCGACGGGGCGCCGTAGGCCGGCAATGGCCGCCGGCCCGGTTCCGCAGAGCCGGGCACGTCTCGGATTCCCGGCGCGCGATTGCCCTGCGCGCGTTACGGCAACACCACAAGAGAGCAAAACCGGTAGGGGCAGATGATCGAAGACGATCGGGAGCGGAGCGGAGAAGGACTGGAACGCAAGCTGGGGCTCGTTTCGGTCACCAGCATCGTCATCGCCAACATGATCGGAGCCGGGATATTCACGACCTCCGGGCTCCTGATGCAGGATCTCAAGAATCCCGTCGTCATGCTCTGCCTGTGGGCGGTCGCGGGCGTGATCGCGCTGTGCGGAGCCCTGTGCTACGGGGAACTGGGCGCCGCCATCCCGCGCGCCGGCGGGGAGTATGTCTACCTGTCGCGGCTTTTTTCTCCCGTCCTCGGTTTCCTCAGCGGCTGGGTTTCGTTCTTCGCGGGATTTTCGGCGCCGATTGCGGCCTCGGCCATCGGGTTTTCGGAATACCTGGCCCGGGCCTTTCCGGGGCTGCTCGGTGCCGGCGGCGCCGCTGCGGGAACGGAAGCCGCGCTGTTCAAGAAGCTGGTGGCCCTCATGGTCATCGCGGTTTTCACGGCCGTGCACCTGCGCGGGATCGAGTTCGGCGCCAGGGTCCAGAACTTTCTCACTCTGTTGAAAGTCGGGCTGATCGCGGCCCTGATCATCGTCGGCTTTTCCGCAGGGCGGGGAAGCATGGAACATCTGGTTCAAGGCGAGCCCTTCCGCTTCGACTTCGCCGGGTGGAAGACGCTCGGCCTTTCGCTGATGTGGATCATGTTCGCCTACAGCGGCTGGAATGCCGCCGGCTACATCGGCGCGGAAGTGAAAGACCCTGCGCGCAACCTGCCCCGCTCGCTGATATTGGGTACGGGCATAGTGGTGCTGCTCTATCTCGGGCTGAATCTTTTTTACATTTATGCGGTCGCGCCGGGAGCGATGAGCGGCGTGATTTCGATCGCCGGGCTTGCAGCCGGCAACCTGTTCGGCGCCGCTTTCGAATCCGCGCTTTCACTGCTGGTGTCGTTCGCCCTCTTTTCCTCTCTCAGCGCTTTCATCATATTGGGCCCGAGGGTCTATTACTCGATGGCCTCCGACGGCTACTTCTTCCCCTTCGCGGCGGAAATCCATCCCAAGTACCGGGTCCCGTCCAAGTCGATTATCCTGCAGGGAGCGATTGCCGGAGTGATGGTGCTGCTCGGAACCTTCGATCAGATCCTGACCTACATGGGATTCTCGCTCGGGATCTTTCCGCTGCTCGCCGTCATAGGGGTGTTCCGGCTGCGCCGCAGCGGCCGGCTCCGCTTCCGGATGCCGGGTTTTCCTGTTGCGCCTCTGGTATATCTCGCCGCGGGGATTTCCATTCTGAGCCTGTCGCTTCTGGAGCGTCCCATGGAATCGGGAATCGCGATCCTGATGGTGCTGACCGGGGTCCCCGTCTACCTTGCCTTCCGCCGCCGGGCCGCAAGCATGCCGCTGCGATGACGCCCCTTCGATTCGGATGGAGTTCTTGATCGACAGGCTCGCCTCGGACCCATGGAGGGCCGGGTCGCCGGAGGAACGTCGGGCCAGGCCAACGTGACCCTGCGCGGCGTCGATGTCAACGAAAAGCTCAACGGCAGCGCTTTTGCCCGTGTCCTGCGCGCACCGCTCGGCTCGGTATAGGGGTTCCGCACCACCACGACGGAACGCCGACACCGATCGGGGTCGCGGTTGGAGCGCCGAGGTCGGCATGGTGCGCGAGGCCGGCACCGACGTATCCCACGGCTCTCTTCTCGAAGGCAACGGCAACGACAAGTTCGCGGCGAACAGTTTCTTCAGTAACCGCTCGTGCTTGGCACGGCTGGCGTTGTAGATCAACGTCCTCGGCGGGCCGATCATCATGTACATGCCGTTCTCCTCCGCAGACTACGAAGGCCGGCATCATGCCAGCGCGAGCGTTGTGCCACGTACCGTCCCGCCCGGCAACATGCGCCGGGGAGTCGTCGCATATCACGGCAAGGGCCGAGCGCCGCGAGCGGTCGGCCCCGTCGACATCAAGGTCTATGCCGCTCCGGCGGGCATCGGCGTCAACCCGAACGTGCTCGAGGTATTCAACCAGTGTTCGCGCGGACCTACGGATGTGCACGGCGCAGCGGCCGCCCTGCACCTGTGATGCGGCTGTCTCCCGGAAAAACGATGCCGGGCCGCGTTACCCGCGGGAGGCAGCGGCACGGCGCACCGTTTTCTTGCGTGCCTGGTAGGTGCGCGCCAGTTCCATGAAGATGCCCACATCCCGGTCGAGGTCCGTGGCCGTGCCGTCGAAGAAGAAGTTGCGGATGGGGATGCCGTCATGGTCGGCGCTCACCCTGGGGTAGATCGCCTCCGTGACGATGCCGTTCATGCAGGTGAAGGGCGATATGTCGACGATGCCGTCGCAGCCCTGGTGGTAATGGTGCACCGCCTTGCCCACGCTGAGCACCATTTCCCCCAGCGCGCCGTCGCGGGGCAGGTAGGGCGCGGCATAGCGGAAGATCTGCTGCACCGAGGGCTCTTCGTAGCCGCGGAAGTCTTCCTCGAAAACCTGGTACAGCCGGTGCTCGTCCTTGTGCTGGATGTAGTCCTTGATCTTGGCCGCGAGCATCGCCTTGGAAAAAGTCCTTCCCGAATCGCGCAGGCGCTTCTGGTGCTCGACGTTCGTGTACCAGATCCACTCGACGATGTGGGCCAGCATGCACTCGCCGCCGAACTCCTCGATCTTGCGGATGAGGTAATCGTTGGTGAAGGAGGTCAGCCGGCAGAAGATCTCGCCCACGGCGCCGATCAGCGGGCGCGGGCGCGAGCGGTCGGCGGGCACGGCGCGGAACTCGTCGCGGGCCTGCGTCAGGGCGGCGACCAGTTCGCGCGTGCGCTGCTCCTGCGGGACGCCTTCGCGCTCGATGACCTTCTCGATCGACTGGATGGCGCGCCGGTGAACGGCGTCGGTATCCCCCTTGCGGAGTTCATACGGGCGGGTCTTGTGCAGCATCTTGCGCAGGGCATCGGAGGCGATCAGCCCCTGCAGCGCATTGCGCATCAGTTCGTTCTTCTGTTCCCCCATTTCCTGGTAGCCGTCGCGCGAACTGGGGGAGAAAACCAGGACCTCCGCCAGCCCGATGTCGCGCAGCACCTTGCGGATATAGGGCGCGTACTGGCCGAAACGGCAGGGGCCGTCGGCGGTGGGCATGAAGAAGGCCGTCTTTTCCGGCACGAAGTCGGGCCTTTCGATGACCTTCAGGAAGTTGCCCAGCGTGACGCGGGCCGGCAGGCACTCCTCGCCGGAGGTGTAGCGCCCGCCCAGATCCAGGGTGCGCGCGTCGGAGTCCGGACAGATCTCGGCTTCGATGCCGACGCTGCGGAAGGCGGCGGCGAAAGCGATGGATCCGCCGTGGCTCATCTGGGGAATCCATAGCTTGCGGCCTTTCAGCGACTGCTTGCGCCCCTGGCCATCTCCTCCTGCTGGGATCCCCATCTCCTCAGAACTCCCTTGCTGTCGAGATATGCTTCGCAGCGGGTCAACATGCCCGCATCGTTGTTATGCCCGTCGAACTGCAGCGTGAGGAAGGGCCGCCCGGAGACTTCCGTGATGTAATGCTTGATGTACGAGTCCGGGCCGCACTTGAAGTTGGTGATGTAGACGATGTGCAGTCTGGGCTTGTCCTTGACGAAGGCCGCGGCCGCCAGGATCCTGGCGCCGGAGTCCCAGAACATGTTTTCGTGGAAGCGCGCCGCCTGGCAGGGATCGATGTCGAGGAAATCCATCCCGAGGACATTCGCTCCGTAATACTTGCGCATCTTGGCGGCCACGTCCAGGTTGACCCCTTTGTCGTACATGTTATAGGGGCGCCCGAGCAGCAGGATGCCGTGGTCCTGCTCGCGCGCGATGGCGCCGAGCGCCTTGCGCCCGGCCTCGCGCAGGCTCTCGCGGAAAAGCCGGAGCGCGGCGAAGCCTTGCTCGACGGCCAGCTCCGTTTCACGCTGGCTGCGCCCGATCCCCGCCCGGGCCAGCGCGCGCCGGATCTGCTCGGCGACCGCCCTGGTTCCGAGGTTGAACCACAAGGTGGGCACGATCATGCGCTCGGCGTGAGGCGAGATCAGCGGAGCCGCGCGCGCCACGAAGGGCAGGGTCTGGTTCCAGGGGCAGAAGAAGGCGGCCTTGCCGTTGCGGCTGCCGGGCGCCGCCACGTTGTTGGGCACAAAGACGAAGTCGACGTTTTTCTCCAGCAGCCAGCGGATGTGGCCCTGGGCCACCTGGATGGGGAAGCACGGCTCGGAGACGATGGACTCCAGCCCGAGCTTGATGATCTGGTTGGTTGTGGGCTCGGAGAGCAGCACACGGATCCCCAGGCAGCGGAAGACCCGGAACCAGAAGGGCGCCCAGTCGTACATCGACATGCAGTAAGGGATCCCGACCACGGGCCCGCTGCCGTACTCCGGGTCGTAATCGGCCAACAATCGCTTGCGGCGGAAGTCGATCAGATCGTCGATCACCGGCTGGTGCTCGACCCGGACGGCCTTGCGGTAGCGTTCGGAGCACTTGTCGCCCCAGTAGCTGTTCTGCCCGTCGACCGTGAAGCGTTGCATCTGGCAGAAATTGGTGCAGCCCTTGCAGGTGAACTCGTGGATCTGGTAGTCCACCTTGTCGAGATCGAATCCGCGGAAGCTGCTCGGCCGGCCGCTGCCGAGCATCTTTTCGCGCGCCAGCAGCGCGACGCCCACGGCGCCCATGACGCCGTTGAAGGGCGGCACGATGATGCGTTTCCCCAGGATGATGCTGAAGGCGGCCGCGACGGCGTCGTTGTAAGCCGTGCCGCCCTGGAAGAAGATGACCTCGCCGATCTTGCGGCCGCGCACGACACGGTTGATATAGTTCGTGGCCACGGAATAGGCCAGGCCCGCGACGATGCGGTCCAGGGCCACGCCGCGCTGCAGGTAGCTGTTGACGTCGCGCTCCATGAACACGGTGCAGCGCTCGCCCAGCCGGATCGGTTCCGCGCTCGACAGGGCGATCCCGGCGAAATCCCCTTCGATGCGCACGCCGAGCTCCTTGGCGCGTTCCTCGAGGAAGCTGCCCGTGCCTGCGGCGCAGGCTTCGTTCATGGCGAAATCGACAACGATCCCCTCTTCGATGCTGATGAACTTGGAATCCTGCCCCCCGATTTCGAAGATCGTGTCGACGCCCAATCCCAGGATCGTCCGGTCGATGAAACAGGCTCCGGTCTTGTGGGCCGTGATCTCGTCCTTGACGATGTCGGCGCCCACCAGCTCCCCGATCAGCTCGCGCCCGGAGCCGGTGGTGCCCACGCCGCGGATGCGGATCCTGCCCCCCAGATCGCGTTCGATCTCCCTCAGGCCGCGGCCGACCACTTCGATGGGGCGCGCTTCGGTGCGCAGGTAGATTTCCTTGAGCACGTTGCAGTCGGCGTCGATGACGGCCAGGTTCGTGCTCACCGAGCCGATGTCGATCCCCAGATAGGCGTCGCGCACCTCGGTGATCTCTTCCGGCGGCACGACCGGCATGCGGTCGCGCAGCAGCACGACGTTGTCCATGCTGAGGCGCGGCGATATCGGCAACGGCTGGGTCTCGGCGGGCCCGGCGGCCAGGCTGAACGCTGCGCGTCGCTCGCTTCTCCCGGCGGCCGCTTCCTCGGCCAGGATGGCGGCGCCGATGGCTGCGAAGGAAACATGCTCGGGCGGCACGATCAGGGTGCCTGCGGGCCAGTCGAAAGCGCTTTCCAGCGCCTGGACCACGCCGCGGTTGGAGGCGACTCCGCCGACGAAGCATACCTCGGGGGCGATCTGCTTCCCCTTGGTGATGGTCCCTTTGAAATTGCGCGCGACCGCCTCGCACAGACCCTTGAGGATTTCTTCGGGCGTGAATCCCTTCTGCTGCGCGTGGATCATGTCGCTTTTGGCGAACACCGAACAGCGGCCGGCGATTTGGGCGGCGCGCCGGGTGGCGAGGACGATGTCGCCGATTTCTTCCACCTTGAACAGCAGGCGGGACGCCTGCTGGTCGAGAAAACTGCCCGTGCCTGCGGCGCAGTCGCCGTTGGTCTGGTAATCGGCGATACCCAGGCGGCCGGCGCCGCCGTGGCGTTCGAAGCGGATGTACTTGGAAGTCTCCCCTCCCATTTCGAAGAGGGTGAGCACGCGCGGCAGCAGCAGCTCGACCGCCTTGGCCAGAGCGCGAAACTCGTTCTGGGTCGTGATGCCGAGATCCTGCGCGAGCAGCCGTGCCCCGCGCCCCGTGCTGGTGATCTCCCCCAGGGCGCCTGCGCCGACCCGGCCCATCAGGTCATCGAGAAGCGCGCGCGCCTGGCGCATCGGATTGCCGGCTATGCGGGCATAGCGCGTCAGCGCCATGCGCCAATCCTTTCCCTGACCGTCCCTTACGGTGCGGACCGTGTAGAAGATGGGGTCCGAGGCATGGCGCTCGAAGAAACCCGCATCGGCCGGGTCGCAGGAAAGCAGAGCCGCCTTGACGCTGATGGAGCCGAGGTCGATGCCGATATTGATCGCCATAGGTTCGAACTCCGGCCGCCGATGCTGCCCGATGAAAGTGTGAGCCGGCGGCCGTGGAATCTCAGTGCTGCCGCATTCGATGATCTCCGCGGATCACGATCCCGGGGACGATGGTTCTCCGGGGGCGTCAGCAGCTGAAGCCTTCGTCCGTGCAGCCGTTGTCCTGCCCGCGCCGTCTCCTGCGTTCGCGGTATTCCTCGAGCGAGACCGAGAACTGTTCTTCGATCTTGCGCCGGTGCACGAAACCGCCGTTATAAGCGCAGAAGGGGATGATCCGGCCCGCCGGGGTGGAGTAATGGATGACACAGCGGCGCACGCGCTCGAGTTCGAAATTGTAGCCGTCCATGAAGTGCATCCCGGCGACCAGCAGGGTCTTGTTGGTGTAGGTGCCGTCCATCTTCCCGCGGCCCGCTTCCTTGTCGAAAAATCCGTCAAGGGTCTGCAGGAAGCGCACGAAATCGAGCCCCTCGGGCGCCTTCTCCTTGTGGAAGTATTTCTGCAGCTTGTAGAAGGCGTTCATCTGGGCGAAGCGCTTGAAGCGGCTGGCCGCCGTCTTGTCGGCCAGGCGGTCGAGCTCGGTGAACATGCCCTCGACATCGACGAAGCGCGTGATCGGGACCGCCTGCCTGCCGTCCCTTCCCATGAAGAGGTAGGTTCCCAGGGAGCAGTGCGGGTGGCAGGAGATGTGCACCGTCTCCGCTCCGCGCAGGGCGCTGATGATCTTCGAGACGGGCGTGCAGAAGCTCAGGGGATACCAGTCGTCGCGCGAAGCGATTCCGGTCTGCTCCTCGATGCAGCGCACCAGGTCGGGCAGCGTGAAGCGCATCCTCTGCCTTTCCTCGTAGGAGATCCGGCCGGTGAACGCCACCGGCTGGTAGCTGATGCCGCTCGAGACGTCGATGTTGTCGAGGGCGAACTGCAGGATCTTGCCCACCTGGTCGTCGTTGATTCCCTTGGCTATGGTCGGGACGTAGACGATCTTGATCCCCGCCTTGCGCACCGCCTCGACCGCCTTGAGCTTGTAATCGAGCAGGTTCCTCCCTCTCGTCTGCGCATACACGCGGTCGTCGACGCCGTCGAACTGCAAATAGATGGTGTGCAGCCCGGCCTCGGCGGCCCTGAGAGTGAATTCCGGATCGGCGAACTTGATTCCGTTGGAGGCCACCTGGATATGGCTGTATCCGAGGTCCCTGGCGGCCCGCAGGATCTCGAGAAAATCGGGATGGATCGTGGGCTCGCCCCCGGAGAATTGAACCAGACGGCCGGCCACCGGCTGCTCCCGCCGATAGAGGCGCAGCATCTCCACCACCTCTTCCTTGGAGGGTTCGTACACCTTGCCGGTGACATTGGCATTGGCGAAGCAGATCGGGCAGGTCAGGTTGCAGCGGTTCGTCAGATCGATGTTGCCCAGGGAGGTGTGGCTGGTGTGATTCTGGCAGATGCCGCAATCCCGCGGGCAGACCTCGCAATACGTGTTGGGATTCATGAGACCCTTGCCGTCACCGAACTCCCATTTCTCCGCCTTCAGGTAGAGATCGACGTCGGACCAGTAGAGGTCTTTGAAATAGCCGTGGGTGGGGCAGGTCTTTTCCATATAGACCTTGCCCTCTTCCTCGTAAAGCCGGGCGGCGATGACCTTGCCGCAATCGGGGTCCGGGCAGATCGATTCGACGGTCTTGGGGAGACCCTTGGTGATGTTGTTCCGCGGCGCTCCCGCGTAAGTCGTGCTTTCGGCGGAGCCTGCGACATCCCTGTTCACTGTGGCCATCGGACACACTCCTCTCTCATGAGCGCATAGGCGCAAGCGCGAATTCTAACCGAGCGATGCGGCCTAGGATAGCAAATTTTTGCCCAAATTCAAGGTGGCTGTGCCCCGAGCAACCTGCGGCTTACCTTGAGCCGGCGCGCGCCCGGTCGACATACCTGAGCTTCTCGACATCGATGCGGATCATGTCGCCCGTCTTGATGAACTGCGGCACCATGATCTTCAAGCCGTTTTCCATCTCGGCGATTTTCCAGGTGTTGTCCTGCTGCTGGTGGGCCGGGGGAGCCGTGTTTTCCACTTTGAGTTCGACGATGTCGGGGAAGACGACGCTCACCGGCTTGCCGTCGACGAACTCGACCGGAAGCTGCATCTGCGGTCGCAGGAAGCGGCCCACGGATCCGATGAGCGCAGCAGGGATGCCGATCTGGTCGAAGCTTTCGGGATTCATGAAATAATACTGGTCGGCATCCGAATACAGGAACTCGAGGTTGTGGCGCTCGACCTCCAGGACCTCGAGCTTCAGGTCCGAGCGGAAGCTGTGCTCCCAGAACGTGCCGGTGAACAGGTTCTTGAGCCGCACGTGGGCGACTCCGCCCATTTTCCCCTGTCCGGCGTGATAGTCGCAGGAGATGACCCGGAATGCCTGGTTTTCGTAACGGATGACCATGCCGGGGCGTAACTGAGATGCGGCCAGCATCGTACCCTCCCTGGTTTTGCCCTACTATAGCCCAAACCGGCCGCCGGGTCACGATGGTTCCCTTGCGCCGCGCGCCACCGTGCGCACAGGCCCCGGCAGGGGTCCCGAGCTGATGGCCGGGGGTGAGCCGCAGGCGAAGGCATGCAGGTCCCGCGCGCCGCGCCGGACCGGCAACTTGGAGCAATATGCTCAGGGTCCGCCGCGCCGCGGCGGAACTGCCATCCGGCCCCGAAGGGGCCCTGAGCTGGTAGCCGGGGGTGAGCGGAGCGAACCCCCGGAAAGGAGCGTATCGATCCGCTGATCCCCGGAGGGCCGGCAGACCTTCGCGCCTACGCCGCCCATACAGGGCTTGCGCGGTCGACGGACGCTCATTCCCGAGGCTCGCGCGCCGTCCGGCTGTCAGGCAGCAGCGGCAAAATCCTCGCTGGCACGGCGCAGCATGAGGATGTTTTCGGGCGGGGCATGCGGCGGGATCGAGCAAGCCGAGCTGAGTATGTAACCGCCGCCGGGGGCGGCGATCTCGAGGCAGTGCCGGGCGGCGGAATACACGCTTTCGGGCGTGCCGCGCAGGATGACATGGACCGGATCGATGTTGCCTTTGATGAAAAGGCGCCCACCGATGCGCCGCTTGGCGTCCCCGAGATCCACGTCCCCGAGGGGCGGCGGGTCGAGCGTGTCGATGCCGTCGGTGCCCGTAGCCGCGATCAGCTCCAGCCGGTCGCCGATGCGGCCGCAGGTGTGCGTGTAAATGGGCAGGTCCCAGGCGGCCTTGATTCCCTTGATGACCATTTTTTCGTAAGGCAGCACGAACTCGGCATAGTGCTTCGGGGAAATGAACCCGGCGCCCGCGAACGCCGACGAGATCAGGACGGCCTCGACCCCGTGCGCCGCCTGCCCCCGGCCGAGAGCGACCGTGCCGCGTACGAGAGCCTCGAGGCAGACCTTGGTTTTCACGGGGTCGTCGATGAGAGCCAAGAGAGCACTGTCGTACCCGAGGAGTTCCAGAAACTGGGTGAAGGGAGAGAAGATCTCGCCGTGGACGGAGACATCTTTCCCCGCGCGGGCAATCACGTAGTCGATCGTGTCGTACTGCCATGGAGGAAAGAGATTGTCCGGGTCCGGACCGTCGGCGGAGAATCCCCAGGCGAACGGATATTTCAGCCCGCCGAGATCATGAGGTTCGATGTAGTAAAGCTCTTCGGGCCGGACTTCCTCGAATCGCGCGCGATATTCCCTGCCGTCGGCGCGAAAAGCATGGGGATTGTCGTCCGCCGGGCAAACCGTATGCCAGCCGTTCTCCCAGTGGATGACGGTCTCGTTCTCCCTTTGTTCGATCCGTCGGATGTAGCGGCGCCAGTGCGGGTCGCGCCCCGGCAGGTTGACGAGGATGCCGTCGAAGCCGTATCGCCTTTGCAGGGTGACGAGTGCTTCGCCGAAGCCCTCGCTCGAGTGCCATATGTCGACGGCCGGGATGCCGCTCTGCAGGAAGTAATGGCCGAGCGCCAGCTGGCACATGACGGGCACCCGCTCGACCCGCTCGTGCCGCATCGCCCGAGCGCACAGTGTCGCAGATCCCGATTCCGCCCGCGCGGGCATCTGGGTCCCAGGATTTCGATTCTCGGCCCCGACTGAGCGACGAGCTCGCCGGCATCCGCGCCGAGGAGGTCGGTATTCGTTACCGCAAGCCCGACCAAGGTGACGAGTCGCCGAGGAGCGCCCGCTTGGCGGAGAGGGGGGGATTCGAACCCCCGGTAAGGTTTCCCCTACACACGCTTTCCAAGCGTGCTCCTTAAACCACTCGGACACCTCTCCAATTGAACGAACCCGGCCCCACCGGGCTCACCGCCCGATTGTGCATATTAGCACGGCGCTTTCAACAAAAGAACGCCGGGTGCCGCTCAGGCCATCGTCCTCGGCTGCCCGGTCGAGGACAGGACCGCCGTCCACAGCTTGCCCTCGGGGTTGATCTGATGGCGGCGCGCGACGGCCATGGGAATGGGGACATGGGTGAAATCCATTTTCCAGTAGCCGACGACCATGTTGGTCCGGCCCGTCATGGCGGCATGGACCGCGACCTGCCCCAGCTGCAGGCAGAAGGCTGCATCGTAAGCGTCCGCGGGCATGCTGCGGATCGAGTAGCTGGGGTCGATGTAGCGCAGATTGATCTCCATCCCGATTTCCTTGAAATACTCCCGGATCCGGTCGCGCAGGAAGACGCCGATGTCGCCCAGCTTGATGTTGCCCGAAGCGTCGCGCTCCTGGCTTCCTCCCAGCAGGTCCTGCCCCGCCCCTTCGCCGACCACGATCACGGCATGCCCGCGTTTTTCCAGACGTTCCCGCAATGCCTTGAGGAATCCCTCCAGCGACAGCGGAACTTCGGGGATCAGGCAGAAGTTGACGTCGCTGTTGGCCAGTGTGGCCCAGGCCGCGATGAAGCCGGAATGGCGCCCCATGAGCTTGACCAGGCCGATGCCGTTGCGCGCGCCCTCGGCCTCGGCATGGGCGGCGTATATGACCCGGCTCGCCTCGCTCACGGCCGTCTGGAAGCCGAAGGAGCGCTGGACATAATAGATATCGTTGTCGATGGTCTTGGGGATTCCCACGACGGCGATCTTCAGCTTCCGCCTGGCGATTTCCTCGGCGATCGCCCTGGCGCCGCGCAGCGTGCCGTCCCCTCCTATGGTGAAGAGGACGCCGACGTTCATGCGCTCCAGGTTGTCGACCATGTCCGCGACGTCCTGGGCCCCGCGCGACGAGCCCAGTATCGTCCCCCCTTCCCGATGGATGTCGCGCACGAGCGCGGGCGTGAGTTCGAGCGGGGCATGGCCGTACCTGGATGCCAGCCCCTCGTAGCCGTAGCGGAAGCCGAAGACGGTGCGCACGCCGTAGTGGTGAAAGAGGCTCATGGTGACCGCGCGGATGACGTCGTTCAACCCGGGACACAAGCCGCCGCAGGTCACGATGCCGCACTTGAGCTTCGAGGGGTCGAAGTAGATCTTCCTGCGCGGCCCGGCCAGCTCGAATCCCGGTACCGGCTTCCCGCTCTCGATCATGGGCTGCAGCTCATCCACTTCCGATGGAAACAAGACCTTCCTGTCGTCCTCGATGAAGCGCACGTTGGACATCGGCGAGGGGATGCGGCATTCCCCCAGCCTTTCGATCTGCAGGTTCAATTCAACGTTGCTCATGGCCGACCTCGTCGTCGATCGCTCACGGGCCCGCGCGGGACCTCGCACGCGCTTTTCATCTCACGGGCCACAGCCCGTGGAGTCCGTATCGGCACTCGAGAACAAGACGTTGAGCACGCCGCAGTCTGGTTGTTCGGGCCGGGCGGCTCACTTGGCGAACGCGTACTTGTAGACCTCCTCGTAGCGGTTCGCGTAGAAGACCTTGAGTCCCTTTTTCAGGTAATCGGGTAGCTCGTCGAAGTCCTTCCGATTTGCGGCCGGGAGAATCAGGTAGCGTATGCCCGCCCTTCGCGCCGCGATCACCTTTTCCTTGACCCCCCCGATCGGCAGCACCTGGCCCGTGAGCGTCAGCTCCCCGGTCATGGCCAGGCCCTTTTTGACCGGTTTCTGCGTGACCATCGAGATGAGCGCCGTGGCCATGGTGATGCCGGCCGAAGGGCCGTCCTTCGGGGTGGCGCCGGCAGGGACGTGCAGGTGGACGAAGTGGTTGTCGAAAAAGTCGGGGCTGGCGCCGTAGTCCTTCATGTGGGCCATGACATAGGAGTAAGCGATATCGGAGCTTTCCACCATGACGCCGCCGAGCTGGCCGGTCTGCTTGAATCCCTTGTTCTTGCTGGGCGTCGCCGTGGCTTCGACCTGCAGCGTGGCGCCCCCCATGCTGGTCCAGGCCAGCCCCGTGGCGATGCCGGGCCTGGATTCGAAAAGCTCCTCGGGCGCGAACACCGGTTTGCCCAGGTATTCCTCGATCTCCTTTTTCCCGACAACGATCCTTTTGTCGCCGTCGCGCGCCAGCTCCATGGCCGCCTTGCGCATGATCTTCTTGATCAGGTTTTCCAGGTTGCGCACTCCGGCCTCGCGCGCATAGCTCTCGATGAGGTAGGCGAGCGCCTCCTTGCGCAGCCGGACCTGCTCGTTTTTCAGGCCGTGGTTGCGCACGGCCTTGGGCACCAGGTAGCGGCGGGCGATCTCCATCTTCTCCTCGGTGATGTAACCCGAGAGGCGGATCACCTCCATGCGGTCGAGCAGCGGCCTGGGGACGGTGTCGAGCTGGTTGCCCGTGGCCACGAACAGGACGTTCGACAGGTCGAAGGGGACGTCCAGGTAGTGGTCGCGGAAGGTCTTGTTCTGCTCGGGATCGAGGACCTCCAGCAGCGCCGAGGCCGGATCGCCGTGAAAGGATGCCCCGATCTTGTCGATCTCGTCGAGCATGATCACCGGGTTCGAGGTGCCCACGGTCTTCATCGCCTGGATGAATTTGCCGGGCATGGCGCCGATGTATGTCCGGCGGTGCCCCTTGATCTCCGCCTCGTCGCGCATGCCGCCGAGCGAGAAGCGGTAGAACTTGCGGCCCAGCGCCTCCGCGATGCTCATGCCCACCGAGGTCTTGCCCACGCCCGGCGGGCCCACCAGGCAGAGAATCGAGCCCGAGATGTCCCCCTTGAGCTTGCCGACGGCGATGAATTCCAGGATGCGCTCCTTGACGTCGTCCAATCCGTAATGGTCCCGGTCGAGAATCCTGCGGGCGTGCTCCAGGTCATACGAGTCCCTGCTGTATTTCCCCCAGGGCAGGACCGTGAGCCAGTCGAGATAGTTGCGTGTGACGTTGTATTCCGGCGAATGTGGTTCGAGCAGCTCGAACTTCTCCAGTTCCTCCTCGATGACCCTCCTGGCCTCGTCGTTCAGCGTCAGGTCGCGCAGCCTTTCCTGGAACTTCTCGATCTCGGCGGTCTTGCCCTCCTTTTCCAGACCCAGCTCTTTCTTGATCGCCTTGAGCTGCTCCTTGAGGAAAAACTCGCGCTGCTGAGCCGAGACCTTTTCCTGGATCTGCTGCGTGATCTGGGCCTGCAGCTTGGAAACCTCGACCTCCTTGCGCAGGAGCACGAGCACGCGGTCGATGCGGCGCCGGACCTCGAAGGTTTCCAGGATCTCCTGCAGTTCCTGGCCGCCGGCCGTCGTCAGGTTGGCGGCGAAGTCGGCCAGCTTCCCCGGGTCGTCGAGCGTCGATCGGCTGAGGAACATCTTGATCGCCTCGGAGTGCAGCGGGCTGAGCTTGGCCAGTTCCTTCAAAGCCGAGATGACGGCCAGGGCGTAAGCTTTGAGTTCCTGGTTGACGGAGTAATCGGGCTGGTAGTGATATTTGACCAGGGCGATCATCATCCCGTTGGGCGTCGTCGAGATCTCCTCGATGGTGAAGCGCGCGACGCAGTTGACGAGGATGTGGGCCCTTTCGCTGTCGGGTTGGAAGGCCTGCAGGATTTTGGCTGCGACACCCACGCGGTGGAGATTCTGGGGGGAGTCTTCGGCCCGGAGGTCGCGCACCAGTACCAGGCCGATCGTCTTGGAAGCGACCTCCATGGCATGCTGCACGAGCGGTATGCGCTCCGCCCCGATTTCCATCGGTATCGGGAGCCCGGGGAAGAACGGGCGCGGCCGCACCGGGAGGATCGGTATGCGGTCGGGCAGGATCTCGGTCGCCAGGATCAGGGCCGGAGCTTCCGCGGGCGCGGCTTGTTCGGCCTTTCCGGGATCGATCTGTTCTTGGTTCTTGCTTTCGGTCTTTTCGTCCATCGCCTATATTGTCCCACAGGGTTCAGCGACGCAGCAGGTCCGCCGCGCCGCGGCGGACCGCGAGCTTGTTACTCCAAATCACCGGTCCCGCGACGGCGCGCGGGACCTGCCGGCGCGGGGAACATGCCCGCATTCGGGGTCTGCCGGCCCTCCGGGACTTGCCTGATCGATACGCTCCTTTCCGGGGGTTCGCCTGCGGCTCACCCCCGGCTACCGGCTCAGGGCCCCTGCCGGGGCCGGATGGTAGGTCCGCCGCGCCGCGGCGGACCGCGAGCTTGTTACTCCAAATCACCGGTCCCGCGACGGCGCGCGGAGCCTGCAGTATGTCCGGCATGCCTTGCCGGACCCCGCCGCTGCTTCAGGCGCGAAACTCGACGCCCTGGGCGAGGTGGATTTCCCCTCCCCAATTGATGGTGTTGGTCTGCCGCCGCATATAGGCCTTCCAGGCATCGGAGCCCGACTCGCGGCCGCCTCCCGTTTCCTTCTCGCCGCCGAACGCACCTCCGATTTCGGCGCCCGAGGTGCCGACGTTGACGTTCGCGATGCCGCAATCGGATCCCTGGTAGCTGAGGAACATTTCCGCCTCGTGGAGGCTGTCGGTGAAGATGCCCGACGACAGGCCCTG
This sequence comes from uncultured Acidobacteriota bacterium, assembly GCA_964534795.1. Lineage (GTDB taxonomy): Bacteria > Acidobacteriota > UBA6911 > UBA6911 > UBA6911 > CAZHQK01. The sequence goes on from CAZHQK010000123.1 coordinate 18,724, forward strand.
GGGCACGCCGTTCTGCATGGCGATCGCCTCTTCGATCGTCCGGTACTTCATCACGTAGAGTATGGGCGCGAAGGTTTCCGTCTGCACGATCTCCGCATCGTTGCGGATTTCGATGATCGTCGGCAGCACGAAGGTCCTGCGCCCGAAGGGCGGCTTGAGGACCTTGCCGCCGTACAGCACCCGGCCGCCCTGTTTCTTGGCGGCCTCGATCGCCTGCTCGTAGTCGGCGACGGCGTCCTCGTCGATCAGCGGCCCCATGAGGGTCTTGGGGTCGAGCGGGTCGCCGATCCTGACCTTGCGGTAGTTGCGGATCAGTTTGTCGATGAAGGTGCCGTATATCTTCTCGTGGATGATGAGGCGGCGCGTCGAGGTGCAGCGCTGGCCGGCGGTCCCCACGGCGCCGAAGAAGGCCGAGGCGAGCGCGCCGGTCAGGTCGGCCTTGTCCGATATGATCAAGGCGTTGTTGCCTCCCAGTTCCAGGATGGTACGGCCGAGGCGGGCGCCCACGACCTCTCCGATGCGGCGCCCCATGCGGGTGGAACCGGTGGCGCTGATCAGATTGAGGCGGCAGTCCGCCAGCATGCGCTCGCCGACGGTCGAGCCGCGGCCCACGACCACGCACGAGACCCCCTCCGGCACGCCGTTGGCGCGGAAAACCTCGCGCGCGATGTTCTGGCAGGCGATGGCGCACAGCGGGGTCTTGCTCGAAGGCTTCCACACCACGGGGTCGCCGCACACCCAGGCGAGTGCGCTGTTCCACGACCACACGGCGGTCGGGAAGTTGAATGCGGTGATCACGCCGATCGGCCCCAGGGGATGCCACTGTTCCATCATGCGGTGCTTCGGGCGCTCGCTCTGCAGCGTCGGCCCGGAGAGCGTGCGGCTCAGGCCCACGGCGTAATCGCAGATGTCGATCATCTCCTGGACCTCGCCCAGGCCTTCCGTGAGGATCTTTCCCATCTCCAGGGACACCAGGCGCCCCAGAAGCTCCTTTTTCTCGCGCAGAGCGACGGCGAACTGGCGCACCACCTCGCCCCTCTTCGGGGCGGGCAGGGCACGCCATTGCATGAATGCCTCCGCAGCCTTGCTCACCACGCGGTCGTAATCGGACCCATCGGCCTGCTCGACCTTGGCCAGCAGCTCGCCGGTGGTCGGGCTGCGCACTTCGATCCAGTCGCGGCTGCTCGCGAACCACTCGCCGCCGCAGCTCGCGCCCGGCAGCGCCGCCTTCAGTCCCAACGGTTTCAAGATCTTCTCTTTTTGCTGTTTCGCCATGATTGCCGTCCTCCGAATGTATAACGCGTTCAGAAAGCCTCGGTCTTTTCCCGGCATCGGATATTCAGGGAGTCCAGCTCGTCGAGCACGGGATTGTAAATGTCCGGCGTTACCGGCCGCAGAACGCCCGTCGCCTGGATCCGCCCGTTCAGGATCATGTCCACGCCGATGGCCGCAGGCAGGGAAACGGTCCGGGACATGGCGGAATCTCCGTGGGGGATGCCGTAGTCGATCAGGTGCGATGTGATGCGCTCGCGGCGGCCGTCGGGGAATTCCGCCCGGAAATCGTGCACGAGCACGATCATGTCGCGCTCGCCGGGGCGGAAGGCCAGTTTTTCGTACATGAGTTCGCCCATGGCGTCGAGCGGACTGATCCGGTCGACCGTGAACTTGCGATCCGAGAACATGCCCAACCATTGAAGATTCAAAATCGGCAACGACTCCCTCGGTATGCCCAGCTTGGCGGCGGTCGCACCGGGCAGGTCGGCAGCGGAGGGCGTGCCAACCAGCTCGCGCATGAAATCGGCGTAGGATTTGCCCTTGACGTCGACTTCGTCCAGGGACAGCAGCCCCAGCTTGCCGAAATTGTACAGGCAGTCGCACCAGCCCATGTTGCGCAGCGTCCCGCGATACATCGTCTGGATGCCCTGCAGGCCGTAAACATCGATGTAGCTGATGGAATCCCGGTTGGGATAGGCCTCGTAGTCTCCCTGCTCCTCGACCGCCAGGATGTGCATGTCGCGGAAGAGGCGATGCGCGGGCACTTCCACCCTGCGTCCGTCCAGCAGATACTGCGCGCTGTTGCGGCCGGCGAGCAGAACTCCCCGGGGCGCCCAGGAGAATTTGTACCCGAACGGGTTGTCGTTGGCCTCCGGTGCGGGCAGCCCGCCGCAGTAGGACTTGAAGGCGACGATGCGCCCGCCGCGGCTGCGGACCTCGTCGATGATGCGCATGGCGGACATGTGATCGATTCCCGGGTCGACCCCGATCTCGTTGAGGATGGTCACCCCCGCCGCCCGCGCCGCGGCGTCGAGTTCCTGCATGGCCGCCGAGACATAGGAAGTCGTCACCATGTGCTTTCGGTGCGCGATGCAGTGGCGCGCCACCACGGGATGGTACGTGTAGGGCACCAGGCTCACGGCCAGATCGCATTCGGCGATCAATTGTGCCATCTTGGCCTCGTCCTGCATGTCGAGCGCGAAGGCCTTCCCGTTAGGATGCCCGGCGATCATTTTTTCGGCTTTGCTTACGGTCCGGCTGGCCATGACGACCTGGTATCCCTTGTCCAGCAGATAACGAACCAGCGGCTTGGCCACCAGACCGGCTCCCAACACAAGTACTTTTTTCATGATTGGCTCCATAATCCGGGCAGCGACCGCCGCGAGGGAGGGCTGCCCGCAAAGGCTCAAGACCGGTCCGCGCGCGCGGATGCGGCCTCGAGGTTTCCATGAAGGTAATGGTACGAAGGCGTCAGTTCACCTTTGTGCACGATAACCGCCCTCTTGAGGCTGGACGGCAGTTCCAGATCCGCAAAATCCGCACTCCAGTCGGCCGCCGCGAGCGGCGGCACCATCTCGCGCAGCACGGAACTGAAATAGCAGGAGGATTCCCTGGGGATCTCGCAGGGCAGGTTGTCGACCGCCATGATGACCGGGCCGTTGCCCTCGACCCCGTCTCTGGCACGTTCCTCCTGCGCGAGGAAAACATAGCACGGGTTGTCGGGTTCCGCAGCCTTTACCGTGACCTCGACGCTTCCCTCGATATCGCAACTGATATCTCCGATCACCTTGAGCCGCGGCGGGCTCCCCGGCCGGTAGTTCCGGCGCACCCAGGCACGCGTGACCAGTCTCGGGTAGCGCGGCTCCCAATAGATGGCGTTGACCAGCACGTCCAGGTAGGGAAGATGCTCTTCGAAGCAGCCCGTGTAGCGCTCCGGATGCTCGTAATACTCCTGGAGATCGAAGCGGCCGCCGGGGTCTATGGGCCGGACCATGTCCCGCTCGTGGAAAACGACCTTGACGAACGGTGAGGCTGTTCCCTGGCCGCCTGCAGCGGCCGGCGGCAGATCCTCGACATTCACCTGATGCGGCCCGAGGCATTCGAAGACTTCCTGGGCACCCGTCGAGACGTTTCCGTAACCGGAGAATCCCACGATCAGCTGCCGGACCGGCTGCGGCAGGCCGTCGCGGGCGATCCGCCTGCCGATGTCGGTCAGGTGCTTCTTGGCCGTGGCCAGATCGGGATACTCGTAAGCGTGGCGCATCTCGGCCAGCGGGGTGGCGATCCCGCCGGCTGCCAGTCGCCGCCCGAGACACCACAGCGTGTCGATCATCCCCGCGTAGCCCGCATGCCGCCCGAAGAAGATCAGCCGCCTTTTCTGCTCATCGGTGATCTTCTCATAGTCCACGAGCGAGCAGCGCAGATCCATCAGGCGCTTGAGCATGGGCATGTTGTAGGTTTGACCCTTGGCCACGTGGGCGAAAAAGACGTAGATCTTGCCCGGCAGAATCAGATGGACCGGCACCTCCTTGACCGCCAGTATGATTCCTGCTCCGCTCAAGTCCTCGGCGACCTCGATTCCCGCCGCGCGGTATTCGTCGTCGGTAAAAACGCGTATGGGGGAGGGCTGCACGAGGAATCGCAGCCCGTGCCGCCTTTGCAGCTCGACGACGTCGGCCGGGATGAGCGGCGTCCGCCGCTCCCACCGATTCTTGTCCTCTCTCCGTATCCCTATGATCATAGTTTCGGTGACAGGCTACTCAACCCCCAAACTCCCCGACCTCGGCTGCTCGGCGCTGCCGTCGAGTTTCGGGGTTGAGTAGCCTGTCACCGAAACTGGGGGGTGCGGATGGTGAGGCGCCTGCCCTGAAGGGTGATCTCCCCGTACCCGCCCGCGTGATCCTTGAAACGAATATTCATATCACCAGCTTCCACAATCGTGAGATATGGATCCAGGTTCTTCCGTACGTGCTCGAATGCCCGCCGCGCTAATGCATCGTCGGGATAGTCGGCCACTATCAGGGCGTACTTTCCCTGGGCTCCGCGGTAGGTTCCGGAAACCGCCGTGACGCGCCCGCGGAGCTGCAGAATATCGCCCTCGCCCAGGGTGTAAACCGCCTGCAATGCATAGGGACCGCGGATCAGCCGGATCGACGAGCGGTCCAGCCCGGCGCGCGGCAACGCATCATCCAGACCGATCGGGACTTCCGGCGGCAGCCGCTCGGCGATGTGGCGCGCAAATGCCAGCATCGCCGCCCGCAACGCCTTGTCGCCTTCCATGTTATTGACGATGACGTAGTGGCGGTTCCGCTTGAATATCAATTGATAATCGTTCAGCGTGTGGCGCTCGGGAAACGAGGGATCGGGCGATTCCCGCCCGCAACTCGCCAGGTAGATCCCGGCGGCGGCCAGGGCGTCCTTCATCCGGTAAATCTCGACCTGGATCTCCCCCGGTTGCCCTTTCGTTGCCGTATAGGACTGCACCGTGAGCTGCTCGAATCCGAACTCCAGGAAAATCTCGGCTCCCCCGTCGATGTGCCCGTACAGATCGCTCGAGGTGAAGACGCGGGCCTTTTCCGATCTGTTCCAGGCTTGGAGGAAGCCGTCCGGCGGCAGAAGGTCGCGATCCGGTGCGGCCTGCGAGGCAGCGGCGAACAGGATCAGATTGCAGAGGACCCAAAAGTTCATACGGCGACCTTGCGCAGTTCGATCCTGTCGGGATTGGCCACGCCCAGGCCGAGACGCTCGGCATAATGGAGGTATTCGGTGAACCTCGGGTGCTCGTTGACCGGCCTGTCCATCTCGCGCCGTTTGGCCATCAGCTCGCGGTGGCACATCATATCGAGCGCGAAGGGATCGGTCGCGAAATAGAGGGAGTGATTGTCGTAGACAAACTGCGCGTTCTTGTCCGGTCCCCCGTCGTACTGCCCGCGCAGGCCGTCGGTGATATTGAGCACCAGTTTATCGCGGATCACGGGGGCCGCCAGCACCTCGGTGCACACGTTGAAAAACAGCGGATCGTGAAGCCGGCCCGTGTTGCACAGCGAACCGTAGCCGAGGTTCTTGGTCGCCATCGAGATCCCGCTGCCCGTGTTCTTGTAGGCTGCCAGGTTGATGATCTTCGTCAGGCGGCGGGTGACCAGCTTGCCGAAGTACGAGTACTCCCCGTTGAAAACGTGCTGGTTGAGGTAGAACTCGTCGTCCTTGTAGCCCCGGACCCCTTTGCCGACTACGCCTTTGGCGTAATAGTAGACATCCGTATCGAAGTTGCCGATGCTGACGTGCCTGCCGTCCTTGTCGCGCCACCGGTTCCCCCGTTCATCCATGGTCTGGAGACCTTCGATGCGCACCCCCGGGAAGCGCAGGGGCGTGAAGCCGGCGTCGGCGAGCATGTAGTCGAAGCGATCCCAGATCACGATATTGTCTCGGGGCAGACCGCAGCGGACCAGCCATTCGATGACCGCATCCACCACTTCGGGGCGCGTGTTGATCAGCGGCGGCCCGACCGGGTTTACCTTCAATCCGACGATATCCCGCTTGTCGAAAAACAGGTCGAAGCTGCGCTTCATGTCCTTTCCGGTCAGGCCTGTGATCCCTTTTTCGACCATCGCGGCGATCGCCTTGCCGTCGAAAACCCCTGCCTGAAGCGAGCGCGGGTCTGTAACCTTGACCACGACGCCGGGGAAGGGGCCGGGGAGGGAATACCTGGTCTTCGGTACGCGCATGAAATCGCCGATATTGGTCTCGACCTTGGCCGATTCCGGCCGTTCCTGCCCGAACAGCGGTATCCCCAGGACGGCGCCGCCGGCGGCCGCCGAACACAAGCCGAGCGCGCCCACGAACTCGCGCCGGTCGATGCGGGAACGATCTTCGATGCTGCGGTAGCGATTCCTGCGCATGGTGTCTCCCTTCGGTCGTTGCCGGCCGCCGCGCCCGGCGCGGCGTAAGTGCCAGGCCGCAACTATAGCATCCCCCGCGGCCGGTAACAACGGCCTCGCCGTGCGTGCCGCCCCCGAACGGCAATGCCGGATCCGGCGAAATCGCTTGCTTTGCGGCCTGCCATCCAATACAAAGACGCTCGAGGTCCAGCCGACATCCGGGAGGAGGCGCCGATGAGCATACGCAAAACCGCGATATTCCTGACGTTCTGCCTGGGGTTGGGCAGCGCTTCGGCAATTGCGCAGCATCCGGACGTCGCTTCTCTGTTCCAGGACCTGCGCTGGCGCAACATAGGCCCGGCCAATATGCAGGGACGGGTCACCGACATCGAGGCCCTCGAGAGCGACTATCGCGTCGTCCTGGTCGCCTCGGCCTCCGGGGGAGTATTCAAATCGGTCAACGCCGGAACGACCTGGGAACCGATTTTCGACAAGTACGGTTCCGCCTCGATCGGCGACGTGGCGATCTGGCAGAAGAATCCCGATATCATCTGGGTCGGCACGGGCGAGTCGTGCGTGCGCAACAGCGTGGGCTGGGGAGACGGCGTCTACAAGTCGACGGACGGCGGCAAGACTTTTGTCCACATGGGATTGCGCGAGACGCACCACATCAGCGAGGTGCTCATCCATCCCGACAATCCCGATATCGTCTACGTGGCCGCCCAGGGGCATCTGTGGGGCTACAACGAAGAGCGCGGCCTGTACCGCACGACCGACGGCGGCAGGACCTGGCGGCGGCTCTCGCACAACCTGCCCGCGGACGGCAGAACCGGCTGCAGCGACGTGAAGATGAATCCCAAGAATCCCAGGATTCTCTATGCCGCCTTCTGGGAACGTATCCGCAGGCCCTGGCGCTTCGACAGCGGCGGGCCCAACGGCGGCATCTTCAAGTCCAGCGACGGGGGCGATACCTGGGTGAAGCTGACCCAGGGCCTGCCTTCCGGGCCTACGGGCAAGATCGGCCTGGCTGTCTATGCCGGGAATCCCGAGATCGTCATGGCCATCGTGGAGCACGGCTATCAGCCCGACCCGCGCCGGGAGCCCGAAGCCTACAAGGATATGAGCAAGCTGGGCACCGGCATCTACCGTTCCGAGGACGGCGGGAGGAGCTGGAAGTACGTCAATCGATACAACAATCGTCCCTTCTATTACAGCCACATCTACATCAATCCGAGCGACGACCGCATGGTCTACGTCCTCGCGGGCAGCGCCATGGTGTCCGAAGACGGCGGCAGGACCCTGAAGCCCGGGATGCCGGGCATCTCCGGAGACTTCCACGCCATGTGGATCGACCCGGGCAACAAAGAACGCTTCTACGTGGGCGACGACAAAGGTGCGGCGCTCACCCACGATCACGGCCGCCATTTCATCTACCTCGACAATTACGCCATCGGTCAGTTCTATGCAGTCACGTACGACATGCGCGATCCCTATTACGTCTACGGCGGCCTGCAGGACAACGGCGTCTGGGGCGGCCCGAGCAACAGCCGCGACTCCACCGGCATTCTGACCGACCACTGGTTCAAGTTCCACAGCGGCGACGGCTTCCACGTCCAAGTGGACCCGACGGACTGGACGACGGTCTACAGCGAAAGCCAGAACGGCGCGCTGCGGCGCAACCACGCGCTTTTCCGCCAGAGCTCGGTCTCCATCCGGCCCGACGACCGCAATACGGTCAATCTGACGGAGGTCATCCCCGAGGCCGCCCGGATGAGCGCCGCCGAGAGGCGCCGCCTTTTCCGCACCAACTGGAGCACGCCGTTCATCATCTCGCCGCACAATCCGCGCACGCTCTATTACGGCGCGCAGTATCTGCTGAAATCCACCGACCGGGGCGAGACGTGGCGCATAATCAGCCCCGACCTCTCCACCGGCGATCCCGAAAGAACGAATCCCGAGAGCGGCGGCCTGACGCGCGATGTCACCGGGGCGGAAACCAACGCCACGATCATCACGATCTCGGAATCGCCGCTGAGGCCGGGCCTGATCTGGGTGGGCACCGATGACGGCAAGGTGCACGTCACGCTCGACGACGGTGCCCGCTGGACCGAGGTCACCCAGGCGATACCGGGACTGCGTCCCGGGCTGTGGATCAGCCGAGTGCGGGCTTCGCAGCACGATGTCGCCACGGCCTACGTGACGGTCGACGGCCACCGGAGCGACGATTTCCATCCTTACGTCTTCAAGACCACGGACCTCGGCCGGACCTGGAGCAGCATCGCGGGCAACCTGCCCGACGGCGAGAGCGTCTATGTGATCACCGAAGACCCGGTCAATCCGCGCCTGCTTTTCGTGGGCACGGAATTCGCCGCCTATGCCTCGGTCGACGGCGGCCGATCGTGGCGGCGCATCATGAACGACCTGCCCACGGTCGCCGTGCACGATCTGGTCATCCACCCGCGCGAGCGCGATCTCATCGCCGGCACGCACGGGCGCAGCATATGGATCATGGACGACATCACGCCGCTCGAGCAGCTCGACGAGCGGGTCGCGGCCGCCGAAGCCCATCTCTTCGAGCCCAAAACGGCCACTATCTGGAAGGCCGTCAACCGGGGCGCCGAACGCGGCCACTTCTTCTTCCAGGGCCGGAATCCGCTCAGCATCGCGCACAGGCCGCCGTCGAACTCGCCGCCCGAGCTGCAGAATTCGGCATTCCTGCACTACTACCTGAGATCCGCGCCGGATGGGGACGTCACGATCGAGATCTCCGATCTTTCGGGGAGACGCAAGAGAGTCGTGAAGGTCGACAAGACTCCGGGGATTCACCGCTATGCCTGGGACCTGCGCTTCGACCCCGGGCCGCTCGAGCGCGAGCTCGCGCTGGCGGCACAGAAGCTGCGCGCCCTGCAGTCGGACGACGATAGACGGAAGCTGGTCGAGGAAACCCGCAGCCGCCTGGAGCGGCTCGCCGAAACCGAGGAACAGCGGCGCACGATAGCCGAGAGGCTCGAGCGCTTCCAGGCGCCGGAGGCGGGCGAGGCCCCGACGGGATTCGGCGGGCGCGAGCCCGAGGGCCTGCAGGCGGGCCCGGGAGTTTACCTGGTCCGGTTGATCGCCGCGGGAAAGACCTGGACCACGACGCTTCAAGTGAGAATGGATCCTCTTTTCGAGGAGCTCCGGAAAAATCGATGACGGGAGGCGAGGCCGGGCGCGATCGGTACGGCTGCCTCGCTCTTTCCCGGAAAGGAGAGGCGCTGTCATGGAAAAGCGTGCCGCTTTTTTTGCAATTCTGCCCGCCCTGGCCCTGGGCCTGCTTCTGTCGTTGCTGTGGGCCGCTTGCCGTGGAGCCGGCCTGATGAAGGGCGCGGGGCTGCGGTTTGCCATATCCTTCACGCAAGAGCAGAGCAGCACCCCGCTCGACGGACGCATGCTGCTGATGGTGTCGGCCAATCCCGAAGGGGAGCCCCGGTTCCAGATCAGCGACGACGCCGACACGCAACTGATCTTCGGCATCGATGTGGACGGCCTGAAGCCGGGTGAGGAAGCGGTGATCGACCGGGAGGTCTTCGGCTATCCGCGCAAGAGCCTTGCGGAAATCCCGCCGGGCGAGTACACCGTGCAGGCGCTCCTGCACCGCTACGAGACCTTCCATCGCTCCGACGGACACACCGTCAAGCTGCCCATGGATCGCGGCGAGGGCCAGCATTGGAACCTGGCGCCCGGCAACCTCTACAGCACGCCGCAAAAGGTCCGGTTCGATCCCGCGAGCGACCAAACCATCCATATCGTGCTCGACCGGGTCATCCCCCCCATCCCCGAGCCGCAGGACACGAAATACGTCAAGCACGTGAAGATCCAGAGCGAACTGCTCACGAAATTCTGGGGCCGGCCGATGCATCTCGGCGCCGTCGTCCTTCTCCCGCACGGCTTCGAGGAGCACCCGGATGCGCGCTACCCGCTGATCGTCAATCACGGGCATTTCCCGTATACGTTCTCGGATTTCCGCGAAGCCCCTCCCGATCCCGATCTCAAGCCGGAATACAGCAAGCGCTTCGGCATCGAGGGCTACAACCGCATCGTCCAGGAATACGCCTACCAGTTCTACAAGGAATGGACCGGGCCGAACTTCCCGCGCTTCCTCATCATCCAGATCCAGCACGCCAATCCGTATTACGACGATTCCTACGCGGTGAATTCCGCCAACCTCGGCCCTTACGGAGATGCGATCAACCGCGAGCTGATCCCCTACGTCGAGCAGAAATTCCGCGGCATCGGCGCCGGCTGGGCGCGCTTCACCTACGGCGGATCGACCGGCGGGTGGGAGGCCCTGGCCACGCAGATCTTCTACCCGGACGACTACAACGGCTGCTTCGCCGCGTGTCCCGATCCCATCGACTTCCGCGCGTACACCGTCGTCAATATCTATCAGGACAAGAACGCTTACTACCTGGACGAACAGTGGAAGCGGACGCCGCGCCCGGGCAAGCGCAACTGGTTGGGCCATGTCAGTTGCACCCTGGAACAGATGAACCACCGCGAGCTCGTCCTGGGCACGCACTCACGTTCCGGCGATCAGTGGGACATCTGGGAGGCGGTCTTCAGCCCGGTGGGAGACGACGGTTACCCCAAGCGTATCTGGAACAAGCTGACGGGCGAGATCGATCACCAGGTCGCCGAGTACTGGCGGGAAAACTACGATCTCGGCTACATCCTGCAGCGCGACTGGAAAACACTCGGCCCCAAGCTCAAGGGCAAGATCCACATCTATTGCGGCGACATGGACAACTACTATCTGAACAACGCCGTCTACCTGGTGGAGGACTTCCTCAAGAAGACCAAGGACCCGTACTACGACGGCGAGGTGGATTACGGCGACCGCGCCGAGCACTGCTGGAACGGCGACCACACCAGGCCGAACGCGATCTCGCGCCTGCGCTACCACCAGATGTACGTTCCCAAGATCATGGAGCGCATGCTCAAGACGGCGCCGGCGGGGGCGGATCTGAAGAGCTGGCGGTATTAGCATCGGCCGGTTTTGCGCTCACGGGCGCCTCAGGCGCCGCGCGCGCCGCGGCGATGTGCTATCATTGGAGCGTTCAATTCTTGCAAAGGAGAGCATGATGACCGAGAAGAAGGGTGCGGATCGAGTCGAACAGATGGTGGCAATACTGAGAAAATGGCAGGAGATCGAGCGGCAGGCGGTCAACGACATGGGCACGATCATGGAAAAGACCCAGAATCCGCTGATCCGGCTGATCATGGAGATCATCCGCCATGACTCGCTCATGCACCATCGGGTGCAGCAGTTCCTGATCGACAGCGTCACCGTGGCGGCGCCCGCCCTGACCCGCGAGGACGTCGCCGAGATCTGGGACATGGTCGAAGCACACGACCAGGCGGAAAAGAAAACCATCGAGCTGGCCCACGGGCTCCTGGAGAGCGCCTGGACGCCGATACAGAAGCAGCTTCTCGACTATCTGCTCAGGGATGAGACGAAGCACGACACGCTGTTGATGCAGCTCGACGAGGTCAAGAAGGGCATGAGCCGGTCCTCCGGCGCGTGAGCGTGGGGGGAGGGCACCACCGGCCGGCGTCTCAATCCCGAAAAACCTGTGCCGCGCCTGCGGGGCTTTGCGGTCGGGGCTTTTGCGGGCTCCGTGCCGGGTAGGTGCGCCGCGCCGCGGCGGACCTACCCGCAGGCCCCGGCAGGGGCCCTGAGCTGTCAGCCGGGGGTGAGCCGAAGGCGAACCTCCGGAAAGACGACCTCACGCGCCCCAAGCCGCGAAGGGCCGGCAGACCTCAAATGCGGGCTCGTTCCGCGTGCCATCGCAGCCATCGACCTGCAGGCCCCCGGCCCGCGGCAATAAGGCTGCCTCACGACCGGCGATCCTGCGGCATCTGTTCAAAGCCTCGCCGGCGCAGGGCGGCCGCGAGTTTCCGTTGGCCTGCAATGTCACGTGCGGCCGATTCGGCGCACGTAGTCCTGAACTCCCTCGACCAGCCGGTCGATGTCCCGCATCGTGACGAAGATGTGTGTCGAGACGCGCACGCCGTACGTTCCTCGCTCCTCGCTGCCGATGGTGCGCACGACGATGTTGTGTTTCTCCCGCAGGTAGTCGACGAGAGCCGCCGGTTGCACGCCCTGGATCGAGAAGGCGGTCAGGCCGGCCGACAGGTAATTGTCCGCGTTGGTGTGTAGTTTCAACCCGGGCACCTGCGAAAGCTGTTCCTTGAGGTAGCCGGCCAGAGCGTGTATGCGCCGCTCGATGCGGGCGCGGCCGATGCGGTTCTGGAATTCCATGGCCTCGCCCAGCGCCAGGGCCAGGGCGTCGGCGCGCTGGCTGAAGGTTTCGTAACGCCGCGCGCTCTTGTACGTGTCCCAGCCGCTGAAGGCGATCGTGGGCCACACCCGGTCCTGCACTTCTTTCTTGACGTAGAATACGCCCACGCCCGGCGGCGCTCCCATCCACTTGTACGGGCTCGAACACCAGAAGTCGACTCCCAGCTTGTGGATGTCGACATCCAGCATGCCGGCGCCGTGGGCGCTGTCGGCCAGTACCAGGATGCCGCGCTTGTGAGCTTCCTCGGAAAGCTCCTTCACCGGGGTTATCAGGCCGGTGATGTAAACGGTGTGGCTGATCATCAGGACCTTGGTGCGCGGCGTCACCGCCTTCTTGAAACTCTCGACGATTTCGTCGACGCCTCTGGGAGGCACGCCGAGATGGAACTCCTTGACGGTGATACCGTAGCGCTTGGCCTTCAGGCGCCAGGGATGGATGCCGCTCGGATGTTCCAGGTCGGACATCACCACTTCGTCGCCTTCCTTGAGATCGAGGCCGTTGGCGACGAAATTGATCCCTTCGGTGGTGTTGCGGGTGATGGCGACCTCGTCGGGATCGGCGCGGATGAACTGCGCCAGCTTGACGCGGACGTCGTTGACCAGCTGGGGCAGGTAGAGATAGACGTCGCAGGGCGCCTTGACCTGCACCTCGAAATAATTCATGAGGGTGTTGTAGACCGGCTTCGGCATGGGGCCGACGGTGCCGTTGTTCATCATGATGAGATTGTCTTCGAAGAGGAAATGCTTGCGGATGCCCTCCCAGTATGTCCCGTCGGGTGCGATCGCGCCTTGAGCCGCCTGGTCGAGCCCGGCGATGTCGTCGTAGACGGCGGCGTTGATCTCCTTCAAAGCGTAGAAGGAGAAGGCCGACCCGCCCATGAGCTTTTGCAGAAAGTTTCTCCTGTCCATGAATAGCCTCCACTGGCTGTCGGTGATTTTCGAAGGGCGCACCGGCACGGTGTTGTGCCGGATCGGATTGTTGCGCGCTCCATAAGAGCCCTTCCCGCGGCCGTGCCGGCGGGGTTCCCTAGAAGCATGGCATGACGCTGCCTTTATACGATAGCCGCCGGTCGGTTGCAAGGGAAGCGCGCGCCGCCGCTGCGCGCTCCGCGGGCGCCCGGCGGCTCGGGCGCACAGGCCGGCTCCGATCGGATCGCGAGCGGACGTGCTTCAGGCTCCGGCGCCGCCGTGCAGCCTGGCGACCTGGGCGTCGACGACCGCGTCGTCGATCTTGTGAAAGAGAATCTCCCGCGGGCCGAGCGGGTGATTGTCCGGCAGCCGCAGACCCGGGACCTCCTGCCAATGCCGTTCGCGGTGCGACCCGGGCGCGCCGAGCATCGCCCAGAGTTTCTCGGCGGAGAAGGGCATGAAGGGTTCCATGAGGACGGCCAGTGCCAGCTCGAGCTGCACCACGGTGTTCAAGGTCGTGGCGCAGCGCGCGCGGTCCTGCTTGATCGAAACCCAGGGGGCGGAATCGTTGAAGTAGCGATTGCCGATGCGCGCCAGATTGAGCAGCTCGGCCGCCGCGCGCCGCAGCTGGAAATCGTCGAGCGCCCGGCCGATCGTTTCGCAGGCGCGTCCGGCGGCCGCCGCCACCTCGCGATCGGCCGCCGAAGGCTGACCGGCCGGCGGCACGCGCGCGCCGAACTGCTTTTCGATGAACGCAAGGCTGCGATTCACCAGGTTTCCCAGAACGTCGGCCAGCTCGTTGTTGTTGCGCGCCTGGAAGTCTTTCCAGGTGAAATCGGCGTCCTTGGTCTCCGGGCAGTTGGCGGCCAGGTAATAGCGCAGGGGGTCGGGTGGGAACACCTCGAGGTAGTCGTCGACCCACACGGCCCAGTTGCGGCTGGTGCTCAGTTTCCGCCCTTCGATATTCAGGAATTCGTTGGCGGGAATCTGATCGGGCAGGATGAACTCTCCGTGCGCCATGAGCATGGCCGGCCAGACAATGGCGTGGAACACGATGTTGTCCTTGCCGATGAAATGCACGAGGCGCGTGCCGGGATCGCACCAGTAATCACGCCAGAGTTCGGGACGCCCCTGCTTTTCCGCCCACTCGCGCGTGGAGGAGATGTAGCCGATGGGGGCGTCGAACCAGACGTACAGCACCTTGCCCTTGGCCTCGGGCAAGGGGACCGGCACCCCCCAGTCGAGGTCCCTGGTTATGGCGCGGTCGCTCAACCCCTCGCTGAACCAGCCCGCGGAGAACTCGCGCACGTTGCCGCGCCAGTGCGGCTTGGATTGCTGCCATTCCTCGAGTTGCTTCTGGAAGGCCGAGAGGCGGAAGTACCAGTGCTTGGTGGTGCGCATCCCCGGCGCGGAGCCGCAGATCTTGCAGCGGGGAGCGATGATCTGCTCGGGCTCGAGCGCCCGGCCGCATTTCTCGCACTGGTCGCCGCGCGCATCCGGGGCATGGCAGTGGGGACACTCGCCCTCGATGTAGCGGTCGGGCAGGAAGCGGCGGCAGTTGTCGCAGTAACACTGCCGGACCTCCTGGGCGCGGATGTGACCCTTGCGGTAAAGGGTCAGGAAGAATTCCTGCGAGACCCGGTGGTGCAGGGGGAGGGATGTGCGCGAGTAATTGTCGAAGCGGATGCCCATGCGGCGGAAGCTTTCCTTCATCACGGCATGATAGCGGTCGACGATCTCCTGGGGCGTGACGCGCTCGTTGTCCGCCCGGATCGTGATGGGCACGCCATGCTCGTCGGAGCCGCAGATATAGATCACGTCGCTTCCCTTGAGGCGCTGGTATCGGACGTAGACGTCCGCGGGCAGGTAAGCCCCGGCGAGATGGCCGAGATGCAGCGGCCCGTTGGCATAGGGCAGCGCCGCGGTCACTAGAATTCTCTCAGGCACGCTTTCCTCCCGCACATATGCAAAGGCATGAACTTAGCCCGCTTCGCTTGCGAACTTTAGGGGCAAAGGGGCAGAGGAATCAAGGGGCAAGGTAAAGAGACCGCAGGAATTGACACAAGCCGCCTTCACACGCAATTTCAGCGGAGCTACCCTACGGCTTCCTTCCCGGCGCATCCATTTCTCCGCGCGGTTCCATGAAATTGCGAAAAACCTGGAGCCCTTTACCCCTTGGAGCAATTGTCGAGAACTCGGCTGCAACTCATGCGTGGTCAAATAGTTGTGCAACTTCCGAGACGTCATGTCAGCATACCGGACCCGCGCCGGTGCTTGCTTCTCCCTCGGGGCAGAAACCGCGCCGCCCCCGCCACAAGCTTCCGGCGATCGGCCGCAGGCACGCGCCCGACGGGCGGCGGCGGGTTGAACCGGGATCCTCCATCCGAAGAGGTCCTGCGGCCGCGAGCGCGCCCGCTGATGGAATCGGCCGGCGGTTCTGCGCCGGGAGCCGAAGGCCGACGGCTGATAGCTGACGGCTTGGAATTCGGCAGGGACTATAATTGCCGGCATGCGAGTGCCTTTGCCTCCCGGGGTCTCGATCCGCGATGCCCGCGTCTCCGATCTGGCGCGCCTTCACGAGATCGATGCGCTGTGCTTCGACCGCGACATCGCCTTCAGCCGGGCGGAGCTTCTCTTCTATCTGCGCCATGCCCGCTCCCATGCCAAGGCCGCCGAGCGCATGGGAACCGTCGTGGGCTTCGCCATCGGGCGCGTGGAAGGCGAATTCCACGGGCACCTGATCACGCTCGATGTCGTTCCCGAAGCCCGGCGCGCCGGAATCGGGACGGCACTGGTGGAGGTCGTGCACGACGAGTTCCGCCGCGCCGGCGTCTTCCTGGCGGTGCTCGAGGTCGATGTCACGAACACCGGCGCCCTGCGCTTCTACGAGAAGCTGGGCTACGAGCGTGTCGAGACGCTGCGGGGCTACTACCGGGGGCGAAGCGACGCGTATCGGATGGCGTGCTTTCTCTGACGGCCGCCGCTTCGGTCAGCCTTCCGACTTGGCCTGGTAGCCCTTGCGGGTGAAGACCTTGAACTCGACGGGCTTGCCGCCCTGCTTGAGGTCGGCCTTGACCTCGACCCGGATCTTGCGGAACTTGCCGTCCTTCTTGGTGTTCGAGGAAACGTAGGCGAGGCTGTACTGGTTTCTCAGCTGGATCGAAATGTTCTGGAAGATCGACGGGTACTCGGTCACGAAGCGGGGGAAATAGGCCTCGCCCCCGGTAAACTCGGCGAAGGATTTCAGCCGGTTGTCCGCCATGAGGAACTCGAGGTTGTCGGGCCCGGTGAGGTAACCGAGCGACTCGAGCCGGATGCGCGTGCTCTGCCACAGACCCAGGGCGTAGACGGACGCGCGCGATTCCTTGCACGCCTTCAAGGCCTCGTCGTAAGTGTGCCTGCTGAAAGTGTCGAGCCCCGTGCTCACCAGGAGGATCGCCACCTTGCCTTCGATGTCCGCCACCCGTTCCAGGGTGAAGATGAGCGCATCGGCGAGGTTGCTCTCGCTGAAAGCGGGATAGGTGAAACGGCTCAGCGCTTCGTACAGCTCGTTGCGGTTCTGCGTGAAGTCGCACAGGATCGTGGGCCGGATGTCGTAGCCGATCACGGCCACCCAGTCCCCCGGCTTGAGCCTTTCGGCGAAGCCGTAGATCGCCTGCCACACCTCGTAGACCGGAACCAGCTTGCTGTACTCGACCAGCATCACCACGGTCATGTTCGAGTCCACAGGGGCGAAGCTGACGATCTCCTGCTTGACATTGTCTTCGTAGACAATGAAGTTTTCCGGCCGGAGCCCGGTGATGACGTTCCCTTTCTTGTCGGTCACCAGCACGTGCAGCGACACCAGATCCACCGCCACCGATATGGCGGTCTTGCCCTGCGGCCGATCCTGCTGCGCGGGATCCTGGGCGGGCTTCTGGTCCTTGCGCGGCGGACCCTGCCGCGCGACCTCGGGGCCGGACGGCTCCCCGGGCAGCGTGCCGCGCACGGGCGACCCCAGCACGGCGAGCGCCGCTGTTACGAGCAACAGAACCTTGGTCTTTGTCATCGCGTCAGCTCCGCCCAGTGCCGGGCATGCTCGGTCACGCCTGCTGCAGACTCTGGATTTTTTCTTCGTAATCGTAACATACTCGATCGGCGCCTCCAAGGAAGCAGCGGAGGACAAACCGTTTGACGTCCCTTTTTCCGGGTGCTAATAATTGCATCCGGTGGTCGGAATCAGCAGACGAATCGGAGGCATGCGGTGGCTTACTGTCCTGAATGCGAAGCACTCATCGATGAGGAGTTCGAGGAAATCGGCGAGGTGATCACCTGCCCGGAATGCGG
>CAZHQK010000124.1:0-11246 GCA_964534795.1 uncultured Acidobacteriota bacterium
AGGCGAACCCCCGGAAAGGGGCGTATCGATCAGGCGAGCCCCGGAGGGCCGGCAGACCTGGGCTTCTGATATATCCTTCTGCCGGCCCTTCGGGGCTTGTCGCATGCCGCTCCCTTTTCTCCAGGTTCGCTTCCGCTCACCTGGAGCTACCAGCTTCCGTCCCTCCGGGACGGATACTTCGCGCGCGGGACCGGCAACTTGGAGCAATAAGCCAACGGTCAGCCGCGGCGCGGCGGACCTACCATCCGGCCCCGCAAGGGGCCCTGAGCCGGTAGCCGGGGGTGAGCCGCAGGCGAACCCCCGGAAATGGGCGTATCGATCAGGCGAGCCCCGGAGGGCCGGCAGACCTGGGCTTCTGATATATCCTTCTGCCGGCCCTTCGGGGCTTGTCGCATGCCGTCCCTTTTCTCCAGGTTCGCTTCCGCTCACCTGGAGCTACCAGCTTCCGTCCCTCCGGGACGGATAGGTCGCGCGCGCCGCGCGGGACCGGTAACTTGGAGTAACAAGCACGCGGTCCGCTGCGGCATCAGTCACGCGGCTTCAGGGCTTCCCCGGCGCAGACAGGGCGCGCAGGCGGCCGTACAGATTGCGGGCGTGCGGCGCCAGCCTGCGATAGGCATCCTTGAGTTCTTCCAGGCGTCCGGACCTGCGCGCCGCCGCTTCCAAGGCGCGCAGGTATTTCACGTCGCCGGTATTGGCCTCGAGCCGCTCGAGGAAGAGCGCGCAGGCCAGGTCGTACGCCTGGGCGCGGTAGCAGATCCAGGCCACCTGCACGGCAGTCCGCGGCTCCAGGGCACGCATGCGCGCGCCGATCTCCTCGCGTGCGCGCGGGCCCAGCCCGGTCTCGAACAGGCGCCGGACATACCCGGGAAACAGATGCTCCGGCACACTTTCGCCCATTCCCTGCAGGGATTCCACTTCCGCAATCAGCGCCTCCGGATCGAGGAGCATGGCCTTCAGACGGACGCGTTGCCGCGCGGCGAACTCGTGGTCCGGATGGAGAGCGAGAAACGACTCGGTGGCGGCCAGCGCCGCACTCAGGTCCCCGCGCCGCTCGTGCAGCCAGGCCAGATCGAGCAGCGCCTGCGGGATTTGCTCCTTGACGGCCATCAACTCGGCTTCGGCCTCTTCGAATCTGCCCAGCTGCGTGAGCGTTTTGCCCAGCCAGTGGCGTGCCTGCGCCCCCGGATAGATCCGCAGGCTCTCGCGGAAGCGCGCCTCGGCTTCAGCGTAGCGCCTCTGCCGGTAAGCCGCCTGTCCCGCAAGGTAGAACACACGGCCCGATCCCGGGAAAAGTTCGCAGAGCTGAGCGGCGAGCGCCGCGGCTTCCGCCGTGCGGTTGGTGCGCAGATAGAACTCGAGCTCCAGGCCGCGCGCTTCGCAACTGAGCGAATCCTCCTTCTGCAGGCGCGCCAGGATGGCACGCGCGTCGTCCAGGCGCCCGTCGCGCAGCGCCTGCCGCAGGTTATGCTTCAGGACGTCGGCCAGCGTTCGGGGCAAGCCTGTCTCTCCTGATGCCGGCTCACAGGCACCGCCCGCAGGCGCCGCACCTGGAACCTGTGATACATTGATAGCCGCCGCATCGAGGTGAACCTTGAAGATCCGCGACCATCTCGAGGTCCTCCCCCAGCCCACCGTCGTGCGCCTCGATCAGCTGCGGCAGGGAGAGCCGCGCTGGATCAGCGAAAGCTACTATATCACCGAAGACGCAGGCAGGTATCTCGAGGCGCTCGCAGCCCTGCTCGCTCGGCCGGCCGGCTGCGGCGTCTTCGTGATCGGCCATTACGGATCCGGCAAGTCCCATTTCCTGGCCTACGTCGCCCAGCAGCTCGAATCGGGCTCGCTGGCGACACACCGGCCCGCCGTCGTCCCGATTTCGCTCCTGAATTTCGCCGCCTCGCGGCCGCTCGAGACGATCGTGCACGAGGCGCTCGGCCTGGTACAGGCAGACGCGGACCGCCGCAGGAGCTGGCAGCGCATCGCCGGCGCCCACCCCGACGGCATCGTCCTGCTCATCGACGAGCTTTCGGAATTCCTGCGCTCCAAGCCTGAAATCCGGAGCTTCAACGAAGACCTGCGCTACCTGCAGTTTCTGGGCGAATGGGCGCAGGAGCACCGGCTGTGGGTCATCGCCGCGCTCCAGGAGCAGATCGAGCACACCGGCGACATCGAGTACGACCTTTATCGCAAGATAAAGGACCGCTACCCGGTGCGATTCCTGCTGACGCCGGCGCACGTGCGCGATCTGGTCTCGCACCGCATCCTGCGCAAGAAAGAAAGCTTCGGCGCGGCCGTCGAGCGCCTGGTCCGGGACCTGAAAGGCCTCTATCCCGAGATCGTGCCGCTGCAGGCCGAAATGTGCGCCCTTTACCCTCTCCACCCGGCGACCATGGAGCTGCTGGAAGAGGTGCGCGACCGATTCTCCCAGGCGCGCGGCATCGTGGACTTCACGGTCGCCCAGATGCTGGGGGACGACGCCAGGGGCTTTCCGCCCTTCCTCGACATGCCCTGGGGAGCGTTCATCACGCCCGACCGGATCGTCGACCATTTCGCCGACCTTTTCGAGGTCCAGCCCGAGTTCCTGGCGATCGCCCAGAAGTTCCTTCCGTACTACCGCAAGCGGGTGGCCGAGCTTTTCGACAAGCCGCCGCAGCAGGAGCTGGCCTGGCGCCTGCTGAAGCTTCTGATCCTCGTGCACCTGTCGCCGCGGCGCAAGTGGCTGACGGCCGAGCAGGGATGCCAGTGGCTCCTCCTGAAGGTCTCCCGGCTGGACCCGGAAAAGAACCGCGAGATCGTCGCCCACATCCTGGACGAGCTCGTGCAGAAGGGCGCCTACCTGAAGCGCCAGGCCGCCCGTTACCGGCTCGACCTCGAGGACGCCGGCCGGCAGGACCTCGACTGGCTGCTGGCGCGTGCGGTCGAGGAGGTGCGCGGGCGCGGCGATTCGCTTTTCGAAAGCCTGGTGCCGTGTCTCGACGACGCGGAGTTCAACCCGTTCTCGCTGCCGCGCGACCGCTGGCACGCGCGCAGGATCCGCTGGCACTTCCACGAGCGCGAACTATCGCTCTATCTCGGCGGCGGCGCGCCCCCCGAGCCGCAAATGCCGGCCTTGCAGATCGGCCTCCCCTGGGGACCGCCGGCCGCGGCCGCCGGATGCTTCAAGCTGCTGCCCCGCCCCATGGAGATCTCCCTGGAAATCCTGGAGCTGGCGGCTCTGGCCCAGCTGGCCGAACGCCCTCTGCCCGCCGCGACGCTCGAGCGCGTGCGCGATCTCCGGCGCGGCCGCGCCTCATGGTTCGCCGCGGCGGTGCGCGCATCCTACCGCGAGGGAAAGATCATCGGGCCCTACGGGGAGCAGCTCGCCCTCCCGCCGCTGTCGCCCGACAGGACGCAGAGCTGGCTCGACGGCCTGGGCGAATGGATCCTGCGCCGCACCTATCCCTCGTTCGAGAGGTTTGCGCCGGGGCACGGGCCGCTGCCGAAGGAGCACTACCGCGTGTTCATGAAGTTCGCCTCCGAAAACGACCTCGGCGCGGAAAACGCTCCCGACCCGGTGCGGCTGATCCGGGAGGCCTACCTGCTGCCGATGGGGCTGATGCGGCGCGAGGGAGCCGAATACCGGATGATCCCGCGGCTGGACCACCACGAGCTCGTGCGCCTGCTGGCGCCCATGATCGAGCACCAGCCGCAGCCGGAGCGCCTCTACCGCCACCTGGCCGCCCCGCCCTATGGGCTGGTCCAGGATCAGGTCCATCTTCTGCTGCTCGTGCTTCTGATCCAGGGCGAGATCGACATCCTGAAGGGCAAGGAGTCGTGCCGCGATTTCTACCACACGCTGCCCACGCCGCTGCAGTACGATCGCATCGTCCCGGGGCGGACGCTCACGATCCAGCAGATGCGCGACCTCGAAATCCTGTGCGGTGCCTTCCGCATCCCCCAGCCCAAGCAATGGAGCATCCTGGCGCAGAAGCGCTGCGTCGGCCAGCTGCGCCGGATCGGCGAAGGCCGCCGCAGCCGCTTGAGCGAGCTGCTGCTGAAGCTGAAGGAGGAAGAAGAAGCCGAAGATCTCCGCTCCACGGTCGAGAACCTGATGATCCAGTGGCAGGCGCTCGCCAAGGGCGAGAACGAACTGCAGGGTTTGCAGCTCTTCCTGTACGCGATCGGATCGGCCGAGCGCTTCGTCGCCGAAGAGGCCGCGACGGCCTCCCTGCTCGAACGTTTCGACGAACTGGCGCGCGAGACGAGGCGCTTCCGACATCTGTTCGCATACCCCTGCATCGCGCAGTGCGCCGACGCCGCCATCATCGCCCGCGTCGAGGCGCTCGGCGCTCCCCCCTCGCTCGCGCATCCCCGGGAAGTCGAGGCCTGGCTGGAGCGCGCACGCGAGGTCTATGGGCGCTATCGCGAGTGGTACGCCCGCCGGCACGAGGACTGGTGCAGGGCGACCGAGGCGCATGCGGCATGGCATTACCGGCCGCCGGCCCTGGCCCTCAGCCGGCATCTCGGCCTGGGCACGCTCGTCGCGGAGGTCGAGGCCCTGCAGGCGAAAGCGCGCGCGCAGCGCTGCCCGGGATTGAGCGCCATGGACTTCCAGCCCATGTGCCGCTGCGGCTTCGACGGCCGGAGCGGCCCGCTCGACGAAACCCTGGGAGCGTTCGACGAGGCCGCGCGCCGGCTGGATAACGAAATGGCCCTGTTTTTCCGCCGGGACGACGTGCGCGCCCGGGTGCGCGCCTGGGTGGAGCAGCAGCTGGAGGTGAATGAAGACACGCTGGCCTATCTCGACGGGGGCCGCGCCTATCCTGCCGTGGACAACGTGCCGCTTTTCGACCAGCATCTCGCGGGACTCGAGCTGGTGCAAACCGTGCCCGACGAGGCGCTGCTCGAGGTCTTCGGCGAGCGCACCTGGGAGAGCGAAGCCCTGCTGCGCGAGCTGCGGCAGTTCTTCGGCCGCTTCGGCGCGCGCGTGCGCCTTACGCGGGCGGAGCGCCGGCCGCGCCGCGAGTTGCTGGCCTGGTGCTGCGAGCTCGGCTTCCGCCACGGATACCCTCTCCCCGAGGGCCTGCAGCCGCAGGAGCAGGATCTGCTCGCCGAGCTGCTGCGGCCGGAGTGGGTCGGCAGCGCTGCGCTCGAAAAGCTCGAGCGCATGAATGCCGGCGAAAAGACGCTCGACAAGGTCCTGCAGTATCTTCTCGACGGCGCGGTCGCGCCGCCCGCCGCCGCCCCCGAGTCGGGCCCGGTCGCCGCGGCCGTGGAGCTGCTGCGCCCGCAGGACCCGGCGACGGCGGCCGAGCTCTGCGCCAGGGCTGCCATGCTCTACGGCGAGCATGAACGCTTCATGCGAATCCACCCGCGCGCGTGGCTCGCGCGTCTCGATCGCCTCGCGACCGCCGGCCTGCCGCAGCCGCCGCCGGCGCTCGAAGAGCTGCTGCGCAGGAATCTGCAGGCGCAGTGGCTCGTCGTCGACTGCCTCGGGGCTTTGCTGGAAGAAGCGCTACGCGCGGCGCTCGAAACCTCGCTCCCGGAATGGCGCATCGAGGAGGCGGGCCATGCTGCGGTATCGGCCGACACGTCGACCGCAGGCCTTTACGGCAGCCTCGTGGAAAGCGGGATCCACAAGAAATTCGACAAGATCGACGCCGTCGACGCGCTCATCCACGAGCGCAGGCTCGCCTTCCGGGAGCTGCTGACCCTGGCGCGCGCCGAGCTGGAGATCGGGCTTAAGCAGCTGCGCGCGCGACTCGATCCGGCGTGCCCGCTTTTCATTTACGGCGACCACGGCTTCCGCCTGGCCCCGGACGGCCGCGGCTACACGCACGGCGGCCCGTCGGCCCTCGAGCGCATCGTCTTCACCTGCCTGCTCCGCACCGCCCATGCCCGATAGCCGCGCCGGCGCCCGGCGCGGACCCTCTGCCCGGATCTCACCCGCTTGCCACCATAAGTTGAAAATCATATAATGGCGCCCGACTTGCCATGCGGCGCAACCAATACCTCAAGCGGAAGAAGTTCTATGATTTTCTCCTCGGCATGCCCATACCCGTAATATCCCAGCGTTGCCGGCGCCGCATCTACGACACTGACTTTTTCACCGAGGCCAGCGCCGCCAAGACCTCCTGCGCCGAGGCCGTTGCACAGATTCTCGTTGCACACCTCGACTTTGACACGGTTTTCGACATCGGCTGCGGCACCGGCATCTTTCTCGACGCCCTTCACCGCCTCGGCAAGACAGTCTTCGGCTGCGACAGCAGCCTGGACGCGCTCCGCCTCTCCTCCAAAGCCTATCCCATATTTCTGGCCGATGCGACGCAACCCATTCTCTTCAACACTCCCTTCGACCTTGTCGTCTGCTTCGAGGTCGCGGAACACATACCGCCCAGGAATTCCGCATCCCTCGTGCGCAATTGCGCAACATCCGGCCGCTGCATCGCCTTTACCGCAGCACCTCCCGGCCAGGGAGGCATCGGCCATATCAATGAAAAACCCTACGAATATTGGATTCGTCTCTTCTCCAGCCATTCCTTCGTTCTCCACCCCGGCCTGACCGACGCCATTAAAACCGACATGAGAAAACGCAATGTTGTGCCCTGGATCTCCGCCAACTTCATGTGTTTCGTTCCCGAATAAGACGCCTTGCCGGGTCTTTTTCGCCGGCCATCGGCCTCGTGCATTCCCCGGCGGCTCCGCCCGCCGCCTTCTCATCATTTCTCCATACTTGTCCTGCGCCCGCACCCATGCCGAAGGTTAGCGTTATCATCCCCTGCTACAATCTCGGCAAATACCTCGACGACGCCGTCGCATCGGTTCTTCACCAGACCTTTCGCGACCTGGAGATCATAATCGTCAACGACGGCTCCAACGATCCTTTCACCTGCAATCTCCTCGCACACTATGACAAACCCCTGACGCGTGTCCTGACCACAGGCAATCATGGTGTTGCCGCGGCACGAAACTACGGTATTCGTTCATCCTCTGGTACATACATATGCTGTCTCGACGCCGACGATGCCTATCATCCCGATTTTCTCGCTGAAACAGTGCCCGTTCTGGACCAGGACGAGGATCACACCCTCGGTTTCGTGACAACCGGCATCGTCGATTTTGCAGGCGCGCCCATATCCTGGCGGACGGCAGGCTTCGATCCCATAGGAATCGCCATACGCAACTCCGTTCATGTCGCCTCCCTGTTTCGTCGCGAGTGCTGGGAGAAGGTCGGCGGATACTGTGAACACCTTGCCGGCTTTCACGATTGGTGTTTCTGGATTTCCGTGGTGGCTGCGGGATATCGGTGGCACCGCATTGACAAGCCTCTCTTTTTTTACAGGATTCGCCCGGACTCCATGCTCCGGGCTTCCTATCTCGAGAGGAACGCCATTTACCGCGACATCGTCCGCCATAACCGCAGTTATTATTCAGCAAATTTCGAGGCCATCATCACCAGGCTCCATGAAGAATTGGATGCTGAGCAGCGGTCCGGGCTGGACCTTGCAGCCCGCCTGGAAGACTGCCGGCGCTTGACATGCGATGTCGCGAAAGAGCGAGATTCCCTGCGCGCCACCCTCGAGGATCTCTCCCAAAGGCTCCACTCCGAAGAGCAAGCACACGCGCGTACCAAGCTTGAACTGGAGGCGCAATCTCGCGGATTGAATGCCGAGCGGCAGTCCACCTTGGACCTTGCAGCTCGCCTGGAGGACTGCCGGCGCTTGACTTGCGATCTCACGAAAGAGCGCGATTCCCTGCGCGCCACCCTCGAGGATCTCTCCCAGAGGCTCCACTCCGAAGAGCAAGCACACGCCCGTACCAAGTATGAACTGGAGGCCCAATCCTGCACCCTCGCCGAAACCACAACGAGGCTCACGGGCAGCCTGGACGCTCTTGCCGCCGCTTCCAGCGCCAATGCCGCCCTGCAGTCCAAGCTCGCCGCCATCACAAACTCCTATCCTTGGCGCATGGTAATGCTGCTGTGCCGCGCTCTCATTCGATTCTTCCCCGACAACCCGACTCTTCGCAGCTATCTTGACTCGCGAGCAAACGAGGACAAGCATGACGACCGCCCATGATCCCACTGTCGCCGTTTGCGTGCTCTTCTACGAACGACCCGAACAGACCATCGAGTGCGTGCTGAGCATTGCCCCCTCCGGGACACCGCTCTACGTACTTGACAACGGTTCCTCGCCCGCCGCTCGCTCTCGACTGGCCGATGCTTGCGCATCGTATCCTAACATCCGCATTCTCGATTCATCTGCAAACGTCGGCGTCGGACCGGGTCGCAACCGCTTGATTGCCTCAACAAGCGAAAACTGGCTACTTTTTCTGGACAGCGACATCGTCGTACATACCGTTGACTGGAGGGACAGAATCATCCGTCATATAACTGCTTCTCCCGATACCGAAGTATTTATTCCCAAGCTGTTCAACAAGCATGAGGACAAGCTCGTCAAATATCACCGACTCAGCCTTGTCGGGCGAAGAGCCCTATTTACCGAGGCCGATTCAGAGGACACGAATATTTTCCCGGGCGGCGCTTCCTTTGTATCGCGCCGCCTCTTCGATCGCTTGGGTCTTTACGACGACGGCATCTTTGTCGGCGGCGAGGATTTCGAGCTCTGCCTCAGGGGAATCCTATGCCAGAGCCCCGTGCGCGCCCGGCTCATTGACGACATCCTCCTGGTGCATGACCATCGCCGACCTGTTCACCATGCCGACGTCAGATCCGTTCGTTCACGCTACGACGTGACGACCATTGCCCGCTCATACGAGCGCATCCGCCAAAAGCACGGCGTCATTCTCGATGATGGCTGGCAGCCCTGGGTGCGCCAGCAGGCACACAGCCTCCTGTTTCGAGAATCCCTGCCGGCGAAGGCGAAGAAAGCCGTCGTCCGTCTCCGCCGACGCCTCTCCCGTCAACCACTCCTGAAGACGCCCACCACCTGCACCCTGTTCATGACCGCCCGCTGCAACCTCAACTGCACAGCCTGCCGCCGCAGCGTGCTCGGCATTACTCCTTCACCGGATATGAGCCTCGCCGTCCTCGACAGGACAATGTCTATATATCCGGACATCCAAAGTTTTTGCATCGCCGGATTCGGCGAGCCTACCCTCTGTCCCGCGTTTCCCGACATAGTCGACCTCCTCAAGTGCCGCAACCGCTATGTCGGCGTAATCACCAACGGCGTCGAGGTCGAGAATTTTTTCCGCCTCGGCACGGCCCCTGATTACATCTCCATCAGTCTTTATGGGTGCGACAATGCTTCCTATGAATCCCATTGCGGCCTCCCCCTCTTCGATCAGGTGACCCAGAACTACCACCTTCTGCGCCGGCGCTTTCGCAATGTCGGGTTCTCCTTTATCGTTACCAGGCACAACCTCGATATCCTGCAGGAGCTCCTGACGCATCTCGATCGCCTCGCGCCCTCCTTCCTCCATCTCGTTAACTACCTGGCTTACGACATCTCCAATCCAGAGGAAATCCAGAGAATCATTACCATGGCGGACACGGACCTCATCCAGCGCATCGATGCCCTCGCCGCCTCCCGGTCATACATTACGTTGAAACCTATTTATGTAGATCCGCGCCGACCCTCATATAATTGCCGCTCCTACTGCAATCTGCTCAACGTGGACGGCGACGGCAACATAGGGGGTTGCCAGCGCCAGAATCCGCCCGACCGACGATACGGGAACATCTTTGTCGATACGGATCCTTTCAACTCGCCACAAATGGTCTCCTTGCGGGAGAGAGTCGCGAACGGCGAACATGCGCATGAGCAATGCCGATACTGCTTCGGAAGCTGGGCATAACACCGGCCGCGCCCCGTCCCACAGACCCCGGCTGGCGCTGCTTGCCGACGTCAGGGGCTGGGCCTTTTCCAACATCGCAGTCCAGATAAGCCAAAACCTGAAGCACCGGTACGACATCGACATATATTATCGCGGCGATTATGGCAACGACATCTCCGGCCTCTACCGGCAATTGTTCGTCGAGAACGATTTCGACCTTGTCCATTGTTTCTGGCGCACCAATGTGATTGAGCTTGCCGACTATGCCGAAAGCACCGATCCCGATGGAACCACGGCTCTGTCTCGCTTTGCCAGGATTCCCGTGACCTTCTCCATTTACGATCATCTCTTTTTGAGCCCCGCCGATATTGCCCAGCGCCGCCGATTGTTCAATGAACTGATCAGCGGCTACACTGTCAGCTCCAAGAAGCTTTTCGACATATACAGCCGTATCGAGGAGTATCCCCCTCCCGACATGATCATAGAGGACGGTATCGATCCGCGATACTTCTATCCGAAAGATACCGCCCGGCTGGGGCGGCGCGCGGGCGAGATTATAATCGGCTGGGTGGGCAACAGCACGTGGTACCAGCATGAAGGGATCGATCACAAGGGATTTCATACCCTTATCAAACCAGCTCTGTGCGAGCTGCAGGCGGAGGGGCTTCCGCTTCGGGGCAGTTTCGTCGATCGAAACGAAGGGTACGTACCTTTCGAAAAGATGGTCGATTATTACAATTCAATCGACATTTACATATGCGCTTCGGACATAGAAGGGACGCCCAACCCCGTCCTGGAGGCAATGGCGTGCGGTGTCCCCGTGATATCCACCGATGTCGGGATCGTGCCGGAGGTGTTCGGGCCGCTCCAATCGGCCTTCATCCTTCAGGAGAGGAGCGTCCCGGCCCTGAAGGAGAAGATTCGCGAGCTGGCACTCAGTCCGGAGACACGCCTGCGTCTTTCCGGCGAGAACCTTGAGCGCATCCGACCGCGCACCAGGGAGGCCGAAAGCCGGAATTGGGATGCTTTTTTTTCATTGGTATTGAACAGAAGGCAGAGCAATACCGCGAGCAGCGCCGCGGCGACAGGTCCGAGACCGAAACCGCAAGGGACGCGCTGGAAGAACTGGCTCCGCTCCTTGGGCTTTGGGTGCCTGTGCTGTGTCCCTCCCGCCGCTCTTCAAGCAAGCTTGGGACCCGGCGCTCGTTTGTGCATGACGGAATATCGGAGCCAGGCGTAATGCACCATCATGGGCCACCCATGGCGGCAAAAGAGCAGGAATGGGTTCATATGAGAGGCAAACGGGCGGCCGGAGCGGTAGTGTTTCTCATCCTGGGGGCTGCGCCTGTTGCAGCGCGCGCCGCGGATGATCATGGGCGCGCCCAGGCCAACGCCGCCCAGGCACAACGGGCCTTCCTCGCTGCCAACAAGTATCTCACCGGCTGGTGGAACCATCGCGACCCTGATAC
>CAZHQK010000125.1:0-20350 GCA_964534795.1 uncultured Acidobacteriota bacterium
GATCAGAACTCTACCCGTGCCGGTCAGCCGGCCGATCCGGCGAATCGGGGGCAGACTACCGGGGTAGAGGCGCTCCAACCGGCGCGCCGCGTCCATCCGGACGGCGAAAAGCAGCTCGAAGTCCTCGCCGCCGTGAAGCCCGAGCTCGAGCGGGTCCGCACCCCATCGGCGCGCGCTTTCGAACAGAGGCAGATCCCCCGCATCGATCTCGGCGCCGCAGCGGCTCGCGGCGCACAACCGCGGCAGATCCACCGAGAGCCCGTCGCTGATATCCATCATGCAGCGCACCAGGCCGCTCGCGGCCAGCCACTCTCCGGCTGCGCAGCGCGGCTCCGGCATGCGATGCGCCTCGAGAGCGGAGCGCTCGGCAAGGCTGCGGCCCACGGAGATCCCGCGGCGGAGAAGCTCGAGCCCGGCTGCGGCCCGTCCGAGCATCCCGGTCACATACAGAAAATCCCCCGGCCTGCCGCCCGAACGCCGGAGAAACCGCCGGTTCCGACTTTCGCCTACGGCGGTCACCGTGATCTGCAGCCCCGAAGGAGAACGCGACAGATCGCCTCCGAGCAACGCCGCCGCATGCCGCTCGCCCAGGCGCGCCATGCCGCGATAGAAATCCTCGACCCATTTCTCGGTTACCTCGGCCGGCAGAGCGAGAGCGACGAGATAGAAGCGCGGGCGCGCCCCCATGGCGGCCAGATCGCTGAGATTCACCGCCAGCGACTTGTGCCCCAGCTCGCGCGGCCCCAGCCAGCCCGGGCGGAAATCCACGCCCTCGACCAGCATGTCCGTGGTGACGACCCAGTATTCGTCCGCTCCCCCGGGGTGAATGACGGCGGCGTCGTCCCCGATCCCCAGGCGCACCCCGCGCGAGCTCCCGAGGAATCGCTTCTCGAGCCATCGCACGATCCCGTTTTCGCTGAGAGGCATTTCGGGGCCGGTCTGCATCGGCGGGCGCAGGCGGGCGGCTAAGTCTCCCCGTGCGCCTTCGGTTCGAACAGTTCGTTGATCTCGGTCATGAACTGCGAGACGTCCTCGAACTCCATGTAAACGGAAGCGAAGCGCAGGTAGGCCACCTTGTCGAGCTTGCGCAGCTCGGAAAGCACTATCTTGCCGATCATCGCCGATTCCATCTCGCGCTCGGGATTCTCCTGCACGCGCTGCTCGACCTGATCGACGATCCTTTCCAGCTGCGTCATGCTGACCGGCCGCTTCTCGCAGGCTTTCAGCAGGCCGTTGAGGATCTTCGTCCGGTCGAACCTCTCGCGGCCGCCGTCCTTCTTGATGACCATGTAAGGGATCTCGTCGATGCGCTCGTAGCTGGTGAAGCGGCGGCCGCAATTCAGGCACTGGCGCCTGCGGCGAATGGAGTCCCCCAGCCGGCTTTCGCGCGAGTCCACCACGCGATCCTTCATGTGTCCGCAATAGGGGCACTTCATGGGCGGAACCTCGGATGCGGCCGGACCGCGGGACCCCGAAGAAACGCGCCTGCCCGCAGGATCCCCAAGCCGTTACGATATAAATAGAAAATGAAGGCAAAAATCAAGAAGAATCGCGGAAGACCTCCCCCATCCATATGTTGCGCGGGACGCCCTGGCGTAGCAGAATGTAGCCGAGCATGCATGGCGGATGCGGACTTTCCCGTTAAGCGCATCCGGGCGGAGGCGCTCGAGGGAAGCGCCCCGGTCTTTTTTTGAACTTTAAGCCCGCCGGAATCGTTGGCTAACAGTGAAAGCGGGTTGAACGCAAGGAGTTAGGGTGCTCCCGGGCGATCAGAAACTCGTCGAGCGCTGCCTGGAGGGTGACGACGCCGCCTGGGAGAGGATCGTAACCATGTATGCGAAGCGCATTTACAACCTCAGCTACCGGTACACGGGCCGCAGGGAAGACGCCGAGGACCTGACCCAGGAGATCATGATCCGTGTCTACCAGAACCTCAACACGTTCCGTTCCGACGCAGGCAGTTTCCAGAACTGGATCCTGAGGGTGGGGCGCAACCTGATCATCGACCATTACCGCCAGACGCGGCGCTACCAGCCGGCGGCGGGCAGCGAGGAGATGGACGGCATGCATCTCGAGGACGACAAGCTGCCGAATCCGCAGCAGATGGTGGAAATGGACGAGGCGGCGCGCTTCCTGTGGAACGGCCTGAATTCGCTCTCGCCGGAACTGAAGGAAGCCCTGGTGCTGCGCGATCTGGAAGGCCTGGCCTATCGGGAGATCGCCGACATGCTGGGGATACCGGAGGGCACCGTGAAGAGCCGGATCAACCGCGGCCGCGTGGAGCTGGCCAGAATCCTGTCCAAGCGCCGCGCGCAGAAAGGGATGACGATCTGAGGGAGTGCGTATGGAATGCCCGAGCGTGGAAGAGCGCCTCAGCGACTATCTGGAGCGCAGCCTGCCGGCCGACGAGATGCAGAGCATGGCCGAGCACTTCCACAAGTGCCGGGCCTGCGCATCGCTGCTCGAGGAGATGCGCTCGGCCGTAGCCGCCTGCCGGTCGTTCCCGGTCCTCGAGCCGGACAAGGAGCTGATCGACAGGATTCTCCTCAGGACTTCCGGGCGCCCGCGAACCCGAAGCTGGGCCGAACGCCTGTCCCGCTACGCGGTGCGCCCCGTGCTGACCCCGCGCTTCGCCCTGGGGGCGGTGCTGGCGGGTCTGTTCCTGATGCTCGTCGTGAACTTCATCGCGCCGCGCGCCTCGTCGATCGCCGCGGCGCTGTCACCCGGGGAGCTCTTCCGCATGATGGATCGCGGCGTGCAGGGGATCTACGGCGAAGGGTTGCGGCTCTACGACAAGAAGAACGAGTGGCAGGCGCAGTTCCGATTCTTCAGGAACAACATCATGAACAAGCTCGGCACCATGATCGATAGGCTGGACGTTCCCGTGGAGGGTAAGAAGCCCCCGGGGGAACAACAGAAGCAGCAGGAGAAAACCCCCGGTAACGGCAACAGCCTGCTGCGATCATCGAGCCAGGGAGCGTGAGACAGGACGCGAAGCAGGAGGGAGAAGCCCATGAAATGCTCGTACCACCCGACGGAAGAATCCGCGAGCTCATGCTACGCGTGCGCCCGGCCGCTCTGCAGCGCGTGCGCCCACCAGATCCAGGGCAGGATCTACTGTTCGGATTGCCTCGTGCGGGGCGCGGAATGGGCCGCATTCCTGAAGGAGCACCGCGTGCCCACCGACGCGCCGAAACGCGCCGCGCTCTGCGCCCTGATCCCGGGGATGGGCGCCGTATACAACAACGACTATCTCAAGGGGATCACCTATTTCGCCGTCTTTGCCGCGCTCGTCATGATGGGCGACCGCGTCCACGGCGTCTTCGGCTTCGGCGCATTCTGCTTTTTGATCTTCACCATGTTCGACGCCTATCGGAGCGCCGAGGCCGCAATGCGCGCGCGGCTGCAGGCCGGCTTGCCCGAGCGCGGCCCGGCACGCGATCGCAGCGTCGTCAACTGGGGCGTTTTCCTCATGGCGCTCGGAGCGATTCTCCTGCTGCAGAACCTGATCTCGTTCCATTTCCTGAACCGGCTCTGGCCGGCGCTGTTCATCCTGCTCGGCGCGTACCTGGTCTTTTTCGCGCTGCGCAGCGGCTCCGGAAAAGAAACGCAATAGATATTTCGGGAGGTCGGCAATGTCCGATGGCAGACGCGGCGGGGTTCTGATCGCAGGCCTGGTCCTGATGGGCCTGGGGGTCATTTTCCTGCTGGAGAACTGGTACGGCTCCTTTTCCGCGTGGCGCCTGTTGCTGCGCTGGTGGCCCGTTTTGCTGATCATCATCGGCGTGAGAAAACTCTATTGCTACTTCACCTGGCAGAAAGTGCCCCCCGTTCCGGAGATTCAATCCAAGGAGTAGCTCCCATGGCTTCGCGCAAACGCTGTCCCTCGCTGCTCGGCGGCCTGCTCTGGACCGCAATCGGGGTGCTCTTCCTGTTGCGCAACCTGGGTCTGGCCCTGGACATCTGGCATCTGCTGGGCCGCTACTGGCCCATCCTTCTCATCCTGCTCGGGCTGGGCAAGGTCATCGAGTACTACCGGCACACCGAGGGCGTCTCGCTGCGCGTCGGGGAGGTCTTCGGCATCCTTCTGCTGCTCATCGTCGGCGCCGCGCTCACGCGCATCCACGACAGCCCGGTCCGGGACTGGATCTGGACGGCGCCCGTCCGCATCGGCTCGTCCGAGGTGGGACTGGGCACCTCGTATTCCTACACCGACGAAGCCTCCTTCCCCGTCTCGCCCGACACCGCGCTCCGCATCGAGAACGCCTACGGCGCCGTGAACGTCACGCCCGGGAGCGAGCGCGAGGTCACGGTGCGCCTGCGCAAGTCCGTGTTCACCGACGATGCGGCGAAGGCCAAGCAGATCGCCGCCCGGATCAAGATCGAGGGCCGGCCGGAGGGCGGGGCCGAGGCCAGCGCGCTGACCATAGCCACCAACCGCGAACAGCTCGCCTCCGAGGATCTCCGTTTCAATACCGACATGGAGGTGCTGGTCCCGAAAAAGATCCGGCTCAAGATCGCCAACTCCTTCGGCGAGGTCAGCGTCGCCAACCTCGAGGGCAGCCTCGAGATCGCCACGACGCAGAGAAGCGTCGACGTCCGGGAATTTCTCGGAAGCGTCACGGTCTCCAATCGCTACGGGGATTCGCGCTTCGCCGGCATAACCGGCAACCTCGCCGTCGACGCCCGCGGCCGGGTCGAGGCGGAGGGAATCCAGGGCAAGGTCGACATCCGCAACGAGTTTTCCCCGGTGAGCGTCGTGCGGGCGAGCGGGCCGGTGACCGTCTCGAATACGGAAGGGTCGATCACGGTGGACGAAGTCGCAGGGCCGGTGTCGATAGACGCCCGGGGAAGCCAGGTCACGGCGCGCAACCTGAAGGGCGCGCTCACCGTCACCGCCAGCCACCGCGGCGTCCGGATCTCGGGCGTCGAGGCGGGCGTCACGCTCACCAGCCGCTACGCGCAGGTGAACCTGAGGGAGGTCCGGGGGGACGTGAGGATCGATTCCAGCTCCGACCGCCTCATCTGCGAGGAAATCGGCGGCGCCCTGCGGGTGAAGGCCAAGGGGAGCAGCGTGCGCGCCGGCACCGTCCAGGGCCCGGTCGAGATCGAGTCGACCCTGCGCGACATCACCGTCGACGACTTCGCGGCGGCCTGCACGGTCGCCAACGAATACGCCCGGGTGCGGCTCACGGCGGCCGCCGTCCCCAAGGGAGACATCAGCGTGCGCAACCGCAACGGCGACGTCGAGCTCTCCCTGCCGCCGCAATCGTCGTTCGAGATCGATGCGGCGACGCGCAACGGCAGGATCGATTCCGAGTTTCCGTCGCTGAAGCCCGCGGCCGGGCCCGGGGATTCGGTCACGCTGAAGGGTGCCGTCCGGAGCGGCGGCCCCAGGATCGTGCTGCGCACGGAATACGGCAACATCCGCCTGGGAACCGGCGCAAAAACCAGGACAGAGCGCAGGGTGGTTTGAACGCCGCGGCGCGCGAACGCTTGCAGGCGGGTTCCGGATTCTCCGGATCGGGAGGACTGAAATGAAAAAGCTCCTGTGCATGGGAGTGATCCTTGGATCGGTCGCACTCGCCGGGTGCGATTTCGAGGAGGCGGCACCGCCGCAGATGGTTTCGCGCAGCGAGAGCCGGCCTCTGGGCGACGAGAAGGCCCTGGCGGTCGACGTCAGTTACGATATCGGCACCCTGGAAATCGCGGCCGACAGTTCCGGGAAGCTGTACTCCCTGGACATGGAATACGACAAGGTCGGCTTCGAGCCGGAGATCCGCTACGACGCCGCGGGCGCCGGCGAGGGCAGGCTCGTTCTCAAGCTCGAGGGCACGCGCAAGTTCCGCCTGCGCCACGAGCGGCGCACCAACAGGATCCGCCTCAATCTCAGCGAGCGCATCCCGCTCGAACTCAAGGTGCAGGCCGGCGTGGGCGAGGCCCGCCTCTTCCTGTCACGGCTGCGCCTGAAGCGGCTGGAGATGGAGTCCGGCGTGGGCGGCTCGCGCATCTCCGCCTACGATCCCAATCCCGAGGTCTGCGAAAAGATCCGCCTGCGCAGCGGCGTGGGCAGCATGGATGCCGTCGGACTGGGCAATCTGAACTTCCGCGAGCTCGATTTCGAAGGGGGCGTCGGGGGCGCCAGCCTGGACCTCTCGGGCGAATGGAAGCAGGACGCCAGCCTGCGCATCGAGGTCGGCGTGGGGGGCGTGACCCTGCGCATGCCGCGCGAGCTCGGCGTGCGCGTGGAAGGGGAGAAGCACTTCCTCAGCGGCTTCCAGCTGGAGCGCTTCGTCAAGCGCGATTCCGACTACTACAGCGAAAACTACGACAGCGCCGGAATCCGCGTCCTGGTGCGCGTGCAGACGGGCGTCGGCGGCTTCCGCATCACCTGGATCTGAGGCCGCAGGTTCAGGGACGCAGGCTGGCGCGCAGCACCCAGGAAGTCTCGGCGGAACCCGTCATGATCGACCCCGGGTACCGGTAGTAGGTCAGGATCTCCTGCAGTATCTCGCCCGCGATGTAGGAATTGAACGACAGGCCCGCCAGGTACTGCAGCCGCAGGTTGCGGTCGAAATTGATCTGCGCGTTTTGCATCCAGAGCTTCAGGTCGGCCGCCTGCCCGGCATAGGTGGACAGCAGGCCGGCGACCGCCCGCAGGCTCTCGTCCACCCCCTCGGGAACGCGCCCGCTGCCGAAACCTACATGCAGGATCGATTCCCTGACCTGCCGGTAGTCGGGGCGGTCGAGCAGCCGCCGCAGCAGGTCGACGTCGATGCGGGCCGGCCCGTCGCTGTTGACGCCCAGGAGCACGGCGTCGTATCCCTCGCCCGCGTTTTCGTTGCTGAACAGCAGGCCGTTGGGGAACACCATGAAAAAGGTCGCGAGCACGCTCTTGGCGGTTTCGACGTTGCTTTCGTAAAGCGGGATCCAGAGGCTCATCACGCCGCCCGGTTTCAGGTGGTCCCTGCACATCCGGTAGTACTCGACGGTGTTGAGTGCGGCGCAGCCCTTGACCCAGGGATCGATCGGGTCCGAGGTGATGATGTCGTACTTCTCGCGCGTGGTCCGCACGAAATGCCGGCCGTCGTCGTACACGACCCGCACCTGCTTGCCGTTGACCGTGCGCGGATTCTCGCGGTCGATCCCGTCGACCACGTGGTAATTCACCTCGCCGAACATGGGGCTCACTTCCTTGGGGACGACGGCCTCGATGTCGCATATGTCGATGCGCCGGATTTCGGGGTACGGAACGAACGAGCCCGCGGTCACCCCGGCGCCGCAGGCGACCACGAGCACGTCGCGCACGCCGTCGGGGTCGGGATGAGCCAGCACCGACAGGTGCCCCAGCATGCGCTGCATGCGCATGTCCTGCGGCTCGGTGGAAGCCTGCACCTTGCCCGCGCCGTGGAAGTAGCGCCAGCCGGACCCCGTCTGGGTGACGGCCACCGAGACGTTCATCCCCTCGCGCACGTAGATGCAGTAGCGCAGGTCCGGCCCTCCCGCAGGGATGTCGGCTTCGCGCACGATCCCGGGCTTGCACTGCGAAAGGTAGGTGGCGGAAAAGCGCCCGAAGGCGACCGCTTCCCAGGGGACGGCGGCCACGCTCCAGGCCAGCAGCAGCGCCATGGCCAGAGCCGCGGGCGCCAGGGCCGCCCGGGACAGCACGGCCGCGGAGGGCGCGCGCACGGGCAGGAGGGCCGCCAGCGCCGCCAGGGCGCATATGAGGATCAGTATGCGCTGCGATCCCTGCGTCCCGACCGCCGGGATCAGAATCATGCTGAAGGCGAGCGACCCGCCGATCGCCCCGATGGTGTTGGCCGCATAGAGTCGCCCGACCATGCGCCCGGGGTCCTGCCCCGGAGACGCGATCGAAGCCAGGGCCAGGGGGAAGCTGGCCCCCCACAGGACGGCCGCCGGCAGGACGGTCCATGCCGTGCGCGCCAGGTCGAGCTGGAAGGTGAACCATGGGCTCGTGGCCAGCGCGGGATTGACCGGCCAGTAGGGGAGCGAGCGCGCGATGATCCAGGCGGCCCAGGCCACGGCGGCGCACAGCAGCAGCTGGCATGCGCCCAGGGCAGTGCGCGGCTGCGAGAGGGAACGGCCCGCAAAGGCGCCCGCGCTGCTGCCCAAGCCGAGGCCGAGCAGAAAGACGGCCAGGATGATCGAGAACGTGTAGACCGTCGCACCCAGCATGAGCGACAGCAGCCGCGTCCAGATCACTTCGGCGCCCAGGGCGCAGAAGCCGGACAGCGCGACCACGACATAGATCGACCGGCGGCCGGCAGGCTCCTGCGCGGGAGCGGTCTCCGGCCGCGCCGCCGCAGCGCGGCGCTCGGGTGCGGTGCGCGCCGCGAGCGCGAGCGCGATCAGGGCGACCGCCAGGTTGATCGAGACGGCCGCATAGGTCGCCGTGGGCATGTCGTACACCCTGAGCAGATAGAAGCCGGCCAGGAGGCAGCCGAAAACGGCCCCGGCGATGTTCCCTCCGTAAAACAACCCCATCCACGAGGCCCCCTCGCGCGTGCTCTCCACCCAGCGCGCGATCGCGGGCAGCGTAGCGCCCATCAGCAGCGTCGGCGGCACCAGGCAGACGGCCGCGACCAGCGCGCGCACCAGGATGCCGTGGCTGGGGAAATAGGTGTAAAGATCGGCCAGCAGCGGCAAGCCGAAAAGCACGCCGATCCCGAGCACGCCGATGCCCAGTTCCAGCAGGGCGTAGACGCGCAGCGGATGGCTCGCCATGGGGACCACGCGCGGCAGCGCCAGGC
The DNA here is from genome assembly GCA_964534795.1 of uncultured Acidobacteriota bacterium. Lineage (GTDB taxonomy): Bacteria > Acidobacteriota > UBA6911 > UBA6911 > UBA6911 > CAZHQK01. The sequence continues at coordinate 8,772 of CAZHQK010000125.1, forward strand.
TTCCCAGGCACATCCCTCCCATGAAGGTCCCCAGCAACACCCCCAGCGAGACGGCGGAAGAGCCGATCACGAGCTGGAGCAGCTGCAGCCAGACGATCTCGTATATCAGCGCGGCGCACCCGCTGCCCACGAAAAGGATCAGCAGCAGCGGAAGATACTTGCGGGCGGGTCGATCGCCCGACGGCTTCGTCGTGTCATGAGTGTTCATTCGTCGCGCAAAGCTCCCTGGTATTCATATTCGCAGTTGCGGTTGCATGGAACACCGCCGGCGCCGCCCTCAGGTCCGCAGGTCGGGACCCGAAAGGTCCGTGTAGTAGCCGCCCGGGCCGGCCGGCGTCGAATCGTCGGGCGCGATCACCACGATCCCCCCCTCGCTGATGGGATAGCGCTGGGCGTCCTCTTCGGCGTCATAGCCGACGACCGTCCCTTCGGGCAGGCGCACGCCCCGGTCGATGATCGCCCGGCGCACGCGGCAGTGCCGGCCGATGTCCACATGCGGGAAGAGAATGCTCTCCTGGACGTGCGAGAAGCTGTTGATGCGCACGCCCGGCGAGAGGACGGAATTGAGGACCTGCCCTCCGCTGATGATGCAGCCTCCCGAAACGATCGAATCCAGGGCGACACCCATGCGATGATCCCGCTGGGCGAAGACGAACTTCGCCGGCGGGTACTGTTTCTGATAGGTGCGGATCGGCCATTCCTGGTCGTAGAGGTTGAACTGGGGAGTGACCGCCACCAGGTCCATGTTCGCCTCGTAGTAGGAATCCAGGGTGCCGACATCCATCCAGTAGTGGGATTCCTTCTTATTTTCGTCGACGAACTGGTGGGCGTGCACGTTATAGCGGTCGACCAGCGCCGGGAAGATGTCCCTGCCGAAATCGTGCGACGATGCAGGATCCGCGGCATCCTCGGCCACGAGCTGCGCCAGCAGCATCTTGTTGAAGACGTAGATTCCCATGGAAGCGTATACCGTATCGGGGCGGGATGCGCGGAAGGAAGTCGTCGAGGGCTTTTCCTCGAAGCCCGTGACCCGCCCGCTCGCGTCGATCTCGAGGACGCCGAAGCGGCTGCAGCTCTCGGCAGGCACCTCGATGACCCCGATGGTGACGTCGGCCTGGCTGTCGACATGCTCCTTGAGCATGCGGTAGTAGTTCATCTTGTAGATGTGGTCCCCGGAGAGGATGAGGACGAAACTCACGCGCTCGACCGCCATGATGGAATACAGGTTCTGCCAGACGGCGTCGGCGGTTCCCAGGTACCAGTGCTCGGTCACGCGCTTCTGCGGCGGGATGATCTCGATGAAATCGCCGAGCTCGTTGGCCAGCACCGGATACCAGCCGTGGCGGATGTGGCGGTTGAGCGAAAGCGATTTGTACTGCGTCAGGATGAAGAGCTTGCGCAATCCCGAGTTCACGCAGTTGCTCAAGGTCACGTCGACGATGCGGTAGATCCCGCCGAAAAAGACGGCGGGCTTGGCCCGGTGGCGCGTAAGCGGAAACAGCCGCTCGCCCGCACCGCCGGCGAGAAGAATGCCCAGGGCTCGATCCATCAGGACGGGCATGCCGGCTCTCCCTTCGGCGAACGACTCATCGTCACCCTGGGCTAATGTTAATCCACACGCCGGCCTTTTTCACCCGGAACATTGGGGGGTGAGCATATAGTTTCCGGGCAGGGTTTTGTCTTGCCGGCCGCAGGCGCCGATCGTATGCTGGAGCGGCAGGCCCGGCGCGCGCCCGCGCCGGTCGATCGACGGGTACCGGTGCGGCGGAAAGGTCGGGCCGCGCGCGACCGGGAACTTTTTCACATTCGACGATCGAGGTGAACCATGACGGGAGGCATCGCTTGCTGGTGCAATATCGGGCTGGCGCTCGGCCTGGCGATCGTGGCGCTGTGCCCGCAGGCGCCCGCCCAGAAAAGGGCGCGCGATCTGGGGATCGCCCCCGGGGTGCTGGCCCCGGGGCCGCTGAACGCGATCACCGATGTCGCGGGCGTGGCCGTCGGGCACGTGACGCTCATCGAGGGCGACGCCGTGCGCACGGGCGTCACGGCCATCCTGCCGCACGGCGGCAATATCTTCCAGGAGAAGGTGCCGGCGGCGATCTTCGTGGGCAACGGCTTCGGCAAGCTCGCCGGCAGCACCCAGGTCGACGAGCTGGGAAACATCGAGACCCCCATCATCCTGACCAATACGCTGAGCGTCGCCGAGGGGATCGCGGGCGCGGTCGAGTACACGCTCGCGCAGCCGGGAAACGAGGGCGTGCGCTCCGTCAATGCCGTCGTGGGTGAGACCAACGACGGGTCGCTCAACGATATCCGCGGCCGCCACGTGACCCGGGAGCATGTCATCCAGGCCATCCGGTCGGCCCGCGGAGGGCCGGTGGAGGAAGGCGCGGTGGGAGCCGGGACGGGCACCGTCTGCTACGGCTTCAAGGGAGGTATCGGCACTTCGTCGCGCCGCCTGTCGGCCCAGGCCGGCGGCTATACGGTGGGCGTCCTGGTGCAGAGCAACTTCGGCGGCGTCCTGGAGATCAACGGCGCGCCGGTGCAGCGGGAGCTGGGACGGGCGGCGCGCAAGCCGGCGCCGGATCCCTCGCCCGACGGCTCGTGCATGATCGTGATCGCCACCGATGCGCCGCTCGACGCCCGCAACCTGCGGCGCCTGGCGGCCCGAGCCATGATGGGCCTGGCCAAGACCGGATCGTACAGCAGCAACGGCAGCGGCGACTATGCCATCGCCTTTTCCACCGCCGCCGAGTGCCGCATCCCCATGAACCCCTCGGGCCGGACGCAGACGGTCGCGCTGCTGCACAACGATTCGGTCTCGCCGCTGTTCCAGGCGGTCAAGGAAGCGACCGAAGAGGCCGTCTACAATTCGCTCTTCATGGCGCGAACGATCATGGGACGCGGCGGGCGCACCGTCGAGGCGATCCCGGTCGAACGCGTGCTCGAGATCTGCCGCAAGTACAACGCACTGACGGAAACGCCGCCGGTGAAGTGACCGCCGGCCGCCGCCTCGGGAGCTCGGGGCCCATGAAGCCGTATGGATGGTTCGGTCTCGCGCTGCTCGCCGTCGCCGAAGTATCCCTGTTCCGCAGGGTCGAGCCGTTCTACTCCTGGTTCTATTGCCTCGCCTGGTGGTCCTACATACTGCTCGCCGACAACCTGCTGCTCGCCGCGCGCGGGCGTTCGCTGCTGTCGAGCCGGCGCCGCGAACTCGCCGCGGTGCGCGCCCGCCTGCACGGCCGGGCGCCGACGGCGGTCTTCTGGACCGCGGTGGCGGTCTATTGCCTGCTGATGTTCCACGCCCTGGACAGCCGCACCGTGCTCTCCTCCGCCGACTGAGATCCGCCGCGCCGCCGCATTTTCTGTATACCATACGGTAGACAGAGCGCCCGGACGCGCGCAAAATTCCCATTGCATTTTGATGCGCATAGTAATAGCATTTTGCACCCCGCCTGCCCGGCGGCAGGCGCGGGGTGATAGCGGCGGGAGGTGAAGCCATGACGGATGCCAAGTCCGGCGACCTGCAGGAGCGGCGCAAGGCGATCGGCGAGATCCTGCGCCGTTCGGTGATCCGCAGCCAGGCGGACCTGGTCGCGCGCCTGGCCGAGCGCGGTTTTTCGGTGACGCAGTCGAGCGTCTCGCGCGACCTGCAGCGCATCGGCGCCACCAGGGTCAACGGGCGCTACCACACGTTCGACGCGCTCATGAGCGGCGGCGCGCCTGCCTGCAAGCTCGAAGAGGTGGCGGGCTACATCGACCGCGTGGCCAGGGCCGGCCCACACCTGCTGGTGGTGCAGACGCCGCCGGGGATCGCGTCCCATGTGGCCCTGAGCCTCGACCGGGAGAACTGGCCCGAGGTGACGGGCACGGTGGCGGGCGACGACACTTTCTTCATCGCGCTCCCGGGCCGGCGCCAGCAGGCGCGCGTGGAAGCGCGCCTCAAGCGGCTCATGGGGAGAGGCGTGCGTGACTGACGCGCCCGGGCCGCGGCGCCCGGCGGCCCGCGGCCGTTCTTTCCTGACGTGACCGCCATGAAAAAGGTCCTGCTCGACAAGATCGCCTCGGTCACCGCCACCTGCAGGCTGGCGCGCGAAGTCCGCCTGGGAACGGAGATCCCGGCGCTCGAGGGCGGGGTGGTGGTCGTGCGCGTTCTCAATTCCAAGGGAACCTACAATCAGCTGGAGCTGCCCTCGGGGCGCCTGTCCGTGGTCAAGCCGGGAGACGTCATCGCCGGCGCCCTCGGCCACCGGAAGGCTCTCTTCGGCTATTCCGGCTATCTGCCGGACGAAATCCGCGTGGGCGACCGGCTGCACATCCTCAACACCGGCGGCGTCATCGGAATCTGCGACGGGGTCAATCCCGATCTCGGGGAACCCTTCGTGGGCGAGGTGCTGGGCCAGGTCCTGCACTTCCCCTACCTGGGCGAGCGCATCGGCCTGCCCGCGCACATCGCCCAGGGAGCGATTCCCCTCGAGGACGCCCTGGAGGTGCACGGCGCCCCGGTGGTGGCCGTCGTCGGGTCGTGCATGAATGCGGGCAAGACGCTGGCCGCATGCTCCCTCATCCAGGCGTTCGTGCGCCGCGGGCTGCAGGTGGCGGCGGGCAAGGCCACGGGCGTCTCGCTGCGGCGCGATATTCTGGCCATGGAGGATGCCGGCGCGCGCCACACGCACATCTTCACCGACCTGGGCGTGGTCACGACCACGCCGGCCGTGGCGCCGCGCGCGGCCAGAACCCTGCTGACGCACCTGGCCTCCGCCTCCCCGGACGTCATCGTCATGGAGCTGGGCGACGGACTGCTCGGTCCCTACGGGGTCGACGCCATATTCTCGGACGGGGCGCTGCGCGCGACCTTCAAGGCCACGGTGGTCTCGGCCAACGATCCCGTGGCCGCGTGGGGCGCGGTCCGCCTGCTCGAGGAACGCTACGGCCTGATCCCTACGGCCGTGACCGGTCCGGCCACCGACAACATCGCGGGAAGAAGGCTGGTCGAGAAGGAAACCGGCGTCCCGGCCTTTAATGCCCGCACGCAAGCGGGCGGACTGGCCGGCCGGGTGTGCGCCGCCCTCTCGCCGGACGGTGCCGACGATGCCTGAAAGCCCGTCGATTCCCGTCCTGGTTCTCGGAGGTTCCGGCTACGTCGCGGGCGAGCTGCTGCGCCTGCTCGCGCACCATCCGGTCTTCCGCGTGGCGGCCGTGGCTTCCGCCACGCATGCGGGCGTGAGCGTGGCGGACGCCTTTCCGCATCTGGCGGGCTCGTATCCCGAGGAGATGCGCTTCGAAGATCCCGCGCGCATGCGCGAGCGCGTGCGTGCCGCGGGACCGCTCGGCGTCTTCGCGGCGACCCCGCATGGCACGACCGCGGCTCTGCTGGACGATCTGCTGGCGGCGGCCGAGAAGGCGGGCGCGGGGATCCGCGCCGTGGATCTCTCGGCGGATTTCCGCTTCCGCGATCCGGCGCGCTACGCGGCCGTCTACGGCCGCGCGCACGCGGCGCCCCACCGCCTGGCTTCGTTCTGCTGCGCCGTTCCCGAGCATCACCCGGGCGCGCCCGCAGCCCATGCGGCCCAGCCCGGGTGCTTCACGACCGCGGTCGTGCTGGCCGCCTTCCCCGTCTACGCCTGCGGCCTCGCCGAGGGCGGCTTCTTCGCCGCCGCCGTGACCGGCAGCTCGGGCTCCGGCCGCACCCCGGCGCAGAACACGCACCATCCCGAGCGCAGCGGAAACTGCTACGCCTACGCCCCGCTCGCCCACCGCCACGAGGCGGAGATGCGCCTTCTGCTCGCGCCCGCCTGCGGCGGCGTCGAGCCCGACGTGGAATTCGTTCCGCACTCGGGGCCCTTCGTGCGCGGCATCCATGCCACGCTCCGCTTCACGCTGCGCTGCGCGGCGCCCGCGGAGGAGATCGCCGCCGCCGTCGCCTCGTTCTACGCCGCCTCGCCCTTCGTGGAGGTATCGACGGCTCCGCCGAAGCTCGGCGCCGTGGTGGGCACCAACCGCTGCCGCCTCGGCGTCGCCGTGCGCGGGCGGACGCTCGTTCTCTTGGCGGCGATCGACAACCTGGTCAAGGGCGCCGCCGGCGGCGGCGTGCAGTGGATGAACCGCCTCTTCGGCCTCGCGGAGGAAACCGGCCTGCGCCTGCCGGGCCTGGGCTGGCATTGAAAGGAGGAAAGATCGTGACCGGCACCGTGCCCCCGATGCCGCCCGACGCGGCGGCGCCGTCCGCCCTGCTCGACGTCGTCGAGCAGATCCCGTTCCGGCCGGCGCGCGGCCGGGGAGTCTACCTGTTCGATGCCGCCGGCCGGCGGATGCTCGACTTCTACGGCGGGCATGCCGTCGCCCTGCTGGGCTACGGCCATCCGGCCCTGATGTCGGCGATCGAAGCGCAGGCGCGCACGCTCTTCTTCCAGTCCGGGATCGCACCCCTGGAGGTTCGCGAACGGGCCGCGCGCCGGCTGACGGCGTTCGGGCCGCCCGGGCTGACGCGCGCTTTCTTCGTGAACTCGGGCGCCGAGGCGAACGAAAACGCCCTGCGCATCGCTTTCCGCGCCACCGGCCGCCGCAAGGTGGCGGCGCTGGCCGGCGGATTCCACGGTCGCACCGCCGCAGCCGCCGCCGCGACCGCGGGCCACGAGCGGTGGTACGCCTTTCCGGAAAAGCCCTATTCGGTCACCGTCGTGCCCGTCGACGACGCATCGGCCCTCGCCCGCGCGATCGATCGGGACACGGCCGCTCTCATCCTCGAGCCCGTCCAGGGCGTCGCCGGCGCGCGCGCCCTGTCCCCCGACTTCCTGCGCGCGGCGCGCGAGCTGACGCGGAGCACCGGGGCGGTCCTGATCTTCGACGAGGTCCAGTGCGGCATGGGCCGCACCGGCCGGCCCTTCGCCGCCCAGGCCTATGGGATCACTCCCGACATTCTCACCACGGCCAAGGGGCTTGCCGGCGGCTTTCCCGCAGGGGCCGTGCTGCTCGGAGAGGCGCTGGCGCGCAGCCTGGGGCGCGGCGACCTGGGCACCACCTTCGGCGGCGGGCCGCTGGCCGCCGCGCTGGTGGAAACCGTCATCCGGGTCATCGAAGAGGAGGAGCTGCTCGAGCGCGTCCGCAGGCTGTCGTCGCGCCTCGAGCGGGAATGCCTCGCCGGGCCGGTGGTCGCGGTCCAGGGCATGGGTTTTCTCCTGGGGCTGCGCACTTCCCGCCCGGCGAGAGAAGTTCTGGAGGAATTGCTGCGGCGCGGCGTGCTCGCGGGAGCGAGTGCCGACCCGCACGTGGTGCGGCTGCTGCCGCCGCTGGTGCTCGAGGACGGGCACGTGGACGAGCTCGTGGCCGCCTTGAAGGAGATCCGCCCATGACTCACGACGAACGGGAAGCCGCCATGGCCGCCCTGCTCGAAGCTTTGCCCTACTTCCGGCTCTACCGCGGCCGGACCTTCGTCGTCAAGCTCGGAGGTTCGGCCTGCACCGAACCGGCGACGCTCGCGCGCATCGTGGATCAGGTCAAGGTCTTCCACGAAACCGGCATCCGAACGGTCATCGTCCACGGCGGGGGCCCGCAGACGACGGCGCTCGCCGCCCGGCTGGGCGTCGAGACGCGCTTCGTCGGCGGGCGGCGGGTGACCACGCCCGAGGCCCTCGAAGCGGCCGTCATGGCGCTCAACGGGACGGTGAACACGAGAATCCTGGCCGCATGCCGCGCGGCGCAGCTCCCGGCCCTGGGTCTTTCCTGCGTCGCCGCAGGCCTGGCCCGTGCCGCCGTGCGCCCGCCCGTCGAGGCGCCCGACGGCGCCGGCGGCAGGCTCACCGTCGATTTCGGCGAGGTGGGCGACATCGTGTCGGTCGACGGCTCCGTGCTCGCGCAGCTGATGGCCGGCGGCCTGGTGCCCGTCGTCAGCCCGGTATCGTGCACGGATCACGGCCGGCTTCTCAACGTCAACGCCGACACGGCGGCGGCCGCGATCGCTTGCGCGCTCGATGCCGAGAAGCTCATTTTCCTGACGGACGCTCCGGGGATTCTCGAAAACCGCCGCGACCCCTCCTCCATGATCAGCTGCACCGATCTCGCGGGCCTGCAGGACCTCGAGGAGCGCGGCGCCCTCGACGGCGGCATCCTGCCGAAGGTGCGCGCGGCCCGCACGGCGCTGGCCGGAGGCGTGCGCCGGGTGCACGTCGTCGGCTTCCGCCGGCCCCTCGGGCTGCTCGTCGAAATCTTCACCAACGAAGGATGCGGGACCCTGATCGTAAGAGACCTCGCCGCGCTCCCTGCCGCGGAGCAGGGAGCGGCACCCCTTTCTCCCGGCACCGGAGCGCGCGCGGGCGCCTGATGCCCTCAAGCCGTCTGCAGGGCGCGCATGAGCGCGGCGAACTCGGGGAAGGCGAGCGCCTGCGGGCCGTCGCTCAGGGCCTTCTCCGGATCGGGGTGGATCTCCACCATCAGGCCGTGCGGGCCTACGGCCCGGGCGGCCAGAGCCAGCGGCACCACGAGGTCGCTCCTCCCGGCCGCGTGCGAGGGATCCACCACGATCGGCAGGTGCGTCAGCCGCTTGAGAACGGGAACGGACGCGAGATCCAGGGTGTTGCGCGTCATGGTCTCGAACGTGCGGATGCCGCGCTCGCACAGGATGACCTGATGGTTGCCCCGATCGAGGATGTATTCGGCGGCGCTCAGGAATTCCTCGATGGTCGACATCATGCCGCGCTTGAGGAGCACCGGGCGGTGGCAGCGCCCCACCTCGGCCAGCAGGCTGAAATTCTGCATGTTGCGCGCGCCGATCTGCAGGATGTCGGCATGGCGCGCCACGACTTCGACATCCGTCGGGGAGAGCACTTCGGTCACGACCGGCAGCCCGTACTCCGCGCCTGCTTCGGCCAGCAGCTGCAGACCCTCGAGGCCCAGGCCCTGGAAGCTGTACGGCGAGGTGCGCGGCTTGAAGCAGCCGCCGCGCAGGAGTTCCGCCCCGCACTCCCGCGCGTGCCGTGCGCAGCGGCGGATCTGCTCGCGCGACTCGACGGCGCACGGGCCGGCGATGACGATGAATCCGGAGCCGCCGATGCGCACGCCCCGCACCTCGACCACGGTGTCCTCGGGCTTGTTCCCACGGCCCGCCAGCCGGTAAGCTGCCTGGGCGGACGCCGCCGCGCACCGCGGCTCGGGCGCCGTGGGCGCGGGTTGGGCGGGGCCGGCCGGCACCCGGATCCTGGGTGCGGTCGGCGGCCGGTTCTGGCTGGGATAGCAGCCGAGTATTTTCAGGGAGGTCGTGGCGGTGCGCAAGCCGGCCAGCGCCTCCGCGATGCGCGGTTCCGCCGTGTTGCCCTCCAGGTCCAGGTAGAAACGATACTGGAAAGGCATTCCGGGAATAGGTCGGCTCTCGAGCTTCAGCAGGTTGACCTCGTGCCGCTGCAGCGTGCTGAGGGCCTTCAGCAGGGCGCCCGCTTCATGGGGGGTCGCCATCACGATGGACGTCTTGCAGGGGACGCGCACATCGACCTCCACGGCCTGCGACGCGACGATCACGAAGCGCGTGAAATTGTCGCGGTGATCCTCGACGTTGCGGCGCAGCACGTGCAGGCCGTACAGGCGCGCCGCATCCTCGCCCGCGATGGCCGCGAACTCGGGGCGCCCCTCTTCCTTGACCTTCTTCACGGCCATGGCGGTGTCCGGATAGGCCCTGGCCTCGCAATGCGGCAACCGCGAGAGAAACTTCATGCACTGCGCGAGCGCCTGCGGGTGCGACAGGATGCAGCGGATATCCGCCAGCGGCACGTCGCGCACCGCCAGCAGGCAGTGTTCCACGCGGAAGATCTCCTCGCCGACGATCGCCAGCCGCGCGCACGACAGCAGATCGTGCACTTCGTTGATGCTCCCCGCCGTCGTGTTCTCCGCCGGCAGGATGCCGTAGTCGGCCTCGCCTTCCTCGACGGCGTCCACCACCTGCTCGAAGGTGGGGAAGCCCACGAATACGGTGCGGTCGAGAAAGGGAGCGAAGTGCCGGCGCGCCGCCGCTTCGCTGTATGCGCCCTCGATCCCCTGGTAGGCGACGCGCTTCAATCCGGGAGCCGGCTCGGCGAGCAGCTCGGTCTGCTGGCTGCGCAGCGCGTCGTCGATGATTTCGTGGAAAATCCGGGTCACGAAATACGCATCCAAACCGACATCGCGGCCGTCCGCGATCAGCTCTTCCAGCACGCGCTCCTCGCGCGCCGTATCCCGTACGGGCACTCCGGCCCGCGCTTTCGCCTGAAGAACGTGCACGGCCAGCCGGCGGCGCTCGGCGAGCGCCTGCAGGATCTGCCGGTCCACCGAAGTTATCCGATTGCGAATGGCGTCGATCTCCTCCATGGCTCCATCCTCCCACGGTGTCGCACGCGGGATCCTTCCCGGAAATAAAAAAGGCCCTCGCCCGACCGTCGGGGAGGGCCTGCTCTCGCCGGAATCGGTGCCGCTATCCGCCGGGCAGACTCTCCCCGGCGCTAAAGGTGAAAAACAGCGAACAACGATTCCTCATGTTGCCGTTCATTGCCGACGCCAATTTAGCACGCGGCGGCAGGCATGTAAATCGGATTGGCTCCGGCCGGCCCTGCGGCGGAGATATTGCTTGTGCTGAGCGCGGCCGGCGCCGATGAAGTTGGCGGGCGCGCCGCCGTGCCTTATCATGGGCGCGGGCCCCCGGCCCGATCATGATGAATCGAAGGGAATCCACGCCATGAAACCGAGGCCCGAAGCGGTCCTGGCAGCCTTGCTCGCCTCCTGGGTTATCGCGGGATCCGCACACCACCGCGAGTGCCCCGCAGCGCAGGCTCCCTACGTCGAGCGCGCGCGGCGCGAGTTCGCTTTCTACCCCGGGGGGAAGATCGAGCTGGTGGCGGCGTTGCCCGGCAATGTCACGATCGAAGGGTGGGAACGCGCCGCCGTCGCCGTCGAGAGCGAACGCATCGTCTATTACCTCCCCGACGAGCAGGCCAGGGCGCTCGCCGCCCAATACCCCCTGCGCATCCGCCACGGCCAGACCTCGGCCACGATCGCGACCCAGGGGCCGCCCGCGTCGCCCATCGCCATGGAAGCCAATCTCAAGATCCGCGTGCCCGCAGCCAGAACCGATCTGCAGATACGCATCTTCAAAGGAGACCTGTCCGTCCGCGGAGTCAACGGCTGGGTCGAGGCGAACCTGACCCAGGGCAATCTCGCCGTATCCTCGGTCCAGGGCTACTTCTCCGCGATCACCAGGGAAGGGGACCTGGACGTCGAGCTCGGCGGCAGGCGCTGGTCGGGACAGGGATTCAGCGCCGTCACCCAGCGCGGCTCGGCAGATCTCAGGCTCCCGCCGGACTACTCGGCCGCGCTCCAGCTCGAGACGCTCGACGGCAACATCACCGTCGACTATCCGGAGCAGACGGTCGAGGGCGAAAGGATTCCGCTGCACGTGCTTGTCAAGAACAAGGCCCGACGGCTCACGGCCTCCGTGGGCGAAGGGGGCGCCCCGGTGAAAATCCAGACGCAGTCGGGCGACATCCGCCTGTCCGCGACCGCGAAGCCCTGACCGCCTGCGCGCAGCCGCTCTTCGATGGTGCCGGCAGATTCCCATACCC
>CAZHQK010000126.1:0-9641 GCA_964534795.1 uncultured Acidobacteriota bacterium
GCTCCCACCACGACCAGGTTGGCCATCAGGCACTCAGCGCTGGGGGGCGTTCTCCAGGTGGCTGTCGATCATTCTGGAAATCATCTCTTTGGAGGTGTTGCCGACGATCTGTTCCTTGACCGCCCCGTCCTTGAAAAGCAGGAGCGTGGGTATGCCCCGGATGTTGTATGTGGCGGCAGTCGCCATGTTCTCGTCGACATTGAGCTTCACAACCTTGACCCTGCCGTCGTACTTTTCGGCGATCGCTTCGACGGCCGGCGCGATCATCCTGCAGGGAGCGCACCATGCCGCCCAGAAATCGACCAGGACCGGGATTTTCGAGTTCAGAACCTCGGTCTCGAAATTCCGATCGCCTACCTCGCCCACTTTTCCACTCATGGATTTGACCTCCAGCGCATAATGATAGCTTATAAAGTGGATTTCCGATGAACAGGAAGCGTAATTATGCGGGCGGCTCTGGGGTCTGTCAAGGCAAAACGGCCTGGAAGAAACGCTTAGGCCAGCATTTTCTAAAGGATACAGGAACGCTCCAGCGGCTCGCCGCCTATATGGGCCCATCACGCGACGACCTGATCGTCGAAATCGGCGCGGGCACGGGAGCCCTTACTGCGCTCCTGGCGCGGCAAGCCGGCTGCCTGATCGCAATCGAGATCGACCCGGACTGCATTCCGGCCCTCGAGGAAGCGCTGGCCGGCCGAACCGACGTGGCCGTCGTCCAGGGAGATATCCTAGAGGTCGATATCCATGGCCTCATCAAGCCCTATCTGATACAAGGCAAAAGGCTTCGCTTTGTCGGCAATCTCCCCTACAACGTCTCCACCGCCATCATAGAAAGGCTGTTGCGGTTGCGCCTCCCGATTCAAGAAATGATCTTTCTCGTTCAGCTCGAAGTGGCCGAGCGCATCACGGCCGCCCCCGGCTCCAGGCCGTACGGCTATTTCAGCGTCTACTGCCAGCACTATTGCGAACCGCGCATGGGCTTTCGCATCTCGCCCGCCTGCTTCGTCCCCCGGCCGAAGGTGGTGTCGGCGACCGTCAGCCTGAAGCCCCGGCCGGCGCGCTGGAGCGCCGCGCTCGAGGAAAGCTTCGAGGAAGTGGTCAAGGCTGCGTTCGCGCACCGCAGAAAAACGCTCGTAAACTCGATGCGCTACCATGCCGCGATAGGTCCGCTGGCGGATGAAATCCTGCACAAGGCCGGCATCGACGGAGCTCTCCGCCCCGAGCAGATTCCGGTCTGCGATTACGAACGCCTGGCCCGGATTTATTTCGGTGACAGGCTACTCTGTCCCGAAACTCGACGGGCATAAGCTTGAGCTTATGGGCGCGCGGCGAGTTTGGGGACAGAGTAGCCTGTCACCGAAATATATCGCGTCATGTTATACTTGCGGCTCGGAATCGAGGGACCGGTGAGCGAGCGGGAGCATGTCGAAATCGTTCCCCTGGGCGGTTTGGGGGAATTCGGAATGAACATGATGGCGCTGCGGTGCCGGGGCACCATCCTCGTCGTCGATGCCGGCCTCATGTTTCCCCGCGGCGATTTGCTGGGGGTGGACTTCGTGGTTCCGGATCTGACCTATCTCCGCGAGAACCTCGAAGAAGTGCGCGCCGTCCTGCTCACGCACTGCCATGAAGACCACATCGGCGCCCTTCCCTTCCTCCTCGACGAAGTCCCGGTCCCCGTATACGCCACCCCGCTGACGCTCGGAATCGCCCGCGGCCGGCTCGAAGAGCACGGACTGCTGGAAAGCGCCGATCTCAGGACCGTACACCCGGGCGAGCAGCTCGACATCGGCGATTTCCATGTCCGTTTTTTCGGCGTGACCCACAGTACCGCCGATTGCCTGGGCCTCGCGATCGATACGCCGGCCGGCCTGATCGTCCATACGGGCGACTTCAAATTCGACCACTCGCCCCCGGACGGAAGGCTGAGCGATTACGCCCTCCTGTCGGCGATGGGAGAGCAGGGGGTGCTGGCGCTGCTTTCCGACAGCACCAACAGCGAGCGCGGCGGTCATACGCCGTCGGAAACGCATGTGGGCCGAGAGCTCGAGCGCATATTCAGGTCGAGCCCCGGCAAGATCGTCGTGGCCTGCTTTGCCTCCAGCATCCATCGGATCCAGACGGTCCTGGATCTTGCCGCCGGGCTCGGCCGCAGCGTGGTGGCGCTGGGCCGCAGCATGGTGCAGAACGTCACCGTGGCTCGCGAGCTGGGCTACCTCACCGACACCGGAGGCGTGCTCATCGATTCCCAGGAAGCGGCGCGCCTGCCGGCCGATCGGCTGGTCATGCTCACTTCGGGAAGCCAGGGTGAACCTACGGCGGCGCTGGCGCGCCTGGCGCTCGACAATTACAAGCTCTTCAAGGTGGACGCGGGAGACACGGTCATCATCAGCGCGCGCACCATACCGGGAAACGAGACCCAGGTGTCGCACCTGATCAACCATCTCTGCCGGCGCGGCGCCCGGGTCTTCGACGAGCGTACCGCTGCGGTGCATGCTTCGGGTCATGCAAGCCGCGACGAACTCGAATTGATGATCAATCTGACGCGGCCGCGTTTCTTCGTCCCGATACACGGCGAGTATCGCCAGCTGTTCCGCCACGCGCTGCTGGCGCAGGAAAGCGGGATACCGAAGGGCCGCGTCCTGATCGCGGAAACCGGCGACATCATTCACCTCTCGGAGGAATCGATCGAAATCCGGGGGCGGGCGCCCGTCGGCCGCAGGCTGATCGACGAGGGCGGAATCACGGAACTGGACGAAGGCGTCGTCCGCGACCGGCAGCGCCTCTCCAGGGAAGGGGTGGTGCTGGCGGTCGTGGCCGTCAACAAGTCCACCGGCAGGATCGAGGGCACCCCGGAGCTGGCGAGCCGGGGACACGTGCAGGAGATGGAGTTGCCCGCCCTGCTCAACGAAGCCCGCCAGGTTCTCATGCACACCCTGCAGGAATGCTCCGAAGAGGAGCGCACCGACGCCGTGCTGTTGACCGAGCTGGTAAGGACCGACCTCAAGAGATTCTTCCGCAGGCGCACGGCCACCCGCCCCATGATCGTGCCGGTAATCCTGGAGATCTAGTCGTCCGAACGGAATCAAGGCAGAACGATGGCAACCAAGCGGCATGAAATCATGGGCGTGCTGCTGCTGATGGCGGCGGCTCTGATCCTGGTGTGCCTGGTCACGTACAACCCGCGCGACTCCAGCCTGAACGCTCTTTCCCAGGCACCCGAGGCGCGCAACTGGGCGGGAAAGGCGGGGGCCTACATGAGCGACATCCTCTTCCAGTCGTTCGGCCTGGCCGCCTTTGTCCTCCTGCTCCCGGTCGTCGTGCTCGGCTGGAAGCTGATCCGCGGCAGGGAAATCCGGTCGCCTCTCATGCGCACGGCCGGCGTCGCGCTCCTGATGGCGGGCACGAGCACCGTGTTTCAACTGCTGCCCCTTCCCGGAGGGAACTCCGGTTTCATGCCCGGCGGCGTCGTGGGCGTGCTGATCGCCGACCTTCTTCTGCCCAACCTGAACCTTGCCGGGACGGTCATCGTGGTTGCGGCCGTGCTCATTCTCGCTCTGCTAGCCGCCACCGACATTTCGCTCGGCAGGATCATGGAAAGATCACCCGCCAAGAAGGAATCTTCGGGCCCCGGACTGTGGGAGCGCATCAGGCAATGGCGCGAAAACAGAAGGCGCGTGCGCCGGGTCGTGAGCATCCGGCAGCCGGGCGCGCCGGCGGTCGAGCAGCCCGCCAAGCCCGCCCCGGCCAAGCCCGCTGCGGCTTCGGCGCCCGTGCGGGAGGAACAGGCACCGCCCATCGCGCGCACGCCGGATCCGCATCTGGCGGCGGCTCCGGCAGCCGTGCCGCGCCAGCGCACGCCCGGCTACATCCCCCCGCCGGTGGAGCTGCTCTCGCCGCCGGAACGGCGCACGCTGGTGAACGAGGCCGACTTGATGGAAAAGGCGCGCCTGCTCGTCGAGAAATGCGCCGAATTCGGCGTGGGCGGCAGTGTGACGCAAATCCACCCGGGGCCGGTGGTCACCACCTTCGAGTTCAAGCCCGATGCCGGGGTGAAATACTCGCGCATCGTCGGCCTGGTCGACGACCTTTGCCTGGGCGTGAAGGCCGAGTCGATTCGCATCGACCGCATCCCCGGCAAGGCGACCGTGGGGATCGAAATCCCCAACGCCGACCGCGAGCTCATCGTGCTGCGTGAGCTGGTGGAGTCGGACGTCTTCCGCAAGTCGGCTTCCAAGCTCACCCTGGCGCTGGGCAAGGTCATCAACGGCGGCGTCTACGTGACCGATCTCGGCAGGATGCCGCACCTGCTGATCGCGGGCGCCACCGGAGCCGGCAAGAGTGTCGCGCTGAACTGCATGATCGCCTCGATCGTCTACAAGGCGTCCCCGGACGAGGTCAAGTTCATCCTCATCGACCCCAAGCGGCTCGAACTGGGAGTCTACGCCGACATCCCGCACCTGCTG
This sequence comes from uncultured Acidobacteriota bacterium, assembly GCA_964534795.1. Lineage (GTDB taxonomy): Bacteria > Acidobacteriota > UBA6911 > UBA6911 > UBA6911 > CAZHQK01. Next base: position 4,467 of record CAZHQK010000126.1, read on the forward strand.
ACCCCGATCGTGACGGATCCCAAGGCGGCGGCCAATGCCCTGCGCTGGGCGACGAGCGAAATGGAAAGCCGTTACAAGAGGCTCGCCCTGCGCGGCGTGCGCAATATCGAGCAATACAACGCGCTCGTGCGCTCGACCGGCCGCCAGCTTTCCCTGCTCGAGCCGCCCGATGCGGCCGGAGAACTCGAAAAGCCCCTGCCCTACCTCGTGCTCGTCATCGACGAGCTGGCCGACCTGATGGTGGTCTCGTCCCGGGAAGTCGAGGAGTCGATTTCGCGCCTGGCCGCCATGGCGCGCGCCGTCGGCATCCACCTGGTGCTGGCCACGCAACGGCCTTCGGTGGACGTGATCACCGGCGTCATCAAGGCCAATTTCCCCTGTCGCATCGCCTTCAAGGTGGCGAGCAAGGTCGACTCGCGCACCATCATCGACGCCAACGGCGCCGAGCAGCTTCTGGGCAGCGGCGACATGCTGTTTCTGCCGCCCTCGTCCTCGCGCGTCCTGAGGATCCACGGAGCCTACCTGAGCGAAAAGGAGGCGCAGGCGATCGTGGAACATCTGCGCCGCCAGGGGCGGCCGCAGTACGACGGGTCGGTGATCAACTTCGGCGAAGAAGAAGAAGTCGAGGGCGGGAACCCCCTGGAAGCCGGCGCCCAGGACAGCCTGTACAACGACGCCGTGCGCATCGTCGTCAGCGAGGGCCGGGCTTCCACTTCCCTGCTGCAGCGCCGGCTGAGCATCGGCTACGGCCGGGCCGCCAAGCTGATCGACGCCATGCACGAGCAGGGGCTGGTCGGCCCTGCCGACGGCTCCAAGCCGCGCGAGGTGCTCGTGGGACTCGACTTCCTCGACCGGTTGCATTGATGCGCCCGCGCCCATAAGGCACCGAGGCGCGCGGCAGGCCCGGGAATCCGGTCGCCCGTCACTGAATTCGATCCCGGTTACCGCCTTTTCTTGACTGGCTCGCCGCCTCTGGTAAACTGTGCCTAGTGGAGGATGTGCTCCGGGTATCCAGAGCGACTGCAGGCGAAGGGATGAGGTTCATAAAGCGCGGTGCATTCCTGGCTGCCGGTTTCCTGGCACTGGCGGGCGCGGGAAGCGTGCCGGCCGGACAGGCCAAGAAGCAGCTCCCTACCTTCAGCGTCGGCGTCGAAACCGTCTTCGTCAAGGTGGCGGTCACCGATCCCCTGAACCGCTACGTCACCGGGCTCGAAAAGGAGCACTTCCGCATCTACGAAGACAAGGTGGAACAGACCATCGTCCACTTCACCCAGGAAACCGCACCCGTCAGCGTGGGGATCCTGTTCGACGTCAGCGCGAGCATGAAGGAGAACAACAACATCGGCAACGCCAAAAACGCCATCCTGCGCTTCCTCGAAACCGGCAACCCGGACGACGAATACTTCCTGATCGAGTTCAACCAGGCCACCACCCTGGTGCAGAATTTCACGAGCGCAGGCTCGACGATCCAGAGTGCGGTGGCTTTCGGGCAGCCTCGCGGGCGGACGGCCATCTACGATGCCGTTTACATGGGCCTGGAGAAGTCCAAGGAAGGCAGGAACGAGAAGAAGGCGCTCATCCTCGTGACCGACGGCGAGGACAACAGCAGCCGCTACTCGGCCGCCGAGGTGCGTGAGTTCGCCCGGGAAACCGATGTTCAGATCTACGCCATCGGCCAGGAGGGCAAGCTCGGGTATGGCCGTTCGGAGATCCAGAACATCGTGGCCATGACCGGCGGGCGTGCCTTCTTCCCCAACAACTTCAGCGAACTCGACTACTATATCGATCTGATTCACGCCGAGCTGCGCAACCAGTACGTTCTGGGTTACATCCCGACCAACAAGGCCCACGACGGCAAGTGGCGCAGGATCCGCGTCAAGCTCGAACCTCCCGAGGGCCTGCCCAAGCTGATCGTCCGCGCCAAAGAAGGCTACTATGCTCCGAAGAACTAGCCCCGGGCCCGCGCTCTCGGCCGCTCTGGGGCTGCTTCTATGCGCACTCGCGGCCGCTGCATCGAGCGTCCCGGCACAGGAAAAGACGCAGGGCCAGCAGCGCAAGAAGGTCAAGCCCGAGCTGGTCTCGAGGCAGGGAGAGCAGGAGCAGGGGCAGTACAAGATCGGCGTGCGCGTCGACCTCGTGCAGGTCTATACCTCGGTGACCGACAAGAACGGGCACTTCGTCAGCGGCTTGAAAAAGGAGAATTTTTCCGTATACGAGGACGGGGTCAAGCAGGAGATCGCCGCGTTCTCCCAGGAGGACGTCCCGGTAACGATCGGCTTTGCCATCGACACGAGCGGCAGCATGCGCAACAAGTTCGCGACGGTCAGCAAGGCCGCGCTTTCGTTCATCCGCGCCAGCAAACCCCAGGACCAGATCTTTCTCATCGGGTTCAGCGAGGAGGTCGAGCTTCTCGAGGATTTCACGAACGATGTCGACCTGATCGCCGACCAGCTGGAAAACACGGTGGTCGCGGGCGGAACGGCGCTCTACGACGCCATATACCTCGGCGTGCAGAAGGCACAGACGGGGATGCATCAGAAAAAGGCCCTGATCGTTTTTTCGGACGGCGAGGACCGGGACAGCTATTACAAGCTCGAGGAGCTGGTGGCCAAGGTGCAGGAATCGGATGTGCAGGTTTATTGCATCGGTTTCATCAACCCGATCCCGGAGAAAGGCCTCTTCGGCCGCTGGTCCAAGTCGGTTCCGGAAAAGGCGCGCGATGCGCTGCAGGCGATCGCCGACGAGACCGGAGCCAAGGCCTTTTTCCCCAAGGATCTGAGCGAGATCAACACGATCGTGTCCGAGATTGCGCACGAGCTGCGCAACCAGTACGGAATCGGCTACATCTCGTCGAACACGGCACGCGACGGCTCCTGGCGCCGGATCAAGATCGCGGTCGATTCGGGCGCGCCCGCCGGCAGCCACGTGCGCCATCGCCGCGGCTACTTCGCGCCCAAGAATCCTTGAGCGCCGAGCCTGAAAGAGGGCTTTTCCCCGAGCGCGGCATCGCCGAACCGGCACGCGCCCTGTTTCCCCTGGCAATCGCCCGGGCGTGTTCCTATAATGGCGCCGGCAAGGCCGGCTGGATTCCGCAATGAGCCGAGAAAACCGCAGCTCACGCGCGCGCACCCCCTCGGGACCCAAACCCTGGGCCGTCCTCGGCGCCATCGCCGCCATGAGCGGCCGGGAGGAAAACCTCGCCGCCGTTCTCGCGCAGGCGCTCGAACAGGTCCTCGGCCTGCTGCGGATGAAGGCCGGCTTCCTCGAGACCCTCGGTGTCGATGACGATGTATCCCCGGCATTCGTCATGCGCGGCTTCAGCCCGGCGGCGGCTTCAGCCGTGCAGCAGCTCTGCCGCATGCTCCCCGAGGGGCAGGAGCGTGCGGCGCGCCGCGCGCCCCTGCTCTACGATGCTTCCGGAACAAACGCGCGGGACTCCCGGGCGGCCGACCTTATGCGCAGCGAGGGGCTGTCCTTTCTGGCGCTTGTCCCGCTGGTGTACGGCGGGCAAATGGTGGGTGCGCTCGGCCTCGCGGATCGCGGGCGCCGGACCTTTTCCGGCGAGCGCCGGGAGCTCCTCGACGCGCTCGCAGCCGTGCTCGCCGAGGCGATCGCGGCTGCGCGCCTGCGCGACACCGCACGCAAGCTTTCCGAGGATCTCACGGCCCTGCAGGAACTCAACAAGATCATCTCGCAGCACATCGACCTGGGCGAGATCATCCAGCGGCTCGTCATCGAGGGCAAGCGCCTGGTCAAGACCGAGCACTGCCATTTCTTCCTGCTCGACGATCGCAGCCGGCGCCTCGTGGGCTCGGCTTCCACGCAGACCGGAGATCCCGACATCCGCACCGTGGAGATCGATCCGTCGGAGGATTCCGTGGCGCACCGCGCCATCCGCGAAAAGCGGGTGGTCATCGTCGAACGCCTCGCCTCCTGCGGCGGTTTCAACCGCGGACTGTGCGCCAAGCTGCATTGGCATTCGGCGATTTTCGCCCCCCTGGTCGCCAAGGAGGCGATCGGCATCCTGGTATGCAGCGACAACCAGCGCGAGCGCAGTTTCAGCCGCGAAGAGGTCCTGCGCGCGGAAACGCTGGCCCACCAGGGCGCGATCGCCATGGAGAACGCCCGGCTCTTCCAGGTGGTCTCGCGCAGCCAGAAAGAGTGGGAAACCACCTTCGACGCCATGCAGGATTGCGTCTCCGTGCACGACACCACGGGGAGGCTGGTGCGCGCCAACCGCGCCCTGGCGCGCCGCCTCAAGACCGTCCCGCAGCAGCTGATCGGCAAGACCTGCGCCGAGATCTACACGCCCGGGGAGCTGCGCTTCGATCCCTGCCGCCACATGCAATCGCTCGAGGCGGAGGGACTGATCGTCGAGGAGGTCGGCCTGCCCCATATGGGCGGCACCTTCCAGCTCTCCGTCAGCCCCTGGTACGACAAGAACAACCGCCTCGTGGGATCGATCCACGTGGCCAAGGATGTCAGCCACGAGAAGCTGCTCCAGCAGCAGCTGATCCAATCGGAGAAGCTTTCGGCGATCGGCGAGCTCATCTCGGGAATCGCCCACGAGCTCAACAACCCGCTCACGGGGGTGATGGGCTATTCCCAGCTGCTGCAGATGCGCAAGGACATCGACGAGCGGGCCCGCGAGAGCCTGATCAAGATCAACAGCCTCGCGCTCCGCTGCCAGAAAATCGTCAAGAACCTCCTCTCCTTCGCCCGCCGCCAGAAGCCCGAGCGCACCCTGACGAACGTCAACGACATCCTGGAGCGGACGCTCGAGCTGCGCAACTACGAGCTGGCGGTCAACAACATCGCCATCGTGCGCGAGCTGGACCGCAACCTGCCGGAAACGATCGCCGACGCCCACCAGCTGCAGCAGGTTTTCCTCAACATCATCACCAACGCCGAGCAGGCCATGCTCGAGGCCCACGGCAAGGGCCGCCTCACGGTCCGCTCGCGCGCCGAGTCGCAGAACCGGCGCATCGTGGTGGAAATCCAGGACGACGGGCCCGGCATCCCGGAAAGGATCATCACCAGGATCTTCGATCCGTTCTTCACCACCAAGGAGGTCGGCAAGGGCACCGGCCTGGGGCTGAGCCTGGCCTACGGCATCATCCAGGAGCACGGCGGCAGCATCTCCGCCCGCAGCCGCCCGGGAGAGGGGGCCACGTT
>CAZHQK010000127.1:0-23180 GCA_964534795.1 uncultured Acidobacteriota bacterium
GGGTGGTGGGCAGCGCCTACCTGGTTCTGGGCACGAAGTATGCGGGGGACCTGCCCGCTTACGGGGACACGGCGCTCGAGGAACGGCTCTGGAGCCGCGTCCGGCGCTTCGTCGCGGAATTCAGGCGGCGCAACGGCGCCATCAATTGCCGCGAGCTGCTGGGCGTCGATGCCTTCACGAAGGAAGGACGCGAGGAAGCCCTGCGCAGGGATCTCTTCGCCGTCCGCTGCCCGAAATACATACGCGACGGGATCGAGATACTCGATTCGCTGGATTGACGGCGCCGGCCCCGATCGGCGGTCATTCCGGGTTCAGCGCACCGTGAACGACACCGAGCGCGCCGCGCGCGTGCTGCCGTCGGGAAGTTCGAGCTGCACCTCCAGCCTGTAGCTCGCAGGCTCGAGCGCCGCCAGGGACAGCCGGGGTGCCAGCAGGAAGCCGTTCCAGGGATGGCGCGCGCCGCCTGCCACCGGCTTCGGGTCGGAGCCGGTGACGAGGGTCTCGCCGCGATAGAGGTTCATCCGGTATCGGTATGACGATCTGCTCGGGTCGTCCGGGTCGCTCACGTCATAGACATGGAAGAAGGCGGTGAGATGGCCCGCGCGCGCGAATGACCCCGTCAAAGCCGGAACCCAGATCGAGTCGCCCATCCTGAGGGGGTCGTACGTTTCGCGCGCTTCGGAATTCGCGGCGCTTGCCGCCAGTTGACGCTGCGCCAGTACGATCGTGCTGATGGCCGGGCGGCCGGCATCGAAGGGCGCCATCTCGAGCACGTCGCGCCGGCTGCCCATGCGCCCGCTCGGCTCCTCTCGGATCACGGTCTTCAACTGATAGGTGCCGGGCGGAAGCACGAAGTGCATGGCCAGCGTCGCTCCCTCCTGCAGGAAAGCTCCGAGGTTCGATTCATCCAGGCTGAGACGGTAGTCCTGCCGGATGTCGCGCACGAGGGCGCCGGTCTCGTCGAACACGGCGGCGAGCAGCTTGAATTCCGCGGTGCGCCGTCCTCCGTCGTCGCGCAGGGTGACGGATCCCGGGCGCAGCGTCAGCGTGACCCGCGCCAGGCTCTCGCCCCGCGGGCCGGCGAAGTATGCCGGGACGATCTCCGCTTGGAGGTCGTCGAGGAGGTTCGCGTCATAGAGGGCCTGGGACATCCGCGCTTCGGCGGAACCGGCCGCCGAGGAATCCGAGGCGACGGCGTAGTAGCCGCCGCGCGCCCGCACGCGATATCCCCTGAGGCGCGGTGCCAGGCGGACCTCGATCCTGCGGAAGCGGCCGTCGGCAGCCTGGTTGGCCGGCATATAGGTCAGCTCGTAGTAGGAGTGTGCGTCTTTCAGGGCCTGCTCGAGTCCCCTGAAGAACTCGTTGGTGTTGCGCAGGGTCACGCCGCCCGTGGCTGCGGCGATCTCGCCGAGGCAGTCCTCGAGCGAGTTGGCACGGTTTTCCATGCGCACCAGATCGAAGGCGCTGTTGCCCGCGACCACCATGCCCGCCGAGGCGAAGGTCGTCGCCTGGGAGGGCTGCGACAAATGAACGGGGCGGCCGGGGTCGACCTGCTCCATCCCGCGCGGGTTGACGGTGTAGATTGCGACGTTGGCGCGGTTTGCCGCGTCGATCAGCCTGGGGAGCGCGGGGCGGACGGTCTCGGATATCGCGAATCCTTCCGATACCAGGATGACGGTCTTGCGCTCCTTGAGCACGCCGAGCGCCCGGCACACCGACTGCAGCGTGTAAAGCACGCCGCGCGCGCTGAAGTCGTTCTCGAGCGAAAAGATGCGCGCCGCATCCCTCCAGGCCGTCGTGTCGATCTGCGAGCTTTCGGGGAGACCCGTGTAAAGGCAGGCGCTCTCGAAGGGCGACGGCGCCTGTTCCGCATCCCGAACAGCCTTCTCCGTCCGGGCGGCGGCGCCCGTGCCGCGCAGCGATTGCCCCAGGGCCCTGCGCGCTGCCGCGAGCAAAGCCTGCCGGTCGTTGGTGAAGGTCTGCAGCAATCCTCCGGAGTGGCTCATGGTCGCGATCGCCATGAGATCCTGCGGCAGCAGGCTCGCGGCGATCAGCCTTTCCAGGGCTTCCGTTACCTGGTAGAGATTGCTCCAGCGGCTGCTCAGATCGTCGATCATGAGGAGAAAGAGGCGGGGCGGCTCGGTCACGGCCGCCGGGCCCGGCGCAATCCCGACCGGCGGCGCGGGCCGTGCAGCCGGCGGCAATTCCGTGTGCACCCCGCGGAAATCCTGGATCTTCTGCAGGACCCCGTCTTCGTATATTTCGAAGTCCTCCCGGCGCAGATCCGCAGGATAGCGGCCCGACCTGTCGGTGACCACGGCGTCAAGCACGACCAGGCTGACGGCCGCTTTGTACTGGGGGGGCTGTTGCGGATTCCTGTCGCCCGCGAATGCAATCGCGGCGGCCGCCAGGATCGGCACGAATCTTCGGCAGGCCCGGGTCATCATTTTATATTTTACCCCCGCCGCGGCTAGCCGGCGATTCGGAAAGCGGCCTGGGTTTCCACGGTCTCGTTGGTGATCTGGTCGGTGATGCGGAATACGACCGTGTAATCTCCGGGCGGATGCGCCGAGATATCGATGTAAAGGGGCACGGCCAGCAGGTCGCGGTCCATGACGACGCTGCGGCTCACATCCCGATACGGGGTCTCGGTTCCTTGCCTCGGCCTCAGCTGGTACTCCACCTTCACCGACGGTCGATCCTTGCTGGGGTCTATGGCGGCGCTGTATACCTCCAGGTAGACACCGAGGTATTCGCCCTTGTGGAAGGTCTCGTCGACGCGCGGCCTGATGCGGAAGCGGCCGAAGGCGAACCGGTCCCGGCGCTGTTCTTCTTCCGTCAGGGGGATCATTTCCGAAGTCAGCACGACCGGGCTTGCGCAGAAGCGGCCGTCGGGGAAGGCAGGCACGGCCAGCCCCTGGCTGAAGGTGCCGAGCTTGCCGGTGACGGCGTCTTTGAGAAGGACGTCGAGCTTGAATCTTCCCGGAGGCAGGCGCATGAGACGGTGATAGATCGACGACGAATATTTCTGGGCGGCGTACTCTTCGGGCGTGAGCTGCTTGACGATTTCGTCGTCGAACTCGAAAACCGTGTTGCCCGTCAGGCCCGATACGCGGCCGTAGAGCTGCAGCTTGCTCACCCGCAGCGAGCCCTGGGTTTCGAAGGTCACGGCCGAATTCGGTATCTGAAGCGTCAGGGGTGCCAGGGCGGTGTTGCCCGCCAGTTTGAGGAAGTAGACGTAGCCGGTGAAGGGAAGCAGGTTGTAGCTGATGCGCGCGCTGACCTCGGCGCGCAGGTCCCTGAACTGGATGACCGGGGGCTTCTGCAGGTTGGCGGCGAGTTCGGTGCGCGCGAAAGGCGTGTACTTGGCGCGCTCGCCCGCGATGCCCATGGAGTCGGCGACGCCGTAGTCGCGCACGCCCGCGATGCGCGCCCAGCGCAGCTCGCCGGGATCGCGGCCCTTCCAGTCCATCTCCTCGGCTTCGGTCATGCCGGCCCACGGCACATGGAGGAACTCGTCCTTGATATTGGGATTGTTGGCGATCTTGTACAGGTTGCCGCCGGAATAGTCGACGAACTCGATCTCGATATCGTCCCCGACCCCCGGTATGTGCCGGTATTCCCACCGTTCGAAGGGATAGGTCGAGGTCCACCCGCCCCCTTCCTCCTGGCGCCGCTGGTAGGGCCCGCCGGCCGGGTGGGTTTCGATGCGGTCCGGCTTGCCGTATTTGATATAGATCCTGCCGCGATCGGTCATCCATCCGGGGATACCCGCCGCGAATACGTCGTTGGCGTACTGGATGCGCCGGTAATGCTCCTCGCGGAACTCATTGTCCGGCGTCGTCGGATCCGGGTCGCGGCGCCGCCAGAACTGCTCGATGAACTGCTCCTTCTCCTCGTCGGTCTGGAGCTTCAGGAAGACGGCTCTTTCTTCTTCAGTGATGATGTACTTGACGTCCCTTTCGAGCCACTGCTTGTAGTAGTTCGACAGGGATTCTTCCTTTTTCGGCTTCCCGGACTGATTCTTCTCCTGGACCGCGCGGGCCGAGACGGCGGAGAGGAGCAGGATCCCCAGAAGCAGCCTCGAATACCTCATGATTGAGATTATAAGTTTCGCCCGCAGGCTACTCAACCTCGAAACTCGCGCGAGCGTCACCGGGGCCTGAGGGCGGGTGGTTTCGAGGTGCCGTGGCCCGTCAAGGAAACCGTGAGGCGGAAGGGGCCCGGTTTTTCCGCACGGATGGTGAAAGGCACCACGTTGCGGCTGCCGCCGCTGCTTTGGACCCGGATCTCGGGCAGACCGTCGAAGCTGACCGAGGGCGTGTCGGCGGCGAGCCTGACAGCCACCGGACCATCCGTTCCCTCGATGCGCAGCAACCCGTCATGCAGCTCGCCGGGCCGGAGGACGCGGGGGGGCAGGACCTCCGCCGTCACTCGCACCAGCAGGACTCTGAATGCCGGACCGGCGAGCCCCCGGCTGTTGATGGGCCGCACTTCGACCGGGCCGGCGCCGGCCAGGCGCGCCACGACAAAATCCGAGCCGACTGCCAGCGGCAGGCACGATCTTCCGCCGACCGCGATGCGCGCGGTCGAGGCGAGATTCCTGCCTGTGATCCGCGCCAGCGCGCCGTCGAGAAGCGGGCCCTGCGTGCCCCCGCCGGGATAGGCTTCTATCGAATCGATGATCGGCAGCTTGGGGTGCGGATCCCCGATCCGGCTGACGAAGTCGTGATAGATTTCCGGCTCGGTTATGAGGTTCGCAAGCGCAAAGACATCGCGCGGCCGCACTTCCGCATGAAACCCGGCATTCGATTCGCGGGCGGGAAGCCCCCCCGGTGCGATCACCATTCCCTCGAACAGCAGCTTCGCCGGAGGGTCGGCCGCAGCCAGTGCGAGCGCCGACGCCAGGATCACCGCCGCGCATCTCATGTTCTTTTCTTTACGCCTTTTCCCCCTTCAGCGCAAGTTTCGCCGGCAAGATGCTCGATCCTGAAACTATCGGGCGGACTCGAGGGTTCTGGCAATAGGAGTAGATCCCGCGCGCGGTCCGGCACGGCATGCCGGACCCCTGCCGGTGCCTGAAGCGCCGCTGTCGCCGGAACCGGGTTGACGGACTATGGCCGGAGTGCTAAATAGGGCTGCGGAGAGGTGCTTGGCGCAATGTTGCGCGCGGTTCATGACATAAGACTTGTCGGCCGCGGGGACCGAACCGAAACCACCGTCGTCGATGTGGGCGGGGTTCCTGTCGGGGGCCGGGACATCATCGTCATGGCCGGGCCTTGTGCCGTCGAAAGCGAGGAGCAGCTGGTTTCGACCGCCGTCGCCGTGAAGCGGGCCGGGGCCAGGATACTGCGGGGCGGGGCATTCAAGCCGCGCACCTCCCCTTACTCCTTCCGCGGCCTGCAAGAGGAAGGGCTCAGACTGCTCGGAGAAGCCCGGCGCGTCACCGGCCTGCCGGTGGTCACCGAGGCCATGGACACGAGACACCTCGACCTGGTCTGCGCCTACGCGGACATGATCCAGATCGGTTCGCGCAACATGCAGGATTACACGCTGCTCGAGGAGGCGGGCCGAACCCGCCTGCCGGTGCTCCTCAAGCGCGGCTTCAGCTCGACGATCGAGGAATTCCTGCTGGCCGCCGAGTACATCGCCAGCTCCGGCAACGATCGCATCGTGCTGTGCGAGCGGGGCATACGAACGTTCGAGACCTCGACGCGCAACACGCTGGATCTCAATGCCGTGCCGGTGCTCAAGCGCTGGTCGCACCTGCCCGTCATCGTGGACCCGAGTCACGGGACCGGCTTGTGGTGGCTGGTGCCGCACATGGCGCGCACCGCGGTGGCTGCGGGCGCCGACGGGCTGCTGATCGAAGTTCATGTCAACCCGCAGGAGGCGTTGAGCGACGGCGAGCAGTCGCTGCGCCCCGAAAAGTTCGAGCGCATGATGAACGATATCCGGCCCGTGGCTCTGGCGATGAATCGGGGCTGGTAGGCGGCCGGAGCATCGGCCGGGGATACCGCACCTCTGCTGGGAAACTCGGAATTGGGATCCGGTAGCTTGCGACCTTCGCCGACCGAATATCCAGGTTCGCCCGTGTGCCTGTCGCGCCGCGCCGACGGCCCGCTTGCCTCGGAGATCTTCGGGGTGTGCCGCCCCGATCCCTCCAAGGCCGGGAACATTGCCGCGCAGGCGGCACAGGTTCACGAAGGCATGCGCGGACTCCTGAAAAGTGCAGGCGGCCTGCCGGCGCATGTCGTGCGCGAATGGGTGCATTTCCGGAACATACGGCAGGACCTGGCGGCCTTTCTCGACGCCAGGGAGCGGGCGCAGGGCGGCAGCGCAGCGCAGGAGCATTTGCGCCCGGCTTCCATCTTCGTCGAGCAACCGCCGCTGGATCCCGCATCCCGCGTCGAGGTTTCCTTCCATGCGGTCATTCCGCGGGACGGCGATTCTCCGGCTCCCGCGAGCCTCGACGCCGACCGGGCCTGCTCCTGCACAGGCTGCCTGCCCCCGGCCGTCCGGCCGCTGCGCCTGGGTCGAACGCTGCATCTTTTCGCCGCCGGCATCTGCGGCCCTCCGGGCGATCTCTTTGACGAGGCATACGGCATGTACGAAGCCGCCGCCGCGTTGCTGCGCAGGGCAGGGATGGACTTCGGCCATGTCGTGAGAACCTGGATCTACCTGAGGGACATCGGGCGCGACTACGCCGAGTTCAACCGGGCGCGCCGCAGCTTTTACGGGCGTGCGGGCCTGGAGCTGTTTCCCGCGAGCACGGGCATAGAGGGCGGGTGCGCGGCAGCCGGGCACAATCTGCTGATGGCGCTGCACGCCGCCGGCTCGCCGCATCCCGTCGGTATGACGGCGATGCATACGCCCACGTTGAACGAGGCTGCCAGCTACGGATCGGACTTTTCGCGCGGCGTCAGGTTCGCGGACGGCAACAAGATATCGCTGCTGATTTCCGGCACCGCCAGTGTGGACGAACGAGGCCGCACCGCCCATGAAGGCGACCTCGCCGGACAGCTCGAGCGCATGCTGGAGAACGTGTCCACCCTGCTTGCCGGCCAGGGCGCGTCCTTCGAACAGGTCGTCTCGCTCACGACCTACCTGAAGGATCCCGCCGGGGCGCCTGCGCTGCTCGATGCGCTGCGGCGCCGCGGCCTGGAGAACATCCCCAACGTTCTCGTGCAGGCCGTGGTATGCCGCCCCGATCTCCTCTGCGAAATGGAAGCAGCCGCAGTCCTTCCGCTCCCTTGTTGAACCGCCGCCACGGCAGGGGCAGGATTGTGCTTGAATTCGGCCTTCCCGTTCCGCTAATTTAGCCCGCGAACGACAGCAAGCCGCGGCCGCCCGGTCGAATGAAGGCGCAGGCGTCGCCGGCCGGTCACGGCGAGTGAAATGTTCGGTTTCGGCATGGAGGTTTCATGAGGAAATCCCAAGCGCGGTTCGCCATTTCTATCGTGAGCGTTTTTCTTCTGTTGACCATGCTCGCGGCGTCGCTTCCGGCCCAGGATCATGTGGTCAAACCGGGCGACCTGCAGAAGGCGCTGGTCGGCGCATCGCAGCAGAGGCTGGACAATATCGCAAAGATCCAGGGCTTGCTGGCAGGAGAGAACGCCCAAAGGGCGCTCGCCGCAGCCGGCATCGAGCCGGGCAGGATCCGCCAGGCCATCGCCATGCTCGACGATGACGAGCTGGCCCGGCTGGCGGCGCGCGCCGAAGAGCTTCAGGCGGATTTTGCGGCCGGGGACGTGAGCGATCGCATGATGCTCTATGTGCTGCCGATCGTCGCGGTTGGATCCCTGGTTGCGCTCCTGGTGGTCATGCCGTAACCTGTGGTCGCCGATGCTCCCGGCGGCGCGTCTGCCATGCATCCTGCTCTGCGCTCTCGGGATCCGGGTCGCCGCACAGACCATCTGGCTGGACGTTCCCTTCGTTGAGCAGGTCGAGAACGGGTGCGGGGCCGCCTGTGTCTCGATGCTGATGCATTACTGGCACGGGAATTCGCCCGGCGCCGTCGCGCCCGACGACGCGGCGATCCGCGAGCGGCTGCGGCCGCGGGATCGCGGGGGCGTGCGCGCCGTGGAGCTCGAGAAATTCCTGCGCGAACAGGGATACCGGGTATTCGCCTTCGCCGGCACGCTCGAGGATCTGGAGAGCCACCTGCTGAAAGGGCGCCCGCTCATCGTGGGGATGAAGGATCCCTCGGGCGGAGCGGGATCCCACTTCGTCGTGGTGGCGGGACTGGATCGCGCACAGGATCTCGTCCTGGTCAACGATCCGGCGCGCAGGAAACTGGCGAAACTGCGCCGCGCCGATTTCGAAAAGGACTGGAAGGCTTGCGGCAACTGGACGCTTCTGGCCCTCCCGGAAAATGAAAAGTAATGGGACTCGTCCTGTGCGCCTTGCTTCTCCTGGGCCCGCAGGTCCCGGCGCGATCCCGAGCGGGCGCGGATGCCCTGCTCGAAGCCGTCAAGGAGCTGGCTGCCCGGGAGCAATGGCAGGCGATCCTCGACCTGGTCCCGGACTCGCCGGATAACCCGCCCGAGCTCGATTTCCGGCGCGGCATGGCCCTGGCTGCACTGCAGCGCTGGCACGAAGCCCGGGCCGCCCTGGAGCGCGGCCGCGCGAAGGCCCCGCAGGACAAGAGATTCCCCATCGAACTGGCCGGCATCGCCTTCAAATCCGGGATGAATTCCGAGGCGCGCCGGCTCCTGCGGCGCGCATTGAAGCTCGACGCGCTCGACTCCTACGCCAACGATTTCCTGGCATCCCTGTTCTTCCTCGAAGGAAACCAAGAGGCCGCGATCAAGTACTGGAACCGGGCCGGCAAGCCGATGCTGGAAGAGATCCGGATCCTTCCCCGGCCGCGCGTGAATCCGGTGCTTCTGGACCGCTGCTTTACCTTTGCGCCCGCGAGCCTGCTGCGCCTGGGCGATTATCGCGCCACGCACGCCCGCCTGGCCGCGCTCGAGATCTTCGCTCAGCAGCGCAGCGAGCTCGTCGCCCGTCAGGACGGCAGGTTCGATTTCTTTCTGCGCCCGGTCGAGCGCGGCGGCCTGGGCGCCGGCACGGTCAGAGGATTGATCTCGCTCTTGCGGGGCCTCCCGTTCGAGAGCGTGCTGCCGGAGGCGTACAACCTGCGGGGTACTGCTTACAACGTGCGTTCGCTCGTGCGCTGGGACGACCGCAGGAGGCGGGCCTACGCCTCGGTGTCCGGCCCGATCGCCGGGAATCCCGCGTGGCGCATGCGCTTCGAGATCGACGGCATGGACGAGCAGTGGGAAATCTCGCGCGCCCTGCGGCAGCCTCGGGACGCGCCGGCAGCGTTCCGCATGAAGACCTTGCGCGCCGCTCTCGGCGTCGGATCATCGATCGGGGGGCGCTGGAAATGGCTGACCGCGGTCGAGGCCGACAGCAGGCATTACGAAGGGCAGCCCGCGGCCGCGCCGGCGCTCTTCGCCGAAGGGCCGGGCGTCGGGCAGACGCTTCGACTCGAAAACCGAACGATCATGCTGCCCGAGCGGCGCTTCGCGCTGACGACCTTCGGGACGGCGCGCTGGGGCAGGATACTTGCGGCCGGGGGATCCCGCTACGCGAGCGCCGGCGGCGGCCTCGAGTTCAACTGGTTCCCGCAATCTCGAGGTTCGGCCGTGGAGATCGCGGGCCGTTTCTCGGCTGCGCGCTCGTCGGGCGGCCTGCCTTTCGACAGGCTGTACAGCCTCGGGCGCGAACGCGACAACGACCTCGCCCTGCGCGGCCACGGCGGCACGCGCGACGGCAGGAAGGGTGCGGGCCCTCTGGGACCGGATTATGTCCTTCTCAACCTGGAAGTGAACCGGGAGATCTACCGGCGAAGCCGCTGGAAGCTCGTTCTGGCGCCCTTCCTCGACGTCGGGAGAACCTTCGATGCGCGCGGCCTGCTGGGCTCCAGGGTGTGGCAATGGGATACCGGGATGCAGCTCAAGGCGCTCCTGTTCGAAAGGGTGGGCCTTGTGCTCTGCTACGGAAAAAGCCTGCGCACCGGCGAGAACACCTTTTTCGGCACGACGTATTGAGGGCCCGGACCCGAAATTTCGGGTGATTTCAATTTCGATGGCTGGTATCCTGCACGCACTTTGTGGTCGCGGTTGTATGCAACTTCTCTGGTCATCCCTGCTTTGACGGAGGTTTCGGTGATGAAGCGAAACGGTCTGATCGTTCTGGCGGCGATTCTCGTGGCGGTGGGTCAGGGCGCGGCGGGGCGCCCGGAGCCGGCGCAAGCCCCCGGCGGCCCTTTTGACTCGCTCCACTTCCGGCCCATCGGGCCGGCATCGATGTCGGGACGCATTGCCGATCTGGCGGTCTACGAGGCCGATCCGGCCGTCTATTACGTCGGCACTTCCCACGGCGGCGTATGGAAGACCGTGAATAACGGTACGACCTTCGAGGCCCAATTGCAGGACCAGGGCCTCATGTCGATCGGCGATGTGACGATCTCGCAGTCCAACCCGGACCTGGTCTGGGTGGGCACCGGCGAGTCGAACAACCGGCAGAGCTCGTCGTGGGGCGACGGCGTCTACAAGTCCGTCGACGGCGGCAAAACCTATACCCACATGGGGCTGCGCACGTCGCGCCACATCCACCGGATAGCGATCGATCCAAAGGACAACAACGTCGTCTTCGTCGCGGCGACCGGTAGCCTGTGGGGGCCGGGGGGCGAGCGCGGCGTTTTCAAGACGACCGACGGCGGCAAGACGTGGAAGGCCGTCCTGACGGTCGACGAGGACACCGGTGCCAACGATCTCGTCATGGATCCGATCGACAACAAAGTGCTTTACGCGACGACCTACCAGCGCCGCCGGTCCGCCTGCTGCTTCAACGGCGGCGGTCCGGGGAGCGGCGTCTGGAAGTCGACCGACGGCGGGGAGACCTGGACCCGGCTCAAGGGCAACGGCCTGCCCGACGGCCCTCTCGGCCGCATCGCGATCGACGTCTACAGGCGCAAGCCGAACATACTGTACGCGCTGATCGAAGGTGAAACGCCGGCCGCGGGCGGCCGGGGCGGCGGCGAGGAGGCCACGGGAGCCGCGCGCGCGCCGGGGGCCGCACAGGCGGCTGCGGCAGCGGTGCCTCCCGGAGGCAGGGGGGTCGCGACCGGCGTGAGCCCCACGCCCACGGGCCTCTACCGTTCGGACGACGCCGGTGCGACCTGGCGCAAGGTCAACAATGTCAACCCGCGCCCGATGTATTTCAGCAAGCTGCGCATCGATCCCAACGATCCCGAGGTCGTCTACTTCGGCGGCGTCGGCCTGCACCAGTCGCTCGACGGCGGGAAGACGGTGGCGACTGATGTCGCCGCCTCGACCCACGACGACGTCCACGCCATCTGGATCAATCCGGCCAACTCGCGCCATATCCTGATCGGCAACGACGGCGGGCTCGCGGTTTCCTACGACATGGCCAAGACGTGGATCTTCCTGCCGAACCTGCCGGTGGGGCTCTTCTACCACGTCAGCGTCGACATGGCCATACCGTACAACGTGTGCGGCGGCATGCAGGACAACTACAGCTGGTGCGGCCCGAGCGCCGTGCGCAGCGCCGCCGGCATCGCCAACCACCACTGGACCACGTTGCAGGGCGGCGACGGTTTCGTGGTGCTCCAGGACCCCACGGACTTCCGCGTCGCTTACAGCGAGTCGCAGAACGGCAACATGGTGCGCGTCGACCGCGTGACCGGCGAAACCATGGTCATCCGGCCGCAGGCGGCGCAGGGCGAGCCGCCGCTGCGCTGGAACTGGGACACGCCGCTGATCATGTCGCCGCACGACCCGAAGGTCCTGTACACCGGCGCCCAGAAGGTTTTCCGCTCGGCCGACCGCGGCCTGTCGTGGGTCGCAATCAGCCCCGATCTCACGGGCAACGCGGATCGCGAAGCGATCGTGACCATGGGCCTGAAGGGCAGCGAGATCCGTATATCGAAGCATGACGGCATTTCGGCCTGGCCCACGATCGTATCGCTGGCCGAGTCCCCCAAACGCGCCGGCCTCCTCTATGCCGGTACGGACGACGGACATCTGGCGGTATCGCGCGACGGCGGCAAGACCTGGAACGACGTGATCGCCAACGTGCCGGGCCTGCCGCAGGGCATCTATGTGTCCGAGGTGGTGCCTTCGCGCTTCGACGAGGGAACGGTCTACGCCACGTTCGACGGCCACCGGCAGAACGATTTCGAAACCTACATCTATGCGAGCAGCGACTATGGCCGGACGTGGCGCTCGGTCTCGGCGAATCTCAAGGGCGAGGTCGCGCGCACGTTGACCGAGGATCTGAAGAATCCCAGCGTGCTCTATCTCGGGACCGAGACGGGCCTTTTCGTGACCATCGACGGCTGCCGGAGCTGGGTGCGGATCAAGGCGAATCTGCCGACGGTGCGCATCGACGAGATCACGCTCCATCCGCGCGACAACGCCATGGTCCTCGCGACGCACGGCCGGGCTCTGTGGATCCTGGACCATCTCGCGCCCATACAGGAGTATGCGGCGGCGCAGGCGGCGGCAGCGGATGCCGCGCTCTTTTCGCCGCCGCCCTTCGCGATGTACCGGCGGCCGGCGCGCGATCGCAACTACGAATTCTGGGGCGACCAGACCTTCTTCGGGGAGAACCCGCCCCAGGCGGCGGTCATTTCCTGGTACCTGAAGCGCCAGGTGGGCGAAGTGAAGCTGAGGATCACCGACGCCGCCGGGCGCGAGGTGCGCGAGATTTCCGGGCCGGTGCTGGCCGACTACAACAAGCCGGGGATTCAGTCGGCGTGCTGGGATCTCAGGGTTCAACCTGTTCCCACACCCGCCGGCGGCCGTGGTGCCGGCGCGCCCGGAGGCCGCGGCGGCGCCCAGGCCCCGGCCGCCCCGCGCAGCCCGTTCGGGGCCGGCTGCGGCAGTCCGGCCGGCGGAGCCGGCGGTGCCTTCGGCTTCGGCGCAGGCGCCGGCAGCGCGGGTCCGTTCGTTCTGGCGGGCACGTACAACGTCTCGCTCATCGTCGACGGCAAGACGATCGAGACGAAGCCGCTGAAGGTCATGGGCGACCCGGAGGTCGTGCTCACGGAGGCGGAGCGCAAGCGGTTGTTCGACATGGCGATGGAGGTTCACGAGCTGCAGCGCCGGCTGACGGAGGCCGCCGGAGCGCTCACGCCCTTCAACCAGCGCATGGGCGAACTGGCCAAGGAGATCGCGGGGCGCAGCGATATTCCCGCCGACGTCAAGGCGTCGTTCGAAGCGATCAACAAGGAGCTGTCGGACTTCGCGCCCAGATTGATCGGCGGAGCCGGCGGCGGGCGCGGCGGCGCATTCGCGGGCGGCGGAGGCGGCGGCGCCCCCGGCATGGGAGCTCTGGGACAGAACCTGCTGGTGCGCGTCGGGCAGGCCAAGAGCGGCCTGATGGGGGGCATGTGGCCCACCGAGCAGACGATGCGCGCTTACGATGAGGTCAAGAAGGAGGTGCCGAAAGCGATCGCCGAGGCGAACGCGCTGTTTGCCAAGGCAACGGCGCTCGCCGGCGCACTCGCCAAGCACAACCTGACGCTTGCGGTCCCGCAACCGATCAAGTAGGTCCGCCGCTCCGCGCGGGGTCGTGAACGCGGGCCCCGGCAGGGGCCAAAAGCTGGGCGGTTCTGCGACAAAATGCGCATGCCTCTCTGTCGGCCCTTCGGGGCTTGCCGACGTCGGATGCGCTTTTCTCCGGGTTCGCCTTCGGCTCACCCGGAGCTACCAGCTGCCGTGCCTCCGGCACTGACGCGGCCCCGGCAGGGGCCCTGAGCGGGTAGCCGGGGGTGAGCCGCAGGCGAACCCCCGGAAAGGCAGACGTGGATCAACCAAGCCCCGGAGGGGCGGCAGACTCGAAGCGCTTTCAGCGCTCCAGGCGCATGCGGGCGTCGACGACGACGGCGCCGCGCCCGGGCTCGAGCACCTTTACCGGATTGAGATCGAGCTCCTTCATCTCAGGAACCAATTCCGCCAGGGCCGAAACGCGCTGTACGAGCGCCACGAGCGCCGGCACGTCGCCCGCCGGGCGGCCGCGATAGCCGTCGAGCAGCTTGCGCGTGCGCAGCTTGTCGATCATTTCCGCCGCGTCGATGTCGCTGACCGGCGGCAGGCGGAACGACACGTCGTGCATCAGCTCGACCAGCACGCCGCCGAGGCCGCACACCACGAGCGGCCCGAACGTGGGATCGGTCATCACGCCCACGAGCGCCTCGATTCCGCCTTCGATCTGGCGCTGCAGCAGGACGCGCTCGAGTTCGACGCCGATCGACCGCATGCGGCGCATCAGGGTTTGCAGCGCGGCCTCGAACTGCTCGCCGGAGCGTATGTCCAGGATGACCCCGCCCACGTCGCTCTTGTGCAGCACCCTGTCGGAAACGGCCTTGAGGACGAGCGGATAGCCCATGCGCTCGGCGACCGAGGCGGCGCGGGCCGGATCGGCCGTCTCGAGGGCGGCGAAATCGATTCCGGCGGCGCGCAGCACGGCGGCCAGGTCGTAGGGCGAAAGCCAGGCGGCGCCGCCGCTGTCCTGCAGGACGCGGTCGACGACGGCGCGGATCGCCGTTCTGGCGAAGGAATCGAGCGTGATGCAGGATCCGCGCGGGCGGCGGCGCCAGCGCCCGTAGCGCTCGGCGGCCGCCAGGGCGAGCGCGGCGTTTTCCGGAAAGGGGTAGGCCGGCAGGCGGCCGCGCGGGCCCTCGGCGATCGCCGGGGGCACCGCGTGGGACGACATGAAGACGGTCAGCACGGGCTTTTCGGGCGGCACGCGCGCAGCGGCGCGCGCGATGGCCTTGGGCACTTCCTCCGGCGGGTGAAGCATCGGCGGCAGGTAGATAACGATGACCGAATCGATGTTGGGGTCGGCGCCCGCGATCTCGACCGCGCGCTCGTACTGCTCCGGGGTGGCCGAGGCGATCATGTCGATGGGATTGGCCAGTCCGGCATGGGCGGGCAGGAACGAGCGGAGCGCCTCCCGGGTTTGCGGCGCGAGTTCGGGGAGCACCAGGCCGTGGGCCTCGCAGGCGTCGGCCAGGAGAATGCCGGGCCCGCCGCCGTTGGTGATGACGGCGACGCGCGGGCCCGCCGGGATCGGCTGCATCGACAGCAGCATGGCGACGTCCAGAAGCTGTTCGAGCGTGTCGGTGCGGATCACGCCCGCCTGTTCGAACAGGGCGTCCACGGCTGTGTCCAGGCTGGCGAGTGCCGCCGAGTGGCTCGAGGCCGCGCGCGTCCCGGCGGCGGAGCGGCCCGCCTTGACCGCGACGATCGGCTTGCGCCGCGCGACATCGGGAGCGATGCGCGCGAACTTGCGCGGGTTGCCGAAGCTTTCCAGGTAAAGGACGATCACGTCCGTGCGCGGATCCTCGGCCCAGTAGGCGAGCAGGTCGTTGCCCGAGACGTCGGCCTTGTTGCCCACCGAGATGAAGGTGGAGACCCCGAGCTGCAGGGCCTGCATGCGGTCGAGGATGGCGTAGCCGAGAGCGCCGCTCTGCGACAGCATCCCGATGCGCCCGGGAGGCGGCCAGACCGGCACGAAGGTGCCGTTGAGCGAGACCTGCGGATCGGTGTTGATCACGCCCATGCAGTTCGGGCCCACCATCCTCATCCCGGAGGCGCGCACGATTTCGCGCAGGCGCCGCTCTGCCAGCCGCCCCTCTTCGGACACCTCGCCGAAGCCCGCGGTGATGACGACCACCGCCCGGACGCCCGCGCGCGCGCAGTCGCGCACCGCCTCTTCCACGAGGGGCGCCGGGACCACGATGAAGGCCGTGTCCACGGGCGCGCCGATGGCGCTCACCGCGGGGAAGCAGCGCAGGCCGTCGATCTCCTCCGCCCCGGGATTGACGGGATAGATGCAGCCGCGGAATCCCGCGCGGCGCAGGTTGCCGAGCAACGCCGCGCCGATGCTGCCCGGGCGGCGCGAAGCGCCGACGAGCGCCACCGAGATCGGGTGGAAAACCGGCTGCAGGCTCCGGGCGGTCGCAAGCCGTTCGCGCCGCAGCGCGGCTTCCACAAGCTCCTCGGTCTCCTCGGTCGCCAGCGACACCTGGAACACGCCGGATTCCAGGGACCTGCGCGCGCGGAAACCGCTGTGGGCGAAGAGATCCATCATGCGGTTGTTTTCGCCGAGAACGTTCGCCTGGAATTCCGTGATCCCGCGGGCGCGCGCGATCGCCGTAAGATGCTCGAGCAGGAGCGTGCCGATCCCCAGGCCCTGGTAATCGTCGGCCACGGCGAGGGCGATCTCGGCGCGCGCCGGAGGTCCGCTGCCGTCCTCGATCACCGCATAGCGCCCGATTCCCAGGATGCGCTCCTTCTCTCCCTCCCGGCGCACGGCCGCCAGGGCGACCTCGCGGACGAAATCCAGCTCGGTGAACCGCGCCAGCTCGTGCAGGCTCAGCCATTCCTTGTGGCGGAAAAAGCGAAAATAGACCGAACGGCGGCTCAGGCGGCTGAAGAGATCGAGCAGGCCTTCCTTGTCGTCGCTGCGCAGGGCGCGCAGCTGGATGGAGCTGCCGTCGCGCAGGATCGCTTCTTTTCTGTAGTTGACGATGGCGTCGTCCACGGCCTTCCTCCGATGGCCCGGTTCCGTCAAGGGATTGCGCCCGTCGCGGTCCCGCTTACAGCGCCTCGAGCCGGGCGTAGCGTTCGATCAGCATTTTTCTTCCCACGCGGCTGAAGGAGATCGTGAGCTTGGTTTCGCTCCCCGAGCGCTCGCGCCTCAGCACGATACCCTCGCCGAAACTGGGGTGGCGCACGCGCGTCCCGGGCTTCAGAACCGGTTGCGGCGGCGCCTGGGGTTCGGCTTTCCGGAGCGCCACATAGGCCCGCAGTTCCTGCATGGTGCGCGGGGCGGCGGTGTCCTGCGAGTCGGGGTCGTCGTCCGGCAGGCTGTACGCCCCCCGGCGCGCGCGCCGGCGCCCGCCCGGGCGGCGCCATTCTTTCGCCTCCTGCTCCTCGAGCGTGGCGGCGGGCATGTCCGTCATGAATTCCGCGTCCCGGACCAGCTCGGGAGGCATTTCGCCGAGAAAGCGCGACGGCTCCGCCGGCCCGCCCATGAAACCGCGGCGGTAGGGCGTCCAGGTGAGAAAGAGCTTCCGGCGGGCGCGCGTGATCGCCACGTAGCACAGCCGGCGCTCCTCCTCGAGTTCTTCCGGGCTGCCCATGGAGAGCGCATGCGGCAGCAAGCCTTCCTCCATGCCGGCGAGGAAGACCACGTCGAATTCCAGCCCTTTGGCGCTGTGCACGGTCATGAGGGCGACCCGGGCGTCGGTATCGAGGTTGTCCAGCTCGGAGGAGAGCGAGGCGCGGTCCAGAAACTCGAAAACTGTCTCGCCCCTTTCCTGGGATTCCTGGGCGGCCCGCACGAGTTCCTCGATATTCGCCATGCGGCTCGCCGCCTCCTCGCGCGTCTCCTGCTTCTCGAGCATCTCGCGGTAGCGGGTGGTCTCGAGGATCGTCTTCAGCAGGTCGGCGGGGGAGGAGCGGTCGCGCAGCGCCGTCCATTCGTCCAGCAGGCGCTGGAACTCCGCCAGGGCGCGCCGGCCCCTGCCGGCCTGAGCCGTTTCCTGCGCCGCCTCTCTCAGCGCCCGCGACAGGGGTATGCCGGCCTCGCGGGCGCGCGCCGCCAGCATGTCGAGCGCGCCGGCGCCGATGCCGCGCGGCGGGGTGTTGATGATGCGCAGCAGGGCCGCGTCGTCTTCCGGGTTGTAGATGATCCTCAGGTAGGCGAGCATGTCCTTGACTTCCATGCGCCCGAAGAAGGCGACGCTGCCGACCACGGCGAACGGAATCCCGCGCTGGCGCAGCACCTCTTCGAAGTTGCGCGACAGGAAGTTGGTGCGGTAGAGGATCGCGATGCGGCGGTCGCCGTCTTCGTCGAGCAGTTCCTGCACCCGGTCGGCCACCCACAGCGCCTCGGAGCGCGCCGAGAGCGCGCGGTAGAGCGTGACGGCTTCGCCCTGGTCGTTGGCGGTCCACAGGGACTTTCCCTTGCGCTCCCGGTTGCGGCTCACGACGGCCCCGGCCACGCTCAGGATGTTCCTGGTGGAGCGGTAATTCTGCTCGAGCTTGATGATGCGGGCGCCCGGGAAGTCCCGTTCGAAGTTCAGGATGTTCCGGATCTCGGCGCCGCGGAACCTGTAGATCGACTGATCCTCGTCTCCCACCACGAACACGTTGTCGTGCCTGTCGGCCAGAAGACGCAGCAGCTCGTACTGCGCGCGGTTCGTGTCCTGGTACTCGTCGACCAGGATGTAGCGGTAGCGTTCGCTGTAATAGGCGCGGCGTTCGGGGAAGCCTTCCAGGACATCGACTGCCTTGAGCAGCAGGTCGTCGAAGTCGAGCGCGTTGGCGCGCCGCAGGGCGGCATCGTAGCGGGCATAGATCTCGGCCGTCTCGATTCTCTCGGGGGAGGAGCGCTCGGGAGCGTAATCCTCGGGAGAGATGCCGTGATTCTTGGCGAAGCTGATGCGCGCGAGGATCTTGGCGGGCGGATCGCCGGTTTCCGCGATGCCCATCCCCTTGAGGATCTGTTTGATCAGCCGCTTCTGGTCGTCGGTGTCGTAGATGGAAAAATCGCGGCGGTAGCCGATGCGCTCGATCTCGCGCCGCAGGATACGCACGCAGAACGAGTGGAAGGTGGATATGAGGGGTTCGGCCGTGCGCCGGGGCCCCAGAAGCGCGTGCACCCTTTCCTTCATTTCGTCGGCGGCCTTGTTGGTGAAGGTGACGGCCAGGATGTTTTCCGGCCGGCAGGCGCCGTTGCGGATCAGGTAGGCGATGCGATAGGCGATCACGCGCGTCTTGCCGCTGCCCGCGCCCGCCAGGACCAGGGCGGGACCCCGGCCGTGCTCGACGGCCAGGCGTTGCTGCGGGTTGAGCCGGGCCAGAATGTCCATGGGGCGCCCTCAGTGCCGGTCCAGGTCCTCGATGCGCGCTTCCGAGGGCCCGCGCTCCTGCTGCAGCCGGCGGGCGGCGGCCTCGGCGCGGCTGAGGACGCGCAGCAGGTTGCGTCCCAGGATCTTGAGGATGTCCTCGTCGCTGTAGCCGCGGCGGACCAGTTCGGCGGTCAACTCAGGGTACTTGGAGACGTCCTCGAGACCTTCGATGACGCTGGAGATCCCGTCGAAGTCGGAACCGAGGCCGATGTGGTCGATGCCCGCGAGCCGGCGGATGTGGTCGATGTGGTCCGCGACCTGGGAGAGCCGGGCGCGCGGCGCCGGGTTGGCCCGGTCCCACTCGGCCAGGGCCCGGCGGGCGGCCGCCTCGTCCTTTGGATGCAGGGCGCGCAGGCGCGCGGCTTCCTGCTCGCGCTGCGCCGAATGGGCGCGCACGTCCGGCGAGATGAAATCGGGCACGAAGCACACCATGACCATGCCGCCGTTGGCCGGCAGCCGGCGCAGGATGTCGTCGGGAACATTGCGCGGATGGTCGCACAGGGCGCGGGCGGCGGAGTGGCTGAAGATCACCGGCGCGCGCGACTCCTCGAGGGCCTGCGCCATGACCTCCGGGGAAACATGGGAGAGGTCGACGAGCATGCCGAGCCGGTTCATTTCGCGTACGACCTCGCGACCGAAGGCGGTCAGGCCGTGGGACTTCGGCTGGTCCGTGGCGGAATCGGCCCAGGCGGTGTTGCGGCTGTGGGTCAGCGTCATGTAACGCGCGCCGAGCCTGTAGAACATGCGCAGCACCGCCAGCGAATCGTCGATCGAGTGGCCGCCCTCCATGCCGATCAGGCAGGCGATCCTCCCGTGCGCGAAGGCGAGCTCGACGTCGCCTGCGGTGAGCGCCGTCTGGAAGTCGTCGGGATAGCGCCGGGCCATGCGATGGACCGTGTCGATCGCCTCCATCACCGCGCGCACCGCCGCAGGCCCGGCCATGGTGGCGGGCACGTACACCGACCAGAACTGCCCTCCCACGCCCCCGCGGCGCAGCCGCGGGATATCGGTCATCAACTCCGGCTGCGGCCGGGCGATGTCGATGCGCGACAGGTTCCCGCGCGCTCGCTCGTTGAGCCTCCAGACGAGATCGTTGTGACCGTCGATCAGGGGAACCAGTCGGTGCAGGCGGCGGGCGTGCTCGAGGGGATCCTGAGGGGACGGGCGCGCGGCCGTGGAGCACGAAAGTGCGAGCCAGGCAAGAGAAGCAAGCAGAACTACGCACAAGCCGAATGTCGAGCGAGCCATCGAGTTCCTCCGCAGGCGGCCGCGGGCCGGATGTGGACCGCCGCCCCGATCGTGAGCCGGCGAGTTTAGGATATTGTTTTTATTCCGGCGCGTCCACGGGTTTGTCGCCGGCCGGCGCTGTCCGGCGCGCGAGCGCGTCCCGGTCGGCTCCGCACGCGCAAGGTTCGCCGCGCCAGCCCTCGATCCCCTCACGCACGATCAATGGTATGAGGGCCAGGGCCGCCGCCGGATCGGCCCACCACCAGCCCAGGGCGGCGTTGAGGACGAGGCCGGCGAGCACGGCGAGCGAGAGCCAGGCGCACGATATGCTTTCGTAGCCGTCCGCGCGCAGGGCGCGGCTTTCGATGCGCCGCGCGACATCGAGCTTGGCCCGGCCGAGCAGGGGCATCAGGACGAGGGAGACCGCGGTCAGGACGATGCCGAGCGTGCTCGGGCCGGGCTCGGCGCCGTAGCCCGCCAGGACGCGCACGGAATCGATCAGGATGTAGGCGGCCAGAAGGAGAAGCAGAGTGCCGGCGATGCGCGCCGCGCGGCGTTCGGCTTTTTCCGCCGCGGCGGGCGCGCGCCCGCGCATCTCGTAATGGAGCCTCCAGCCGACGACGGCGGCGCTGGCAGTCTCGACGAAGGAATCGACGCCGAAGCCGAAGAGCGCGATCGAGTCGGCCTCGATGCCCGCCCATATGCCGACGACCCCTTCGACGACGTTCCAGGCGAGTGTGAGCGCGCACAGAACGAATCCTCTGCGGACCAGCGTTTCCCGATTCTGACCCTGCGCCGTGCGCGGCCCGGACGATGCGCTGCTTCGTTGCACGAGCGAATTATGCTACAAATTTGCGGC
Organism: uncultured Acidobacteriota bacterium; assembly: GCA_964534795.1. Taxonomy (GTDB): domain Bacteria; phylum Acidobacteriota; class UBA6911; order UBA6911; family UBA6911; genus CAZHQK01. The sequence goes on from CAZHQK010000127.1 coordinate 21,045, forward strand.
TCAATTGAGGAGATATCGGAAATGGGCGGAAAAAACGGCTCTGCGGCCGACAAGGCGGACCTCATCCACGATTTCCTGGCCAGCGCGAACGTCTTTGCCGCGGCGGTCGGCGAGGAGATCGAGCAGGCACTGCTCAGGCGGACGGGCGGCGCGGCGGTGACCGTGGCGCAGCTGAAACTGCTCAAGCTGGTGAGCGTCGCCGAGGCCCAGACCATCGGCGGGGTGGCCGCGTTTCTCGGCGTCAGCAACGCCGCGGCCAGCAAGGCGGTCGACAGGCTGGTGCGGCGCAAGCTGATGGCGCGGCGCGAGCGGGAAACCGACCGGCGCTTCATCCATCTCGTCCTGACCGAGGAGGGGCGCCGCCTCCTGGAATCCTATGAAGACGCGCGCCGGAAGAAGCTGATCGAGCTTTTCGGCGACTTCCCCGAGGAGGAACTCCGACGCGTCGCGGACCTGCTCGACCGCATGGCGCTGCGGGTGGTCGAGAACACGGCCGGGGCGCGCGAGGTGTGCTTCCAGTGCGGCATCTACTTCCGCAAGGATTGCCTGATGCGCAGGCTGCGCGGGCGCAGTTGCCTGTATGTGCAGCGCAATTCATGGGCTGCCGAGGCGCATCCGGTGTAGACCGCGCGCGCCGCGCGCAACCAGTGCAGATTAGGCCCCGGCAGGGGCCCAAAGTTGGGCGATCCTGCGCCGGGGCATTGTCTTGCAACAAAACGCGCATGCCTCTCTGCCGGCCCTCCGGGGCTCGGCAATGGCGGGTCCGGCTTTCTCCGGGTTCGCCTTCGGCTCACCCGGAGCTACCAGCTGCCGTGCCTCCGGCACTGGCGCGGCCCCGGAAGGGGCCCTGAGCGGGTAGCCGGGGGTGAGCCGCAGGCGAACCCCCGGAAAGGAGGGTATCGATCAGGCGAGCCCCGGAGGGCCGACAGAGAGCCCGGCGATGCGGTTCGGGGCGATCGCGCGGCCCCGGAAGGGGCCCTGAGCGGGTAGCCGGGGGTGAGCCGGAGGCGAACCCCCGGAAAGGCGCGTATCGATCAGGTGAGCCCCGTAGGGCCGGCAGAGAGCCGGCCGATGCGGTTCGGGGTGATCATCAGGCCCCGGAAGGGGCCCCGAGCCGGTAGCCGGGGGTGAGCCGCAGGCGAACCCCCGGAAAGGAGGGTATCGATCAACCGAGCCCCGGAGGGCCGGCAGACTGTGGGGCCTCTGTTTCGTGCCGAAAGCTCGACTGACTTCCATTGGCCGGGATCCCTCATGGGGTCCGGGAGGGAAGGCCAACGCGCGAGCCTGTGGAAACGCTGGAAGCACCCGCAGAGCTCTGAAATGGCGGCACAGGATCGCCCGCTTTGGGATCGCCCCGGGGCGGCAGGCCTACTCCTCGGGCACGAACTCGAGGGCTGCCGAATTGAGGCAATAGCGCAGCCCCGTGGGCGGCGGCCCGTCGGGAAACACGTGGCCGAGATGGGCGTCGCAGCGGCTGCAGAGAACCTCGATGCGCACCATGGCGAGGCTGCGATCCTCGACGGTGCGGATCGCGGCGGGATCGACGGGCGCCGAAAAGCTCGGCCAGCCGGTCCCGGAATCGAACTTGGCAGCGGATGAAAAAAGCTCGCTGCCGCAGCACACGCAACGGTAGCGGCCCTTTTCGTGGTGGTCCCAGTATTTGCCGGTGAAGGCCCTCTCGGTGCCCTTCTGTCTGGTGATGCGGTATTGCTCCGGGGTGAGCCGCCGGCGCCACTCCTCGTCGCTGCGGACGATCCTGTCGCTCATATCCTGATAATTCTATTCCACGGTGACGCTCTTGGCGAGGTTGCGCGGCTGGTCGACGTCGCAGCCGCGCAGCACGGCGATGTGGTACGCCAGCATCTGCAGGGGGACGGCCAGCAGGATCGGGACCAGGTAGTCGGAGATCGGCGGCACATGGATGACGTAATCGCACATGGTGCCGAGGCGCCGGTCGCCCTCGGTCCCCACGGCGATCACCACGCCCTCGCGGGCCTTGACCTCCTGGATGTTGCTCAGCATCTTCTCGTAGCGCAGCAGCGACTTGGGGTTGGACGGATCGATGGCGGCCAGGGCCACGACCGGCAGGTCGCCGTCGATGAGGGCGTTGGGGCCGTGCTTCATCTCGCCCGCGGG
>CAZHQK010000128.1:0-168456 GCA_964534795.1 uncultured Acidobacteriota bacterium
GTCGCCATGGCCGAGCACATCGCCATGGCCCTGTCCAACCTCAAACTCCACGAAACCCTCCGCAGCCAGTCCATCCGCGACCCCCTCACCGGACTCTTCAACCGCCGCTTCATGGAGGAATCCCTCGAACTCGAGCTGCGCCGCGCCGTGCGCAACCAGCGCCCGCTGAGCGTCATCATGCTCGACCTCGACGGCTTCAAGCGCTTCAACGACAGCCACGGCCACGACGCGGGCGACGCCCTGCTGCGCGAACTGGGCGCGCTGCTGCAGGGCAACATCCGTGCCGAAGACATCGCCTGCCGTTACGGAGGCGAGGAGTTCACGCTCATCATGCCCGAAGGGAACGCGGAGATCGCCGCGCAGCGCGCGGAGCTGCTGCGCGCGGCCATCAAGAAGCTGGAGGTGGAGCACCGCGGCCGGACGCTCGGTTCCGTGACGGCGTCGCTCGGGGTCGCCGTCTTTCCCGAGCACGGGCGGACGCGCGACGCCCTGCTCGAGGCCGCCGACGCCGCCCTCTACCTGAGCAAGGGCGCCGGCGGCGACAAGGTCACCCTCGCCCGCTAGCCGAGCCGTACAGCTCCTCGAGCTTCTTCCGGAAGGAGGCGCGGTATTCCTCGGGCACCTTCAGGTAGCGCACCTTGGTCTCCGGCGCCAGGCCGACATAGCCGCTCGCGGGCTCGTAGTCGTAGGGAACGCCCGAAGGATCGACCGGCACGCGGCGCAGAAAGCCGGCCCGCACCAAGTCCTCGAGCTGCCGGGGCGGCCGGCCCGCTTTTTCCTTGTACTTCTCGATGAAGAACTCGAGAGTCCACAAAGTCTCGGCGACCTCGGTGCTCGCCAGATGGTTGCGGGCGTTTTCCTTGATGTCCGCGCGCTCGGATTGCTCGAGCTGCTGCCGCCAGAGCATCTTGGCGGTCTCGATCTCCCCGCCGCGCGACAGCGCCATGGCCGCCAGGCCCGCCATCCACGGCGGGGAGGCAGCGAGCCGGGAGCCTTCGAGCCAGGCCTCCCCGGCCTTCTTGTAATCCTTCAAGAACCAGAAGTAGATGAAGCCCTTGTCCATGTGCAGGCGCCACTCCCCGGGATGGCGCGCGATGCCCTTGTCCAGAAGCGCGACCGCCTGCTCCGGCTGCCCGGCGCCCAGGGGATCGGGCTCGGCGAGGAAGATGCTGCCCGCGCGGTAGACATCCAGCATGTCGGGATCCAGGGTCGAGGTGATGTCGAGCATCGCCGCCAGGTTCTTGTAGCGCACCGGGCGCCGCTCGGCCTCTTCCCGCCGCCCGTAATACTGGATGGCGCGCATCCAGTAGATGTCGGCCAGCAGGCCCTCGTATCCCAGGGCCATCTTCTTGATGGCCTCCGGAGAGGCGAAGTACAGGATGTCGGGATCCGGAGCGCGCGCCTGCATGCGCGCCTGCACGCGGTCCTGCACGGGCGGCACGGCCAGCGCGGCGCCGAGCGCCAACGCCAGCCACGGCCACATCCGGCCGCCCGAGATCTGCGCGCCAGTCCCGGTCATTTGAAGTCCCGCCGCGAGAACACCGTGACCGCCAGCGCCAGCAAGACGCCGCTGTATACCAATCCGTAGACAGTGATCCAGCCGACGGCGGTCCAGTCCACGGGTTGCGCGTAGGCGGCGCTCTGGATGACGTTGCGGCTGTCGATGGAGGTGAAATTCGAGAAATTGGGCACGAGATAGTACAGTGCCTGGAAGAACCGGCGCATGGCGGCCGTGCGGCTCGTCGCCGCGAACTCGAGCAGGTCGTAGTTGAAGTGTCCGGCGATCCAGAGAAAGAGCGTGAAGAGCGCCGACAGTGCGGGCGTGGAGAAGGTCGAAAACACCAGCGCCAGGGCGGTCGTGAGCGCCAGCGAAAGAAAGATCAGGTAGACGGCGGGCAGGATGCGCGCATAGCCGGCGGGCTCGATGCCTCCCTGGTAGAGCATGCTGAGCCACAGGCCGACGGTCATGACGGCGACGTTGACCGACAGGGTGGCGAGCAGGCCCAGGTACTTGCCCAGGATGAACTCGTGCCGGCGTACGGGCTTCGACAGCAGCGCGTAGACGGTCCGGCGCTCCAGCTCCTTGTGGACCAGGCCGATCCCGATGAAGATGGCGATCAAGGTGCCGAAGATCGAGATCGCCGAAAGCCCGAGATCGACGATCACCTTTCTCTCGTACCCCAGGGTCAACTGCCCCAGGGCGATCGAGCTGACGGTCATGACCAAGGCGAAGAGGATGAGGTTGTAGAGCACCCGGTCGCGGATGTTTTCGCGGAAGGTGTTGCGGGCGACGACTGCGATATTCATGGCCGGGGCACCTCGGCGGCGACCTCGCGGAAGAAGTACTCCTCGAGCGAGGCGCGCACGGGATTGACCGAGATCAGCTCGGCGCCGCCGGCGAGGGCGCGCGCGAGCACGGCCTCGAGCCGGCCGGCGTCGGCGGCGCGCAGGTGCAGGCGGTCGCCCATGGGACGGATCTCGTCGCACAGGGCGGCCAGCCCGGCGCGCGTCTCGGCGCTCACGCGTGCGAGGATGATCTCGTGTCCTTCGATCTTCATCTGCAGGATTTCATGGAGGGCGCCGGTCTCCCGCAGCCGGCCCTTGTGGAGAATCGCCACCCGGTCGCACAGCGCCTCCACATCCGGGAGGATGTGCGAGCTGAAGAAGACGGTCACCCCCTTTTCCCTGAGCCCGGTGATGATGCGGCGCACGTCCCGCCTGCCGAGCGGGTCGAGGCCCGACATCGGCTCGTCGAGAAAGACGGCCTCCGGGTCGTTGATGATGGCCTGGGCGATGCCGATGCGCTGCGTCATGCCCTTGGAGAACTTGCGCAGCTGCACGCGCGCCTGCTCGGCGAGCCCCACGGTTTCCAGAAGCTCGCCGACCTTTCGGCGCAGGGCATGCCGACGGATGCCGTAGAGCCGGCCGACGTAGGTCAGCATCTCCTCGGCGGTCAGGTAGTCGTAGAAGTACGGGTTCTCGGGCAGGTAGCCGATGCGCCGGCGCATCGCGGCCGACGCGGCCGGCTCGCCCAGTATGCGCACCGAGCCCGAGGTCGGGCGCAGCAGGGTCATCATGATCTTCAGCGTGGTCGTCTTGCCGGCGCCGTTCGGGCCGAGGAAGCCGAAGATCTCTCCCGGCTCGACCGTCAGGTTGAGGTTGTCCAGTGCGCGCACGCGGCGCTTGCGCCAGAAGCCGACCAGGAAATCCTTGGTCAGGTTTTCGATCTGCACTACCGACATATGCGGCTACTTGGCCTATAATGGCGCGTTATGCTCAGGATCGGAATCGACACCGGCGGAACCTTCACCGATTTCATCATACTCGACGGCCGGAGCGTACGCACGCTCAAGCTGCTGTCGACGCCATCCAATCCGGCGGATGCCATCCTGGACGGCCTCGGTCGAATCCGATGGAAGCGGGCCGGCGAGATCCGTCACGGCTCCACGGTCGCGACCAACGCGCTGCTGGAACGCAAGGGCGCGCGCACCGCGCTGGTGACCACGGCGGGCTTCGAGGATGTGCTCGAGATCGGCAGGCAGAACCGGCCGCGCATCTACAGCCTTGTTCCCTCCCGGCCCGAGCCGCTCGTGCCCGCGCGGCTCCGTTTCGGGGTCACGGAGCGCATTCTCTATGACGGCGCGATTCTCGTCCCCCTCGACCCGCGCGAGCTTCCCGGCCTGGCGGCGAAGCTGCGCGCGGCCGGGGTCGAGTCGGTCGCCGTGTGCCTGCTATTCTCCTATGCCAACCCTCTTCACGAAAAACAGATCGGCAGGGCGCTGGAAAACTTGAAGGTTCCGCTCAGCCTCAGCCACGAGATCCTGCCGGAATTCCGCGAGTACGAGCGGACCTCCACCACGGTGGTCAACGCCTATCTCGCGCCGGTCATGGGCCGCTATCTCGCCGATCTCGAGAAGCGCCTGGGCCGCCGCAGCACGCTGCGCGTCATGCAGTCGAACGGCGGCGCCGTGCGCGCGCGCGTGGCGATCCGCGAGCCGGTGCGCACGATCCTGAGCGGGCCCGCCGGCGGCGTGGTGGGCGCCTGGGAGACGGCGCGCCGCGCGGGCTACGCGCGCATCCTCTCGTTCGACATGGGCGGGACCTCGACGGACGTCGCCCTGTGCGACGGCGGTATCCGCATCACGGGCGAATCGGTGATCGCCCAGTTTCCCATCGGCGTACCGGTCATCGACATACACACGGTGGGCGCGGGCGGCGGATCCATTGCCTACATCGATGCCGGCGGCGCCTTGCGCGTGGGGCCGGAGAGCGCGGGCGCCGATCCCGGCCCCATCTGCTACGGCAAGGGGGACCGCATCACGGTTACCGACGCCAACCTGATGCTCGGCAGGCTGCAGAGCGACTACCCGCTGGGCGGCACCCTGCGGCTGCACGCCGAAAAGGTGGCGCCCGCCTTCCGCGCGCTCGCGCGGCGCATGGGGATCGGCGACCCGCTCGCGGCGGCGCAAGGGGTCGTCGACGTGGCCAACGCCAACATGGAAGCCGCCCTGCGCGTGATCTCGGTCGAGCGCGGATACGACCCGCGCGACTTCACCCTGGTGACCTTCGGCGGCGCCGGCGGCCTGCACGCGGCCGACCTGGCACGCAATCTCTCGATCCCCAGGGTGCTCGTGCCGCAGAATCCGGGGCTGCTGTCGGCGCTCGGCGTCCTGCTTTCCGACAGCGTCCAGGATTTCTCCCGGACGGTGATGCTGCCGTCCGCCGCCGCCGATCCCGCCGCGCTCGACCGCCGCTATCGCGAACTGGAGCGCCGCGCCTTCGCCTCCATGCGCCGCGAGGGTTTCGCCGACCGCGACATCAGGCTCGAGCGCTGGATCGACATGCGCTACCGCGGCCAGAGCTACGAGCTGAGCTTCCCGTATTCGAAGAGCTTCGAGCGCGAGTTCCACCGGCGCCACGAGCAGCGCTACGGCTACGCCGATGCGGCGCGCGCCACCGAGATCGTGACCCTGCGCGTGCGCGTGCGCGGCCTGACCGCCAAGCCGCGCATGCCTGCCGAACGGCCCGCGGGTGCCGATCCCTGCGCCGCGCTGCTTTACGAGCGGCGCTCACATTTCGGCGGCCGGCCCGTCAAGACGCGCTTCTACGAGCGCGCGCACCTGCGCGCCGGAAACGAGATCGCGGGCCCGGCCGTCGTTTTCGAATACAGCGCGACCACGGCCGTTCCCCCCGGCTACCGCTGCCGCGTCGACCGCTTCCGCAACCTCGAGATCACCCCGACAGATTGAACCAAGCGCCCGCCGGGGCCTGTGCTCGCGATCCCGCGCGGCGCCGGCGCGAGGCGAGCCGACGCGTTGCGCGTCTGCCGGCCCTCCGGGGCTCGGTTGATCGATACGCTCCTTTCCGGGGGGGCGCCTTCGGCTCACCCCCGGCTACCAGCTCGCGGCCCCTGCCGGGGCCGCGTCAGTGCCGGAGGCACGGCAGCTGGTAGCTCCGGGTGAGCCGAAGGCGAACCCGGGCCGACAGAGAGGCACGCGCGTTTTGTTGCGCAACAGCGCCCTGCCGGGGCCGCGTCAGTGCCGAAGGCACGGCAGCCGGCAGCTCCGGGTGAGCCGAAGGCGAACCCGGAGAAAGGCGAACCCGCCATTGCCAAGCCCCGGAGGGCCGACAGAGAGACATTCGCGTTTCGTCGCGCAACAATGCCCTGCCGCAGAACCGCCCGGCTTTGGGCCCCTGCCGGGGCCTCGCGATCGCCCCGAACCGCATTGCCGCGATTTCCGGGGGTTCGCCGGGCCGGACCTGCTGCGACCCGATGACCGCCTGGCCCCTTTGCCGTCCCGACAGGTTGCTCAGCCCCGCAGTGCCTCGATGTATTTCTTGATCGCCCGGTACTGATCGAGGCCGCCGAGCCCCGCTTCGGCAAGCACCATATCGCCCTGCCCGCTGCCGAGATAGTGCCCTTTCACATACGGGTGCAGGGTCATGGCCCGGCCGAAATCGGAACGGATCCAGCGGAACATGGTCGGCAACGTGAAGCCTGTTATCCCCATGGCTTCCCGGGCACGCTCCTCCGGGAAGATCTCGCGCTGCTTTTCCTCGGGCAGAAGGTCGAAGAGTTCGGCGCTCGCCACATAGTAGACCCACGGGTCGAAGCCGTCGATCTCGAGCAGCGGCAGCGTCCCTTCCACAAAGGCATAGGCGACGGCGCTTTCCTGCAGAACGATCGTGCCCTCGCCCTTTCCGCGCGGCCGCCGCAAGAGGTAGACGCCGGTGACGGCGGACTCCGCGGGAGCGAGCCCCAGCCGGGCGCGGTCGATCACGGTTTCGTTGGGGCGGGTGACGAAAGGCGCTATCACCGCCGGGCGTTTCGCCAGGGCCGCCGAAAACAGCGCCCAGATCTCCTGCGGGTCCCAGGGCGTCAGGGTGATCGCCGTCCCGCGCGGGAAGTTTTCCTGCAGGAGCTGCAGCGCCTGGGGATCGGCATGCGTCGGGCCGTCCTCGCCGGTTTTGAGCCCGGCATGGGCACACACCAGCACCATGGGTTTGTAAGGGTCGGGAGCGATCGCATGGCGCGACTGGGCGCCGATGGCATGCAGGCGGGCGGCGATGTGGCCGAGCGGGGCGATGAAGGCCCCGTACGACGAGCCCATGCCGATGTGCCGCCCGTAGCTCGCCAGGCCGGACATGATGCCCGACATGGCGTCTTCGCAGATGCCGCCGGCCGCGATCGTGCGCGCGCCGGGATTGGTCCGGGCATTGAAGTAGCCCTCGGGAAAGCCGGCGCTTCCGGTGTTGATGCTGGTGGAACCGAGCAGGTCGGCGGCCGCGACGAAAATGGCGCCGCCGGAGAGTTTGTTGTAGTACTGGATCACACGGCCCAGTTCTCCCCGCAGGGTGGTTACCGTTCCCGGCCTGAGAACGAGATCCGGAGGCACGGCGGGATTGCCTGCGGCGAACTTGTAAATCGTGTCGACGTTCGGGGCGCCGGAGCGCGGTTTCCTCCCGCGCAGGTCCAGGCGCTCGCGTGCGCTCCACAGCCTGGCCGCCAGGGCTCGCACCGCCGGCTCGCTTTCCTGAAGCACTTTGCGCACGATCTGCAGCGACTCCCAGAAGCAGGCTTCCATGATTGCCCGCCCCTCGGTGGGCGAAGCACACCGCTGCTGGCCGGCGGCGCATGTCGGTATCATCATGTTCGCCTTGCCCGTCAGGGCCGAGAGCGCCTGGCAGAAGCCGTCGGAGCAGAGCTTGTGCCCGGCGCCGTGCGAAGCGCGCCCTTCGATGCCGTACAGCCATCCCTTGAGCGTGCGATAGATGATGGCCGTCGGTTGCCCGTTCGCCAGCGAGAGCGCTAGCCTCTGGGCATGGATGATCTGGTTGAAATCCCTGCCCTCGGGGACGTAGATGACGTTCCAGTCATGGAGATAGAAAAGCTCCATCGGCGTCCACTGCACGTAATCGCCCGGCCGCCCGTCGTCGCGGCAGACGCGGTTGCTGTCGATCGAGGCCTGGTTCCAGTCCAGGTGCAGGACGGCATTGTCCAGGGAAGCCGTTCCGGCCGCCGCCAGCGCCTCCGCGACGCGCCCGGGAGTCAGTCCACCTTCGCCCTCGACGATGTGGACCCGCGGCGCGCCCTCGCCGAAGTAGTCGCGCGCGCCGAAGGCGAGCCCGAGCGAGCTGGCCACGCCCACGCCCGATGCTCCCGTCGACAGGCGCAGAAACGGGGTCGCCGGCGTGGGGTGACCGTCGAGCGGCTTGGCCCCGAACTGCTTGAAGAGAGGCGTCTGGGTGATCGGGTTGCGCCGGAAGCCGAGCAGGTCTTCGAGCCGCAGGCGATATTTCACCTCCGCGGGCAGCAAGCCGGGGGCAGCCAAGCGGGCGATTTCATCGCGCAAGGCCCACATGGCATAAAGTCCCATGGCCTTGTGGCCCGCCGCATAGGAGATGACATCGGCATCCTCGCGGTCCGGCTGCGACAGGTCGTAATCCATCGCGTCGAAAAGTATCCCGGCGACGAAGCGCCCGGAAGAAATGGACCCGCCCGGGTGGCCCGAGGTCGGCACGTAGTTGTACATGAGTGCGCAAAGGGACCGATAGACCAGGTCCAAAGTTTCGAAATGACCGACTTCCTCGGGCGAAAGCGGGGTTGCGGCACTGCGCAGACTCTCGGCGGCATCGATATAAACTCCGCGCCTAGGCCCGAACTCGAGCTTCATGGTTTCACTCCTTTCCATCGACGATCGATATGAATGCCCTCCGATACCGGAGACCGACGGCCGATCTTCGGCCGGCCGCGGAAACGCCCACCGAAAATAGTGCTTTTGGCGGGCGGTTTCAATCCTTTTCGCCGTCGGAGCGGTTTGACTTCGGGCCGGCGGTGCATAATATGTATGAGTTCGAGTCGCGCGAGGAAACAAAGCATGAGATCTGCCTGCCGGAAGGCACTTCTGCTGGGTCTTCTCTCGCTGCCGTGGGCAGTGGCCTGCTCCAGGGGACTGCCCACAGGGGCAGCACCGGAAACCCCGGCTCCCGCACCGGACGCGCCCGAGCCGCCTGCGGCGGCCCGGAACGATGACGCGACGGCCGCCGTGCCGGTCATTCGGGAAGAGCTCGGGCTGACCACGGTCGAAATCGTGAAGAAGCTTGCGCCTTCCATCGTGCGCGTGCAGAGCGAACCGGCCCGGCCGCGTTCCTACCGCTCGGCGACGCCCGAGGCGGGGGTGGGCACCGGCGTGATCTTTACCGCCGAGGGGCATATCATCACCAACGACCATGTGATCGCCGCCGCCGCCGGCGCTTCGGACCGCATTTCGGTCGTGCTTTCCGACCAGCGCAATTTCTACGCGCAGATCGTGGGGCGCGACCGGCCGACCGATCTGGCGGTGCTCAAGATCGAAGCGCCGGATCTCGTGCCGGCGCGTTTCGGCCAAGCCGGGGAGCTGCAGGTCGGCCAGGACGTCGTCGCCATCGGCTTCGCCTTCGATCTCCAGGGCGCGCCCACGGTCACGCGCGGCGTCATCAGCGCCGTGCACCGCGCCATCGATTCCGGGCCGTTCACGATCCCCGACGCCATCCAGACCGATGCCGCCATCAACCTGGGCAATTCCGGAGGGCCGCTGGTGAACGCGCGCGGCGAAGTCGTCGGCATCAACAACGCCGTCGTGCGCGACGCGCGTCAGATGGGCTTCGCGATCTCCGTCGCCATCGTCCGGCCGGTCGTCGAGGCGATCATACGCCACGGCCAGGTGAAGCGAGCCTACCTGGGGGTGAGTGCGCGCGAGGTCGAAGTGACGCTGGCGCGCCGCTTCAAGCTGCCCATCGCCAGGGGGATCGCCGTCACTCTGGTCGCCGAAGGCTCGCCAGCGCACAAGGCGGGGCTGCAGGCCGACGACGTGATCCTGAAGATCGCGGGCGAGCCCGTCAGCAATTACGGCGAGCTGCTCGCCATTCTCGCCCGGCACAAGCCCGGAGACAAGGTCAAGGTCGACTTCTATCGCGGCAGCCGGCGCGACTCGCTGGAAGTCGAGCTCGCCGACAACCCGAACCCGGAATAATAGGGACGCTCACCTATTTCGCACCCCCCGGAGACCCATAGAGGGGCGGATATATGGTCGGAAAATGGGGAGCGTCCCTATTTAATGGGCGGCGCCCGCCGCCGATCGAGCAGCGAACAAAGGCGGGCGGAGGAATCGTCGGGCATGCCGACCACGTGGTAATCCGGCGCTCCCTCAGCATATCCGCCCGCGCTGCCTGCGCTAGAACAGGTTGTTGTATTTCGACCAGAAGTCGTCGACCAGCTTCCAGTATGCGGCCACGGCATCGCCGGCTATCTGATGGCAATACTTCGTCAGAAAGGCTTCGGCCTGCGCCGGGTCGATCCGGTAAAGGCGCAACGCTTCCTCCTCGATCTCCTTCTGCTTCGCGAAGGCGGCCTCTTCGATGGGCTGCCACACCTTCCTGGCGTCCTCTTTCATCTCCTGATAGCGGATGTAGGCGAGCTTGCTCGCCATGCGGAAGGCCCACCAGGCACAGTCGCGGCGCACGCCGCGCCGCCCGTCGACCATGAACGACTCCGGCATCTGCGTGATCCCGATGTAGAAGGGCATGTGCGGCGTGGTCGCCGGGTTGTCGTAGCCCAGCCACACCAGGCCGCCGATGGGATTCGGCAGCCACGCGCGCGCCTGGCAGATCTGAAGGTACGTGGCGGTCGGCGAGGCGATCGTGCGTTCCCGCTGGATGTGAAAAAGCTCGCGCAGGTCGGCGCTCATGAAAGGATTGGCCACCGGACTCTTGACCGCGACCCCTTTGGGGCCGGTGACGGTCAGGTAGCGCGTCATGTCGAAGGGCGTGCCTTCGTAGGTGTCGCGGAAGATGGCCAGCAGGTCCTGCACCGAAACCTTCTTGTCGGGCTTGACGCTCAAGGGGTAGTTCTCGGCATTCGGGTCCAGCCTGAGCGAGGGCGCCAGCAGGCTCAGGGCGCGCCACTCCCTGCGCCTGCAGTAGAGGCTGGTCCTGTCGGCATAGGCGTAGCAGAATTCGAAGGGCGTTCCGCTTCTGGGATCCCACCACCCCATTTCCTGGGCGAGCGAGAAGACGTTGTCCGAGGCCATGCAGCGGTCCGGGTCCTTGAGATCGATCTGCCGTATGCGGTGCGCGTTGGCCGAAACCCCTACGTGGTCGTCGGGGATGCGCACGGCGGCCCACACCGCGCCGATGCGCCCCTTGCCCGGGCCCAGGATCTCGAAGTGCCAGATCTCATTCGGATCCGCGAAGGTGAAGCATTCGCCCCAGTCGTTGTAGCCGTATTGCTTGGTCAGCTGGTCGGCGATGCGGATCGCCTCGCGCGCGGTCCTGGCCCGCTCCAGGATGAGGCGGTACAGTTCCGGAGCGTCGATCAGCCCGGCCTCGCTGCGCAGCTCGCGCTTGCCCCCCGTCGTGGTCTCGCCGATGGCGAGCTGGTGCTCATTCATGATGGGGTAGGCCGCATTGAGGTACTTATAGGTCTCCTCGACCTGGGGGATCTTGCCCGCCTCTACGCGGTCGGGGTCGTCCGGGCCCTTGGTCTCCTTGGGCTCGAGCCAGATGGATGCCATGTCGCCCTTGCGGTGCTTCTGCCGCGGAACGATGTTCATCCAGGTGCGGTCGGTATTGCTGTCGCACGAATGCGACGTCATGGTCGAGCCGTCGACCGAGGCGAGCTTGCCGACCAGTATGCTGGTGCAGCTTTCGATCTGCGGCGCGCGCGCCGGGGACGAAAGCGACGCGGTCGCGAGAAGGCAGAGGAGCGCGCACGCGGCGATCGCCCGCAGCATCGGCAGCCCGGTCAATGTCCCTTTTCGCATCTTCCCCTCCTTTTCTCTCCCAAGGTTCGCAGGATTCCGCTCGGGGTCGAATCCCCGGCGCCATTATAAACGCATCCGGCGAAAAGCGGACGCCAGCGCACGCGCCCGGCGTATCGGCTCCGGAATGCGGTAGCCGGTCGCCGACGCGAGCACGTACCGGATGGCGCTCTCCAGACCGATTCGATGTCCGGGAGAGACATACACCGGCCGGACGCCGCGGCGCGTGCGCACGGCGGCGCCGACCGTCTCGCCGCGGTCGATCAAAGGCGTCCATGATCCCCGTTCGACACCGGGCGGGTCGTGCCGGCCGACCAGAACGCTTTCCGCGACGCCGATCGCGGCCACCCCGGTCCAGAGCCCGAGATGACAGGCAAGGCCGAAGCGGCGCGGATGGGCCAGGCCGTGCCCATGGCATACGAGCAGATCGGGAGGCTCCGGCAATTGCGCCCATGCCGCCAGCACCGCCGGAGCCAGCCGGAAGGCAAGCAGACCGGGGATGTAAGGGAACGCCAATTCCCGGCATGCAAGCGCGTGCGCCCGCAGATCGAGATCGGGGAAGCCGAGCAGGGCAATGGCGGCCACGGCCACGGCGCCGCCATGGACGAAGCCCACGTCGACGCCGGCGATCGATGTCACCTGGGCAATATCATCGCGGCACAGGACTGCGTGCCGCAGCCGCTCCTGGATTCGCTCGGCTTCGGCCGGCGTGACCTCCCAGGGATGGAGATTCCCGCTTTTCACTTTGCCGCCCGCGCACTCCGGAGGACGCGCTCGGCGTAGAGCATGTGCCGGCGCCACCCGGCGCCGGGCGCATACACCCTGCGGCAGCGCGGGCAGTGCATGCCCGCGCGCTCACCGGGGTCGTCCGAACGTGCGAGCGCCGCGCTGCACGACAGGCAGCGGCTCAAAGGTCGCGCCCCACGCGCAAGATCGAAACGCTCGATAACCTCCACGAGCTGGGCGCGCGGCCTTTGCGCCCGCACACAATAGCGCCGCGCGGCATCGTGCGGCGGCATGGGCACTCCGGCACGGTACAACAGGATCATCGGTTCGCCTTGCGCCGCCGCCCCCTCGCCGCCGGCCGGAAGCGCATCGAAGCCGAGCAGTCGCAGGAGGCGCATCAACGGGTCCATATGCAGGACCGCAAAACGTGTGCGGCGCAGCGGCCGCGCGCGCACCCGGGTGACGGGCGCAATATCGAGCGACTCAAAAACCGGATAGGCCGCGATGCGCTCGCCGTCGCGGATCGCATGGCTCGGAGCGACCGGCCGGCCGTCGGCCAATATCAGGTCGACCGCGGCCAAGGGTATGCCGTAAGCATCCAGCAGCCTCTGTACGGTGAGGTCCCGATCGAAGCAATGCTGGAAAGTGCGCTTGCGCAATCCCGAAGGCAGGTAGTCGTTGAGCTCCTCGTATACGCGCACATCCACCCGGCGTGCCGCCATGCCCGTAGCCTCGCCATCCGCCACCAATGTAGCACCGGACCGCTCCACCCCCAAGCGTTCCGCCTGCCGCCGCATGCCGGTCGGGCAAAACCGTTGCATGTGCCGTCGTGAATCCATATCCTGTGCGAGGGAAAGCGGAGGCGAACGATGCGCGGGTTGAAGTTCAAGCGGGTCTTGGTCACCGGAGGGGCGAGCGGCATCGGGGCCGCCACGGCTGCGCGTTTTCTGGAAGAAGGAGCCCGGGTGTGCGTGCTCGACAGCGATTCCCACGGCAACGCCAATATCCTCAAGACGCTGCCGAAGCTCGCGGGCGCCCTGGAATGCGACGTCGCCGAGCTCGCCCAGGTGCAGGCGGCCTTCGGGCGGGCCGTGGAACTGATGGGCGGCGTCGATGTCGTCATCAACAACGCCGGCATCAGCATCCGCCACAAGTTCCTGGAGATCACCCCGGAAGAGTGGAGCCGCGTCATGGCGGTGAACCTGACCGGGGGTTTTTATGTGGCGCAGACCGCCGCGCGCCATATGATGAGCCGCGGCGGCGGCGTGATCCTCAACACCGCATCCACCAACGGCATGGTGGGAATGCCCCTGTACGCGGACTACAACGCCAGCAAGGCGGGCCTCATCGAGCTGACGCGCTCCATGGCGCTCGAACTGGCGCCCACGGTGCGCGTCAATGCCGTGGCGCCGGGCTACGTGCTGACCCCCATGCAGCGCGCCGAATACACCGACGAGATGCTCGACGAGGTCAACCGCAAGATCCCCCTGCAGCGCCACGCGCGCCCGGAGGAAGTCGCGGCCCTGTTCGCCTATCTCGCTTCCGACGACGCCGCATACTTGACCGGGCAGATCTTCACCATCGACGGAGGGGAAACCGCCGGCGGGCTCGCCAGCCGCTGACCGGAGCCCGGGCCCGCACGCCCGGCCCGGCCCTTCGGGGGACGGGGCGCCTGGCGCACACCGCTGCAAAACGGAGCCCCGGATTTGTTGACCCGGGACTGCAACATTGGGCGTAAAATTTCATCATATCGGCCAACTATCGGAGGGCCACAAAATGCGACGCCATATTCTGTCACTGATTGCGGCATCGGGCGCGCTCGTGTCGCTGCCCCTCGCCCTGTCGCAGGGCAAACCTTCCCTGGAAGGCGGGTGGCGCGGCCTGCTGCGCGTGCCCATCGACCAACAGGCGACCTGTACGGCGATCTTCGACATCAAGGACGGCAAATATGTCGGCCTGATCACCTCCTTTCGGGGGGACGTTGCAGTCCCGCTCACCGGCATCACGGTCGAGCAGGAAAAGGTCCGGGCCCAGTTCGAGGTCAACACGGTCGAGGGCCCCAAGACCGTCACGATAGATTTCGTCATGAAGGAGGATTCTCTGGTCGGCTCGGCCGAGCTGCGCATCGGAGCCAAGACCACGCCGCTCAGTTACGAGCTCAAGAAAATGACCCCGGCCGACACGGATTTCGCCAGGATCCAGTTCGAAAACGATCCCGCGCGCAAGAAGCGGCACATCGACGCCTTCGTCGCCAAGTATCCCGATTCGGAGCTGGTTCCCTTCGCCTATGAGCAGGGCGCTTATGCCGGGCGGCAGGCGAACGACGCCGACATGATGATCGAATACGGCGAAAAGGCGCTCGCCATGCGGCCCGACAACTTCGTCCTGATGACCGAGCTCGGCTACGGCTACGTGCGCAAGGGGAATGCCGACAAGGCGGAGGCGCTGGCGCTGCGCGCTCTCGAGCTGGCGCAGAAAGCCCAGATGCCCGAAGGGGTCAATGCCGAGCAATGGCAGCAGGCCCGGAAGTCGGTCCTGGGAACCAACTTCTCCACGCTGGGATTCGCGCACCTGCATCGCGCGCAGAATCTGCAGGCGGCGGCCGAAAAGAGCAGGGCCGCCGGCCAGGCGGTCCTGCCCTTCAAGAAGGCGCTGGAGCAGAACGCGCGCGACGATTTCAGCTACTACGGCCTGGGCGTCGCCTCCGCCATCCTGAACGACTATCCCACGGCGGAATCGAACCTGGCAAAGGCGGTGGCGCTCAACGGGGCGATATCGGCCATCGCGCGCAACGTCCTGGAGGAGCTTTACAAGGCCACCCACAAGAACTCTCTGGAGGGCCTCGAGAGCGTCATTGCCAAAGCGCGCGCCGACCTCGGGATCCCCGCGCCGGACCTGCGCTACAATCCGCCCCGCAAGCCCTGAGCGGCCGGCGCCGGACACCGGTCCTGCCTGCGCCGGCGGCAGTCCGCGCCGCCGGGGCCTGCCGGGTCCGGCAGCGATCCATGATCGATGCCGGAGCGCGCGCCGTCCCGGTGATACGATGCGCCCGGAACGGGCACCGAGGGCTCGCGCAGGCGCACGCGATGCAGGTCTACGAAGCACTGGTTCCTCCGGCCACCAACCCGATGCATCTGGGGCTGCGGCCGTTCGGCGGGGACTGGGGCCGGTGGGAAACCGCCGTGGGCAAGCCCCAGTAGATCCGCGCGGCCGTCGCCAAGCGCCACGCGCCGGCAGGCTCGACCCGGCCGGGGAGTAGCGGCGGATGGACCTTCATCGCCGGGAAAGCCGTCCTTGTTCGGGACCGCCGCTCCCGGCCGGGCAGGCGGCGAGCGCCGCACGCCCGATCAGCTGGCCGCCGCGCGTCTCGACGTCGAGCGTCAAGACCCTGCCGCCGAGGCTCTCGTTCAGGGCGACCTGCGTCCAGATCCGGTAACCCTCCTTCCTGCCGCCGGTCACGGAATAATGAGGCGAGGCATGGAGCAGGCGGCCGTCGAGGTACCAGCGGTGGCGCACCTGTTCATGCAGGCCCATCGGCGCGACGATGGAAGTCAGGACCGCCACTCTTCCGGAAAAGGATGCGGGAAGGCATGCCATGGGGGCGACGACGCGCAGGTTCCGGACGGAACGTCCGAATTCGACGCGCGCCAGCCTGAGAGGCGCCGGGGGGATGAACGAACGAAAGAGGACGATCAGGAGAAACAGAAGCGCGGCCGCCCCCAGCACCAGCATGCGCGCGCGCCCGCCGCGCTCGGTTCCGCGGTAAAGGACGCTCGCAAATCCGGCGGTGGCCAGGATCCCGCTGGCCCAAAGCGCCCGATAATTGCCCACGCTCCACAGCACGGGCAGCATCACGTTGATGCAGGCGAAGAGATTGAAGGCGAAAAACAGCGCCATGAGCGGCCGCCGCACCGAAAGATAGCGGTCGTAGACGATGTCGAGGGTCGACAAGACGGCCGACAGCGCCAGCAGCGCCAGGAAGAGCGCATTGCGCGACGGGAAGGTGGTGCTCGCGTAATAGAGCGGCAGCACGAAGAAGAGCAGCTGCTGATAGAAATTCTTGTGGAAGTAGTTGACCGCCAGGCGCACGCGCTCGCGCCATTCCGCCGAGAGCCGCGGATGCCTCCCGATCGAGGGCAGAAACAGGCTCGTCACCCAGATGAAAGCGATGTAGAAGACGACCAGGCGCAGCCACGTGAAGTCCCTGGCGCCCAGCCACATGGCGAGCAGGCCGACGAGCAGCGCATAGCCGCTGTGCAACCACCAGAGGGTCGTTTCGTGGCGGCGGAGGAAAAGCCGGGCCGATTGGAGAACGCGCGCCATACCCCGATCGCGCTGCCTGCGGCTACCGCACGGCCGAGCGCATGCCCTTGACGGTATCGCTCAATCTCCGGCGCAGCAGGTCGAAATCCCAGCCCACGCTGAGCATGCGGTAGCCGGCATCGAGCTTGGCGCGCACGTCTTCGGGCCCCGCGTCCGTGGCGGCCACCACGCCGCGCTCGAGGCACATTTTCAGGATGCGCGCCGCATCGGCGTCCGGTATGTGCACGGTCTGGATCGCCGACACGCCCGGCGTCTCGACGATCTCCCGGGCGTTGCGCACTCCGGCTTCCGACTCGATCATCGCGACGAGCATCAGCTCGCCCTTGGGGTTGAGCGGCCAGACGTCGCGGCTCTCCCTGGGAACATTCAGACCCCCCAGAGCGGAGGTCTCCGCGTTGCGCACCGCCGCGAGGGCGCGTTCAACGTCGGCGCGGCTTTCGACGAAGGGAATCCACACGCCCGCCGCCGGACCGAGCTTGAGGGTCTCGGCGATCTCGTAGCGCGGGTCCCAGGTGCCGCGCGTCCCGAGCTTCACCAGAACGACCGGGGCCGGCCGCGGCTCGGTCCTGAAACGAAGGCTGAAATCCGGGATCTCCAAAAGAAAACGGCACAGCGCCTGGAAATCGAGGACGTCGTGCTCGACGTCCGCGACGATGAAGTCTACGTCGCTCACGGCCAGAACTTTGGCGATGCGCGGCGCGGCGAGCGCTCCCGTCCACACGCCGATCGCCGGCTTGCCGGCTTCGAGCAGGGCGATCAGCCGGTTGGCGCGCTGCTCCGCCGCGGGCAGCCGCCAGAGGGGACCGGAGACCGCCAGCAGTATCCCGGCGGCCGTCAACGCACGGATGCAACTTTTCATGGGAACCACTCCTGTCGCGGCGCCGGGGCGGCCGGCGGCCTTCCCGGCGGATCGGTACGTACAAGCCCTTCGGATCGATCGCTTGGCGCAAGAGGCGCCTTTCTCCGGCGCCGGGCGCTTCGATCTCCCGGATCTCCGGAGCCATGAGCGACTCGAACCCGCTCCTCCGGCCGGAAAACGCAGATCGCGGCCATTCTCTCCCTCGCGGCGCGCAACTGTCAATCCGAAAGCCCGGGCGGCCCCCTCTTGTTTTCCGGGTGAACGCGCGCGAGAATGCTGCGGGAGGTGAGCGACATGATGCGATCCATGGTCTTTGCAGTCGCGCTGTGCCTGGCGGCGGCCGCCGCAGCCCAGGCCCCGAAACAATACCAGGAGGATGTCGTGCGCACGTCGGGCGGCGATCTCAAGATCACCTGCATCGGGCACGGCACTTTGATGTTCACCTATGCGGGAAAGGTCATCCATGTGGATCCGGTGTCCTCCATGGCCGACTACACCCGGATGCCCAAGGCGGACCTCGTCCTGGTCACCCACGAACACGGGGACCATCTCGACGCCAAGGCGATCGCCGCCGTGAGCACGGAGCGCACGGTCGTGATCGCGGCTCGCAGCTGCGCCAAGGCGCTGCCGAACGCCGTCATCATGGCCAACGGCGAAAGCCGCACCGCGGCCGGCCTTACTATCGAAGCCGTCCCCGCATACAACATCGTGAACCTACGCCCCGGCGGAATTCCCTATCATCCCAAGGGCGAAGGCAACGGATACATCATCCACTTCGGGGACACGAAGGTGTATGTGGCCGGCGATACGGAAAACACCCCGGAGATGAAAGCCCTGAAGCAGATCGCCGTCGCATTCCTGCCCATGAACCTGCCCTTCACCATGACGCCGGAAATGGTCGCGGACGCGGCCCGGGCCTTCCGTCCCGCGATCCTGTACCCGTATCATTACGGCAATACGGATACCTCGGCTCTGGTGCGCCTGCTCGAGGGCGAAAAGGGGATCGAAGTGCGCATTCGCGATCTGCGCTGAGAAACGGGCGGCACACTGCACCGCGCCTGGTGAAACGCGTATACTTCAGGCTATGCACCCTTTCCTGCGAAACTTGAACGAGAAGCCGCTGCTGGCCGACGGCGCCATGGGCACGATGCTGCTGTCCCAGGGGGCCAGCAGCGAGCAATGCCTCGAGCAGCTGGTCGCCGACCGGCCCGCCTGGGTGAGCGGCATTCACCAGGCATACGCCAGCGCGGGCGCGGACGTGATCACCACGCATACCTTCGGGGCCAACCGGATGCGCCTGGCCAAGCACGGACTGGAAGACAGGGTGCGCGAGCTCAACTTCAAGGCCGTCCGCCTCGCACGCGACGTGCGCGAGGTCGCCGGGCGCGCGCTCTTCATCGCCGGCGACATCGGGCCTCTCGGCAGGCGGCTCCGCTGGAACGACCCGGCCGAGCGCGCCGCGGTCCTCGACGCATTCCGCGAGCAGATCGGCGCACTTTGGGAAGCGGGCTGCGATCTGCTCCTGTTCGAGACCTTCGGCGACCTGGAGGAACTGGAAACCGCCGTGCGCCTGGCCAGGGAATTGTGCGACCTGCCCGTCGTGGCCTCCATGACCTACACGGAAGACGGGCGTACCCCGGCCGGGCAGGCGCCCGAGCTCGTGGTCGATCGCCTGCGGGCCGCAGGCGCCCATCTGGTGGGCATCAACTGCTCGCTGGGACCCTCGAGGACGCTGGAAATACTGCAGGTCATGCACGCGGCCGCCCCATCGTTGCCGCTGAGCGCCATGCCCAACGCCGGCTTCCCCCAGCGCGTCGAGGGGCGCTTCTACTACCCGGCCAGTCCGGAGTACTTTGCCGCACACGCGCTCGAGTTCGCGCGCGCGGGCGCGCGCCTGATCGGAGGCTGCTGCGGCACCACCCCCATGCACATCCGCGCCATGCGCCGCGGCTTGGATTCCCTCGCGGGCGGCGGCGGCCCGGCCGGATCTGCGCTACGCACCGGCGAGGATCTCCCGCAGGTCCAGGTGGTATCCGGTGCCGAGCTCGTGCCGCAGGCGGAAGCCCCTCCCACGGACCTGCTCTCCAAGCTGCGCGCCGGCCGGTTCGTCGTCAGCGTCGAAATCGACCCGCCGCGCGCATTCACGGCGGAAAAGCAGATCGAGGGTGCACGGCACGCCCGCGCCATGGGCGCCGACGCGGTCAATGTGGCCGACAGCCCGATGGCGCGCGTACGCATGTCGCCCCTGGCCCTGTGCGCCCAGATCCAGCAGCGCGTCGGCATCGAGACCATCCTGCACTTCACGACGCGCGATCGTTCCCTGATGGGCCTGCAGGCGGATCTCATCGGGGCGCACGCCCTCGGCGTGCGCAACATCCTCGCGCTCACCGGCGACCCTCCCAGCCTGGGCGACAACCGCGAAAGCACGCCCGTCTACGACGTCGACAGCATCGGGCTGGTGCGCATCATCGACACCTTCAACCGCGGCCTCGACATGTCCGGCCGCGAACTGGGGCAGCGCAGCGCCTTTGCCATCGCCGTGGCCTGCAATCCCACGGTATCCGACATCGGCGAGGAAGCCGACCGCCTGCACCGCAAAATCGCCGCCGGCGCGCATTTCGCCATGACCCAGCCGATCTACCACCCCAGGTTCTGGCTGGACTTCGTGCGCGCGTACGAAGAGCGTCACGGCAACCTCGCGGTACCGGTGCTCATCGGCATACTGCCGCTGCAGAGCCACCGCCACGCGAGCTTCCTGCATCACGAGGTTCCGGGGATCACCCTGACCGATGAGGCGCTCGAGCGCATGCGCCGCGCCGGTGCGCACGGCCGCGAGGAAGGAGTGCGCATGGCACGGGAGCTGCTCGCCGAACTCCGGAGCCTCCCGTACGTTCAGGGCGTATACCTGATGCCCAGTTTCGGCCGCTACGAGCTGGCGTGCGAGGTCTTGGAGGCGCTGGGCCCGCGCACGTGAGCGCCCGGGGCCGACGCCGGCGAACGGCGGCCCTCCGGTTTACGAATAGAACTCCTTGACCCGCAAAATGGCATCGAATCCCGGAGAGCGCAGGCAGTCCTGCAGGCAGAGCATCGCCGGATGATCCGCGGGCAGGATCTCGTACTTGCGTATCGTCGACCCGATGATCATGTCGAGGCCCAGGGGGATGGCAAGCGTCAGGAATGCGCTCTCGAGCGCGCTCTTGACCGGCGTGCCGTCGGCGCGTTTCGAAGGAAGCATCACGGTGAAGTTGCTCAATCCCACCGAGATGTGGGCTCCCCGGAAATCGGGATCCTCGTGCACGCGCCGGATCGTCTCCAGCACCCGCCCGAGCATTCCCTCGGAATCGGCGCCGATCGGGCCGATGCCGGGATCGACGATCAGCTTCTCGTTGGCGATCCCCGGCACCAGCCGGCGCGCCTCGGCGAGAAGCTGCCGCGCCGTTTCGTAGCTCTCCTCGGCCGTCCGGTTGGGCATGGGCGTCCCGCCCTCGAGCCGCTCCGAAACCATGAGAATCGGCAGGAAGCTCCTCAGCCGGTACAGGCCGAACATCTCCGTGCGCAGCGGCGAAATGGAGTTCAGGATCGGCGCCTTTCCCTGCGCCCGTTCCGGATCGTAGGCGCGCAGGGCGGCCTCGGCCTGCGCGAGGTCGGGCGTATCGATGGAAAGCGGCTTCGCGGTTACACCCTGAATGCGCTCGACCATCTCGGCCATGAAGGCCGGCGGCCGCCGCCCGACATTCACGTCGATGTACGCGGCGCCCTTTTCATCCTGGCTCCTGGCCAGCGCCAGGATGCCCTCGATGTCGCCGGCATCGAAGAGCTTTTTCGTCGAAGGCACCGAATCGTTGATCGACTCGCCGATGATCGTCAGGCCCGCAATCGCCATGGCATGCCATCCTTTCCCGGAATCCCTCAGGGCAGGAATCGGCCGGAACGATAGTCGTCGATCAGTCCCCGGATCAGGTCGAGCGCCGCCGGCGGAAACTTCCAGGTCGTCTCGCCGAGCAGCTCCTCGAGTTGCGGGATGATCTCCCGGTCGCGCGCCTCGGCGCTGGTCCAGGCGCGCTGCACGAAGGATTCGCACGTCGGGAAACGCTCGAAAAACCGCTCCACGCCTTTCGATTTGTAGTCCTGCCCGTAGATGTGAAGAGAACCGTTGTTTTCGCTGTAGGAACCCACGAGCACCTCGCGCCCGGTCTTTTCCGCCAGCCGGGCCGCCAGGCGCGCCTGCAGGTTGGTGATGCCGATCAGATTGTCGCTCCACGCCTTGTAGAGATCGCGGCTGCGCCACAGCGCATGCATGTGCAGGCGCAGGCGGCCGCAGCCGTCCTCGATCGCGCGCAGCTGGATCTCCCCGAGGCAGGGCATGTCGGCCGCCATGAACAGGTCGATCTCGGGCACGCGCGTCGTGGCCACGGCGCGCCGGGTGATGGGCTCCTTCGCCAGCCGGTCGAGGATGAGCTCGAGCTGGTCGATGGTCGTGCCGTCCGAGCGCGGATACGCCGTGAGCCGCTGGTGATAGCAGTAGGGCCACTGCGTCGCCTCGAATTCCTCGCCGTTGCGCACCATGCGCACCAGTTCGCGGTACGGCACCACCAGGTGATCCTTGGCACCCAGGAACTCGGCGATGTACTTGCCGCGCTCGCAGTAGCTGAGCACCGGGAAGCGCGGCTGGGCGAACGGCTCCCGTATGCGGATCGTCACCCGGGCATCCTTGCCCGGCGGATCGACAAAGGTTCCGTCGGGATTGCGCCGGTCGTATTGGGTGCGCAGCGTGCAGCCGCCGAAATGAACCGCGCGCAGCGCCCGGTAGCAGGCCTCGGGGATCGAGTGCGCCTCGATGAAGAAAACGGGGATCTCCCCCTGCGGCTCGGCCTTCGCCCGATGATCCTGCGCCTCGTCCATCCGGGATTCACTCCGGTCGGTTCGCGAATGAAGACGGCATTGTAGCACATCCCAGCCGCCGCGCGCGGCGGCGCACGCAACCGGCCGGCACGCACGGGACTCGACAAGGGCGGCCGGAGCACTTACCATAGGCCGGACAATTCGGCGCCGGCAGGCGCCGCGGAGGCTGCGATGGCGGACTTTCAAGGGCTCTACGAAGCGATCCTCAAGGGCGATGCCGCGGCGGCGGTCGCGATCACGCGCGCCGCACTCGCCGAAAACGTCGATCCCATGCGCCTGATCACCGGCTACATGGTCCCGGCCATGGACGAAGCGGGCCGGCGCTTCGAGTGCCAGGAGTACTTCGTGCCCGAGCTGCTGCTGACCAGCCGGGCCATGAAAAACGCCATGGAATTGCTGCGCCCGCTCCTGGCGGCTTCCGGAGCCGAGCCCGTCGGGCGGGTCGTGATCGGCACGGTGAAGGGCGACCTGCACGACATCGGGAAGAATCTCGTCGGCTCCATGCTCCAGGGAGGCGGTTTCGAGGTGATCGACCTGGGCTCGGACGTGGCGCCCGAAAAATTCGTCCGGGCGGTCGAGGAGCACAAGGCGCACTTCGTGTGCCTTTCGGCGCTTCTGACCGTGACCATGACGGTCATGAAGACCACGATCGACGCCCTGCGCGCCGCCGGATTGCGCGACCGGGTCAAGGTGCTGGTGGGCGGAGCCCCGGTGACACGGCAATACGCCGAAGAAATCGGCGCCGACGGCTACGGCGAGAGCGCGGTCGAAGCGGTCGCCCTGGCGCGCAGGCTGCTGGCGGCTTCGTAACGCCGTCACGCGCCGGCGCCGGGCGCCGGAGCTGCCGGCGGCCTGTCCTGCGCCGAGGCGAGTGCCGTGCGCCGGCAGCAATTGTCCAGGCCCATGAGCCGGTTGGCGAGGGCATTGGTCCGGTCCAGGCACCAGTCGCGCGGCGGAATCAGGGTGCGCCCAAAGCGCCGCGGGTCGTCGCGCGCGGCGAGCGCGGCGGCGTAGACCAGGTTCCATACGCACGGCACGCCGGCCTCCACTTCGCAACTGCCGTCGGGGCGGGATCCCCCGCACGGGCCGTTGCGCAGGTTCTTGTAGCACCGGTTCATCGTGCAGCCGGCATAGTGCAGGTGATCCTGGATGCAGTCGCCGCAGCTCACGCATCCCAGTGCCGCCTTGCGGAAAAGCGTGGAAAGCCCCATGGCGGCGTGCCACGGACCCTTCCCCTGCCCTCCTCCGCCGCGGCGCTCTTTTTCCAGGCGCGGCCTCAGGAAGCGCGCACCGAAAGAAGCGGGGTCGATCAGGAGCCGGTGCACCGCGCGCGACAGCCGCTGTCTGAGAAGCGGCCGGGGCCTCGTTCGCGCCGCCTGATATTCGCCCGCGCCGTCGCTCAGGCCGTCGCTTCCCCGGGGCAGCAGGTAGAATTCCCCGGGAGTCTCGAAAATCAGCTCGTCGATGCGCGCGCGCCAGCCCGCGCCGATTTCGCCCGCGCGATCCATGATCTTGAGGAAATCGGCATGCGTGAGCCCGAAGCCGCCGATGTGACCGCCGGCAAAACCCAGATCCCGCACGGCAGCCAGCATCAAAGCCGCGCGCTCCAGGCGCTCGGGCTTCTTTTCCCCCTCGAGCCGCGCGAGCAGCGCATCGGGCATGAAGCAGCCGGCGAGCTCGCCCGCCTGCATCATGCGCGCGATGGTGGCGGTGGGCACGTAGATATTGGCGATGACCGGGATGTGACCCAGTCCCTCGCGCATCATGTATTGCCTGAGCTCGACCAGCTTGCGCAGGTTGAAGCCCATCTGCGTGATGATGAAGCGCGCGCCGGCAGCCGCTTTCAGCTCGAGCTTGTAAAGCTGCATCATCTGGTCCGGCTCGCGCAGCTTGAAGGGATTGACGACGGCGCCGGCGAAAAAGTCGAAGGGGGAAGTGCGCGCCTGCCTTTTGCCCAGGCTGTACTCGAGCCCGCTGCGCAGGGCCTGGATCAGCCACAGAATCAACACGGAATCCAGGTCGAAGACGGGTTTCGCTTTCCCCTGGTAGGCCGACCGGGGCGCGTCGCCCGTGAGCGCCAGGATGTTTTCCACGCCCATGCGCGCCAGCGCGTGCAGGCGTCCTTCGAGGAAGCTGCGGTTGCCGTCTTTGCCGGTGAGATGCGCCAGCGGCGTCAAGCCGTGCTGGAGCACGAACGAG
Organism: uncultured Acidobacteriota bacterium; assembly: GCA_964534795.1. GTDB lineage: Bacteria > Acidobacteriota > UBA6911 > UBA6911 > UBA6911 > CAZHQK01. The sequence goes on from CAZHQK010000128.1 coordinate 24,307, forward strand.
GCGAAGGCTTCCGGAGGCAGCGACGGGTTGCCTCCGGGCAGATCGGTCAGGCTGATGACCCGGATGCCGCGCGCCTCGCGCGCCGCCTCGCGCACGAAGGCTTCCGTTTCCGGGGCCGAATGGTCGCGCTCCAGCACCAGTTCGGCCGAGCAAAAGAACTCCCCTGCCTGCAAGAACGATTTCAGGTGATTCTGCACGATCTTCGCTCCCGCTTCTCTCTCCCGGCGGCCGCTAGGGTGCCGCGACGATGATGTTGGGAACGTTCTTCCTGCGCAGCATCTCGTTGAACGCGCCCAGCTCCTTGCTCAGCAGGCCCTCCAACCGCCCGGCCGAATCGCGCAGGCGCTCCTCCAGGACTTTCTGCACCTCGAGCTGCTGGTCGGTCGGCCGGAAGTCGCCGCTCGCCAGCCCGTTGGCCAGGTAATTGAGCTTCGACATCAGCTTGGAGCCGAAACGGATGCTGTCCTGTCCGGCGCCGGTGAGGCGCAAGTCGACCAGGTTCATCTCCTCGTCGATAAGCCTGCGGTTGAGCTCCTCGGCGGCCTTGCGCACGGCCGGATCGTCGAGGATGCGCACCAGGCCCTCCAGCTGGCTGCGCACGATCTCGACGCGGTTGACGATGTCGGCGGCGCTGTCGAGATCCCGGCGCAGCTCGAAGAGAACCTTCATCTGCGCCTGGATGTCCGCTTCGGTGCCGCCCGAATGCGGATCCTTGAGCACCGTGAGCGTCTGCGCGAGTTCGCGCCCCCCGGCCGAGAGCTTGATCGTATAGGTGCCCGGCGGCGCGAGGATGCTGAGCCTGCCGGCGCCGGGCGCCGGGCGCCAGCCTTCCGGCCCGACACGCACATGGGGTGCGTAGAGCGGGCTCGTGCGCAGGCGCACTTCCCTGCTGGGTTCGTAACGAAGATCCCAGTAGACGCGGTTGAGGCCGGCGAGGTTCGGGCCGGACAGCCGGCGCACCACCTCGCCCTTCGCGTCCTGGATCGTGAGGGTGACACCTCCCGAAACCGGGGCCCTGAGGTAGTAGTTGATCGAGGCGCCGTACTCCGGATCCTCGCCCACCGTGGGGTCATCGTAAGGCGTCGAAGGCGCCGTGATCGGCCGGAAGCGATACGCCGGGCGCGGCGGGAACAGGTGCACATCCGAGCCGAGCACCTGCGGGGTCAGCTGCTGCAAGGGCGTGATGTCGTCCATGATCCAGAAGCCGCGCCCGTAAGTCGCGATCACCAGATCGTTGAAGTGCGGCTGCACGGTGATGCCGTATACCGGGGCGTGCGGCAGGTCGTTCTGCAGCGGCTGCCAGCGCTCGCCGTCGTCGAAGGAGACGTAGATGGCGTTTTCGGTTCCCAGGTAGAGCAGCCCGCGCCGCACGGGATCTTCATAGATCCAGTGCACGTAGCTGAGCATGCTCCTGGGAATGCCCTCGATGATCGCGCGGAACGTGCGGCCGTAGTCGGTGGTTTTGTAGACGAAGGGGTCGCGGTTGTTCATCTGGTGGAAGTCCACGGTCAAGTAAGCCGTAGCCGCATCGTAGCGCGAGGGCGCGATGCAGCGCACCGAGCCCCACGGCGGCAGGCCGGGCAGGTTGGCGGTGACGTTCGTCCACGTCTTTCCGCCGTCGCGCGTCAGGTGGACCAGACCGTCGTTCGTACCCACCCAGATCAGTCCCCGTTCGAGCGGCGACTCGGCGATGGCGTAAACGACGCCGGCGTACTCGACACCGATGTTGTCGGGGGTCAGGCCGCCGGAGCTTCCCATCCGGCTGCGGTCGTTCAGGGTGAGGTCCGGGCTGATGATCTCCCAGCTCTGGCCGCCGTTGGTGGTGCGGTGCACGTGCTGGCTGCCGACGTAGAGGGTGTTGTGATCATGCGGCGATATATGGAAGGGAGCGTCCCAGACGAAGCGGTACTTGACGCCCTCCGCCGGGCCGTTGGACTGGTCGGGCCAGACCTCGACGTTGCGGAACTGCCGCCGGTTCTCCTCGAAGCGCACCACGATACCGCCGACCATGCCCGAACCCGACGCCGTCGACCAGATGATGTTGGAATCGGTGGGGTCGGGGGTGGCCCAGCCGCTCTCGCCGCCGCCCACGGAATGCCACATCCCGCGCGGAATGCCGCCGCGCCCTCCCAGGCGGCTGTTGCTCGGCCCGCGGTAGGAGGGCTCGTCCTGCTTGTTGCCCAGTACGTTGTACGGGATTTCGTTGTCGGTGGTCACGTGATACATCTGGGCGTTGGTGAGGCGCTGGCGGAACCAGGTGCGCCCGCGGTTGACGGTGATCGACAGGCCCTGGTCGTGGCCCACGATCATGCGGTTCGCGTCCGTGGGATCGATCCAGATGTCGTGGTGGTCGCCGCCGGGCGCTTCGCCGCGCGGCACGACCGTGAGCGTGCGCCCGCCGTCGATCGACCTGGAAAAGGAAGCCGTCAGGTAATAGGTCTCGTTTTCGTTGTCCGGCGCCACGGCCATGCGCGAGTAATAGTGCGCACGCCCCATGGCATTGCGGTCGTAGCTCACCACGGTCCAGTTCGCGCCGCCGTCGTCGCTGCGGAACACCTGGCCGCTGTCGGTCGGCTGCCCCTTCCAGGGTATGCCGTCGCCGGTCTCGATCAGGGCATAGACCCGGTTGGGGTTCGAGGGGGCGATCGCCACGGCCACCTTGCCTACGGGCCGCATCGGCAGACCGCGGCCGGTGATCCGGCTCCAGGTCTCCCCGCCGTCGCGCGAGACGAACAGGCCGCTGCCCGGCCCGCCGCTCTCGCGTCCCCACGTTCGGATCTCGAGCTGCCACATGCCGGCGAAGAGCACGCGCGGGTTCGTCGGATCCATCGCGATGTCGGAGCATCCCGTGTTCTCGTCGACGAACAGGACCCGGCTCCAGGTCCGGCCGCCGTCGGTCGTGCGAAAGACGCCGCGTTCGGGCTGCGGGCCGTAGGCATGGCCCAGCGCGCAGGCAAAAACGACATCCGGGTTGCGCGGGTGGATGACGATGCGCGGGATGCGTCCGGTGCGCTCGAGGCCCATCAGGGCCCATGTCTTGCCGGCATCCATCGATTTGTAGATCCCCTGCCCTATGGAGATGTGGCTGCGGATTTTCCCTTCGCCGGTTCCGGCCCATACGATGTTGGGGTCGGACTGGGCCACGGCCAAAGCACCGATCGACTGGACCGGCTGGTCGTCGAAGACCGGCTGCCAGTGAACGCCGCCGTCCGTGGTCTTGTAGACGCCGCCCGAGGCGGCGCCGGCATAGTAGACCCTGGGATCGCCCGGCACGCCGGCGACGGCGGAGAAGCGGTTGCCCTCCGGCCCGATATAGCGCCAGTGGAGCCGCGCATAGACTTCGGGGGCGGGGCGCTGCTGCGCGTAGGAGAAGCTCACAAGCGCCATGGCCCACACGGCCGCGGCCGTCAGCACGAATTTCGCCGTTTTCGACATGGTGACCTCCGGGAGGGTTCGCGCCCGCCCGCGGCCCTGCCGCATCCGGCGGCAGGCAAGACCGGGGCGCAGCGCAGGCTCATGCTACGCCGCCGCCGCGGGCATGTAAAGCGGATAGATCCGGCACCGGCGATTCAGATGCCGGCAGGGATCCGGCACGCCCGTAGGTCGGCCGTGCGCCGGCGGACCGTGGGCTTATCACTCCAAGCTACCGGTCCCGCGCGGCGCGCGAAAACTTCATGGAATAAGGATCCATTTCCGTTTACTCTTGGCATCGAGCGGGCGTCGGCGCCCGCGAAGCTGGCGAGCGCCGACGCCGAGGCTCACGAAACCGCACGGAGGAAGCATATGCGCGAAGCGAACCCGCTCCCGAATCCCGCAATGAGGCAAAACCGGCCCGTACCGCCCGACAATCCCGAACGCATCCGGGCAGGGCGCGGCGCCGCCGCAATGATTCTGTGGCGCAAATGCCGGACGGCCCTGCTGGCCGGATTCCTGTGCCCGGCATTGCTCGTGCTGCTGGGCGCGTGCACGCGCGCTCCCGAGTTCGATCTCGTCATCACCGGCGGGACGGTGATCGATGGAAGCGGCAGCCCCGGCGTCCCGGCCGATGTGGCCGTGCAGGGCGACAGGATCGCCGCGATAGGAAAGATCGGTGCCGCGCGCGGCCGGCGCGCCTTCGACGCGTCGGGGATGTGCGTGGTTCCGGGCTTCATCGACATGCACACGCACGGCGACCGCCGCATCCTCGACGAAAACGGCAAGTCCGCGCGCAACTACCTGACGCAGGGGGTCACGACGCTGGTCACCGGAAACTGCGGCGACGGCACCTACGAGGTCGCCGCCTACTTCGCCCGCATGAAGGAACAAGGCATCGGCCCGAACATCGTTCACCTCGTAGGTCACGGCACCGTCCGCAGCGCCGTGATGAACGGCGCCGACCGCGCGCCCACGCCCGCCGAACTCGAGCGCATGAAAAGCCTGGTCGACAAGGCGATGCGCGAGGGGGCGGCCGGCATGTCCACCGGGCTCTTCTATGCCCCGGGCAGCTTTGCCAAGGCGGACGAAATCGTCGCCCTCGCGGAAGTGATCCGGCCCTACGGCGGGATGTATGCCAGCCACATCCGGGACGAAAGCAACTACACCACCGGCCTCGAGGCATCGATCGCCGAAGCCATCGAGATCGGCGAGCGCGCCGGCGTGCCCGTGCAGATCTCGCACATCAAGGCGCTGGGCAGGCCGGTCTGGGGCAAAGCCCCCGAGATCTGCCGCCTCATAGAGGCTGCGCGCGCCCGGGGGGTGAAGGTATACGCGGACCAGTATCCCTACAACGCCTCGAGCACATCGATGGCGGCGGCCGTCCTGCCCCGCTGGGTGGAGGCCGACGGAAGGACCAGGGAACGCCTGGCGGATGCGCGCCTCCTGCCCCGGATCAAGAAGGAGATTGCGCAAAACATCGAACGGCGCGGCGGGCCTGAAAGCCTGGTGCTTTCTTCCTTCCGCTCGACACCGGAGCTCGAAGGCAAAAACCTGCTGGAGGTGAGCCGCATCATGGGAAAAACCCCGGTGGAGGCGGCCATCGACGTGATCCTCATGGGCGATGCCGGCGTCGTTTCTTTCAACATGTCCGAGGAGGATGTCGAGTTCTTCATGAGGCAGCCCTGGGTGATGACCTGTTCCGACGGGGATATCGTCGCCTTCGGGGAGGGCGTGCCCCATCCGCGCAGCTACGGCGCCTTCACGCGCAAGCTCCGCCGGTATGCCCTCGACAGGAATGTGATTTCACTGGAGCAGGCGATCCACGCCGCCGCGGGCCTGCCGGCCCAGGTGCTGGGCCTCGAGGACAGAGGTCTCCTCAAGGCCGGCAGCGCTGCCGACCTGGTGGTCTTCGATCCTGCGAAAATCGCGGACCGGGCGACCTTCAGCCGGCCGCATCAGTATTCCGAAGGGATCCGCCTCGTGCTGGTCAACGGCAAGCCCGCCGTCGAGGAAGGAACCCTGACGGGCACGCTGGCCGGCCGGCCTCTGCCTTTCACGCCGGAGCGCCGATGAATTGCGCGTTCCAGCGGGCGCCTTGCTGCATGCGCTATTGAATGTATTTGCACTGCTGCTTCGGGCAGTTGTCCGGCGTCGGGCACTGCGTTTCGGTGCAGGAAGTGTAGTGGTTGGTGCAGTAGATCGGGTCCAACGTTCGGTCGCACGTAAAATACCCGCCGTCGCCGTCCTCCGTCAGCGGCGTCACGGACTCTCGACTGGTGCGGTACAAATGCTGCGAGCGTTCGTACATTCTGGCCGCCCGGCTCGCCGCTGCCTGCATGAAGGATCGAACCGCCTCGGGCTGGAGCCGCTGATATGCACGATCGATTTCAGGCGCCCTTTCTTCCTGAAAATCCGTCTCCGGAGCATAGTTCAGGGTTTTTCCATCCGCGAACAGCAGACTCGCGATGCCGATGACGAAGATGTAGTCGCCTCGCCCGAAGCTCTTGAGCATGTTCTTGACCGCTCCGACCGTCCATGGTTGCGGTCCCACGGGAGCCGCTTCTCCGGGCGCAACGGCGACGGCAATCCTGTATGCGAGCATCGTCTTCAATACCCCCTGGCCGGAGGAATCGCCGTCCGCTCTTTTCAAAACCATACCCAGCTGAATTTCCTGCAGATCGATCGGCCCGGCATTGAGTACCAGGACGTCGTTGATGAACCAGCCGGTCTTCGCCTTGTTGATCCCGATGATCTGGACCGGGCAGGACTTCTGCCAGCCGAGCAGCTTGGTGGATATGCTGAACGCCTGGGCCCCTGCTGGTGTTCGGATCGCGGGCAGTGCCGACAGCAGTAGCAGCGCCGCACAAACACGTATCTTGGACATGGGTCTCACCCCCCTCTCAATGAATCACGGTGGGGCCTCCATGTGCCCGAGCTCATTTCATAACATGTGCGATGCTGGAAGCCTCATTGCCGAGATGGTAATCCCGGCTCTCCGGGCTGTCAAGAATTCGCCGGCGTCCGCACAAATGCAGCCCGCGGCACACGAGAATTCGAGCCGCCCATCCGCCCGACCGTCGAAAAACAGCCACTCCCGGATCCGGCCGCTGCTAAGCTCCCGCGGATCTATCCGACGTCACCAGCAACTGTTCGATTTCCGGGAGCGCCTGCTCAGCCGCCATACGGATGGAGATATCCACGAGTTCGGAGGCGGGAGTCTCCTCGGGATTGATTTCCGCCGTGAAAGCTCCATGCCGCTTGGCCTCGTGCGCCAGGCCGGCGGCGGGGTGAACAACGGTCGAGGTCCCGACGCTGAGGAAGAGATCGCAGCGCGCGGCTGCGAACGACCTGTCCAGGATCTCCGGATCGATGGCTTCGCCGAACCAGACCACGCCGGGCCGGAGCAGGCCGCCGCAGTACGGGCAGCGCGGCGGCAGCGGCACCAAAGGGACGGTCTCGTCGCGCCAGCGTTCGGGCGAAGAGGGACAGCGCTCCCAGCACTGGACTTCCCAGATCGAGCCGTGAAAGCGCAGCACCCCTTCGGTGCCGGCGCGCTCGTGCAGGCCGTCGACGTTCTGGGTGATCAATTGAAACCCCGGGAAGCGCCGGCTCCAGGCCGCGAGCACGTGATGCGCCGCGTTGGGCGCGCATTTCGCGACCAGCTCGCGCCGCCAGTTGTACCATTCCCAGACGAGCGCCGGATTCCTGCGGAAAGCCTGGGGCGTCGCCAGGTCCTGCGCCGAATAATTCTTCCAAAGCCCGCCGGCGCCGCGGAAGGTCGGAACGCCGCTCGCCGCCGAAACCCCGGCGCCCGTGAGCACGGTGATGCGGCAGGCTTCGCGCAGCCTGCCAGCCAGTGCGACGATCTGTTGCTCGGTCGACATTTTCCCTCCTCCATCCTCGGATCGTTCTCCGGTCTCCCTCGCGCACTCCGGTGCGCTCCCCGCGATTACGATGCTGCCGTCCGCTTCAGCCATGTGCCGGGCAAGGCATCCGTCTGCTGCCCGCGCAGGATCACGGCGGAACCGCCGACCAGCATGTGCTCGATCCCTTCCGGGTATTGCCAGGGCTCAATGTAGGTCGCCTTGTCGGCGATCCTGTCGGGATCGAAAACCACGATGTCCGCGTGCGCGCCTTCGCGGATGCGGCCCCGTTCCTTGAAACGGAGCTTGTCGGCCGGCATGGAAGTCATCTTCCGGATCATCTCCTCCATGGTCACGATCTTCTTGCCGAGGACATACTCGCGGATCGCGCGCGGGAAGGTGCCGAACGACCGCGGGTGCGGCTGCCCGCCACGGCGCGCCTGCTCGGCGCTCATCGCGTAGCCGTCGGAAGCGATCATGACGTAGGGCAGCGCGATGATGCGGTCGGTGTCGGCCTCGCTCATGCCGAAGCCGACGATGGACACCGCCCCGCCCTCGGAGAGCAGCAACTCGCATGCGGTCTCGTAGGGATCCTTGCCGGCCGCGCGGGCGATCTCGTCCATGCGCCTGCCGACCAGGGAGCTGTTCTGCGGCGCGCGCACGGCGGCGATCATCACCGTCTCCCAGCCTCCGTTCGCCTCCACCTTGGACAGGGTCTCGCGCTGCATTTTCCGGCGGATCGGCGCATCGCGCAGCCGCGCGAGAAACCCTGCGCGCCCGCCTTCGAGGGCCCATCCGGGGAAAAAGATCGACAAACCCGTGCTGTAAGCGAGATAGGGATAGCGGTCGCAGTGGACGTCGAGACCCTGGGCGCGCGCCTTCTCGATGCGCTCGACGACCGCGGCGGTCTTGGGCCAGTTCGCCCTGCCCGCCGCTTTCAGATGCGATATCTGGAGCGAAACCCCGGAGGCGCGAGCGATCGCGAGTGCTTCGTCGACGGCCTCGACCAGCCGCTCGTCCTCGCTGCGCAGGTGCGTCGCATAGACGCCGCCGCAGCGGGCCACCGTGCGGCACAGTTCGACGAGTTCCTCCGCGGCGGCATATCCGCCGGGCATGTATTCCAGCCCGCTGGACAGCCCCACGGCCCCCTGCTGCAGGGCCGCCTCGAGGAGCGCACGCATCGTTTCCAGCTCGCGCCCATCCGGCGCGCGTGCGGCGGAGCCGAGCACGAGCGAGCGGATCGTGCCGTGGCCCACAAACAGGGCCGCATTGAGGGCGAAACGCGCCGGCGCATCGCGCGCGACGAATTCGGCGAAGTTCGTGCACTCGGCGACGTCCCGGACCTGGTCGACGCCCTCCTTCTTCTCGGGGAACGGGGAGTCGCCGCAGTTGCCGCCGACGTCGAGCGTGACCCCCTGGCGGATCTTGCTTTCGGCCCGCGGGTTTGTCGTCAGGCCCTCGTCGCTGTGCGAATGGATGTCGATGAAGCCCGGGGCCACGATGAGCCCGCGGGCGTCGATCTCCAGGCGCGCAGCGGCGCCGGCCAGGTGGCCCACGGCCACGATGCGATCGCCGAGGATGCCGACATCGGCGTCGCGCAGCGGGGACCCCAGGCCGTCGGCCAGCCGGCCGCCGCGAATGAGCACGTCGAAGCCGGCCGCGCGCGAGCAGGAAATGAACGCCAGCGGTGCCAGCATGGCGCCGCCGCCGGCGGCGGCCATGTTGCGGATGAACTGCCTTCTCGTTTGGCGCATGGCTTTCCCTCCTCGGGAAGGGCCGCAAAAATAATATGCGGCCCGGCTATGCTACATTAATTTCGGCCCGAGGCGTACGCTGAGCTAGAATCCCGTCATGTCCCTGCTTGCAATCGGAAAATGCGCGACCGCGGTCCTGCTTTTCGCCCTCGTGGCGTGGCCGTCCGCGCAGGTCATCCGCATCTCGGGGAGGGTGGTCGACGAGACGGGCGTGCCGGTCGGGGGAGCGAGGCTCACGCTCGCCGGCAAGGACCTGGCGGGCGCACTGGTCGCGGCCACCGACGAGGCCGGCCGCTTCACGCTCGATCTGCCGGCGGCGGGCGCCTACGATCTGACGGTTACGAAGCCCGGCTTTTACGCCTACGTCGCCCGCGCTTTCCCGCTGGCCGGCGAAACCGGGCCCATCGAAGTCGTGCTGAATCACCAGCAGGAGTTCGAAGAAACCGTCAGCGTCGTCTACGCTCCGCCCACCATCGATCTGCAGCAAACCGGGGCGGAAAGGACGATCCGGGCGGAACAGATCGTCGCCCAGCCCTACCCGGCCACGCACGATTTCCGCAGTGCGCTCCCCCTGCTGCCCGGCGTGATCAAGGACAACGCGGGGCGTATCCACCTGGGCGGCGGCGACGAGAGCCAGACTTACTACAGCCTCGACGGCTTCAATATCGGACACCCGGTTTCCGGCGGCCTGGTTCACAGGCTATCGGCCGACACGGTCCGCGCCGTGCGCGTCGAAACCAGCCGCTACTCGGCGGAGTACGGCAAGGGTTCGGCCGGCGTGCTCGCGCTCGAGACCTTCCAGGGCGACGATCGCTTCCGCTTCATGGCCACCAATTTTCTCCCTTCGTTCGAAACGCGGGAAGGCCTGCACATCAGCGGCTGGACCCCGCGCGCGACCTTCTCGGGGCCGCTCTCCAGGGGGCGGGCATGGTTCCACGACGCCGTCGACCTGCAATACGACCTCAACGTCGTCCGCGGATTGCCCAAGGATGCCAACCGCAACACCAACTGGAACGGCGGCAACCTCACGCGCCTGCAGTACAACATCGCCCCGGGCAACATCCTCACCGCAGGTCTCCTCTTCAATTTCACCGATTCCAGCCGCTACGGCCTGTCGCCCCTCGACCCGCGCGAGACCACCCGCGACATAATCTCCCGGTCTTACTTTTTCAATCTCAAGGACCAGATCTACCTCGAGCGCGGGTGGATTCTCGAGCTCGGCGCGGGCATCAACCGGTGGAATTCGCATGAAAGGCCGCAGGGCGAGGCCGTCTACGTGATCAGCCCGGAGGGCCGCTCGGGCAACTTTTTCCGCACCTCCGACCAGCGCACGCGGCGGCTGCAATTCCTCGCCAACGTATCCTCCGGGCCGCTGCACGGCGGCGGCCGGCACGAGCTGAAATTCGGCGTCGGCGCCGACCGCATCCGTTACCGCCAGTTCGCCGCCCGCAGGCCCGAGGAGATCCTGCGCGCAAGCGGCGTGCGCGCCCGTTTCATCACATTTGCCGGAGGCCCGTCTTTCGGCGCGGAAAACACCGAACTCAGCGCCTACGTGCAGGATCGCTGGTCACCCTCGGCGGGGTTCCTCATCGAGGCCGGCATCCGGCTCGATCGTGACGCCGTACTCGGGCGCAACCTGCTGTCGCCTCGCCTGGCGGTCGCCTACGCGCCGCGATTCCTGAACGAGGCGAAGCTCTCCGCGGGCGCCGGGATCTTCCGCGACGCCGTCAATCTGGATCTTCTCACCCGCCCGCTCGACCAGACGCGCTCGGACACTTTCTATGCGAAAGACGGAGAGACCGTCGTCGCCGGCCCCATCGAGAGCCGTTACCGCGCCGTCGAGACGGAGCTGCGCGCCCCCTACTATCGGAACTGGAGCCTGGAATGGGAACAGAAGCTCCCGAAGGCCGTCTACTTGAGCGCCGGCTTCATCCGGAAAAACGGGCGCCACGGCTGGGCCTACGAGATGAGCGGAGCCGGGATCGCGCCCGGCGCGGGCACGATCCTCTATGAGCTGACCGACCGGCGGCGCGACAGCTATTCGTATCTGGAATTCACCGCAAGGAGAACATTTCTCCAGAAATACTCGTTCATGGTTTCCTATGCGCGCTCGAGCGCCCGCTCGACGGCGGTGCTGGATTTCTCGCTGGAAAACCCGATCTTCAGCCGGCAGGCGGGCGGCCCCCTGCCCTGGGACACGCCGCACCGGCTGATTTCCTACGGTGTTCTGCCGGTGCCGCGCCTGCCCAAATATACGCTGGCATATTTTTTCGAGTGGCGCAGCGGGCTGCCCTACAGCCTCGTGGACGAGGAGCAGCGCCTGGTCGGTTCCCCCAACGCGCGCCGCTTCCCCGACTACCTGAGCCTGCACGTGCACCTGGAGCGGCGCTTCCGCTTCTGGCGCTGCGAATGGGCGGTGCGCGCCGGATTCAACAACATCACGGGGCGCGACAATCCGAGCGCGGTGAACAACAACGTCGATTCCCCGCTCTTCGGCCGCTTCAGCGGACTGCAGGGACGGGCATTCAACGGCAGGATCCGGTTCCTCGGCCGGAGCTGAGATTTTTCAGGGCCGCAGAGGTCCGGCGGACCGTCGCGCCCGCTGTTTTCCGCCGCGGCGGAATGCGGTGCGGCGCAGCCGGGGATCGCGTATGATATGGGGCGGAAGGGAGCGGCCGGGGAGCACCGGCCGAATATTCCGGCGATCCGCAATGCGAAAGATCATCGGGAGGAGTCCGGCTCATGTCAACGCGTGAAGTCATCCATTCGATCAATCCCGCAACCGAGGAAATACTGGCCGTCTTCGAAGCCCACTCCGCGCAGCAGATCGAGCAGGCGCTCGAACAGGCGAGCGACACCTATCGGGGCTGGCGCCGTTCGCCCTTCGGCGAGCGCTCGAAGCTCATGCGTTCGGCCGCTGCATACCTGCGCCGCCACGCGGCGCGCCTGGCGGCCATCATCACGGCGGAGATGGGCAAACCGATCGTCGAGTCCGAGGCGGAGGTCGAGAAGTGCGCCTGGAACTGCGATTACTATGCCGAGAACGCCGAGAGCTTCCTGCGCCCCGAACCCCGCAAGTCGGGCGCGCGCGAAAGCTTCGTCCAGTATGCCCCGCTCGGCACGGTCCTGGCGGTCATGCCGTGGAATTTCCCCTTCTGGCAGGTCTTCCGCTTCGCCGCTCCGGCACTCATGGCGGGCAACACCGCCGTGCTCAAGCATGCATCCAACGTGCCGCAGTGCGCCCTGGCCATCGAGGAAGTCTTCCGCGAAGCCGGTTTTCCTGCGGGCACGTTCCGCACGCTGCTGATACCCTCGTCGGCCGTGCCGCGCCTGATCGAAGACGCGCGCATCGTGGCCGTCACGCTCACGGGGAGCGAGGGAGCCGGCGCGGCCGTTGCCGCGCACGCGGGCCGGTTCCTCAAGAAAACGGTGCTCGAACTCGGCGGATCGGACGCGTTCATCGTGCTCGCGGACGCCGATCTGGAAGCCGCGGCGCGTACCGCCGCGCGCGCCCGCTTCCAGAACACCGGCCAGAGCTGCATCGCGGCCAAGCGTTTCATCGTGGCCGCCCCGGTGTATGGCGATTTCCTGCAGCGCTTCGTCGCGGCCGTGGCGCGCCTCGTGGTCGGCGATCCCGCCGAACGTACGACCCAAGTGGGCCCGCTCGCGCGCCGCGACCTGCTGGACGAGCTGGAACGCCAGGTTCGCGATTCGGTCGCCCGGGGCGCGCGCTTGCTCCTCGGCGGTTCCCGGCGCCCGGGGCGCGGGTATTTCTTCGAGCCGACCGTTCTTTCAGAGGTTCCCCTCGATACCCCTGCCTGCCGCGAGGAAGTCTTCGGCCCCGTGGCACCTGTTCTGCGCGCCGCAGGTCTCGAGGATGCGCTCCGCATCGCCAACAGCTCACCCTACGGCCTGGGCGCGAGCCTGTGGACCTCCGATATCGACGCCGCGCGCCGCGCGGCGCGCGACGTGGAAGCCGGCCAGGTGTTCATCAACGGGATGGTGGCCTCGGACCCGCGCCTGCCTTTCGGCGGGGTCAAGCGCTCGGGATACGGCCGCGAGCTGTCGGAGCTGGGCATCCGCGAATTCGTGAACATCCAGACCGTGTGGATCGGGCCCGCAAGCTGACGGCGGGCGGGTATTCACCAAACCGGCGCGGCATAGTAACATTACACCGCACGTCAACTTCACCCGTAACGAGGAGCGACATGGCTTACGAAGCGAAAAACTTTGACCGCCTGCTGGGCACGGCGGGCTTCAGCGACACGCTGCTGAACAACCACTTCACGCTGTACAAGGGCTACGTCACCAACACCAACAAGCTGGCCGAGGAGCTCGACGCGCTCCTGAAGGAAGGCAAGTCGGGAACGCCGCAGTACGCCGAGATGAGCCGCCGCTTCGGCTGGGAATTCAACGGCATGCGGCTGCACGAGTATTACTTCGGCAACATGGTGCGCGGCGGCACCGGCCTGGACAAGGGCTCGCCGTTGTTCGCCATGATCGCCCGGGAATTCGGCAGCTTCGAAAACTGGGAAAAGGATTTCCGGGCCACCGGCGCCATGCGCGGCATCGGATGGACCATTCTCTATCATGAGCCGGTGGGCAATCGGCTCTTCAATGTCTGGATCAACGAGCACGATGTCGGCCACCTCTCGGGGGCCAATCCGCTGTTGGTGATGGACGTCTTCGAGCACGCCTTTATCACCGATTACGGCCTGAAGCGCGCCGACTACATCGAGGCTTTCTTCAAGGCCATCGACTGGTCGGTGGTCGCCGGCCGGTTCGGCACGGCCGAAAAGAAGTGACGCCTCCCGCGCGGGCGGGTAACCGCGGCGCAAGAAAGGCATCGCGCGGAGGCCGGCGCGGGGCTTCTGCCGGCCCTCCGGGGCTTGATGCGCGGGGAACGCCTTTTCCGGGGGTTCGCCTGCGGCTTACCCCCGGCTACCCGCTTTCGGCCCCTCCGGGGCCGTCATCCGTCCCCGGAGGCCGGTCCCAGCCGCAAAGCCCCGGAGGGCCGCCGGAATCGTTCCCAATCGCAAACCGTCGCCGGCGCACGGTGCGCCAGTCCCGGAGGGACGGAAGCGGGTAGCTCCAGGTGAGCGAAGCGAACCTGGAGAAAAGCGACACCGCGTCGATGAAGCCCCGGAGGGCCGCCAGAGCCAGGGTCGCACGATCAGATCGTGCGCGCGCGCATCAGATCGAAAGCGAACAGCAGCACGAGGCGCAGATCGCGGAACGTAGCCAGGGCCAGTTTGTGCGGCGGTATGCGGAAAATCTGACGCCGCCGCCAGCACCGTACGGTCCGATGCCAGAAGCGCCGCAGATCGGTGCGGGAATCCGTGATGCGCCGGGTGAGTCCGAGGTTCAGCGCGCGCAGCGACAGCGCCAGCCGCGACGGCACGCGGAGTTCAGGAAACTGAACCCGGGCTTTCATGTACGCGATCTGCAACTCGGCCGTGCGCAGGCGCCGCCCCGCAGCCTCGCGGTACTTGCGCAATTCGGCGAGCACGCGCAGCTCCGCCTCGCTGCGCTTGCGCGTCTGCAGCCACAGTTCCTCCATTTCCAGGAACAGCAGCAGCCAGGCGCGCGCCAGCCGGCGCCAGTCGCGCAGGCGGCGCGCCAGGTGCCGCGCGCGCGATTCGACGGCGAAGCCCGAGCGCCGGTCCGTGCGCTCCTTGAGGCGGAAGAAGCCGTGGATCATGGGGTGGCCGTTCTCGACGACGACCGAGTTCTTGTACCAGATGAAGTTGCGGAAGACGTTCCAGTAGTTCTCGGGGCTCGTGCGCATGAGCACGTCGCGCATGTTTTCGAAGGAATAGAAGCTTCGCCAGGCCCTTTCGTAGGCCGCCTGCCAGCGTCCCGGCGCGAAATTGGGATGGCGCACGGTCTCGTGGAAGGAATCGTACTTGTTCAGGTCGGGATCCATATAGGCTCCGCTCTGCACCATCTGTATGTGATCGCGCGAGCCCGGTATGGGCGTCAGCATGAAGAACGAGGCCTGCTCCACCTGCAGCTCGTTCTTCAAGCGCTCCACGTCCTCGGCGACGGACTGCTCCGTGTCGTGGGGGAAGCCGATGATATAGGCCGCGTGCGCGGCGATCCCGGCGTCGCGCCAGGCGGCGATCATGGCACGGTAATCCTCCACCTTGTTCTGGGCCTTGCCCGCGCTTTTGAGGTTCTGCGGGTTGATGCTCTCCATGCCGATGAAGACCGACGAGCATCCGGCCCGGGCGGCCAGGCGCACGAAATCCGGGATCCTGAAAGCCTGGGTGTCCACCTGCATGCAGAAGCTGAAGGGAATGCCCTCTTGTTCGCGCATGCGCGCGAGCTCCTCGAAGATCGGGCGCCAGTTGCCGTTGCGCGAGAAGTTGTCGTCGGTGAACAGGTAATAGTGGATCCTGTGGCGCCGGTAGTTCTCGCGGATGGCGTTCATGACGGTCTCGACGGAGCGGAAACGCATCTTGTGCCCCTGCACGTTGATGATCGAGCAGAAGCTGCAGCGGAAGGGGCACCCGCGGCCGCAATCGATGGTGCCGAAGTTGCTCGAGATGAAGCGCTTCAGGTAGCGCGGCTGGATGCGCGGCACGGGTTGGGAGGCAAGGTCGGGCTTGGCCTCCAGGAAATTGTACAGGGGTCGAAGCTGCCCGTGGAGCGCGTCCCGCAGCAGGCCCTCCCAGCTTTCCTCCACCTCTCCGAGAACCACCGTGACCCCCAGATCCATCAATTCCCGGATCTCGGGGCCGGGCTCGGGAAACAGGGCCATGGACCCGCTGACGTGAAACCCGCCGATCATGACCGGCAGACCGGCGCTGCGGAAGCGGCGCGCCAGATCGGCGGCGCGCGGAAATTGGTTGCTCTGCACTCCCGCCAGGCACACGACCGTCCGGCGGTAGGGCGGCCGATGGGAGCGGATGATCCGGCGGTACGGTATCTTTTCGACGGTATCGTCGATCAGTTCGGTCTCGAGCGTCACGCCCGCGCCCAGTGCACCGCGCTCCCGCACATCCACGGAAAGGCTGTAGAGGCACGCGAGCGTATTGCTGGGAAGAATGCCGCGGAAGTGGCGGATCACGTAGCCTTCGTCGTCGTACTTCGACGGGCGGATGAGGACGACGCGCAGCGAACGCGTGGAGCTCGGCGCTGCATTGGTAGCTTTTGCTTCAGACAATTGTGCGAACTCCCTTCTTCCCGAGGGACCTCAGGAAGGCGGCATTTCTGTTTCGGGGCCGGATTCTTTCAATGGGTTCCTTGCTGGTTCATCCCCAGCCGATCGAGGTCTCGGGAAGGGTATCTCATGCAGGACTGTCTGCCGCATCGGCCTTCGCGCTGCGATCTCAATCGTCGAGAAAGTCTACGTCACCTTCGCGAAAAGTCAAGTAATCATGCACTTCCCTGGCCTTTTCGTCCGGTATGACGAAAAACTTGCCGGCGGCCCGGGCATAGACGTTGCCGAGACGGTCGACGACCTCGCCCTCGGCCAGCGAATAGCGGGCCTCGTGCCCGGTGGCCCGTCCGCGGACGATCACCGGCGTGCCCGTTGCCAGGGGACGCAGGAAGCGGACCGCCAGCTCGCCGGTCATGAGATACTTCCTGCGCGCCACGGTCGCGGCCCATCCGATCGTCTCGTCGAGCACGGCGCACAGCACCCCGCCGTGCACGATTCCCTTGTATCCCTCGTGCACGGTCCCGGGAGTGAAGTCGACCTCGACCCCGTCCCCGGCGGAGCGGAAGCGCAGGTTGAGCGAATTGGGGTTGGCCGCCGGATCCCCGCATACGATGCAGCCCTGATAGGTGGGAAGGTATTTCGCGCGATCGTTCATGTTCCGAGACGCGGAACCGTCACGGCGATCCGCAGAGCAAGCGGCATGTCCGAGGGTGCCGCACGCGCACTCATGAGCCGGAACCGTTCGGCCCCGAAAGGGTGATAGTGATCTTGGCCTTGTCGCGCAGGTCCTTGATCAGCTTGTCCAGTTCGGCGGTGCGCTTCTGTTCTCTCAGAAAGTCGGTGAGCTGCGCGCGGACCTCTTGGAGCGTCGCCTGGCCGGCCTTCTTCTTGTCGGTGACCTTGATGATGTGGTAGCCGAAGCTCGAACGGATCAGCCCGCTGGTCTGGCCCACGGCCAGCGACCAGGCCGCGTTTTCGTAAGCGGGATCGAGCTGCCCTTTCTCGGTGTAGCCGATGTCGCCGCCCGCCGAGGCGGAATCGTCCATCGAGTTCTCGCGCGCCAGCTTGGCGAAATCCTCCCCCTTGCGCACGCGCAGCAGCAGGTCCTCGGCTCTCTTCCTGGCCGCGGCCTCCTGCTCGGCGGTGGCGTTCGGGGCGACCGCGATCAGGATGTGGCTCGTGCGGATGATATCGCCGTGCTTGAATTCGTCCGGGTGCTTGGCATAGTAGTCCGCCACTTCGGCGGGCGTGACGGCGATCTTCTTGTCGATGTGCTCCCGGATGAACTTGTTGACCACCAGCGCCTTTTCGATCTCCTTGCGCAGATCCGCCCGGTCCATGCCGCGGCCGGCGAGCTCGGTGTTCAGCGCCGCGTCGCCGCCGGCGTTCCTGGCCACGTTTTCGAACTCCGCCTGGATTTCCGCCTCCGCTGCCTGGATGCCCATGGCGGCGGCGTTCTGGTAGAGGAGTTCCGAGCCGATCATCGAGGTCATGTGCCGGTCGATGAGCTCCTTGCGATAGTCCTCGCGCAGGTTCTTCCATGACGGGCTGCCGATTCCCAGCAATTCCTCGCGGATGCGCTGCTCGAGGTCGCGGCCGAGCAAGGGCTTGCCGTTGACACGCGCGACCACCGCGGGAAACAGGGCGTCGGGGCCGGGCTCGGGAATCTTTTCTTCGACCGCCTCTTTGGGAGCGGGCTTGGGAACTTGCGCCGCAGGCTTTTTCGCCTCCTGCACGGGAGGCTTTTCCTGGGCGAAGGCGGCCCGGACGCCTGCGGGCCAGAGGACGAGCGAGAGAAACATCGGGTACGCCAGCGCTTTCACGGTCTGCCTGCCGCTTCCTGGATGATCTTTTCGAACCATATTCAACATAATATCAGAAGTTCCCGCCTCTGACGGAAGATTTCGGCGGCAGGCCTGCCTGGAGGGCAGGCCGGATCTCGACGGCGCAGACAGGCGCCCCGGGCGCCGTCGATCGCGGGTCTCTCGCGGACGGCAGCGGCCGCGGCCGTCCGGTCATCTACGCCTGTGTTTTTCGAAGAAATCGAAAATCCGGGGCAGGTTCTGCCACACGGCCCAGTCGTGCGTCCCGCCCTTGATTTCGGCATAAGGGATGTCGAAGCCTTGCTGCTTCAGCCACTGCATCATCTTGCGCGCGCCTTCGACCGGCACCGTGGCATCCTGATCTCCGTGGGTGTAAAGAATCGGCATTCCCTTGAGGCGCTCGACGGGGAAACCTTCGCCCACCGAGGGCGAGGCGGCCGGTGCGATCGCTGCCCATCGCTCCGCATACTTGGCACCCAGATGCCATGTCCCGCCCCCGCCCATGGAATTGCCCATGAGGTACATGCGAGTGCGATCCACGTCGTACTCCGAGGCCACCAGTTCGATCACATTGAGCGCATCCTTCTCGCTGAGCTCCGCGGTGCGCAGTCGCCCCCTGTCAACCGGTGCGCCCGTGCCGGAAGGCGGTGCGGTGCGCCCCCAGCCGCCCGTGGGCCGGAAGCCGAGCGGAGTCACCACGATGAACCCGTGCTTTTCGGCTTCCTTGACCAGGATCTCGCCCCGCCGTTTGAAGTAGGTGTCCTGGTCCGCTCCTCCTCCGTGCAGAACGACGACCATGGGCAGCCTGCTCTTTCCGTCGTACCTCGAAGGAACGTAGACGCGATACGGCATGATCTCGCCGGCTTCGGCAAAATAGTAATGGCGTGCGTGCTCGCCCACACTCCGGAACAGGGGATCCTTGCCGCTTTCCAATGCCCGGAGCAACGAAAGCGAGTTCCGGATTTCGGCCGGGAAATCGTAGTAGTCGTTGTTGGCCGTCGCCTCGGCGATCAGCTCCCGGCGGCCTTCGTTGATCACCCTGGCATAGTCGAAGGGATACATGATACTGGCCTTGGTGCTTTCATGGCCCTGAATGGAAGCGAGCCGCCTCCGCACCGCCGCCATGTTATCGTCGATACTCTGCACCACCTGGACATTGGTCGACATGCGGCGCAGGACCGTGGGGCTCCCGTCGGACAGTTCGGCGGTGACACGGTAGACGCCGTCGGGCAGGCCTTCGAGGCTCACGGAGAACGCGAAGGGCTCTTCGATCAGGTCGCGGGACAGTATCTCGTGGTTACCCGCCTCCCTGATCACCTTGCCGCCTGTCCCGCGCTCGCGGAGCGCCACGGACAGGCGCAGGTCGCGCGCAGCCGTTCCGTCGGCGGGGTAGCTTTGCCCCAGTTGCAGCAGGCACGCGCGCGCCGGATCGACGACTACCGTGTTCGAACGCAGAACCAGGGAGGCGGCGAACTCCGCCCGCTCGTCCCAGGGAAGCCCGCGCTCGAGGGCGATGGCGTGGTGCAAGCGGCGCAGCGCTTCGCCCGACTTGCCCGCGTTTTGAAGCGCATTGGCTTCCGCGGCCAGCCGGCCGACTTCCGCACGCACGCTTTCCGAAACCGGCAGGTTGTTTTGCAGAACCCGCAGGATCTGCGCCGCAGAGCGCACGTTCTGCCGGTACTCCAGGCTCGCCAGCGCCGCTGCGACCTCGGCTTCAGCCGTCTGCGCCGCTGCCGGCGGCGCAAGCGTCATCCAGACCAGCCATACGGAAACCAAGGCCCCCATACGTTCCATGCTATGCCTCCTCCACGCCACCATAATATTGAGATAGATGAACATTTCTCCGCGATCCCGACACCGGCAGCCCCTGCAGGGGCGACTCGCACCCCTCAGGCTGCCGCAGGCGACGATGGCCGCATCCCTGCCCTTGTCCGGAGCGCGCGAATATTTCTTCCTCCCTTTGTCCCGCCAGCGTCGCGGACGTGCCGCTCTAGAACGTGACCTTGAAGGCCAGCTGCAAAATGCGCGGATCGGCCGCCGTAGTGATCCGCCCGAATGTTCCGGATCTTATGTTCGTGGCCGGATCGCCGAAGCGCGCATGATTGAACAGGTTGAACGCCTCGAAGCGCAGGTCCGTGCTGACGCCTTCGCGGATGGGAACGATGCGCCACAGGGCGAAATCGAAATTCCACGCGGAAGGCCCGAACAAAATCCCCCTGCCGGCATTACCGTAGGTTCCCGCAGAATTGGCCTGGAACGCGGCCACGTTGAACCAGCGGTTGATCGTCGGGGTGTCCACGTGCGGATCCGCGATGACGTTGGGCCGATCCATTCCGGCCGCCGTCAGCGAGTTGTCGGCGCCGCTCGTGATGGTCAACGGGCTGCCGCTGCGGTAGGTGAAGATCTGCGACAATCCCCAGTTCCCGGCAAGGGCGCGCAGCCACTTGCTCCCGAAGCGCGGCGTGCGCGCCACCATCGAGAGATTGAAAAGATGGCGCCGGTCGAGAGAACAGTTCCCCCATTCCGCGTCGCGATCCGCCGGATTCTGATACTGGTTGGTGATGTCCTGATCCTTCTCGCCGTGGTTCAGGCAATGGGACCAGGTATAGTTGGCGAGCGCCGACCAGTTGCGGCTGAAACGGCGATTCAGGGACAGCATCAGGCCGTTATAGCTGGCATTGGCCCCGTCGTCGGTCACGTAAAGGTTGCCGATGTACTTTCCCTTGACCGGGTCCGCGAGCGACAGGACCCTGCGGGCATCGGTCGAAGCCGTCGTCGAGCACGGGTTGTACGTCACTCCGCCCAGCGTACAGGGTCCGCCCGGAATGTAAACCGCCGGATTCTTGGCGAAGCCGAGCCATTGATGCGTGGTCTTGTTGCCCATGTAACTCGCCGAGAGCAGCCAATCGGCACCCACCTGCTTCTGCGCCGAGAGGTTCCATTGCTGCATGTAGGTCGGCCGCGCCTCGTCGGCCTCGAACACGTACTTGGCGTTGGTGGGAAACTTGAAATCGGAAGGAAACTTCGTCGGCGGCGGGAACGGGTTGCCGCCCGGATAATCCGCCCAGGGATCGGAAAGCTTCACCCCCGAAAGCGAGATCGTGTATCCCCACGGCGGGTTCAAAGGAACGTGCATCGTGTGCCACAGGTAGTTCTGCCCGCCGTAGAAGATGCCGTATCCGGCCCGGATCGTTTCCTTCCCCTGACCTCGCGGATCGTACGCCAGCCCGAATCGCGGGGCGAACATCCTGTATTTGGGATTCAGCGCCGTGATTCTTCCCTTGAAATCGGGGTCGCCCGGGAAGGTGATACCCGGCGGCGCATTGACGAAAACCCGGCTTCTGGTTCCCGCGTCGAACCCGGCCCGGTCCCAGCGCATGGCGTAGCCGTACTTGCTGACCTGCGGGAGAAACGGGTCCCAGCGCAGTCCGAGGTTCAACGAAAACTTTTGCGAGATCTTCCAGTTGTCCTGGAAATAGAGCGCCGGGGCGTTCTGCACCTCGCGCCCCACCTGCCCGCCGCCCTGAAGGAAGGTGGCCATGTTCCCGGTCATGAAATCCGCCAGGGCATCGCCGGTGATCTGGCCGGTAAAGGTCATGCGCGGATTCATCTGGAACGGCCCGAGGGAATTCATCCGCGTCTGGTTCCAGGTCATGCCGAAGGAAAGCTGATGCTTCGGCAGCGCCCATTCGATATCCTCGGAAATCCCGTAGACGTTTGTGTAGACGTAACCGGGAATGATTCCGAGCGGGAAGGAGAAGTAACCGGTGGCCGACACCTGCCCGATGTAGTTGGGGAACATCGCCGTTATCCTGGCGCCGAGATCCTGCATCGTGGGGGTGCCCTCCGGCGGGAGCCGCTGCACGGCCGAGCGGGAGTAGGTGAGGCGAAACGAGCTGACGATCTTGGTGCTGATGACGTAGGTATCCCCGAGCGTGATGGATTGGACCCGATTGGGCAATCCGTTGCGGACCGTCAGCAGATTCGCCGGATCCCGGTAGGGCTCCTGGATGAAATCGTTGATGTAATACCTGCCGAAGATCGAGTCGTTGGCCGTGCGCTGCCAGTCCAGTTTCCCCACCCCCTGGTAGGCGTTGGACTTCTCCACGACCGCATACTGGATCTTGCCGCACGGGTCGGTGGCCACCGGAATCTGCTTGAAAAAGTTCAGCGCCACCGGATCTATGACTCCCGGAAGAAGGACGTTGCCCGCGGCGACCTTGGATGAAAGCGTTCGCTGCACGGGCTGGCAGGGCGGAGCCAGCATCTGGCGGAAGTCGCCCTGCAGGACGGCCGCCGTCGGGACGTAGGAGATGGTCGTGATGGGGGCGGTACGGATCGTGGTTCCCTGAAAGCCCCCGAAGAAAAACAGCTTGTTGCGCATGACGGGGCCACCCAGGGTGCCGCCGAACTGGTTGCGCTTGAGCGAATCGCGCCGGGGCGCGAAGAAATTGCGGGCGTTCAGAGCGCCGTTGCGCACGAACCAGAAGGCGTTGCCGTGAAAATCGTTCGTGCCCGATTTCGTTATAACATTGACCGCGCCGCCGGGCTGGCTGCCGTAACTGGCGGGCAGGGAGCTGGTCTCCACTTTGAACTCCTGCATGGCGTCTGGAAAGGGCAGGGGCATGCCGATGTTGGTGCGCGGATCCACATGGGCGCCGCCGTCGAGAATGTAGTTGGTGGCATTGGCCTGGCCGCCGGCGATCGAGTAGGCGGAAGCCTCGGCGTGATTCAGGTTGCTCTTCATGGTGGTGCCCGTGTACGCCACGGCGGCTCCCGACAGAGCGATCAGCTGCGATACGTCGCGCCCGTTCAACGGCAGATCGATGACGCGCCGCTCATCGATGACCTGCCCGATGCCCGTGCTGCGCGACTCGACCATGGCTGCATCCCCGAGTACCTCGATCGTCTCCGTGATGGAGCCGACCTTCAACGTGACGTTCTGCCTGGGATTGGTGCTCACCTGGAGGATGATGCCGGACTGGCTGTACGAGGCAAATCCGGGCTTCGCAACCTGGAGCCGGTAGGGACCGGGCGGCAGATTGGTGAATGTGTACGAGCCGTCGGGTCCGCTCAGCACGGTGCGGGTGAGCGAAGTGTCCGTATTGGTGATCGTGACCTCGGCATCCGGAACCGGCAGGCCGCTGGCGTCCACGATCACGCCGGAAAGCTGTGCCACGGGCGCCGCCTGGCCATGCAGGCGCAGCGCCGGCACCAGAAGAAGCGCGGATGCAACCAGAATTCTTTTCATTGAAAAATCCTCCCGAATTTCCCGAGCCGTCCGTCGAATTGTGCGCCGCCCGATCGCCGGCGCCGAGCCCTGCGGCACAGGCCGCAAGGCTGGGGCATTGTGCCGCCCACCGGACTATCTCTTTTGCTGCCGACGGCGGCACCGCAAGAAAGGAATGGCCAGGAATTGGGTGATCGGCGCGCAGCCATCATGTCCCGACCAGCCGGTCCGGCCATCGATCCGGGTCCCTCACGGTAAGTTGCAGGTCGTCAGCCAGATCAATTCTGATATGCTAGACTAAGGAGCGCTATCGGCGATGTCAAGAGAATTCCGCAACCGTCCATGGACACGATGCACACCGGCCGCGCCGGCCGACTTGGCGTTTTGTTCTATGTAAGGAGGGCACCCCCGGCCTCGCGCGCAGCGCTCGCCCGCATGAGCTGCAGCGGCGGCGCCGATCGGACGCGACCAGGCCGGTCCTGCTGGCTCGCCGGCCGCCGTCACCCGCGATTTCCCGAACGACGCCCGCGACGCGATGTCGGGACGTACGGCGCGGCCGATCGCAAAGCGATATCGCCGGGAATTTTTCGGTTGACAAGAGACTTCGCGCGTGATTAGTCTGTCATATCAGAATCGGCGGTGCGGCACCGAAAGGCCGTCCATGCGGATCGTAAACGACGTCCAATCAAGAGTTTGCTCGATTGGCGGCCGCATTCCGACCGGATGGATTCTCCATGCATTTCCCCCTCGATTCACCGACTGCACCCTCTTCGGCGCACGGCAGCTCGACGAGGAAGCGCGGGTACTCGTGGGCCGTAACGGCGAGGAAATCGAGCAGGGCTTTTCCATGACGCTGCAGCTAAAGCGCAGCCGCACAGACCGCAGCTTGACGAACATCCGAAAGAGGCGAAGCAGGTTTCGATGCTTGGATCTTTACCGACCACCGGGGCACTCGCCTTGCAGGTCGAATGGGCACGTGGCGCATGTCGGTCGCGAGCACGCCTGAAGGCCCATTGCAAAAACTACGGGGGTACGTATGAAGCGCATAGCATTGTTGGCCGCCATGCTGCTGCTGGGAATGTCCTGGGCGCAGGGGCAGGGATCGCAGGTTGCGCAGATTTCGGGAACCGTCAAGGACTCCAGCAACGCTACCGTGCCCGGAGCTCAGGTCACGGCGACCCATACCGGCACGGGAATCGCCAGGACCGTCATCACGGGCGATGACGGAACCTACTTGATACCCAACCTGCCCGTAGGTCCCTACCGGCTCGAGGTCAAGATGCAGGGTTTTTCCACCTATGTGCAGGAAGGGATCGTACTGCAGGTCAACACTAATCCGACCATCAACGTCGTTCTTCAAATCGGCTCCATCGCCGACCAGGTCCTGGTGGAGGCCAACGCTTCGATGGTGGAAACCCGCATCACCGGAGTCGGCCAGGTCATCGGCCAGAAGCTCGTGGAGGAACTTCCGCTGAACGGCCGCCAGGTTTCGCAGCTCGTAACGCTGTCCGGCGGAGCTCAGGAATACGTTCCGCCCAGCGCCGGCCAGTCGCTGGTATCCAACAAGAACTACCCGACCGCGGCGGCTTTCTCCGTGGCGGGAGGCCAGGGGGGCCAGACACTGTTTCTGCTCGACGGCACGATCAACATGGACCCGATGTCGAACGTGGGCCTCCCGCTCCCTTTCCCCGATGCGCTGCAGGAATTCAAACTCGAAACCAGCTCGCTTCCGGCAAACTACGGGATGGCCCCCGGCGGCGTCGTCAATGTGATCACCAAGGCAGGAACGAATGAAATCCACGGCGGCGCGTTCGTCTTCGTCCGCGATTACCACTTCAACGCGCGCAATTTCTTTGCGCCCGTCCGCGATTCACTGAAACGCAAGCAGTTCGGGGGAACGTTCGGCGGTCCCGCCGTCAGGAACCGATTGTTTTTCTTCGGCGGCTACCAGGGCAGCTATGAAAGCGTGGCGCCTGCCGCCAATATCAACTATGTCGCGACGCCCGCCGTCCTGCAGGGCGACTTTACCGCCATCGCATCGGCGGCCTGCAACAACGGCAGGGAGATCACGCTGAGGGCGCCGTTCGTGGGCAACAAGGTGAGCCCTTCGCTGCTGAATCCGGTCGCCTTGAATCTGCTGAAGCTCATCCCGACTTCGAACGATCCTTGCGGCAAGCTGGTTTACGGTATTCCCAACAAGAACCATGAGAATCAGTTCGTTTCCAGGGTCGACTGGCAGCTCACGGGCAGCCAGTCGATGTTCGCGCGGTACTTCTTCACCGACTACCAGAAGCCGCCCTATCTCAAAGACAATCTGCTGACGGTTTCGACGGATGCCAGCGCCGGTCTCAAGGCGCGCGCCCAGACGGCGGTCATCGGGCACACCTTCACCCTTTCCTCGAACACGGTCAGCGTGTTCCGCGCCGGCTACACCCGCTCGAGCGTCATCCGTTACACGCCCAAGAATCTCCCCTCGCCCGCCAAGCTGGGGGCGAATGTTGTCGAGCAGGTCCCCAATTACTTGAATATATCCGTCACCAACTATTTCACCGTTGCCTGCAACAACTGCAATCCGGGGCCGTGGGTTTCGAATAACTATCACGTCTCCGAGGACATCAGCATGATACGCGGAGCGCACCAGATATCGGTGGGGATGAACCTCGCCTATTCGCGCCTCGATTCGCTCGGCAGTTTCATGATGAACGGCAACTTTACCTTCAACGGGCAGACCACCGGAAACGCCCTCGCAGATCTCCTCATCGGCCGGCCCTCGTCGTTCGGCCAGGACAACGGCCAGGTGGGACACGAGCGCATGTGGGTCCCATCGCTTTACGTACACGACAATTTCCGGCTCAGCTCACGATTGACCGCGAATCTCGGCCTCCGCTGGGACCCGTTCCTTCCGCCCTACCACTCCCAGCGCAAAGCCAGCATCTTCGACCTCGACTGGTTCAAGTCGGGGGTGAAGAGCAAGGTATGGCCCAATGCGCCGGCGGGAACCCTCTTTTACGGCGACGACGGGATGCCCGGCGCCTCTTACGCGTTCAACAGGCTCGCCGAGTTCGCGCCTCGCGTGGGGCTCGTTTATGACCCGAGAGGCAAGGGAGAGGAAACCATCCGGATCGGATACGGCATGTTCTACGCGACGATACCGCTCTTCCTGCAGCTGGGGCTGCATGCACCATACACGTTGCGGCTGTCAATCCCGTCCCCTGCGGGAGGCTTTTCCGACCCCTACGCGGGCTCGGCCTATGGGAGCAGCCCGTTTCCCTGGCCGGATCCTCCCCCGCAGAATGTCACCTTCCCGCTCTTCTCGACACTAGGGATGGGCTCTTTCAAGGCCCGCATCAAGCCGACCTACATGCAGCAGTGGAACATCGCCGTGCAAAAGCAGCTCCCCGGGGACTGGATGGTATCGGCGACCTATATCGGCAACAGGACCGTGCATTTGACCTTCAATGAGCCGAACAATCCTGCGACATACATACCCGGAAACTGCGTGGCCGGCCAGTACGGCTTGACGGCGCCCGGACCATGCTCCACCACCGGCAACCTGAACTACCGGCGCAGGCTCTATCTCCTCAATCCGTCAGAGGGAAAGTACTACGGTGGTTTCAGCAACTTCGGCGACGGAGGCAACGCCAACTACAACGGCCTGCTGCTGTCGGCCGAACATCGTTTCGCCAGGAATTTCTCGCTTCTGGCGAACCACACCTGGTCGCATTGCCTGACCGAAAGCGAGGTCGGACTCAACGGGTCCGGGGCTTCGCAGGACCCCAACAACCGTCATGCCGAATACGGCAACTGTCTTGCCGGCCGGCGCCACACGTTCAACCTCACGTCGGTGCTGAGAGTGCCGAAGTTCTCCGGGAAATGGACGCAGCGTGCCCTCGGAAACTGGCAGGCTTCCACCATCTTCACGGCAATGACCGGCAGCTTCCTGACCGTCCCGCTGGGTGTGGACAACTCCCTGACCGGAGGGGCGGACCGTCCCAACCTTTCCGGCAATCCGAAACTGGACAAGCCGACCTATCTGAAATGGTTCGACACGTCCGTATTCAGCAGGCCCGCAACCGGATCCTTCGGCAACGCAGGCCGCGGCATCATCGCCGGACCGGGGGCCTGGAACCTCGATCTGGCTCTGACCCGCGCTTTTCCCATCACGGAATCCCAAAAGATCGACTTCCGGGCGGAGATTTTCAATGTCTTCAACCATACGCGTTTCGGAAACCCGGTCACTACATTCACAAGCGGGGTCTTCGGCCAGATCCAATCGGCACGCGACCCGAGAATCATGCAGTTTGCTTTGAAGTATACCTTCTGATCGAACGGAACGGCTCCGATCTGATCTCCAAACGGTTCTCGGCGGGCATTGTTCCAATCCCGCCAGGGCGGCAGTTTCACGGCAGGCACTTTCCAATCGAAGACACAGGGAGGCTTCCCGATGAAATCAGCGCGAACAACGGGTCTCGGTCCGGCAATCACAGCCTTGTTTATGTTTATGGCCCCCGGCTCCGGCAACGTGCAACCTGCCGCGTCAGGCAAAGTGATACAGCCTCCGGTCCCCGAAGGAACAATGCCTTCGGTCCAACCCGGGCAAGGAGGAACCAGAGCGGATCCGCCTCGATCTGGTGACCGGATGCGTGCGTGCCGTCAGCCATCGGCTTTCAGCCATTAGCTCTCATCCGTCAGCTCTCAGCAGTCAGCTTAAAGGCTGCACTATCCCCTCCATCAGAGCAGATTGCTGAAAGCTGACAGCTGACAGCTAAGGGATCTACATCTATATGGGCTCTGTCGCGGAAGGGGATGCCCGGTGCGCCTTCTCGATTGGTTTGCCGTTGCCCACAAGCAGAGGAAGCCGTGATCGAGCGCTTGGGGCCGCAGGTCGGGGACGAGCTGTGCGTCGGCCTGCTGTGCCCGGCGGCGGCACGGCGGATCGTGCAACCGCCCGAAGGCGACAAAGCGGAGGGGCTCGAGGTGATGCGGCACGAGGCGCCCTCGACCGTCGAGCCGGCAGCCACGGGTGACCATTTTGTGACCGCCACCGACACAAGAGCTGCGGGCTGCGGGCGAATTTTTCGGTTGACAAGGGACCGCTCGGGTGATTAGTCTGTCATATCAGAGCTGGCGGTACGAGCTCGCAGAGCTGGCCTTGCTGGTCGCAAATTATGATTAGTGAGCGGCTTACGGTACGGGTGGCTGCTTCCCTATCGCACCGATATTTCAGTACTTTGTCGCGCATGCCGTTCCAGGACGACAGGATTTCGTCGAGATACGCCGGCATCGAGCATCCGGCCCCGTGCCCCGGAACTGCGCACCGGCGGCCCAGCCGAACGGTTCTACCCTGCAGCTCGATCAAGAACGAAACCCGAAAACTCTTCCCTTTCCTGCAGCAGGAGGTAACCTCGAAATGAGAAATCTCATCGGCATTGCGCTTTGGGCACTGCTGCTTTGCCCCCCGCTGAGCTCCCAGACCTCGAACGCCAGCCTCGGCGGGACGGTCAATGACCCCACGGGCGCAGTCATCCCCGGAGCGACCGTAACGGTAACGGGAATCGATACCGGCGTCGTGACCAGGACGGTCACCAACGACGCCGGTGCATACCAGTTCGTCAGCCTGCAGCCCGGCAAGTACCGGGTCACGGCGGAAGCGGCCGGATTCGAGAAATACACCTATGAACCGGTCGAGCTGAACGTCTCCGCCAACGTGAGACTCAATTTCAAGCTTTCCGTGGCCGGGACCAGTACGACGCTCGAGGTGAGCGCCTCGGCGGAGTCGCCGCTGAACATCGCAAGCTCCGTCGTCGGCAGCGTCGTGCGCGGGCAGCAGATCCTGGACCTGCCGCTCCTCGACCGCAGCGCCACCAACCTGGCCATCACCCAGGCCGGCATCGTGGGCGGCCTGGGGGAGGGCGTCAATGTGGCCGGCGGTTCGACGCAGGCTCTCGTGACCACGCTCAACGGCATCAACGTTTCCAACACCAGAATCAACCGGGCCGGCGGCCTGGAATCCTTCCAGTTCAGCCAGTCCGTCGATCTGGTCGAAGAGGTCAAGGTTGTGACCAGTCCGGCCGATGTCGAGCTGGGGCGCGCCATAGGCCAGGTGCAGATGATCGTCCGTTCCGGCACCAACGAGTTCCACGGAAGTCTGGTCGACGGCATACGCAATACCGCGTTCAACGCCAACACCTTTTTCAACAACAAGGACGGCCTGCCGCGGCTGGACCTCAAGCGCCACCAGTATGCGGCCCGCATCGGCGGCCCCATCCGCCGCAACAAGACCTTCTTCTTCTTCCTCTACGACGGCAACCGCCAGCGCCGGTCATCGACGGAAAACATGACCGTGCTGACCGCCCCGGCGCGCGACGGCATCTTCCGGTTCTTCCCGGGAGTGCAGAACGCAAACGTGAATGCGGCCGTGCCCACGGTCGACGCGCAGGGCAATCCCGTGAAGCCGCCGACGGCAACCGGTGACTTGCAGACCGTCAGCATCTTCGGCCGGGATCCCAACCGCATGACTCCCGACCGCACCGGCATCGTCAAGAAATACCTGGATCAGGTCCCGCTGCCGAACAATTACATGACCGGCGACGGCCTGAACACCGCCGGCTATATGTGGATGATACCTTCCTTTTCCGACAAGGACCAATTCACGTTCAAGGTGGACCACTATTTCAGCGAAAACCATCACATGAACGTGGTGTTCACCCATGAAAGCAACGATTACACGAGCACGGCCCCCCGTTACCCCAACTTCAAGGCGGAGGGTATCACCAATGTCCGGACCTGGTTCGCCTCGATCGGCGTCACCTCGACGCTCAGGCCGACGGTGCTCAACGAGCTGCGCCTCGGCGGGCAGCATCCGGACCTCAACCAGGTGGGCGGCACGCGCGCCTACCCGTGGGCGTATCCCTCGATCAATGGGATGCTTTACACGCCTTCGTTTTCGACTTTCACTTCCCCGATACCCGGCAACATCGACGCCCGACTGGTCAACCCCGTCTATACCGTCGCCGACAGCCTGAGCTGGATCCGCGGACGGCATTCCTTCAAGTGGGGATTCCAGTACAACGCGATGGTGAGCAACTCGTTCAACATCAATAACGGCGTGGTGCCGACCGTCACGTTCGGCGCGGGCAACGTGGCGGTCACCAACATCAGTACGATCCCGGGAATCGGCCAGAACCTGTCTCTGGCGCAGAACCTGCTGACCGACCTGTCGGGCTCCGTCTCGCAGGTAAGCGAAGGGTTCGGCGTCGCCAACGGCAAGGATCCCAAGTTCATCGTGTACCCGGGGCGCCGGACGTGGCACCAGCGCGACCTGAGCTTCTTCTTCAAAGACGACTTCAAGGTCTCGCCCAGCCTTACGGTAAACTATGGAATCCGCTGGGACTGGGTGGGGGTGCCCTGGGAGCACTGGGGCCGCACCCCGGCGCCGGTAGGCGGCTTCGGCGGCATGTTCGGGATTTCGGGCACGGGCTTCGACGCTCTGTGGCAGCCGGGACTGGCCAAGGGATCCCTGATGCAGATCCAGACGGTGGGACCCAACTCGGCCAACCCCGACAAGGTCATATACAACGACTACTATAAAGGCTTCGCCCCCGCCCTCGGATTCAGCTGGTCCATTCCATATTTCGGCAAGGACAAGACCGTATTCCGCATGGGCTACGGCATCACCCGACCCAGGGCCCAGAGCTTCCTCGGCATCGACGGCAGCGTTTCGACGTTCGGCATAACGGTCACCCAGATTCCGACCACGATCACTTTCGTGGACAGTGTCAGCCTGCCGCTGGTGCCCGACAGGAAGCCGCTGGACCTGGTTCCCTTGACGGACCGCAACCAGAACTTCTCGAACTACGAACCCAACTTCATGCCGCCGATCGTGCAGAATTACAACGTCTCCCTGGAGCGCGAGCTCAGCAGGACGATGACGATCTCCTTCCGCTACGTGGGCAACACTGCCACCCACCTGGTGAGCGGAACCGCGATCAACGCGGCCAACATCTTCGAGAACGGCATCCTGGATGCCTTCAGAACCACGATCGCCGGGGGCAACGCGCCCCTGTTCGATCAGATCTTCATGGGGTTGAACGTGGGCGGCAAGGTTGTCGACGGGACGACCTGGACGGGCTCGGCCGCGCTGCGGAACTATTCCACCACGAGGAGCTACTTCGCCAACAATTCCCCGGCCGGCCTTGCGGCCTGGCTGAACACCACCAACGCGCTGACCGGAGTGAGAGGAGGGCTGCTGCGGCGCGCAGGCCTTCCGGAGAACTTCATCGTCGTCAATCCACAATACAACAACGTTTCGATGGTGGCCTCCTTCGCGCGGTCCACTTACAACTCAGGCGTGATCGAGTTCCAGAAGCGCTTTTCGGGAGGCTGGACGTTCCAGTCGAGCTTCACCTGGGCCAAGACCCTGCTTCAGGGGGGCGGTGGCGACGGCTCCAACACCTATCGCAATCCGCGCAACTGGAAGATGGACCGGGCGCAGGCTTCCTACGACCGCAAGTTTTCCTGGAAAGCGAACGGCACCTACCAGCTTCCTTTCGGCCCGGGCAGGGCTTTCCTGAACAGCAAGGACACGGCGCTGTCCAGCTTCCTGGGGAAGGTCCTGGGCGGCTGGCAGCTGGGCGGCATCCTGACGCTCAGCTCCGGGCAGCCGCTCGCGATCACGGCCTCCGGCGGCCAGACCTTCACCAACGGCGGCACGCTGACGGCCTCCGTAAACGGAGATCTTCCCAAGAATCTGGGCAAGCTAACCAGGGTCGCCAACGGCGTCATATACTACCCCGACTTGACGCAGGTCAACGACCCCAAAGTGGAGAACCTCACGACTTCCCAGAATCTCCGCAGCTTCAGCACGATGAAGGCGCTTGCCTACAACGGGCAGGTGCTCTTCATGAACGCGACCCCGGGGACCGTGGGGAACCTGTCCCTGCGCACAACCTGGACCGGGCCGAGCATGTTCAATCTCGACATGAACATAGGGAGGCGGATAGCATTCAAGGAACGCTATTCCGTGGAACTCCGCCTGGATGCCATCAGTGTCACGAACACGCCTCATTTCCAGAATCCGACCACGGATATCAATTCGGTCAACTTCGGGCGCATCGACCGTCCTGCTTCGGCCGGCTCGAACCAGTTCACCATGCCCGCGCCCTTCGAGGGCAACCGCGTGCTGGTCATCAACATTCGCGTCAACTTCTAAGACGGTTCCGCATCCTCTCGGAGCCGCCCGCGCGGCGGGCGGCTCCGAGGGCGGACCGACACGGGGACCCGGCACCGATCACCGCTCCACGGGAGAAAGAATCCAGATGAGACAAGCCACTTCTGTAGGTTCGATTGCGGCGGCCGCAGTTCTGTGTGCGCTCTTGACTTTCGGATTGCAGGGTGCTCAGCTCGCGGGCAGCGATTCCCAGGCACCCGGCGCCCCCGGAATCGCCGCCCAGACGCCCGGCCAGGGCCAGAAGCCTCCGGGCGCCCGAGGGCCGGGGCGCCCCCGCACGAAGAAGGTCGTGATCGCCTGGGCGGACACGCGCAACGGCATCGCTCAGCACGATTCGACCTCGCATGCCCTGGCGGTCATCGAACGTCTCGGTTACGAATCCGGCCTTTACGACACGTTCATCCGCACCGATTCCAACATCATCTCGTACAAGCCGCTCATGACGACGGGCAAGCCCGCCAGCGGCGGCCCGAGCCTGGCCATGGCCGATGCGATCTTCTATATGGGCCATCGCGACGTTCCCCTGCCGGACGAGCAGAAAGACGAGCTGGTGAAATTCATCAAGGACGACGGCAAGGGATTCGTCGCCGCCCACGTCGCCCTCACCTCGTTCGAAACCTGGCCGGAGTTCGGCAACATCCTCGGCGCCCGCTACGGGGGTCACCCATGGGGCAACGTCACAGCACCGGTCATCAATGAGGATCCCGCCTTTCCTGCGACCAGGCACTTTCCGGCCACCTTCACCTATACCGACGAGTTCTATCTTCCGAAGGACTACTCGCGCGACAATATCCGCGTCCTTTTGCGCCTGGACGTGAGCAAACTCCCGGCCAATGCCAACTATACCCGCACGGACGGCGATTTTCCGATCGCCTGGGCCACGACGTACGGCAAAGGCCGGGTCTTCTATTCATCGTTCGGCCACGATGCCAAAACCTGGGATGATCCGGATGTCTATCGCATGTATTACGAGGCCATCAAATGGTCGTTGCGGCTGACGGATGCCGACGTCACCCCGCGGCCGCTGCCAACCGATGTCAAGTAAACGACCGTTCACGTACCCATCGGATTCGGGCAACCGAGTCCGCCGAGCCTGCCGCCTGCCCGCATCCGGGACCGCAGGCGGGCAAAACGGACGGGCGTCGTTGAACCGCCCTGCCGGGAATGGTACCTTTTCCTTGTAACGATTCTTTTGAGATATCAGATGAAATCAGCAGGCAATGCCCCGATATCCGGACGTCACGGTTCGACGTCCTTTTATGCGACTACGGTGCTCGTTTTCGCTGCGGCCTTCGGTATCGCCGCCGCCATGGCTCCGGCATCGGCGCCCGGAGGGGCGGGACATCTGGTCGTCAATTTTCTCTATATGCCGCCGACGGAAATCGAGCCCACCTACCATACGGCCATGTGGCTCGAGGACAAGGAAGGAAAGCTCGTCAAGACGCTGTTTGTCAGCCAGGAGCTTTCCCGCAACGAATTCCGGCAGGGCGATGCCTGCCCCGACTGGGTCAAGCAGGCTTCGTGGGCGCAGGCCGATCCGTCTCTGGTCGATGCGGTCACCGGGCCCACCCCCAACGTGGGCGGCGGCACCCTGAGTTTCAACCTGGATGAACTGGGGGTCGCTCCGGGCACCTACCGTTTCTGCTTCCAGGTGCACATCGTCGACAAATACAACATATTGTTTCGCGGCACGGTGGACGTCGGGCAGAAGGCCCAGGAGGTCAAGATCGACGTTCTATACAGCCCCGGCAAGCCGCCGGGAGCCGAGGATATAGTGCGCGATGTCCAGGTGCACTATATTCCCGCCGGCGGCAACTGAAGTCCCGGGCCGAGAGCCCGGACTATCAATCATGAATACCCGACCATCCGGAGGAAGCTCGGAAGCAAGTGGCGACAGCCGGCGGGAACACGAGCTTTTTCGGCTCCGCGCTGGCACCACTGGGTGGAGCGAGATTTCCATAACCAGCATTCGACAAGGAGGACTCGATGAGCGCGCGCAAAGTCAGTCGCCGCGGTTTTTTCAAGAAGGCAGCCACGCTGACCGCATCGACCGCTGCGGTCTATAGTTGGGAAGAACACTACCTGCTGGCATACCAGCGGGGCCAAGGTTTCCCCCCGGGAGAGGGACAGGGGCGCGGAGGAGGTGCGCCGGTTCCTGAAGTACCCGGCCCGATGCCGATGGGCAAGATCGGGAATCTGGAGGTGAGCCGCCTGATCGCCGGACACAATCTGGTGGTCGGCCAGGCCCATTCGCGCGACCTGCTGTGGACTTCCCAGCTTCTCAGGGCGTATTTCACCGAGGAGAAGATCCTCGAGACATTCGCTATATACGAAAAGAGGGGCATCAACGCCTCGTTCGCCCGCATGTCTCCCCAGATGGTCGATCCCGTCAAGAAATACATGAAGGAGCGCGGGGGAAAGATACAGTGGTTCGCCGGCATCAGTGCGGATCAGAACGGCGACGTGTCGCGCGATCTCGCCATGGCCGTCGATATGGGTGCCAAGGCCGGGTACGTTCACGGAAACACATCCGATGCGCTGTTCAAGGCGAAGAACGTCGACGCCATCGGCAAGGCCCTCGAGGCGATAAGGAAAGCCAACCTGGTTGCGGGCGTCTGCTGCCATCTGATCGACGTCCCCATGGCGCTGGAAAAGGCGGGCATCCGGCCGGATTTCTATGTCAAGACGTACCATACCGGGGACTACTGGAGCGCCGGGCCGCCCAAGGAACCGGATCCGAATTGGAAACCCAGCGAGACCGAGCTGGCTCAGGCCGAGCTGGGAGCATGGGGGGTGCGCAACAATATCTGGGATACGACCCCGAAACAAACCGCGGCTTTCATGGCCAAAGTCAAGATACCGTGGATCGGATTCAAGGTGTTGGCCGCCGGGGCCCTGCCGCCGCGCACCGCATTCCGGAATGCGTTCGAAGCCGGATGCGATTTCATCGCGGTGGGGATGTACGACTTCCAGGTCGCCGACGACGTCAACATCGTCAAGCAGCTTTTCCTGGAAAAGGACAAGCTCGCCAGAACCCGCCCGTGGCTGGCATAGCCGGTCGGCGCTCGGAGATCAACGCATTCTCGGGCGGGAAGTCGACAACGATCGAGGATGATCCTCGCCGCTGCGGCCATCAGCTCTCATTTGTCAGCTGAAAGCTGACGGCTGAGAGTTGATGGCCGACGGCTGACGGCACGAACGCACCGGGTTAATACCATCGGAAGGAGGCGGATCCGCTTCGGTTCCGGCTCGTCCGGGGCGACTCGAGCGGCCGCCCGGCGGCGGCTCTCCGGGAAGGCACAGGGCTGGTGCTCACACGGCCGGGCTCGCGGGCTGAAGCGGAATCGTCTCTTCCCTGCCGCTGCGCCGGTACTTCTCCCTCGCGTGGCGGTGCAGCTTGAAGTACGGTTGCAGGCCGTCCATCACCTGGCGCAACCCCAGCATGACGTGTTCCCGCATCTTCTCGACGCACTCTTCGGGCGGGCGATCGATGAAGGTCTGGGCGAGCTTCTGATGGTCCCGGAAGCCCAGGGAGTGAATCGGCATGCGCGGCACGACCGTAGTCAGCCAGGTGAAAGAAAGGGCCTGCGTGACCTCGATGGCCCGCTCCAGCGCCGGGCAGTGGGAAGATCGCGCCACCTGCCGATGAAACCTCTCGTGAAGAACGGCAAATCGAACCTTGTCTTCCTCCCAGGCCGAGTCCACACGCATACCGAGCCGCAATAAAGCCTCACGCTCCTTCAGTGTCGCCTTCTCGGAAAAGAGCTTGGCCGCCTGGCATTCAAGCGCCTCGCGGACTATGAAATGCCCCATCACGTCTTCGCGCGACGGGATTCTCACCCTCGTTCCGGCGCGCGGCCGGCTTTCCACCAGTCCTTCGTATTCGAGACGTTCCAGCGCCTCCATGACGGGCAGCAGGCTCATGCCGAGTTCGGCCGCCGTCTTCCTCCGGGAAATGGTGGCTCCCAGAGGCAGCTGGCCGCGGAGAATCCTGTTTCTCAAAATCATATAGGCCTTGCCCGAAAGGCCCAGCTTTTCGGCGGCATTGCCCATCGCCCCCTCCCTTCGAATACAAACCGATGAGACTCTCTAAACCGGCATCGCTTAATTAGCACACTTCGGAGCGGTTGGCAACATGCATGCCGTCCCATGCCGGCACTTGCCCGCGCCCGCTGCAAACAGGCGCCGGCTGCCTTGACGCAGGCCGGGCATCAAACTAGAATCGTCCTGTTTCCAGTGAAGGATCTGCGCCGCATGAATACACGGCCTTCGGGGCTGAATCCGCTTCTTGCGATAATCCGGAGAGGCACCGGCCCCGCAGAACATCCGGAAAGGGCGGTCGCCACGAGATGACGCGCGGCATTTTTCTCACCGGTTTCAGCGGCTCCGGCAAGTCGACGATCGCATACCTGGTCGGTCGCCGGCTCGGATGGCCGACGTACGATCTCGACCAGGTGATCGTCGAGCGCAGCGGCATGACCATACCGCTGATATTCGAGCGCGAGGGAGAGCCGGGCTTTCGGCTGCGGGAGGCGGAGGCGCTGCGCGCCGTGACCGACTCGGGCCCGTTCGTCGTCGCCACCGGCGGGGGCACCCCGGTGCGCGAGGAAAACCGCCGCTTCATGGCGTCCCGCGGCTGGATCATCTGTTTGGAAGGGCGCCCGGAAACGCTGCTGTCGCGGATCCAGCGCCAGCTCAAGGAATCGGATCCCAACGCCATCCGGCCGATGCTGGATGCCATCTATCCGCTGGATCAGGTCCGCGCCCTCAAGCGCAGCCGCCAGCCGGTTTATGCGCTGGCGGACTGGACGATCCACACGGACCGGCTGACGCCTGAGGAAGTGGCCGCGGAGGTGATCCGCGCCGTCCGCCTGCTGGAAGCTGCGCCGGAGCCGCCCGCCGCAGGGGATGTCGCCGCATTGTCGATGCGCCATTCGCTGAGCCCGGATCTGCCCCCGCCGATCACGGTCGATTCCGGTCCCTGGCCGTACAAGGTGGTCGTGGGATGGCATCATCTGCACCTGCTCGGCAACCAGCTGCGGCGCCTTCTGCCGCATGCCCGCCGCGTCGGAATTCTTGCCGACGAGGCCGTCTGGAATCGAGTGGAGCGCGCGATCCTCGATTCCGTGGAGGCGGCCGGGCTCGAATCCCATGCCTACAGGATGCAGGCCGACGAGCACGTCAAGACCACCGAATCGGTCAATGCCATATACGACTGGCTCATAGACCGGCGGCTGCGACGGGACGACGTCATCATGGTCGTCGGCGGGGGCGCGATCGACGATCTGGGCGGGTATGTCGCCTCGACCTACATGCGCGGCGTTGCGCTGGTGAAGGTTCCGACATCACTCGAAGGAATGGTCGACGCCTCGATCGGAGGCAAGACGGCCCTGAACCATCCGCGCTACCGCAACCTGATCGGCACTTTCTTCCATCCCCGGCTGGTCTGGTCCGACGCTTCGCTGCTGCTGGCCGAGCCGGCGCGGCCGCTGCGGGCCGCTTGGGCGGAAGTCGTGAAGTACGCCATGCTGGAAAGTTCCCTGCTGCGCGACCAGGTGATCGGAACGACGTTCTTCGATCAGCTCGAGCAGCGCGTCGACGAACTCCTGGGTTTGCAGCGATCGACACTCCTCAACGTGATTGCGCGTTGCGTCGCCCTGAAGGCACAGGTGGTCTCGGCCGACGAGCGGGATTCGGGCCAGTACCGCGTTTTTCTCAACTTCGGCCACACGGTGGGCCATGCACTGGAGGCCGCCAGCGACTACGAGCTCATGCACGGCGAGGCCGTAGCCATCGGAATGGCGGTCGAGGCCCGCCTGGCGGTCCGGCTCGGACTTGCGGACGCCTCGGTGGAAGCCCGGCAAAACGGGCTGCTCGGGCGTTTCGGGCTGCCGACCAGAGTGCCGCCCATTCCGCGCGCGTCGTTGCTCGACCGCATCCACCACGACAAGAAAGTCCTGGGCGACCTGCCGCGCTGGGTCCTGCCGGTCGCCGTGGGCCGGGCGGTCGTTTCCGGCAACGTCACCGATGCCGACCTGGTTGCGGCGCTCGAGGAGTGCGCATCATCGTGACGCGTTATCCGACGGGCGCCGGCCTGCGCCCGAGGAGCGAAGCAGCCAGCAGGCAAGGGATGGCGCAGGTGACGCCGGCTACGATGATGGCGAAGAAGTAGCTGTGCGTGGCGTCGAAAATCGCGCCCGCCAGGAACGGTCCCATCAGACCCGCGAGCACGCCGTTGGTCATATACAGGCCCACGGACTTGCCGAGATTCTTCACCCCCAGGAATTCCCCGAGGACTACGACGGCCATCACCGCCCAACCGCCGTAACCGAAACCCACGGCCAGCATCACCGGGTAGAGCACCCAGGGTCCGCTTATGGCCAGCAGCCCGAATGTGGTGACCGACTGCAGTGCGCACGATATAATCAGCGTGGGCACCCCGCCGATCCGGTCCGACAGCCAGCCCATTATGAACCTGCCGGCTATGGTTCCCATGCCCAGGAAGGATAACCCGAGACTGGCCTGCGCGGTCGTGATGCCGATGGTCGCACAATAGGGAACCAGATGCACCACGAGCATCTGCTCGGCTCCATAGCAGAAGACCGCGGTAAAATAAACCACCCAGAAGGCCCGCGCCCGCAGGATCTCCAGCAGGGGATGGCCCTGGGCCGGCGGCGCCGGTGCCGGATTACGCCCCGCTGGAGGCGGTCCCGCACCGTATTCCTCGGGCTTGCGCCCGATCACGCTGCCGACGAGCAAGTTGACCGTGAAGGCCAGCGACCCCAGGAAGATGAATGCCGTCTGCCAGCTGTAGACCCTTATGAGGTAGGCGCTGATCGGGGGAAGAAGCAGCAGCCCGAAACCGAGCCCGCATGCGGTAATCCCCACCGCCAGACCTCGCCGCTTGGTGAACCACTTGGCCGCGGTGGTCGTCGGCACCACAAAAATCGCACTGTGGCCGATGCCGGCGATGACGCCGAAGAAAAGGTAGAGCTGCCACAGCGAAGTCACGCTGTGGCATGCGATCATGCCGCCGCCGAGCAAGAGCCCGGAAAGCCAGAGCGCTATTCTCGGCCCGAACCTGTCGCTCAGCCACCCCATGAGAGGAGCGAAGACCGCATAGAAGAACAACTCGATCGTATAAACCCCGGAAATCGCCGTTCGGGAGGCCCCCAGATGCGACTCGAGAGGTCCGATGAAGGTCCCGTAGGAGGAAACGACGCCGAACATGGTGACCGACAGGAAGCTTGCAAAGACGACGACCCAACCATAGTAAATGCGTTCTTTGGCGGCCATAACCTCCCTCACAGGATGCACCGCGGTCCGGATCGGCGCACCGCCGGGCCCGCAGCGAACGGACCTGCCCGAGCCTGCCGGGTCTCGCGGGCACGGTATTCCATGATGCGCCTGCGGCCCGGAGAAGAAAGCAATAAGCTGAGAATGATCGGCTATGGATCAGCAATTACAGAAGCACGGGCGCCGGGGCGGAACCGGCCCTCGATCGGACCCGCGGCCCGGCCGACCCTGAATATCGTCCTGATTACCCGGCAGCCGTGCGCGGGGACGCCGGCGGCACGTCATTTGCCGGGCAACTCCCCGGGCGGAGTATATATCCATATCAGCCACATCGGCTCTTCCCCGTTATTGATGTGCTGGTGATACACTCCCGTGGGGATGAACATCCATTCGCCGGATTTGAAGGGGTAGCGCGTGCCGTCGTCCACCAACTCCCCGGTGCCGCGAACAATGATATCGATTTCTTCGGAATCGGGATGATTGTGCCAGGAAGAGGACTCACCCGGTTCGAAGATCGTCAGGCCGGCGACAAAGTGCTTCGACCGAACCAGGTCGTGATCCACCATCCGGAAGACCTTGCGGCGAAAGCCCGGCGTATCGAGCCCCAGCCATATTTCCTTCGCATTTTTCCACGGGGAGATGATTCTTATTTGTCCCATAAGTTCTCCCTCTGCCGGTGCATGACGAAAGGAGCTCGTCGAGCCTGCTCACGAACCCTTGCGGTAAATATCGTTGATGTTCCAGTAGCCCGGCGTCGGCGTCGGAGCGTTTTCCATCGGCACCTGGATGACCGTCGGGATGTCCGAGCTGAGGGCATCGCGCAATGCGGGGGCGAGTTCGTCGGCCGCCCGGATCATGATGCCCCGGGCCCCGCATGCTTCCGCCACGGCCGCATAATCGACCCGGTAGGTCTCGCCGTTCCGTTCGAACAGGCAGCCCCATGTCGATCCGTAGTGCAGGTTTTCCAGGCCGGCGATGGTGCCGAAGCCGGCGTTGTCCATCACCACCCAGACCGCAGGAATCCCGGCCTCCATGGCCGTGGCTACCACGGACATGTTGCTGCCGAAGGCGCCGTCGCCCACCAGGGCCAGCGCGGCCCGCTTCGGTTGGGCCAGTTTGACCCCGAGCACCGCCGCAGGGCCGAATCCCATGGTGGCCAGCCCGCTGGGGGTAATGAAGGTCCCGGGCACCGTAATCGGGAACTGCTGGGCCACGCCGTTCTTGTTCCAGCCCACATCGGTCACGATGATGCCGTCCTCCGGCATCGCCTTGCGCACATCGCCGAGAATCCGCTCGGGCCTCAGCGGGTACTGGTTCGACTTCCACTGCTCGGCCCACCTGGCCGAGAAGGAAGCCCGCCCTTCCCTTATTTTTTCCCTCAAGCCCGGGCGCTCGGGGCGCGCACGCCTTCGCGCGGTCTCGGCCAGGACATTCAGGGCGTGCCGGGCGTCTGCGATCACCCCCAGTTCGGTGCTGAAATTGCGGCCGATTTCCGCGGGATCGATGTCGATATGGATCAAGCGTGTGGGCGGAATGGCGAATGTGTAGCGATTGTCCCAGGAGCTCGAGCTTGCCTCGGCGAGCCGGGTCCCGATCGCCAGGATGACATCGGCCGTGCGGCACATGTCATTGGCTATCGGCGTGCCCCAGAAACCGGTCATGCCGACGAGCAGCGGATGCTCGTCGCTCATCGCCCCTTTACCCATGAGGCTGTGCGCGACGGGCAGTTCCAGGGCCTCGGCCAGCGCCGTCAGCTCCCGGCTGGCTCCGGCGGAGACGACGCCGCCCCCGACATAGACGACGGGACGCTCGGCTGCGGCCAGGATTTCGACGATACGTTCCGCGACCTCGGGCGAAATGGTCGGGCGCTCGATCGGCGCCGGATTCTTGCTGAAAGCGCCGCCGGCCAGGTCGGCCGAGAACAAGTCCATGGGCACATCCACCAGGACCGGCCCCGGTCTGCCGCTGCAGCTGAGATGAAACGCGCGCTCGACGATGCGCGGCAGGTCCTCGACGCGGTCCACGCGGTAGATGCGCTTGCAGAAGGGACGGTAAATCTCGAACTGGTCGCAGTCGAGATGCATGTTGACTTCCTGGTGGGCATGCCGGCCGCAGTAGTAGGAAGGAATGTCTCCCGAAATGACGACCATCGGGACCGAGTCGAGCGCGGCATTGGCCACGCCCGTGGTCGCATTGGTGATCCCCGGCCCCAGATGGGTCATGACCACTCCCGGCTTGCCCGAGGCGCGCGCATAGCCGTCGGCGGCGTGCGCCGCCACCTGCTCATGGCGGGTCGAGATGTAGCGCACCCGGCTGTGGTGCAACGGATCCATGAAGCCGAGAACCGTGTGCCCGCAAAGGCCGAACACGTACTCGACGCCGATGCACTCCAAGTATTCGACCAGTTGATATCCTGCAATCCGCTTGCCTGTCATGATTCCCTCAACACGAATAAGATTCCATGACGCCCCGCCCGGCTCGAACGTCCCGGACCATCCGCCTCCCGCCCTCGCCACGGGATCGGGAAGCCCCCCGCACTCCGGTTCCCTTCCGGCCTGCGGGACCGCACCCACGTCATTTTGTATCCGACGCGGGCGCACCTGTCAACGCTTTTCTGATATGTCAGCGGGTACCCTTGCCTCGCGGCGCCGCGCCCGGGCGGATCGCGGAACGGGCGGCGGCCGCAAACCACGGCTTGACAACTATTGACATATCAGTGTAATATCGGCGCCGCACGGACGGGAGCAGGAGCCGGCGGGCCCGGCAAGGCCGTGTGCAGTGGTCGGACGCGGGAATCGTTCGAGGCGAAAAATGAAAAAGAGCTTTTTCTATGGCGTGTGCTGTCTGGCAGCGTTGGCTGCCCTGACCGGCGTGCTCAGGTCCCAGGGACCAGGGCCGGAGCAGTCCATAACCATCAATCCCGACGGAACGGTCGTCATCAAGAACGCAAGCCTGCCGTTGCCGGCGCTTTTGAGCGAGGGAGGCAGGAAGGTGCTGATGAGGACCAAGCCCACGGAAGGCCCGGGAGCCCCCGTACCGGTGCCGACGGGAATTCCCGACATGGCCGAGGTGCGCCGCGTGTACAACGAAAACCTCATGCCTAACGTCAACCACATGCGCGAGGTTTTCCCCGTGGACATAGAGGAAACGACCATCGACGGGATCTCCGCGGCCGTCATAACCCCGAAAGGCGGAGTGCCCGAAAGGAACAAAAACCGCCTCATGCTCAACGGTCCCGGGGGAGGATTCCGCACCGGCGTGCGCGGCAACGGCCTGCTCATCAGCATTCCGGTTGCGGCCACACTCGGCGTCAAGGTCGTCACCATCACCTATCGCCAGGGCCCCGAGCACCGCTTCCCCGCGGCGAGCGAGGATCTGCTGAAGGTCTGGAGAGCCATGCTCAAGACCTACAAGCCGCAGAACATCGGCATGGTCGGCTGCTCGGCCGGCGCCGCTCTCATATCCCAGACGACGGCCATGCTCATCCAGGACGACCTGCCCCCCCCGGGCGTGCTCGGCGTATACTGCGGCGGCCTGGGGCCGACTCCCGGCGGCGACTCCCAGTTCTTCGGAGCGCTGTCCGTAACCAATGTGCCCACGGGACAGACGCAGCGCACGGGCGGGCCCATGAGCGGTCCGACTTATTACACCGGCGTCGACATGAACCGGTTCATCGTAAGTCCCACCCTGGATGAGAAGTTGCTCGCCAGGTTCCCGCCCACGATCTTCTTCACGGCGACCCGGGACTTCGCCATGAGCGGCGCCGCTTACAGCTACCGCAAGCTGCTCAAGGTCGGCGTGGAGTCCCAGCTCCTCATCTACGACGGGCTGTATCACGGCTTCATGACCAACCCGGATTTCCCCGAGTCGCAGGAAGCCTACAAGCTCACGGCGGCCTTTTTCGACAAGCACCTGGGAAGATAGGTCGCGCCCGATGCATGCCCTCGACCTATATCGGGCCGGTCGGTTCCGGGGCACTGCGATTCCGGAAGCTGCAACCGACGCGCCGGAGCGCAAGATGGCCGGGGCTGCAGGGCAAAACACATCCAGGCAGGCAGAACGAATTCACATAACGGAATTGCTGTTATTATCACGATCGGTTCGCTTCGTCATGATCCCGCGCTGCGATTCAAACCCTGGCAGGGGTGGAAGCTGTCTTCACTGGAGCTTCGATCCCCGAAGAGGAAGGGCCCGCACCCTGAAGGGGTGCCGGAGGAAAGCCCGGGGCGGCAAGCCCCGGGTCGGCGGAACAAGGGCGGGGAAGCCCCGTAAGGGCGGCACAATCTGCGGCGACCATAAGGGCTCGTCCGCTACC
This sequence comes from uncultured Acidobacteriota bacterium, assembly GCA_964534795.1. Taxonomy (GTDB): domain Bacteria; phylum Acidobacteriota; class UBA6911; order UBA6911; family UBA6911; genus CAZHQK01. The sequence goes on from CAZHQK010000128.1 coordinate 68,396, forward strand.
GCGCCGCTTTCCCGGGACTTGCGCTCCGGGCTTTCCCGAGCTGCCCCTGCGCGGCGCGGCGGTGTCTGAATCGTTCCTGATGGCGCGGGACGAGTTTCGATCAGCTATTGCGCATCCAATTCACAGGCATTCGGAGGTAATCCATGGCCAGGCCGATAACGGATGAAGAAAAGCAGTACGTCCATGCATTGCTAGCCAAGGCTCGTTCAGCCATGAAGTCCATAGAGTCTTTCGACCAGGCGACCGTGGACCGGCTATGCCGGGCGGTCGGTTGGGCGACCGCGAACGAACGTACCTTCACGCGTCTGTCGCGCATGGGCGTCGAGGAAAGCGGTCTCGGGGACTGGGAAGGGAGACCGAACAAGCGCTTCAAGATCATGGGCATCCTGCGGGACGCCCTGCGGCAGAAAAGCATGGGTATCATCGAGGAGATACCCGAGAAAGGGATCGTCAAATACGCCAAGCCCGCCGGCGTGATTGCGGCCCTGGTGCCGGTCACGAACGCCGCCCTGACGGAGCCGGGCATGGGCATTTATGCCCTCAAGTGCAAGGATGCCGTCATCTTCTCCCCGCATCCCGCGAGCAAGAAGACCAGCAATGAAACCGTGCGCATCATGCGGGAAGCTCTGCGCAGGCAGGGCGTCGACCCGGACGTGTTCCAGTGCATCGAGCATCCCAGCATACCGATGGCGCAGGAGCTCATGTCGATCTGCGATCTCACGATCGCCACGGGCGGAGCCGCCATGGTGAAGGCCGCCTACAGCTCGGGCAAGCCGGCCTACGGGGTGGGAGCGGGAAATTCGACCATGGTCATCGACGAGACCGCCGACATAGAAGAAGCCGCACGCAACACCAGGATTAGCAAGATGAGCGACTTCGGATCGGGCTGTTCCGCGGACGGGAATCTGCTGGTCGAGAGGAGCATTTACGACCGGTTCCTGGAGCAGCTGCAGAAGGAGGGCGGCTACCTCGCGTCCGAAGAAGAAAAGAAGAAACTCCAGGCGGTATTGTGGGACCCTCAGGGAAACCGCAAACCGGAGACCGTCGCCCGGTCGGCCGCCCGGATCGCCGAGCTCGCCGGCTTCTCCCTGCCGCAGGACAAGAAGTTCATCATCGTCAAGGAAGATCACATCGGCAAGGAATACCCCTTCTCCAGCGAAAAACTCTGTCCCGTACTGAGCATATTCAAGTACAGCGGCTTCCAGAACGCGCTCCAGATGGTGCGCGAGATCTACGAGGTCGGCGGCAAAGGGCACTCCTGCGGCATCTATTCCTTCAACGACGAGCATATCCACCAGCTGGCCCTGACGGCTCCGGTCAGCAGGATCATGGTTCGCCAGCCGCAATCCAAAGCCAATGCGGGCTCGTTCACCAACGGCATGCCCATGACCTCCAGCCTGGGGTGCGGCACCTGGGGCGGCAACATCACCTGCGAGAACATCCACCTGAAGCACTACATGAACGTGACCTGGGTGAGCCGCCCGATTCCCGAAGACCGCCCGAGCGAGCAGGAACTCTTCGGCGAGTTCTACAATACGGAGACTTTCTAGACGGGATGCCGCCGGGGCGGCCTGCCTCTTTCGAGCCCGGGACGCCGCTGCGGACGAGAGGCGGGGATGGGTTCTCCCCGCCTCCCCTCCCCGGAATGCTCATTCGAACGTCACGTGGACCTTGCCCGACCTGCCCGTGGCCGCGATCTCCAGGGCGCGGGCGATGGCATCGAACGGCAGCGTTTCGCCGACGATGCACGAGGGGCGCAGCGTGCCCCCGGCCACCAGCGCGATGGAGCGGGCAAAGTCCGCCGGATGATCGTAGATCAGGCTGGGAATGATGCGAATCCCCTCGCGCACCACACGCAAGGGGATGAAGCCGGCGGGCGAAGACGAAAGCCCGAGCAGCATCACCTGCGCCCCGCGCGGCGCGGCGTTCATGACCAACTCCACGGCCGCGGTTGCGCCGGCGCATTCGAAGACGGTGTGCACCTCGCGGCGCGCCCATAATCCTGCAGCATCGTCCCCCGCGGCAGGGACGGCCCCGAGGCGGGAAGCCATTTCCAGCTTCTCGGGAAACTGGTCATGGGCGATAACGCGCACGCCCTGTGCGACCGCTGCGTGGATCAGGAGCAGTCCCACGACACCGCAACCGACGACCGCGACCGTGTCCCCGAGCTTCGCTCCCGAAAGCAGCAGCGCATGGAGCGATACCGTGAGGGGCTCGATGGTGGCGGCATCTTCATCCGCGACATTGTCGGGCACCGGCCATACGAATTGGGCGGGCGCCGTGGCATACTCGGCGAAACAGCCCGGGACGGTAACCCCCATGCTCTTCTTGTTGGGACAAATGCTCCCGCGGCCCGACAGGCAAAACCTGCATGCGCCGCACGGGTAGTTCGGCTCGACGACGACCCGCCGGCCTGCTTCGAGACGGCCCACTCCCGGCCCTGCGGCCGCCACCGTGCCGACGAATTCATGGCCGAGGGTGAACGGGAAGCCGGGAACCGCCCGATGCCCCTGGTAAAACGAGACGTCCGATCCGCAGATGCCGGCGCGTCTGGGCCGGATCAATACCTCTCCCGGAGCCGGTTCAGGAGGATCCACGTCGCGGATCTCGAGTTTCCCCGCAGCAACCAACTGAGCAGCTTTCATCTAAACACCTCGTTTGCTTGGATTGGATTCTTTCCTGTCGACGATACAGCCCCGCTGCATGCCCATGGACGCGGGCTCGTGAATAGGGGCGCGGGAACGGCGCCCGGCACCCGCCTGCAACTCGAAGGCCGCCAAGGCTCCGCGGGGACGAAAGCGCGCGGCCTTCAGGCATGGCGCAACAGTCCCTGGGCAAGCGCCCGAGCCTCCGCCAGGGGGATCTGCCCCGGGGCCGACTCCTCCTGCGCCACGGCGTAGGCCATGTCCGACCCGAAAAGGAATCCCGCCACGCGGGTCAACACCCCCAGGCGTCCCATCGACATGGTACATAGCGCCAAATCGGGCAGGGCCTTGCGTGCTTCCATGGTCACATTCAGCAACCGCAGGACATCATCGGCCGTCCCGGGCATCACCGCGATCTTTGCCACGTCCGCCCCGCGCCACTTCATGAGCTTGATCTTTTCCAAGAGCAATTTGTCGCTGGGGGTACCGGCAAAATCGTGAAAGGACAGGATGACGCGCACGCCTCGATCCCGGCACAAGCGGATGAGCGGCTCGAGCAACGAATCCTCGTTGTCAAGCTCGACGTCGACAAAGTCGGCCATGCCCGAATCTGCCGCCGCCTCCAGGCACGCCCGGCGAGTCTCCCGGGATATCTCCTGCGCGCCTCCTTCCTCCCTTTTTCGCAGCGTGAAGATCAGGGGGACATCGGCGAGCAGGCTCCGCAGCCCGCGCAGAGAGTCCAGTAGCGCAGCGGGAGCCGGATCGGGATAATAGTCCGCCCGCCATTCGACGATGTCCGCAGCCAGATCGCGGGCCACGGCGGCCTGCGCCATAAGCTGCGCCGAATCCCTCGCCACCAGGGGCGCGCAAAAGAGAGGCTTCGGCCCGCCGTATTCGACGCCGCGCACCGCGAACGGTACCTCCATGCACGGCCTCATCGTCCCCACCTCCCCGGCCGATCCCCATCGACACGCTCATCTCGGAACATCATCCTGCCTCCCCGGCCAGATTCTACCCGAACTGCAACTGCCATGCCAGTTTGTAATGCCATCCGCCGGCCCGCCGTCGCGATCGCGGGCTGGCTGGTGGACGCATCCGCCCATGCCCGAAGCCCGGCGGGAGCGATGCCGCCGCGCCTGCCTTGCCGGCTTGTCGAGCCGGCCGCGGGCCGGGCCTCCGATTCGAAGCGGCCCGGGATCCATGATCGCCTCGCGTTCCTGCATGGGTTATTATTTCACCTCTTGCGGGCGAACGGCGCAAGCATCGGGCTTGCCGCCGGCTTCTATGCCGGAATTCCAACGCGGAGGTCGCAGATGCATACCGTAGGGTATATCGGTCTGGGGCTGATGGGAAAGCACATGGCACGCAATATCCTGAAGGCCGGCTTTCCGCTGGTCGTGCACAACCGGAGCCGGGCCGCCGTACAGGAACTCGTGGCCCAGGGAGCGAGGCCCGCGGCCAACCCTGCCGAGCTGGCCCGGCAGGTGGACGTGGTCGTAACCAGCCTCCCCGACTCCGGCGACGTCGAACAGGTCGCCTTCGGCAGAAACGGCATCCATGAAGGTGCGCGTGCTGGACTGATATTCGTCGACCATTCGACCATCAAGCCGTCCACCGCACGGTCGATCGCCGAGCGATTTCGGGCCTACGGGGTAAAGTGCCTGGATGCGCCGGTGAGCGGCGGGGATATCGGCGCCCGTGAGGGCACCTTGAGCATCATGGTGGGCGGCCCCGCGGACGTCCTGGAGCAAGTACGACCGATACTGCAGGCGGAAGGCAAGACGATCACGCACGTGGGCGACAGCGGGTGCGGGCAGATCGCCAAGGCGGCCAACCAGATCATGGTGGCGGCACAGATGGTCGCCATGGCCGAGCTCCTGATCTTTGCCCAGAAAGCCGGCGCCGATCCGCACAAAGTCGTCGAAGCCATCCGTGGCGGGGCGGCGCAGTGCTGGACGCTGGATGTCAAGCCCCAGCGCCTCTTCGCGGGAAACCGGCAGCCCGGCTTCAAAGCCTCGCTCCAGGCCAAGGATCTGAACATCATCATCGAGACCGGGCGCCAATACGGAATCCCTCTGCCTTCTGCCGCATTGGATGCGCAGTTGTACAACGCCATGCTCGAAAACGGGATGGCCGACCTGGACAACTCGGCCGTCATCGGAGTGCTGGAGAATCTTGCCGGGACGCGTCTGGTCGAAACCGGCAGATGATGGGGCGGGCGGACCTTGTGCAGCCGGCTGTTCGGCGAACAATGCCGCCGATGCGCTGCGGCCGTGCTATGGACGGTCAGGCGGTCCGAACGCCGGCGACGGCGACGGCGTCTGCCAGATGGAAAACTTCCCGCTGCAGGCTCCCTCCACGCGCAGAATGTGCATCCGCGGCCGCTCCGCCGCCAGGCGTGAGAGAGCATCGCGCGACAATATGAAAGCGGCCTTGCCGAAGGCTTCCGATTCGGTGGCGCTCGGGGCGACCACGCTCACCTGGCACAATCCCTCGATTGGCTCGCCCGTGCGCGGGTCGAAAATGTGGCTGAAAACGCGCGCGCCCGCCCGTGCCGCGCGCACGGCCGTTCCCGACGTCGAGACTGATGCGTCGGTGAGCCGCGCAATCGCGAAAAGGTGCTGTATATCCTCGGGGTTCCTTATCCCGACCCTCCAGTACGGTCGACCGGGAGGCCGTCCTATGGCATAGAGCGTGCTCCCTCCGGCGTTTACCAGAGCAGCCTCGATGTTTCTTCTCCTGAGCACCCGAGCGGCCCGGTCGACCGCGTAGCCTTTCCCGATGCCGCTCGTATCTATTTCCATTCCCGGAACGGAATAGAAAACCGATCGCGCATTGTCGTCGAGAATGACCTTGCCGAAGCCGACCTTGGCCTTCGCGGTTGCGACGGCGGCTTCCGAGGGCCGTGCCGGAGCCGAACCGAAGAATCCCCAGGCGCGCACCAGAGGGCCCACCGTCGGGTCGAAGGCCCCCAGGGTGGCCGCATGCAACGCCCGGCATTCTTTGAGAAAGTCGTACAACTCCGCCGGAACCCGAAAGGGGGATCGCGAAGCTTCCCGATTCATCATGCTCAGCGGGCTTGAGGGATCGTAATTGCTCAGGAGGCGCTCGACTCTCTGCATTTCGTCCAGCGCTTCCGCCATCGCCTGCTCGGCGTATTTCGCGTCCGGGTGATAGACCTCGATCTCGCAAAATGTCCCCATCAGCCGCCTGGCCTGCTTGAAGGGCAATGCGGCGGGAGACAACGGGTGGGACAGGCACGACAGGAAGCAAAAGGCTGCAGCCGACGATACCAGCATGGCGAGCCGGCACGGAGGAAAGGACGTCATGAGTCGTCGCCTCGTGTCGCGCACGAAACCGGCGAGGAGTCTAGGAGGCTGCCGGGGTCTGCCTCCGCTTGGGTACGAGCATTTCGCGCCGGAAAACCATCACCACTTCCCCGCGCTGGTTGTGGACGGTGGTTTCCGCCCGGACGATGCCGGCGTCCGGCCTGGAGGGCGATTCTCTCGTTCCGAGGATCACGGTTTCGGCCGAGAGGGTGTCGCCGTAAAAGACGGGCGAGACGTGGCGGATTTCCTCGTAGCCGAGGCTCGCCATGTACTTGCCGTTGATTTCCGGCACCGTCAGCGCCACGGCCGCGGAAAAGACCAGCGGTTCAGCGACCCGCCGTCGGCGCGCCGACAAGGCCTCACCGCAGTGCTTGTCGGCCATGGGCGTCCTGTGATTCATCGTCAGAGTGCAGAAAAACATGTGGTCGGATTCCGTGATGGTCCGGCCGGGCCGGTGCCGGTATACGGCGCCGACCTCAAACTCGTCGAAATAACGGAGAGTGCTCATGATCGGATTCCAGAATCCCCATCGACATGCGCGGGAGCAGGCGGAAGCAGGACCGGCATATCCCGGCCCGGGCGGGGCCGGATCGGAACTCTGCGGAGCGTCGGTCACTCGGATACGACATGCCCATAGCGTCTCGAAGAGGCCATTCTTCTACCAGCCCGCCCGCCTCCTGTCAACCGTTGATCGCAGGCACGGCGATAAGCCGCGGGGGCTGCAGGGCTATGCTATGATTTCCGTGCGCGCGTGCGCGCAGCGAGGAATCCCTTGGCGATCATCACGATCTCCTACCAGCACGGCAGCCTGGGCGAAACCATTGCCGCCGAGGTGGCGCAGCGCCTCTCGTTCGTCCTGGTGACGCCCGCCCGCGTGGAGGAGATCATGCGCGAGCGCTACCAGCTGGATTACTCTCTGTCGGGAACGCTGGCGCAGGCCCCGCGCGACCCGCAGACAAGCAAGGTGTTCGCCAACCTGATTTCCGCCATCCTGACCGACATGGCCGTGCTCAACGACCTGGTGGTCCTGGAATGCGGCGGCCAGTTCATTTTCCGCTCCTTCCCCAACGCCCTGCATGTGCGCATCGTCGCCCCGCGCGATATCCGCGCGCACAATCTCATGCAGGCGGCGGGTCTGTCCTTCGAAAAGGCGCTCGACGAGATGGAAGAGCACGAACGCCGCCAGGTGCGCTTCCTGCGCACCAGCTTCCGGCGGCCGGCGGACGCGCCGGAGCGTTACGATCTGGTCATCAACACCGCCGGGCTGCAAGTCGCGCACGCGGTCGAGATCGTCCTGCAGGCGGCCGGACTCAAGAATCTGGCGGATTACGGGATGGTATCCAGCGAGAGCGCCGCGCGCGCCCGGCTGCGCAACCAGATCCGCCTGATCCGCTCGCTCACCAGGCTATCGCTCGAGACCAGCGAGTCGCTGCACCAGTTCGCGCACCCGAGCGAGCTGGTCTTCGCGCGCCTGCTCGATTTCTACGGCATCCGCTGGCAATACGAGCCGCGCACCTTCCCCTTGAACTACGACGACAAGGGCAACATCACGGAAGCGTTCTCCCCGGACTTCTATCTGCCCGACAGCGACCTGTACGTCGAGCTCACCACGATGAAGCAATCGCTGGTGACCAAGAAGAACCGCAAGGTCAAGCGGCTGCGCGAACTGTACCCGGAGGTCAAGATCCAGCTGCTTTACCAGAAGGATTTCGAGGATCTGCTCTTCAAGTACGCCACCCGGATGCCGGAACAGGAAAGAGTGTCGTCCGATGCACGAAGATCTGGAAAGGGTTCTGTTCACCCGGGAACAGATCCAGCGGCGGATCGGCGAGCTGGCTGACGAGATTTCACGCGACTATCGGGACCGCGATCTGATGCTCGTCGGCGTGCTCAAGGGTGCGGTGTTCTTTCTCACCCACCTGGCCCAGGCCTTGAGAATCCCGGCCAAGCTGGACTTCCTGGCCATCGCCGCCTTCTCGCCGGGCAAGGCCCTGCCGGGTGTCGTGCGCATCTCCAAGGACCTGGACCTCGACATCCAGGGGATGGATGTCCTCGTGGTCGAGGATATCGTCGATACCGGGCTGACGCTGCGCTATCTGCTGAACATTCTCGCCGGGCGCAATCCCAGGAGCCTGTACGTGTGCACCTTCCTCGACAAGGCCACGCGCCGGTTGGTCGAGATCCCCGTGCGCTACCGTTGCTTCGAAATCCCCGACCGGTTCGTGGTGGGCTTCGGGCTCGACTACGACCAGCGGTATCGCACGCTTCCCTGCGTCGGCATCCTGAAGAGTCACATCTACCAGTAGTAGGTCCGGCACGCCGTGCGGGACGTACTGCGGGCGTGCCGGAGGCACGCAAGAAAGTAGCTTCGTTTATTGATACGCACCTTTCCGGGGGTTCGCCTGCGGCTCGCCCCCGGCTACCGGCCCAGGGCCCCTGCCGCGGCCCGATGGTGGGTCCGCCGCGCCGTGCCGCACCCGTGAGATTGTTCCCCCAAGCCGCCGGTCCCGCACATCAGTAGGCCCGTTAGGGAGCGGGAGTCGCACGCAAAAAGACGGTGAAGCCCGCGAAGGATCGCTTGCTCCAGGCGGTATCGGCGAGCGCAGGCGCGCGGAAACCGCGGCACGGGTCGTCGGTCGCCTTGTCGTAACAGACCACGATCCGGCGCCGGACCTCGGGCCGGGCCAGCGCCCCCAAGCCGGGATCCAGGTCGTCCGCCCGCAGCGGCGCCAGCTGCGGTTCGTAGTACTCGAGCAAAGGAGCGACCAGCGGCATGGATACGGCATCGCCCGGCTGAGCGGCGCGCGCCACGAACCGGGCGGTGCCGCGCCAGTCCACCGGCTCCTTGCGCCAATGCAGGGCCGCAACTCCGATCGCGAGCAGGCACATCAGTCCGGCATAGAGGATCGCGGGCGCACTGACCCGGTACGGCAGCCTTTCCAGGATCGTCAGACGCTCCCCCACATAGGACAGCCCGTAGCCGGCCAGCAGCACGAGCGGCGGCGTGGCGTGCAGGATGTGACGGACCGCAAAGAAGTACCCCGACCAGTACTCCACGACCAGCACCAGCGGGATCGACGGGACCAGCCAGGCAAGCAACCACATCAGCGTCCGGCGCCGTCCGTGCCGCTTGAGCGCCCGGATGCCCGTAATCAGACCGATCAGCAGCAGACCGGCCACGGGATAGCTGTTGTCGCCGAGCTCCTTGATCAGGCGCAGGACGATCTTCGGATCGGCGATCTCCGAGGGGGCGGCCACCAGCGGCCGCGACCAGGCAAAGCGCGCCCAGGGCAGGAAGGCGATGCATGCGGCCAGTGCCGCCGCCGCGCACCACAGCACGTGCCGCCATTGCGTCCTGGGCATTTCACCGCCGCCTTCGTGTGCGGCATCGACCGCCGGCCCGGCTTCCGCACCATACCGGCGCACGAGCACGAGGCCGATAAGCTGCGATACCGGCACCAGCAGGCCGAGAAAGCTCTGGTAGAACAGCAGCACCTGGACGGCGCACAGCAGCAGCCATCGCGCCCAGCGTCTTTCGTCCTCATAAACCAGCCGCAAGAGCAGGTCGTAGGAAACGAGCGTCAAAAAGAGCAGCAGGGCGTAAGGCCTTCCTTCCTGGCTGTAGTGATACTCGAGAGGGAAGAAGGCGAACAGAAAGGTCGAATAGAGCGCTACGCGCACTCCGAAGAGCCGCGAGGCGATGCGATAGAAGATCCAGATGGAAAGCGCGCCGAAGATGACCGCATGCAAACGAAGCGTCCAGGTGGACTCGCCCAGAAGGATGACGACTCCTCGCTGGACGAGAAAGTCGAGCGGGCCGGCGGCGGGCTGCTCCCGCAGCCTGTGCATCAGCTCCCCCAAGCTGGGGCTCCGGTTGATGACCGCCTGCACCAGCTCGTCCGTCCAAAGCTGCCTGCTTCCCAGAAAGAGCAGCCGATGAATGAAGCCGACCGCCAGGATCGCCCAGAGGATTCTCTTCATGGCTTCGCCCGCCGCCTCGCGGCAAGCCTATCCCCTTCCCCCCCCGAATGCAAGTTTCGGTGACAGGCTACTCAACCCCGAAACTCCTTGGACCTGAGTTTGGGGGTTGAGTAGCCTGTCACCGAAATAAAAGATAGAGGTGATAGGCGGTGGTCAGGGCGTAGGCCAGGAGGACCAGCCGCGCGGCAAAGCGCGCCAGCGCCCATTCCTTGTGAAGAATGATGATCGCCAGCGGCAGCGCGGTGAGCGCGCATTTCACGCATAGGAAGGTATGCACGCCGCCCGAGCTCAGGACCATGGCCATCAGCGGATTGGCCTCGCGCATGTTACGGTGCTGCAGCTGCAGGGTCGTGAAGGCCGCGTCCAGAAACGACATGCCCAGGATCGCCGTGGCCACGACCCAGCTGCCCCGGTCGTAGATGTCGACATACCCGGGGCCGTCCGTCGTGCGGCGCCCGGCACTCCGGCGCCGGCGCAGGCGACGAAAGAGCGGCGGAAAACCCGGCGGCCGGCGGCGGTCGTTCAAGGAGCGCCGCTCCGCCGATCCAGGCCGGCAATGCTCGGACGACGCCGTCGTATCCATGTCAAGAAGCATATATCGGCCGCAGGAGAGACTCGGATTACGACCTCCGCCGCGGCCCGGCCGGATTCCGTCCCGCCGGCAGGCGTCACACCTTCAGAAAGATCCTGCGCCGGTAAAGAAAATACGCGATGGCCCAGAAGAGAAGGACGTAGGTGAGGGCATACATCAGCGAAGCGTTCTTGGGAGAAGCGAGCGGCGCATAAAGGCTCCTGAAGATCCAAGCGCTCAGCGAGATCTGCCCGCCCCCGGCCGCCGCGACCCGGATCAGCCCCAGCGATTTCGCCACAAGGCCCGCCAGGACGAACATGGCGATCGCATTCATGCCGTACACGACGAAAGGCTGCGCCCAGGCGCGCCGGCCCTGGACGTCCACGATCCAGTAGCAGAAGGCGAAGACCGTGGCCGCCAAACCGGCCATGAAGACCGCGTAGGAGCTGGTCCAGAGATTCTTGTTGATCGGAAGCCACCAGTTCATCACCGAACCGCACAGCATGAGCGAGCTGCCGAAGACGAAAAGCCAGGCGGTCTTTTCCGCATCCGCCAGGCGCAGGCGCAGTATGCGCCCCGCCAGGACGCCGAACAGGGTGGTGGCGATCGCGGGCAGGGTGCTGACGATTCCCTCGGGGTCCCAGACCTTGGTGGCCGACCACATGTGCCCGCGCAGCACCATGCTGTCGACATACTGCGCGAAATTGCCCACCTTATCCAGCACCCCCGCCCCGTAGCCGGGCACGGGCACGAGCTTCATCAGGACCCAGTAGACCGAAAGCAGGCCGCCGGTCCAGAGGATCATGCCCCGGAGTCCCGACATCAGGAAAATGAGCGCCGCAGCCAGGTAGCAGACCGCAATGCGCTGCAGAACCCCGGGTATTCGGATCGTCGCCAGGTTGTAATAGGGAAAGCCCGCCAGCAGCAGGCCGAGCCCGAAGATGATCGCCGAGCGGCGCAGTGCATGGAGCATCAGGGCCGACCTGCTCTCGCCGCGCTCGACGCGCCTGGCGAAGGACAGGGTCATCGCCACGCCGACGATCCATAGAAAGAACGGGAAGATGACGTCGGTGAAGGTCCAGCCGTGCCAGGGCGCGTGCAGCAGGGGCGCATACACCGCACCCCAATCGCCGGGATTGTTGACGAGCAGCATGGCGGCGATCGTGGCGCCGCGGAAGACGTCGAGCGACATCAGCCGCCCGCTCGCCGCATCGGGCCGCGCGACGTTGCCCGCATTCCCGGTACGCGCGCCTCCTACCCCCTCCGCCGCGGCGCTCATGGCATCACGCCGGCTCGCTACGCCCGCGCCAGAAGCTGGCGCAGCACGAACGGCAGGATTCCTCCGTGCCGGTAGTACTCGACTTCGATGGGGGTATCGATGCGGAGCGTGAGCGGCACCTCATCGACCCTGCCCCCGGCGCGATGGATGACCAGGCGTACCTCCTGGCGCGGGCGGATGCCGGCGGCAAAGCCGACCAGGTCGAAGGTCTCGCTGCCGTCGAGGCCGAGCGACTGCAGGCCGGTGCCCTCCCGGAACTGGCAGGGGAGCACGCCCATGCCCACGAGGTTGCTCCGGTGGATCCGCTCGAAGCTCTGAGCGATCACGGCGCGCACGCCGAGCAGCGCCGTCCCCTTGGCCGCCCAGTCGCGCGAGCTACCCGAGCCGTATTCCTGGCCCGCCAGCACCAGCAGCGGCACCCCCTCCCGCTGATAGCGCATGGCGGCATCGTACATGCTTTCCTGCGCGCCGTCCGGCATGTGCCGGGTCACGCCGCCCTCGACCCCGGGCAGCATGAGGTTCTTGATGCGCACGTTGGCGAAGGTGCCGCGCATCATCACCTCGTGGTTCCCGCGCCGCGCCCCGTAGCTGTTGAAGTCCGCCACGGTCACGCCGCGCGCCTGCAAATACAGCCCCGCCGGCGACGTCGGCTTGATGGATCCTGCCGGGCTGATGTGATCGGTGGTCACGGAATCGCCGAAGAACGCCAGGGCGCGCGCCCCGCGGATCTCGCCCGGCGCGGCGGGCTCCATGCTGAATCCCTGGAAGAAGGGCGGCTCCTGGATGTAGGTGGATGCATCGTCCCACCGGTATACCGACCCGGAAGGCGCCGCGATCCGGTTCCACATTTCGTTCTGTTCGCCGAGGTTGCTGTACAGCCTCTTGTAGGTGACCGCCTCGAATGCGTAGCGCATGGCGCGCCGCACCTCGTCGGGGGCGGGCCACAGGTCGCGCAGGAACACCTCGCGACCCTGCTCGTCCCTCCCCAGGGGCTCGCGGTCGAGGTCGATGTCGACGCGCCCCGCCAGGGCGAAGGCCACCACCAGCGGCGGGCTCATGAGAAAGTTGGCCTTGACCGACTGATGGACGCGGGCCTCGAAGTTGCGATTGCCGCTCAGCACGCTCGCCAGCACCAGGTCGTCTTTCCGGATCGCCTCCTCGACGCCGGGATCGAGCGGGCCGGAGTTGCCGATGCAGGTCGTGCAGCCGTAGCCGACGACGTTGAACCCCAACCGGTCGAGATAGCTCTGCAGGCCCGTCCTCTCGAGGTAGTCGCTGACCACGCGCGAGCCGGGCGCGAGCGAGGTCTTGACCGAAGGCTTCACCTTCAGGCCCTTCTCGACGGCCTTCTTGGCCAGCAGCCCGGCAGCCACCATGACGCTGGGATTCGAGGTGTTGGTGCACGAAGTGATGGCGGCGATCGCGATATCGCCGTGGGCCAGCTCGACCTGAGCCCCCGTCCCGGCCTTGAGCTGCACGGGATGGCGCTTTTCCAGCTCTTCCGGCTCCTTGCCGTATCCGCCTTCCACCGCAGGTTTCTGCAGGATTTCCCGGAAGGCCTCCTTCAAGCGGGTCAGTTCGATCCTGTCCTGCGGGCGCCTCGGCCCGGCAACGGCCGCCTCGACCGTTCCCAGATCGAGTTCGAGCACGGTGCTGTAATCGCACTCTCCCTTGCGCGGCATGCCGAACATGCCCTGCGCCTCGAAGTAGCTGCGCACCATGTCGACATGCTCGTCGGACCTGCCGGTGGCGCGCAGGTAGGCGAGCGTTTCCTCGTCCACGGGGAACAGGCCGATGGTGGCGCCGTACTCGGGGCACATGTTGGCGATGGTCGCGCGATCCGGGCCCGAGAGCGTGGCCGCACCCTCGCCGTGATACTCGACGAACTTGCCCACGACCTTGGCCTTGCGCAGCATCTGGGTGATGTGCAGCACCAGGTCCGTAGCCGTCACGCCCTCGCGCAAGCGGCCGCTCATGTGCACCCCCACGACGTCGGGCGTGAGGAAGTAGACCGGCTGGCCCAGCATTCCGGCTTCGGCCTCGATGCCCCCGACACCCCATCCCACGATGCCCAGGCCGTTGATCATGGTCGTGTGGGAGTCCGTGCCCACCAGCGTATCCGGGAAGTAGACCCCGTCCTTTTCCGAAACCACGCGCGCCAGATACTCGAGGTTCACCTGGTGGCAGATGCCGATGCCCGGCGGAACCACCCGGAATCCGTCGAAGGCCTGCATGCCCCATTTGAGGAAGCGATAGCGCTCCTGGTTGCGCGCGAACTCCATCTCCATGTTGCGCCGCAGCGCGTCGGGGGTTCCGGCATAGTCGACCTGCACCGAATGGTCGATCACCAGATCCACGGGCACCAGGGGCTCGACCAGTCGGGGATCGCGCCCCATGCGCTCGACGGCGGAACGCATGGCCGCCAGGTCCACCAGCAGGGGCACGCCGGTGAAGTCCTGCAGCAGGATGCGCGATACCACGAAGGGGATCTCCTCGGTGCGCTCCGCCCTCGGACCCCAGTTGGCCAGGGTGCGCACGTCCTTTTCCGTTATCTTCCTGCCGTCGCAGTTGCGCAGCACCGATTCGAGCACGATGCGGATGCTCACCGGCAGGCGGGAGATCGGGCCGACCCCCTCCTTTTCCAGCTGCGGCAGTGAGAAAAAGCGGCCCGTACGGCCGCCCTCGATTGCGAAAGTCCGAAGGGCATGAAAGGGATCGTGTGTCATAGTCGTATCTTCGTTTCAGCGGTTGATGGCGAAAAAGACCGTTACCAGCAAGTACGGCGCCAGTTTAAAATCCTGCGCGCGAAAGGTCAAGGAACGCCATGCGGCGAAGGAACTGCCGGCGATCTTCCGGCAGGCCACCGGCGTGGATACCGGTGCCATCCCGGAGCGCTGGCTGCCGCCGCCGGCGAGGTGATCCCGTGACTGCGAAGGAGCTGATTCACGTCGTCCTGTACCGGCCCGAGATACACCCGAACGTGGGCAACATCGCCCGCCTGTGCGCCGCCAACGATCTGCCGTTGCATCTCGTGGGCGCCCTGGGATTCCGCATCGACGAGAAATCCGTGCGGCGCGCGGGGCTCGACTACTGGCCCCATGTCGATTTGCGGCGCGAACACGATCTGGAGGAACTGCGCCGGCGGCTTCCCGAATCGCGCTTCTACTACTTCAGCGCGCGCGCGGAACGTCCGTTCACCGACGTCGCCTACCGGCCGGGCGACTGCCTGGTTTTCGGCCCCGAATCCACCGGGCTGCCGGAGGCGTTGCTGCGCGCCGACCCTGACGCGGCGCTCCGCATCCCGATGCGCTCCGGCAAGGTGCGCAGCCTGAACCTTGCCACCGCCGTCGGCATCGCCGTCTACGAATGCCTGCGCCAGCTGCTCGGACCGGCATGGGCGGGCGCGGCCGGCCGCGGTCTCACTTGAAGTAGTCGGGCTCGTTGCCCCGCTTCCACTTGATGTTGCATCCCAGGCTGGGCTTCTGCTCCTGCGGCACGGGCCGGCCTTCGAGAACAGCGTCCAGAGCCGCACGCAGGTCACGGCCGTCGACCGGACGGCCGTTTCCCGGCCGGCTGTCGTCGAGCTGGCCCCGGTAGACCAGCCGGCGTTCCTGGTCGTAAAGGAAGAAGTCGGGAGTGCACGCGGCCGCATAGGCCTTGGCGGTCTCCTGCGTTTCGTCGTAGCAGAATGGAAAACAGAAGCCGGTCTCGACCGCCATTTCCCTGAGCTTTTCCGGCGCGTCCTCCGGGTAGCCGGCGACGTCGTTGGCGCTGACGGCCACGATGCCGACGCCGCGGCCGGCGTAATCGCGGCCGATGCGCGCCAGTTCCTCCTTGACGTGCTGCACGTAGGGGCAGTGGCGCGAAAGGAACATGACGAGCAAAGCCTTCCTGCCCGCAAAGGAATCCAGGGAAATCGTCTCCCCCGATACGGTATCGGGCAGGCGGAAGTCGGGCGCCCGCGAACCGAGCGGGGCCATGGTCGACGGGGTCGCTGCCATCGTCTCACTCCTCGGCGAATATGGTTGCATCCGGCGTGCCGCCGCGGCATCCTTGCCGCCGGCGCGCCCCGATCATTGTACCACCGGCCGCGCCGGGCATCACTCCGGCGCACTCGATGTATGTTGACTAGTGTGACTAGTCATGCTATCGTCGTTCCGTGGAATATTCGATTTACCAGGCCAAGGCACGGCTCAGCGAGCTCATCCGCATGGTCAAGGCGCGCCGCCGCGTCGTCATCACCGAACGCGGCGTGCCCGTCGCCGAGGTCGTTCCCTATGCATCGGGCCGCAGCGAAAAAATTGCCGATAGGATCCGGCGGCTGACGGGCACAGGCGCGGTCATTCCGCGCCGTGAGCCTTTTTCGGCGGAACCGCTGCTTTCTATGCCGGGCGCGGTCGGTCGTTTCCTCGAGCACGACCGGGAGTAGCACCGCGTGAAACCCGCCTACATCGACACCTCCCTTCTCATCGGGCTCAAGTTCCAGAAACCGGCGCTGACGGCCGCCCGCACGGTCTCGCGTTACGAATTGTTCTCCAGCGAGCTGCTGATCGCCGAGCTGCTCGCTTTCGGCAAGCGTGAGTCCATTGCCGAGGATCTCCTGTGGGAGGCGTGCCGCGGCTTGTCCTGGATCGTTCCCGCAAGCTCCATCGCGAGCGAGATTGACCGGGTATCCCATGCCGGCTATGCCCGGGGAGCCGACCTGTGGCATCTGGCTTGCGCCTGCTATCTGAGCCCGGATCCCGGCGACCTGGCCTTTCTGACGCTCGACGAGCGCCAGCGCATGCTGGCAGCCCGGTTGGGCTTCCAGGCACCGCACCTCGCATGATCGTGAAAGGACGCCGCGGCCGGCGTTGCAGCCCGATGGCGGCGTCGCGCCTGCTCGCTACTGCCGCACGAAGCGCACGTTGCGGATGCGGCCGGCCTGAACCGCAAAGCCGTCGACCGCGCCTGCGGGGCCGCGCGTGAACTCCAGGAACATCCCCGGCAGCGCGAAACCATCCCGATACGTGGGCTGCAAAGGATCCTTGGGAAGGTTCCGGCCCCTGACATGGAGCTTGCCGTCCTCGACGGCCAGTACGCACTTCGCGTCCAGTTCGGGGCTGTAATAGACCCCGGCATAGGCGCGCAGCTCGGCTGCGTCCGGAGAGGCGGCCGGCACCATCTCGAATATCTCCGGCGCGGCGCCCGCGCGCAGCACGGACAGCCGGCCGGTCCCCTCGAATGCCAGCTCCACAGGCTGCGACGCGAGACGGAAGCGCGTCGGCGAAAGCGGGATCAATTCCTGCGCCGGCCCGAAGGCATCGAGGGAAAGTTTTCCGGCGGCAAGCGTGATGCGGCGCAGCTCGCCGCTTTTCGGGTTGCGATACAGCCCCGCACGACGGGCAAGCTCCGTTTCGGCGATCTTTACCGCCGCCTCCGTCCCGCGTGCCTCCGCCTTTTCCGGGGCTGCCATCCGATCGCCAAGGTAAACCTCCGCCACCTGGCGCGCGAGGCGGCCCGGATTGGCGGCGGCCAGATTGCACAGGCACGCCACCGAAAGGCTCTGCTCGGGAAAGCGCAACAATTCGGCGCGATATCCGGCCCACGACCCGCCGTGGATGACGGTCTTCAAGCCCCGGTGCTCGCCCAGGGTCAACCCGAACGCGTAGTTGAGCTTCTCGCCGCTGTTCAGCATCCCCGGCGCGAGCAGTTGCCGGATCAAAGCCGTGCCGCCGACCCTGGGCTCGTAGAAATTGCGGTCCCACTGGAGCAGGTCCTCCACCGTGGTCATCACGGCCCCGTCGCCGGTCTGCTCGAAGCCGGACATCATCCCGGCGAGTCCGCACGGGCGTATTCGGAGAAGATCGCGTCCACCTTGGCGTTCAAGGCTTCCTGGCCGTGCACCGCCGGCGATTGCGCCAGAAGCAGCGCCACGCAGGCGGGAACGATGCGACTGTGCGAGCTCATCAGTGACCTGCCGGTACCGACATGCATCCGATCGGACTGTTTGACGTCCCGCATATAATCGACCAAGATGATCGCCGGTCAAACAGGTTTGTGAGGGTGCGGCAGGGCGCATGTTGATCCGGGGGGTCTTGTTCGATTTCGATGGAACTCTTACCGAGCCCGGCGCGCTCGACTTTCCGGCTCTGAGGCAGGCCCTCGGTTGCCCCGAGGGCCGGCCCGTGCTCGAATTCATCGAAGCCCTGCCCGCCGGGGAGCAGCGGAGCGCGGCGCGCGCGATTCTCGACGAGTTCGAACGCAGGTCGGCCGAAAACTCGCGCCCCAATCGCGGCGCCGAGGAGCTGCTCGACTATCTGCGCCGCAGGAACGTCAAGGTCGGGATCCTCAGCCGCAACAGCCTGCGCTCGATCCTGCGCGCATTGGAAAACTTCCGCGGCACGCAGCCCGGGGACTTCACCGTCATCCTCTCCCGCGACGACCCGTTCGTCCCGAAGCCGAGCCCGGAAGGCATCCGCGCCGCGGCCGCCAGGATGGGCATCGCTCCGGCGAACCTGCTGGTCGTCGGGGATTTCCTCTTCGACATTCAGGCGGGCCGCAGCGCCGGCGCGCCCACGGTCTATCTCACCAACGGGGATCCCGATCCCCGCACGGCCATGCTGGCCGATTTCACCGTCGCACGCCTCGAGGAAGTGCGCGACCTGCTTCGGCTATATACGCCTCTGCCGACGGGAAAGCTGCCCAACGATCTGCTGGCGGACTTCATCGAAGAGCTGGGCTGGAATCGGGCGGATCTCCTGGTTCCGCCCGGCATGGGCGAGGATGCAGCCGCCGTCGCCCTCGGGGGCGAAGAAGTCCTGGTGCTCAAGTCCGACCCGATAACGTTCGCGACCGATGCCATCGGCTACTATGCGGTGGTCGTCGGCGCCAACGATATCGCGGTCTGCGGCGCCGTGCCCCGCTGGCTGCTGAGCGCGCTGCTCTTCCCTCCCGATACCTGCGCGGCCGACGTGCGCCGCACGATGCACGCGCTCGAGCAGGCGGCGCGCGCCCACGGCATGCGCATCTGCGGCGGGCACACCGAGATCACCGACGCCGTCCGCAGGCCGGTCGTCGTCGCGCAGGCCGCCGGCGCGGTGGCGCGCGCCGGCCTGATCGAGAAGAAGAACATGAGGACGGGCGACCGCATCCTGCTCACCAAAGGGATTGCCGTCGAAGGCACGAGCATCCTCGCCCGGGAATTCCCGGCGCTGCTCCGCGAACTCGGAGCCGGGGAGGAGCTGCTGGACCGCTGCCGGGCGATGCTGCACGATCCCGGGATCAGCGTGCTCAGGGAGGCGCGGATCGCCGCCGAGAGCGGCACTGCGACGGCGATGCACGACGTCACCGAGGGCGGCCTGGCGACGGCGCTCGAGGAGCTGAGCGCCGCGGGCGGGCGCCGCCTGCGGGTATTTCGCGACCGCATACCGGTCCTGCCGGAAACCAGACGCCTGTGCGAGCTGCTTGCAATCGATCCTCTCGGCTTGATCGGCTCGGGCAGCCTGCTGATTGCGTGCGCGCGCGGGCGTTGCGACGAATTGCTCGCATCGCTGCGCGCCTCCGGGATCGATGCGTGCTGCATCGGCGAGGTGCTCGAGACGGGCCGCGGCATCGAGGCGCTCTCCGGCGAAGGCGGATCGCCGGCGCTCTGGCCTCACTTCGAAGCCGACGAACTCGCCCGCCTCTTCAGAAAGAAATAGGGACGCTCACCATTTTCCTTGAGATAGGGGAGCGTCCCAAAATAGGGACGCTCACCGTTTTCCCTGCGGGCTGGAGCTGACGGAGCACATCCTTGCTCGAAATAGGGGAGCGTCCCTGATTCCGCCGGCGACGGGGGTTGCTTTTCGCGAAAGGCCGAACGGATAATAGCGGCCGGAGGAGATTTTGACGGCGCCGGAGCAACGGAAAAAGATCACGGCCGCGAGCTTGTCGCGCGTCTTCCGCGAGCTGATATGGCCGCGCCGCTGGCTGCTCGCCCTCGGGCTGGTGCTCATCCTCGTCAACCGCGCCGCCGGTCTCGTGCTCCCGGGCGCCAGCAAGTTCCTGATCGACGATGTCGTGCAGAAGCGCAACACCGCGCTGCTCGGGCCGATCGCTTTCGTCGCCGCCCTCGCCGTCCTGGTGCAGGCCGGAACGTCGTTTTCCCTGACCCATCTCCTCAGCAAGACCGCCCAGCGCCTGATCGCCGACATGCGCATCCGGGTGCAGCAGCACGTCGGGCGCCTGCCCGTCGGCTACTACGACGCCAACAAGACGGGCGCGCTGGTTTCGCGCATCATGTCGGACGTCGAGGGCGTGCGCAATCTCGTGGGCACCGGCCTGGTCGAACTCCTCGGCGGAATCGTGACCGCCGTGGTCGCCTTCGGCCTGCTGCTCACGATCAACGCCGTCCTGACGCTCTCCATCCTGGCCTTCCTCGGGATTTTCGGCATCCTGGTGACCCGGGCCTTCATCTCGATCCGGCCGATCTTCCGCGAGCGCGGCAAGATTCATGCCGAGGTTTCCGGCCGCCTGGCCGAATCGCTGGGCGGCGTGCGCGTGGTCAAGGGGTTCCATGCCGAAGCGCGCGAGGCGGCCGTTTTCGCCGCCGGCGCCCTGCGCCTGTTCGAGAACATCCGCAAAACCCTCACCGCCACCTCCGCCATCAGCATGGCGGGCACGCTCCTGATGGGAACGGTCACGGTCGTGGTCATGGTGGTGGGCGGACGCATGATCATCCGGGGCGACATGACCCTGGGCGAATTCATCGCCTTCTCCCTTTACCTCGGCCTGCTCGTCGCCCCCATCTTCCAGATCGTCAACATCGGCAGCCAGCTCACCGAGGCCTTCGCCGGCCTGGACCGCACGCACGAGGTGCTGGCCGAGAAGCCGGAGGATGTCGATCCCGAGCGCACCATCCGCCTCGAGGACGTGCGCGGCGAGGTGCGCTTCGAGAACGTGGAATTCGCCTACGAGCCGGGCAAGCCGGTGCTGCGCGGCATCGACCTCGTGGCCGCCCCGGGTTCCATCACGGCGCTGGTGGGCCCGTCGGGCGCGGGCAAGAGCACGCTGGTCGGTCTGGTGGCCGCCTTCGCCAAGCCCACTTCGGGCACCATCCGAATCGACGGCACGGATCTGTCGCGCGTCCGGCTCGATTCCTACCGGTCCCGGCTGGGGGTCGTGCTCCAGGACGGCTTCCTCTTCGACGGCACCATACGCGAGAACATCCTGTTCGGCAAACCCGATGCCTCCCCGGAGGAAGTGGAGCGCGCCGCCCGCATCGCGCGCGTGGACGAGTTCGCCGCCGCCCTGGAGAAGGGACTGGATACCGTCATCGGCGAGCGCGGCGTCAAGCTGTCCGGCGGCCAGCGCCAGCGCGTCGCCATCGCGCGGGCCATCCTTGCGGACCCCAGGATCCTGATCCTCGACGAGGCCACATCGAGTCTCGACAGCGAAAGCGAGGCCCTGATCCAGCAGGGACTGGCCGCGCTCATGCGCGGGCGCACCAGCTTCGTCATCGCCCATCGCCTGAGCACGATCCGCAACGCGGACCAGATCCTGGTCATGGAGGACGGCATGATCGTCGAACGCGGCCGCCACGAGGAGCTGCTGGCCCTGGGCGGCCGCTATCGCGATCTGTACACGCGCCAGATGGGCCTGGTGCGCGACCGCATTCTCTTCCCCGGCGAGGAAGAACCGGCGGCCGAAGCCGAGGTCAAGATCACAACCGCGGAACCGGCCGAGCTGACCCCGCTGCAGATCTTCCGCGCGCCCGGGCAGTGAGCCGCCGTCATTCGGAAAAGCGCGCGGCTTTCCGCTTGCCCGCACGGCCGCGTCCGATCTATGTTGTAGCCATACGGACATTCCATGGGAGGATCCTTATGAACAGGTTCCGTCATGCCGCATATCCCGCGTTGTTCCTGTTTCTGTTCGCTGCAGGGATCGACCTGCACGCGGTCGACGTGAAAAACACGCGGCTGCTCGCCCAGCCCGCCGTGAGCCGCGACCACGTCGCGTTCGTCTACGACAACGATCTCTGGATCGCCAACCTGGACGGCAGCGGGGTGCGCCGTCTGACGTCCGACGAAGGGGTGGAATCCAGCCCGGCCTTTTCGCCCGACGGCCGGCTGATCGCCTTCAGTGCGCAGTACGAGGGCAACACCGATGTCTACGTGGTGTCGGTCGAGGGCGGAGTGCCGCGCCGCCTGACCTGGCACCCGGGCCCGGACGTCGTCCAGTGCTTCACGCCCGACGGCAAGGCCGTGCTCTTCACCTCGCCGCGCGCGGTCTTCACCACGCGCTACACCCAGCTCTTCACCGTGGCCGCCGACGGCAGCGCGCCCGAGGAGGCGCTCAAGATTCCCAACGCCGACAAGGCCGTCTATTCGCCCGACGGCACGCGCATCGTCTACAACCCGCTTTCGCAGGCCTTCACCCAGTGGAAGAATTACCGCGGCGGTCGGGTTTCGACGCTCCACATCATCAGGCTGAGCGATTACGCCGTGGAAAAGATCCCGCAGCCGCCGACGCGCTGCAATGATACCGACCCCATGTGGATCGGCGACACCATCTACTTCCGCTCGGACCGCAACGGCGAGTTCAACATCTTCTCCTACGATCCCAAGAGCAAGGCCGTCCGGCAGCTGACCAACCTCTCGGACTTTCCGGTGATGGCGGCGTCGGCCGGGGGAGGGCGGATCATATACGAACAGGCCGGATACCTGCACATCCTGGACCCGCGCTCGGGGCGCAGCAACCGGCTGACCATCGGCGTGGCCGCCGATCTGGTCGAGACCCGGCCGCGCTACGTGAAGGGCTTCCGATACATCCGCAATGCCGCGCTGTCGCCCACGGGCGCCCGGGCGGCGCTCGAGTTCCGCGGCGAGATCGTCACCGTGCCCGCGGAAAAGGGCGACCCGCGCAACCTGACCGAGACGCCGGGCGCCCACGAGCGCTCGCCCGTCTGGTCGCGCGACGGCCGGCAGATCGCGTATTTCTCGGATGAATCCGGCGAATACCAGCTGTGCGTGCGCAGCCAGGACGGCAAGGGCGAGGTGCGCCGCTACCCGCTGCAGGGAGCGGGCTTCTATGAAGGCCCGGTCTGGTCCCCCGACGGCCAGAAGATCTCCTACATCGACAACTCGCGCACCCTTTACTGGATCGACCTCAAGAGCGGCGCCTGCAAGAAGATCGGCGCGGACTACCTCATGGGAGGGCGCCAGCCCATCCAGCACGCCTGGTCGCCCGATTCCAAGTGGCTCGCTTACACCCTGAACGGCAAGGTCTATATCCGCACCGTGTACGTCTACTCGCTCGAGCAGGACAAGTCCTTCGCCATCACCGACGGGTTGAGCGACGTGAGCGATCCGGTCTTCGACGCCGGCGGCAAGTACCTATACTTTTTCGGCTCCACCGACGCCGGCCCTGTGCGCCAGTGGTTCGACCTGTCGGGCGCCGACATGCGCATGACCTCGTCGCTCTACCTGGTCGTCCTGCGCAAGGACCTGCCGTCGCCGCTCGCCAAGGAGAGCGACGAAGAGAAAGGGACGCAGAAAGAGGAAAAGCCGAAGGAGCCGGCCGCTGCGCCCTTGGCCATCGATCTCGACGGCATTCAATTCCGCATCCTGAACCTGCCGGTCCCCGCCGACCAGTACTCCAGCCTCCAGGTCGGCAGTGAAGGCCAGATCTACTATCTCAAGGCGCTGCCCGCGCCCCCCATGCCCGAAGGGCCTCCCGCGCCGGGAGCGGGCGGTCCCAGTATGGAGCTGCACCGCTACGATCTCGGCAAGCGCAAGGAGGACGTCCTGATCTCGGGCATACGCTCCTACCAGATCTCCGCCGACGGCAAGAAGATCCTCTACGTGCAGCGGGATGCCATGTTCATCGTGCCTGTCGCCGACAAGCTCCAGCCGGGCCAGGGGCGTCTGAACATCGACGCCGTCGAGGTGCGCATCGACCCGCGCGCCGAATGGACCCAGATCTTCAACGAGGCCTGGCGCATCAACCGCGACTATTTCTATGCCACCAACATGCACGGGGCCGACTGGAACGCGATGAAGCAGAAGTACGCGGTCTTCCTGCCCGACCTGGCGGTGCGCAGCGACCTGAACCGCGTGATCCAGTGGATGTGCAGCGAGCTGGCCGTCGGCCACCACCGGGTGGGCGGCGGCGACACGCTGCGCGAGCCCAAGAACGTGCCCGGCGGACTGCTCGGGGCCGATTACACGATCGAAAACGGGCGCTACCGCTTCAAGAAGATCTACGGCGGCCTGAACTGGAATCCGGGACTGCGCTCGCCCCTGACCGAACCCGGCGTCAATGTCCGCGAGGGTGAATACCTCCTAGCGGTTCAGGGGAAGGATCTGAGGCCGCCCACCAACCTGTACAGCATGTTTGAGAACACGGCCAACAAGCTCATCGAGATCACCGTCGGGCCGAACCCGGACGGATCCGGGGCGCGCACGGTGTCGGTGGTTCCGATCGCCAGCGAAGCGGCCCTGCGCAACCGCGACTGGGTGGAGGGGAACCTCCGGAAGGTCCACCAGGCGACCGGAGGGCGCGTCGCCTACGTCTACGTGCCCAACACCAGCACGCAGGGGCACGAGTATTTCAAGCGCTACTTCTATCCCCAGGCCGACAAGGAAGCCATCATCGTCGATGAGCGCTTCAACGGCGGCGGGCTGATCGCCGACTACTACATCGACCATCTGCGCAAGCCGGTGATCAGCTACTGGAACATGCGCTACGGCGCCGATCTCAAGACGCCGAGCGCCTCGATCCAGGGCCCGAAGGTGATGATCATCGACGAGACCGCCGGCTCGGGCGGGGATCTGCTGCCCTGGATGTTCCGCAAATTCCAGCTCGGCACGCTGGTGGGCAAGCGCACCTGGGGCGGGCTGGTGGGCACCCTGGGCTTCCCGGTCCTGATGGACGGCGGCACGGTCACCGCACCCAACCTCGCCATCTGGACCGAGGACGGCTGGGTGGTGGAAAACGAAGGCGTGCCGCCCGATATCGAGGTCGAGCAGAATCCCGCGGACGTGATCGCGGGGCGCGATCCCCAGCTCGAGCGGGCCATCCAGATCGTGATGGAGCAGCTGAAGAAAAATCCGCCGCGGCAGCCGGCGCGCCCGCCCTATCCGGTACGGGTGAGACCGGCAAAGCCCTGAGCGGCGCTCGCCGGAGGCTCCGGGATCCTTCCGGAGCCTCCGCGGCCGGCCGGCGCGTCAGATTCGGATCGGAGAGCGCGGGGGCGAGAACACCGATGCCGTCTCGTCCGACAGAAGCACCCACAGCCCGTATATCCCGAGAGCGGTCCCGAGCGGCACATTGACGAGGTGGAGCGCAGACAGAACGATGCCGAGGATCCGGGCCCACGGAGCGAGGCGCAGCAATCCGATGCCGGCGACGATCGACGGAACGGAGGTGATCAGGAGCAGCAGGAAGATTGCGCCGCCGACCAGGCCGACGATGGGCGCGGCGATGGAAGCATCGGGATCGTGGCCCGCGGCGATGCCGATCACTCCCAGGATACCGCCGAAAACGAGCAGAACCACCAGGGCCGCAACGGCCCCGAAGGAACCCCAGACGAGGTTCAGGATGCCCAAAATCTGAATATGTTTCCGCATCGCCCGCCTCCTGGAGATATACAACCCGGCCGCCCGCTTATTCGCGCGGCGTGCCGGAGGGCGGCGAAGCATCCGCAGCGCGCCGCTTATTCCGGAGTTTCCGGAGAGCGGGGAGCAAGGCCGAAATACGCCCGGTAGCGGTCCGGGAGGCGCGCCGAGCGCGCGTTGCGGTCCGTGACCACGTGCACGGTTTCGCCGGTCGCCAGCAGCTCCCCGGTTTCGCGGTTGCGGATTTCATACGCGAAGCGAATCACTTTTTCCGAAGCGTCCGCCACGGTGGTGCGGATGAGGATCTCGTCCTCGAAGCGCGCCGGCGCCTTGTAGCGGCAGGCGGCCTCCGCCACCATGAGCATGCGCCCGTCCTGCTCCTCCATGTCGCGGTAGCGGAATCCCCGGGCGCGACACCACGCGGTCCTGCCGATTTCGAACCAGACCAGGTAATTGGCGTAGTAGACCACGCCCATCTGGTCCGTTTCCGCGTAACGGACGCGGATGACCTCGTCGACGAAGGGCTGCTCCGCGGCACTCTCCATGTCTTCGACTCCCCTCGCTCTCGCGATCGCAGAGCCTGCGCGCGTCACCGGACGACGACCGCAACGGAAACGTGGGACGGGAACTTCGCCGAGCGGTAGATCCGCTGGGTCGCCCTGCGATAGTCCTCGGCACGCGCCTCGAAGATATTGGGCACGAAGGTCTGCGGGTTGCGGTCGATGAGCGGGAACCAGGTGCTCTGCACCTGGACCATGATGCGGTGCCCGCTGCGGAAGCGGTAGTTCTGCGTGTGCAGATCGATCGTGTACGGCAGCACCTTGTCGGGCGGAATGCGCTCGGGGCGCTCGAAACTCCTGCGGTAGCGGCCGCGGAAAACCTCGTTGGCCACCATCAGCTGGTATCCCGCCAGTTTCCAATCCTGGGGATAGCGCTCAGGATAGACGTCGATCAGCTTGACGATCCAGTCGCTGTCGCTTCCGCTGGTGGAAGCAAAAAGGTGCGCCGTGATGCGGCCCGCGATGGCGACGTCCTCCGCCAGCGGATCGCTCTCCCAGCTGAGCACGTCCGGCCGGTCGTCGACGAAGCGCTGGTCTTCGACGAGCCAGACGGGCCAGCCCGAGCCTCCGGGAAAGTAGGTGGCCTGGATCGGCCGCTGGCGATACGGCACCGGGTGCGCCGGATCGGAGACGTACTCGTCGAAGGCCGCCCGGCCCGAGTCGGCCGGCGGCTCGAACGACAGCTTTCCGCCCTCGCGGAAGTAGAGATTGCGCGCGACGGTTCCGGAGCGCGGCGGCCACGAATCCCACGAGCGCCATTCGTTGGCCCCGGCCTCGAACGTGCGGGCCTCGGGCTGGTCGGGTTTCCCCCGATCCTTGAGCAGGAAGGCGAACCAGGGAGCCTGTATCTGTTCCCGGAAGTACTTGGCCGTGGGGCTCCCGAAGTCGATGGCCCCGAGCCTGCGGCCCTCCGGCGAATTCCAGCCGCCGTGATTCCACGGGCCCACGACGAGGAAGTTCTGCCCCCGGGCGTCATGCTGCTCGAGAGCCTCGTAGATGCGCATCGGGCCGAAAAAGTCCTCCTGGTCCCACCAGCCGGCGACATTGAGCGTGGGGACGCGGACGCTCGTCAGGTGGGGTATCAGGGTCTGGCGCTTCCAGAATTCGTCGTAGTCGGGGTGCGCGACGAAGTCGTTCCACGTCGGTATGGTCCCGTGAAAATACCGGGCGTTGACGTTCGCCAGCGGCCCGAGCGCCAGGTACCACTCGTAGGTGTCGTAGCGGTCGAACTCGAAGTTCGCCTGCTCCTTCGAGGTCTCCATGCGCGCGGCGTACTCGAAGCCGTAACTGAGGCGGAAGGCCCCGTTGTGATGGAAATCGTCTCCCAGCCACATGTCCGCGGGCGAGGCCTGCGGCGAGGCGGCTCGGAGCGCCGGGTGCGGCTCGATCAGGGCCATGGCCGTCAGCCAGCCGCCGTACGAGACGCCCAGCATCCCGACGCGGCCGTTGTGGTTCGCGACGTTCTTGAGCAGCCACTCGATCGTATCGTAGGTGTCCGTGCCCTCGTCGATTGCGCGCGGATCGCTGCGGTCGCGCGCGGGCCGCTGCATGACGAATGTCCCCTCGGAACCGTAGCGCCCGCGGATGTCCTGGAAGGCGAAGATGTAGCCGTCGTCGGCCATCTCCTTGTAGGCGCCCGCGAGCGTGCGCGCCGACCGGGCGATGCCGTAAGGCGTGCGTGCGAGGATGATGGGCAGGGCCTGCGTGCTCTCCTTGGGCGTGAAGATCAGCGTATGCAGGCGGACGCCGTCGCGCATCGGGATCATGACTTCTTTGGAGTCGTATGCGGCAGCGGCGTCCGTCGCCTGCGGGCGCACGCTCGACGCCGCAAGCATCAATGCCGCAAACACGGCAGCTATCCGAAAACAGCGTCTCGTATCGACAGCGGGCATGGCGAACCTCCTCGCTCCGGCGGCGGTGCGGGCCGGCAGGCGCATCCGGAAAACGGCAACAGTCTACAGAATTCGCGCGCTTTTGTGGATAGTCAAGGTTGTCCGACCGGCGGGCGGGAGCAGCGTCTATTCTTCGCCGTCGCGCTGCTTGAGCTGCAGGAGATGTTCCGGCTTGAACTGGCGCTTGGACCAGCGGTATCCGGAATCGAACTCGACGCCGACAAAATAGCCTGCCGGCTGCTGTTCGCAATAGCGCACGCGCCCGTGGTAGCGCCCGCTGGGGTACAGCAGGGAGACCGGGGTTTCAGGGGCGAGCGCTTCTTCCAGCATGACGCAGGCACCGCCGGGCGAGATGTCCTCGAGGACGGCCGGGAGCTTGCGCTTCCGCCCGGCGCCGTCCCTGAAGACGACGTGGACAAGCTGGGCGCACTCGATGCGTTCTTCGCGTCTCCCGTGCTTCACACCTGGTTTATCGGCAGCTTCGCGCGACAGGTTTAACAGCGCCTCCCGAAGCGGGTTCCTCACGACTGCGGCATTTTTGTGTAGTCCAGTTCGGAACCCAGCAGGCTGTGCGGGATCAGGTAGACCGCCATCAGGACGATCGCGGCCGCCAGAGGCCAGCCGACATTTTCCGGGCGCTTCCGCAGGCGCCACAGAGCCAGGATCCACATGAGCGCCGCCGCCAGCGTCTTGTTGTCCGTCAGGTCCTTCCCGAAAGGCCAGCCTGTCCAGAGGGCGCCGAAGGCCAGCTTCTGCACGATCGGTCCCAGAATCAAGCCGCCCGCGCAGAGGGTGATCACCGTCCACAGAGCCAGCCGGTCGAGGGCCGGACCGCGCGCGAGCGCTTCCAGCCCGCAGCGGGTGGAAAACAGCATGGCGACGAACATCAGGATCACATGGGGCAGGAGGATGAACAGCGGGACTTCGCCTTTGTAACGCATGACGACCGGCTCGCGCGTCAGCGGCACCGGGTCGGCGCCGGCCTCGAGGAATATCTGGTACATGATCTTGCCCGCGGGCGGCTGGTGCGGGATCCGCGCGATGAGCAAGTCGCCGCGGCGCTCCAGGGGTTCCCGGCGCCACTCGTCATGGCTCGGCGTGCGCCGCATCCTGACGTAGCCGCCGACGGAACGGTCGGGAAGCGCCAGGGCGATTTCGGCATCGCGCGCGCCTTCCTGGCTGCGGGGCAGCCGGTACTTGACTTCGAATCCCGCGACGACCGTGCTGCCGCGCACCGGCCAGGTGGGGCCGGTCATGCGCTGATAGAGGGCCGCGGCCGCGACCAGGGTGAATGCCAGAACCCAGAGGAGCTTCGATCGATGTTTCATCCCTGCACCCACTTTCATGCATGTTATTCTTATCTGTCCGGGGAAGGAATGCAACTGTGCACGAGCTGTCCATCGCGCAGAGCATCGTCGACATCGTCCGGCAGCACGCACCCGACGGCGTTCCGGTGCGCGCGGTCAGGGTGGCGGTCGGCCGCATGTCCGGCGTGGTTCCGGAATCCCTGGAGTTCTGCTTCAGCGCCGTCGTGGGCGATACAATGCTCGAAGGCGCGCGGCTCGAAATCGACCGGATTCCGGTGCGGGCGGACTGCGCGCAGTGCGGCAATGTTTTCGTGGTGGAGGAGGCGGCCTTCGCCTGCCCGGCATGCGGCGGCTCCGACCTGAAACTGATATCGGGCACGGAGCTGCAGGTGATCGAGATCGAAGTCGCCGAAGGCGC
Organism: uncultured Acidobacteriota bacterium; assembly: GCA_964534795.1. Classification (GTDB taxonomy): domain Bacteria; phylum Acidobacteriota; class UBA6911; order UBA6911; family UBA6911; genus CAZHQK01. Next base: position 97,955 of record CAZHQK010000128.1, read on the forward strand.
GCACGAGGGCTTATGAGCATCATCACCATCCAACGCAAGGTATTGGAAAAGAACGACGAAATCGCCCGGCGCAACCGGGAGATCTTCCGCCGCCACCGCCTGCGGGTGCTCAACGTCGTCAGCTCGCCCGGGGCCGGCAAGACGAGCCTGCTCGAGCGCACCCTGGAATTCCTGGGCGGGAGCCTGAAAGTCGCGGTGATCGAAGGGGACGTGCAGACGGACTTCGACGCCCGGCGCGTGGCCCGCTACGGCGTGCCGGTGGTGCAGATCGTCACCAACGGCGGATGCCACCTGGAGGCCAAGCTCGTGCAGGACGCCCTGGAGAACCTGCAGCTGGACAACCTGGATCTGCTGATTATCGAAAACGTCGGCAATCTCGTGTGCCCGGCCGGATACGATCTCGGTGAAGACATGAAAGTGGTCGTGGCGAGCGTTACCGAGGGGGAAGACAAGCCCCTGAAATATCCGGCGATGTTCCGCAATGCGGCCGTGCTTCTCATCAACAAGATCGACCTGCTGCCGCATCTCGATTTCGATCTCGCCGCGCTGCGGCGCCACGCGCTTCAGATCAATCCCGGGCTCCGGGTATTCGAAACCTCCTGCCGGACGGGGGCCGGCATAGCCGAGTGGTGTGCGTGGCTGAAGAACCCGGGGGCCGGCACGCCGTGACCCTGCGCATCCGAATCGCCGTCCGCGGCGCCGTTCAAGGGGTGGGCTTCCGCCCCTTCGTCTATCGACTGGCTTCGGAGCTCCGCCTGGCGGGATGGGTGCGCAACAGCCCGCTGGGCGTGTTCATCGAGGCCGAGGGGGAAAAATCCCTTCTCGACCAGTTCGTCATGCGCCTGGAAAGGGAAAAGCCGGTGCATGCCCGCATCCAGAGCCTGGAGTTTTCCTTCCTCGATCCCCTCGGATTCGCCGGCTTCGAGATCCGCGCGAGCAGCGGCGAGGGCGACTCGGCCGCGCTCGTTCTGCCCGACATCGCGACCTGCGCCGAGTGCCTGCGCGAGATCTTCGATCCCGGAGAGCGCCGCTACCGCTATCCTTTCACCAATTGCACGCACTGCGGCCCGCGCTTCAGCATCATCGAGAGCCTGCCCTACGACCGCGGCAACACCTCGATGAAAGCCTTCGCCTTGTGCGAGCGCTGCCGCCGGGAATACGAGGATCCGACCGACCGGCGCTTCCACGCGCAGCCCATCGCCTGCCCCGCGTGCGGCCCGCAGCTCGAACTCTGGGATGCCGCGGGCAGGGCCGTCGCGCGCCGGGACGAAGCGCTGCTCGAAACCGCCGCGGCGATCCGCGCGGGAAAGATCGCGGCGGTCAAGGGCCTGGGCGGCTTTCATCTGATCGCCGACGCGCGCAACGACGATGCGGTCGCGCGCCTGCGGGCACGCAAGCGCCGGGAGGAAAAACCGCTCGCGCTGATGTTCCCCGACATCGCCGCCGTGCGCCGCGCCTGTGAAGTATCCGAACTCGAGGAGCGCCTGCTGCGCGCGCCGGAAGCCCCAATCGTGCTGCTGGAGCGCCGCGAGGTTGCCGGCATCGATCCGGTGGCGCCCTCGGTGGCGCCGGGCAATCCCTGTCTGGGCGTGATGCTCCCCTACACCCCGTTGCATCATCTGCTGATGCGCGAGCTCGGATTTCCCGTGGTCGCCACGAGCGGCAACCTCTCCGACGAACCCATCTGCATCGACGAGCACGAGGCGCTCGAGCGCTTGCGATCGATCGCCGACCTGTACCTGGTGCATGACCGGCCGATCGTCCGCCAAGTGGACGACTCGGTGGTGCGCGTCGTGCTCGGGCGCGAGCTGATGCTGCGCCGCGCGCGCGGCTACGCCCCCCTTCCCTGGAACCTCGGGAAGGCGCTGCCTGCCATCCTGGCGGTCGGCGGCCATCTGAAGAACGCCGTCGCCTGGACGCGCGGCGGCAACGTCTTCCTCAGCCAGCACATCGGCGACCTGGAAAGCGGCGAGGCTTTCGCGGCCTTCCGCCGGGTCATCGACGACCTGGTCCGGCTGCACGACGTCCGGCCCGCCCATGTCGCGGTCGACATGCACCCGGACTACATCTCGGCCAAGTACGCGCGTTCTCTCGGCCTGCCGCTCCTGGCGGTGCAGCACCACCACGCCCACGTAGCCGCCTGCGCCGCCGAAAACGAGTTGAGCGGGCGCGTGCTCGGCGTTTCGTGGGACGGTACGGGCTACGGGCCCGACGGCACGATCTGGGGCGGAGAGTTCCTTCTGGCTGACGAGGATTCGTTTCGCCGCATCGCGCACTGGAGATGTTTCCGCCTCCCGGGCGGCGAGCGCGCCGTCAAGGAACCGCGCCGCGCCGCGGTCGGCCTGCTGTACGAGATGCTGGGAGAGAGGGCTTTCGAGCCGCCGCTGCCGGCTCCGCTCGCGGCGTGCACCGCCGCCGAGCGCATGCTTTTCCGCCGGATGCTGGCCGGAGCGATTCACTCGCCGCTCACCTCCAGCGCCGGGCGCCTTTTCGACGCCGTTGCTTCGCTCGCCGGAATACGCCAGACTAATGCGTACGAGGGGCAGGCGGCGATGGAGCTGGAATTCGCCGTGCCGCGCGATCCGCCGGCGGATCGCTATCCGTTCCGCATCGCGGGCTCCGGCCCGGGCGGCGAGGCCGCCGGGGCGTGGGTGCTCGACTGGGAACCCATGATGCGCGACATCCTGCGCGATCTCCAGCGGGGAACCTCGCCGGGGATCGTCGCGGCCAGGTTCCACAATACGCTGGCGGCGGCGATCGTCGAGGTCGCCAGGCTGGCGGGCGAAGAGCGGGTGGTGCTCAGCGGCGGCTGTTTCCAGAACAGCTATCTCACCCGGCGGGCCGTCGAATGCCTGGAGGCTGCCGGCTTCCGGCCCTACCGCCACCAGCGCATCCCCCCGAACGACGGCGGCATCGCCCTGGGCCAGGCCTGCGTCGCAGCTGCGGCCCTGGAGAAAGGATGAGGCAACCCATGTGTCTGGCGGTACCGGGAAAGATTCTCAGCATCGAAGGGACGGACGACCTGCTGCGCAGCGCGCGGGTGGACTTCGGCGGCGTGGTCAAGCAGGTCAACCTCGCCTACGTGCCCGAGGCCAGGGTCGGGGATTACGTCCTCGTCCATGTCGGCTTCGCCATCAGCACCATCGACGAAGCGGAAGCGCGGGAGGTCTTCGAATATCTGCGGCGCATCGATGAGCTGGCGGCGCAGGAACCGGGAGGGGCGGCTTGCGATTCGTGAACGAGTATCGCGGCCCGGAGGCGGCGGCGCGCTTCGCCCGCGCCCTCGAGCAGGCCGTCACGCGGCCGTGGACCATCATGGAGATCTGCGGCGGGCAGACGCACGCGATCATCAAGTTCGGCATCGACCAGCTGCTGCCCGACCGGATCACGCTCGTGCACGGACCCGGCTGCCCGGTGTGCGTGACGCCGGTCGAGCTGATCGAAAAAGCGATCGCCGTCGCGCGGCTTCCGAGGGTGGTCCTGTGCTCCTTCGGCGACATGCTGCGCGTCCCGGGGCGCTCCGGCGACCTGCTGGCGGCCAAGGCTGCGGGCGCCGACGTGCGCGTCGTCTACTCCCCCCTGGATGCCCTGGCGCTCGCGCGCGCCCATCCCGACCGCGAGATCGTCTTCTTCGCCGTCGGCTTCGAGACCACGGCTCCGGCCACGGCCCTGGCCGTGCACCAGGCCGCGCGCGAGGGATTGAAGAACTTTTCGCTTCTGGTCGCCCATGTTCTGGTGCCGCCGGCCATCGAGGCCATCCTGTCGTCGGAGGCCGTGCGCGTGCAGGCGTTTCTCGCGGCCGGGCATGTCTGCACCGTCACGGGCTGGGAAGAGTACGTGCCCATCGCGCGCAAGTATCGCGTACCGATCGTCGTGACCGGATTCGAGCCGCTGGACATCCTGCAGGGGATCCATATGGCGGTGCTGCAGCTCGAAGCGGGCCGGGCGGAGGTCGAAAATCAGTACAGCCGAGCCGTCAGGCGTGAGGGCAATGCCGCGGCTCGAAGATTGATCGGCGAAGTTTTCGAGGTGGTGCCGCGCAAGTGGCGCGGTGTCGGGGAGATCCCGGACAGCGGCCTGGGCCTGCGCGACAATTACGCCGCGTACGATGCGGAAAGACGCTTCGCCCTCGAAGCACATTCCTGCGACGAATCCCCGGAGTGCATCAGCGGGCTGGTGCTGCAGGGCGTGAAGAAACCGCCGGAGTGCCCGGCTTTCGCCGTCGCGTGCACCCCCGAACACCCGCTGGGCGCGACCATGGTTTCATCGGAAGGGGCGTGCGCGGCATACTACCGCTACCGCAGGGCCGCGGCGGAACTCCCGGGCGGCCGCAGGCATTAGAGGCATCCCGTGAACGACAAGGCAGACGAAAACGACCGGCCCGGATTCCATTGTCCGGTGCCGCTCGACCGTTATCCCGGCGTGCTGCTGGCGCACGGCGGCGGCGGAACACTGATGCACCGGCTCATCGAGGAGGTCTTCGTCAGCGCCTTCTCCAACCTGGGATTGGAGGCCCGCCATGACGGGGCTCGGCTGGATGTCGGTTCCGTCAGGCTCGCCTTCACCACGGACTCGTATGTCGTCAAGCCCCTCTTTTTCCCGGGAGGCGACATCGGCTCGCTCGCCGTGAACGGTACGGTCAACGATCTCGCGATGTGCGGCGCCCGCCCCCTCTATCTGAGCGCGGGATTCATTCTCGAAGAAGGCCTGCCCATGGAAACGCTGCAGCGCATCGTGGGCTCCATGCGGCGGGCGGCGGAAGCCGCCGATGTCCGTCTCGTGACCGGAGACACCAAGGTGGTGGACCGCGGCAAGTGCGACGGGATGTTCATCAATACGGCGGGCATCGGGATCGTGGAGCATGCCCTGGACATCCGGCCGGCGTCGGTGCGGCCCGGCGACGCCGTCATCCTGAGCGGCGACATCGGGAGGCACGGCATGGCGGTGATGGCCGTACGCGAGGGGCTCGCCTTCGAGAGCACGATCGAGAGCGATTGCGCCGCGCTCGCCGGCCCGGTGCTCGCCCTCGTGCAGGCGGGAATCGAAATCCATTGCCTGCGCGACCCGACCCGCGGCGGGCTGGCGAGCGCCCTGGTGGAGATCGCCGAGGCGGCGGCTTGCGGCGTCCATCTGGACGAGGACGCCATACCGGTCCGTGCCGACGTCCAGGCGGCATGCGAAATCCTGGGATTCGACCCCCTGTATGTGGCCAGCGAAGGACGCTTCGTCGCGTTCGTGGCGGCCGGCGACGCCGAGCGGGCGCTGGCGCTGCTGCGCGCTCACCCGCTCGGGCGCGATGCCTGCCGTATCGGCTCCGTCACGAGCGGCGGTCCCGGCCCGGTCGTCATGAAATGCCGGCTGGGCGGCAGCCGCATCGTCGACATGCTCAGCGGCGAGCAGCTGCCGCGCATCTGCTGAGCCGAGCGCGCCCCGGCTTTTTTCGCGTTGCTTTCCGTGCGCCGCGCAGGCTAAAATAACCTCGTTAAATGATTTTGGACTATATAGTTATGGATCGGTCGAGAAAATGAGTCCGCGCAAGGACAGGATGCACTTATCCGACGAAGCGCTCGAAATGATCGCCGCCCGGTTCCGCTGCCTGGGGGAGCCGATCCGGCTGAAAATCCTGCGGGCGCTGGAGGAAGGCGAGGCCAATGTCGGCCAGCTCGTGCGCTTGCTGCATGCGAGCCAGGCGAATGTCAGCAAGCATCTGAAGGTCCTGGTCGAATCGGGGATCCTGGCGCGCCGGGCGCGCGGGACCTCGGCTTTCTATTCGATCGCCGATCCGGTGGCGCTCGAGCTTTGCCGGATCGTGTGCGAGGATCTCGCGCGCAAGCTCAAGGCCCAGGCGGTGGTTTTCGGGCTGACGGTGGCGGAAGAAGAGGCCGTGCGGCGCTCGTAGGATGTGCCTGCGTCCGGCGGAGCGGGGTCCGCGGGCATCGGCAGCGCGCAATCTTTCAGTTGCGCCTGCGGGCGCAAAGCCGTATATTTTTCGCCCCGGCCGGTTGCGGCAGCGACGGCATTCCCGCCCGCCATTCCGGGATTCCTCCCAGGCGGCCGTCGCATGTGCGGTGCGCATGCTATGATCTTTTTATTCTTATGTCGTCGACCTTCATAAGAACCAGGCAGTAACAACCCAAACCAAACAGGGAATCAACCATGAATCTGAGTTTGATTGGAAGATCCATCAGTGAATCGGTGACCCTGAAGCTCAACGAGATGGCGGCCATCCTGCGGGCCAAGGGGGAACCGGTGATTCATCTCGGCGGGGGCGAGCCCAAGTCCAAGGCACCGCTCGACGCCATCGTGGCGGCGGCATCGCTGCTCAATTCGGGGGAGGTGCGCTACACTCCTGCGGACGGCATCCCCGAGCTGAAACAAGCCATCATCCGATATACCGAGGAGTTTTACGGGCGCAAGGTGGAACCGGAGAACGTGATCGCCTCGGGCGGAGCCAAGCAGGCAATCATGGTCGCTCTGCAGGCCATCCTGAACCCGCAGGAGGAGGTGATTTTTCCCGCTCCCTACTGGGTGAGCTACCCGGAAATGGCGAAGATGATCGGCGCCGTGCCGGTGCCGGTGCTTCCCGAGGACGGCACCTTCTACCCGCGGCTGCAGGACATCGAGCGCTACGTCACGTCCTACACCAAGGCCGTGATCATCAACAGCCCCAACAATCCCACGGGCGCCATGTACTCGGAGCAGTTCATCGCCGAGATCGTGGAGTTCTGCGAGAAGCGCGGGCTGTTTCTGATCATGGACGACATCTATCACCGCCTGGTCTTCGACGGCAGGCGGCCCATTAGCTGCTACAAGTTCGCCAAGGACCTGAGCGAAAACTCCAAGCTCATCGTCATCAACGGCGCCTCGAAACAGTACGCCATGACCGGTTTCCGCATCGGCTGGGCGGTGGCGAGCAAGAAGATCATCGAGGTCATGACCAACATCCAGTCGCACCAGACCTCGGGGCCTTCCGCCGTCACCCAGGTTGCGGCCGCCGCGGCCCTCAACGGCGTGCAGTCCAGCGTCGAGAGCCTCCGCGTGACCCTGGAGAACAACCGCAACGTCATGATCGAACGCCTGCGCGCCTTCGACGGCGTCCATGTGACCAAGCCCGACGGCACTTTCTATTGCTTCGCCGATTTCCGGGCCTACAACAAGGACTCCACGAAGCTGAGCAAGTTCCTGCTCGACAAGGTGCGCGTGGTCACTGTCCCCGGCGTCGAGTTCGGGCTCGAAGGCTACCTGCGCCTGTCGACCTGCGGCACCATCAAGGACATCACGGAAGGCATCGAGCGGATCAAATGGGCGCTCGATCCCAACTCACCCAATGAGATTTACATCGGCGAACGCAAGCTAGTGAGGGATTGGCTATGACTAAATACCTGGAATTCGACACGCCTGCAACCAAGCACGCCGGGGAACTGGCCAGCGATTTCAAACTGAAGAACCACGGGCTGCTTTACCTGGACCGGGTGTTCTGGAACCTCCCGGTTTCGGCCCTGTACGAAGAGGCCGTCTTCCGCGGCGAGGGCCACATGGTCGAGGGCGGGCCGCTGCTGGTGCATACCGGCAAGTGGACGGCGCGCGCCGCCAACGACAAGTACATCGTGCGCGAGCCCTCCACCGAGGAAAAGATCTGGTGGGGCGTCTACAACCGGCCCATGGCCGCCGAGAAGTTCAGCGGGCTGCTCGCGCGCCTGCAGGCCTTCCTGCAGGGCGAGGAGCTGTTCGTCCAGGATTGCTACGTGGGCGCGGATCCCGAATACCGCATGCCCATCCGCATCATCACCGACAGCGCCTGGCAGAGTCTCTTCGCGCGCAACATGTTCATCAGCCCGCGCTCGCGCGACGAGTACAAGCGCCACATACCGGAATTCACCATCATCGCCGCTCCCTCATTCAAGCTGGATCCCACGGTCGACGGCACGCGCACCGAAACCGCCATCGTCATCCATTTCGCGCAGCGCCTGGCGATCATCGCCAACACCAGCTACGGCGGCGAGATCAAGAAATCCGTCTTCACCATCATGAACTTCCTGCTGCCGCTGCAGAACGTCATGGCCATGCACTGCTCGGCCAACGTGGGGGCACGGGACGACGTGGCCCTGTTCTTCGGCCTGAGCGGCACGGGCAAGACCACGCTGTCGGCCGATCCCAGGCGCAAGCTGATCGGCGACGACGAGCACGGCTGGGGCGACGACAGCGTCTTCAATTTCGAAGCGGGATGCTACGCCAAGGTGATCCGCCTCTCGGCCGAGCACGAGCCTGAAATCTATGCCTGCACCCGCCGCTACGGCACCATCCTGGAAAACGTCGTCTGGGACCCTCCGACCCGGCACATCGACCTCGACGACGACCGCATCACGGAAAATACCCGGGCCTCCTACCCCCTGGAATACATCCCCAACGCCCTGCCCGAGAAAATGGCGCGCTCGCATCCCAAAAACGTCATTTTCCTGACGTGCGACGCCTCGGGCGTGATGCCGCCCATCGCCCGGCTCGACCTGAACCAGGCGATGTACCACTTCATCAGCGGCTATACCTCGAAGATCGCCGGAACCGAGATCGGCCTGGGGATCGAGCCCGAGATCACCTTCAGTGCCTGCTTCGGCGCTCCCTTCATGGTCCACCATCCCTTCTACTACGCCAACCTGCTGCGGCAGAAGATGGAAAAGCACGGCACCAAGTGCTGGCTGGTGAACACCGGCTGGGTGGGCGGCAAGTTCGGCGTGGGCAAGCGCATCAGCATCCGCCACACGCGCAACATGCTCAATGCCGCCCTGGAGGGAAAACTCGACGCGGTCGAGTACCGCAAGGACAGGATTTTCGGTTTCGATGTTCCCCTGACCTGCCCCGATGTCCCGGACGATGTCCTCGATCCGTCGGCCGCCTGGGGGAACAAGGACGAATACTGGATGAAGTACGACGCCTTGGCGGCGCGCTACATCGAGAATTTCAAGCTCTTCGCCGCCGGCTGCCCGCCGGAGGTCGTCCAGGCGGGCCCGAAGCGCCTGCGCTAGAATTTCGTTGCCTTATTTCGGTGACATATCGACGCTTCAGGTCCGATCCCGCTTCGATCAGATAACGGGCGACGTCGTCATGTCCGTTCATGAGGGCATAAACGACGGGAGGAAACTCGTCTTCAGGGGCATCCAGCACGGCGCCCTTCGAAACGAGCAGCTTCACCATCTCGAGGTCCCCGGCCGTGGCGGCCACCCGGAGCGGAGTCATGTACATCTTGCTCTTGATCTTCACATCGGCGCCGGCTTCGACGAGCATGCGCGCCAATTCCGCCTGCTTCCCCTCCAATGCCAACAGCAGGGGATTCTGGTTATACTTGTTGACTTTGTTGATCCCCTTCCTCTCGAGGACCAGTCGACGAGCCGCCTCGTAATCGTTCTGTTCAATTGCCTTTAGCAACGCCCAACCCGTTCCGATGCGGATTTCCCCGACCGCAGCCATCATCCTGGCGAGCAGCGACACGGCCACGACCGCGATCATGAAACCGGCCCATATTTTTATGATCGACAGCACGCCATAGGTACCGATCAATGGTTCGGTCAGGCGCGGATGGATCTCTTCCTTCCACAAGCGCTCTGCCGCGGCCGCTGCTTCGGATTCCGTGGAGGCCGGGGGCGCTTCCAGCAGAGGTGTCGCTGCGCTCCGAATGAACCAGGGGACCACGATAAAGCCCAGGCCGATGATCAGGATCGACAAATCCCTTGCATAGAGGGAATAGAATCCTGCCAGGCGGGCACCATGGACAGGATGGATTATGATGTCGACCTTTTGTCCCCGCTTGTAATACTCGAACGGGTGGGCTTTGGATTCACAGACGCGATGCAACGACCCGCCCTTGGTCCGATACTCGAAACAAGGATAACTCATTACGGCGTGGGACCTTGCATGCTCCTGTCCCCCGAAATGGGACGGAGTCGAGCTCGTCGTCTCCACCTCCTCCCTGCGGTAGCCGACAAAGGTCGCCGTGGCACGCTCCGCGGAGCCGCGGACGACGTTCATGGTCTGCAGGATTTGGTAAAGACCGTATATGCTGAAGGCTGCGCCGACGAGCATGAAGGCGCCGAGTATTATCTTCAGCACATGAGCCATGGTACCGACCGCCGCCCCCTGCCGGCAGCTATTTGATATCCCGGACCTTGACTTCTACGGCGCTGATGTCCTCGAGGCGAGCCAAGGCATCGTAGAAGTCCCTTCCCGCCAGTTTTTCGAGGTGAACGTAATGCGTCCCGAGCGATTTGACGTAGCCCTGCAAGGTCTTCCCCGAACGGAGATGCACGTGCACATCTTTGCCGAGGAGGGACGCCAGATTGTCGTTCAGCGACGCGTGGGCGTCGAAGCGGGCGGCTTCCTGGGCCCGCGCCGCTTCTGCGCCCGGCCGCGCCTGGATGCTCGCAAACACAAAGTATAAGAGGCCGATCGCAGGTCCCAGCCTGACAACCTTCCTCAGTGCGCCTTTCATGATATCCCCCCTTCGACCGACGCTGGATTCGGACGGCGATTATGACCGTTACGAACCGTGGGCGTCGTGCAAGAGCTGCCGGACTTCGTCATTGATTTCTCCCGTGGGGCGCATGCCGTGGTCGCGCTGGAATCTCTTGAGCGCCCGCTCCAGACCTGAATCCCCATCGCCGTTTGCCCCGTCTCCCGTGAGGTATCCCATGTTCATGAGCCGTGCGCGGATCCCGCTCATCTCGTCTTTCGGATCCAGGTGCCCGACGGCCAGCGGGTATTCCTCTTCTTCCCGGCCGTCGGCCGGGCGGATGATCAGCCGCCCCTGCCTCGCATCCGGGGGCAGGCCGTGTTCGAGCCTTCCTTCGCCATCCGTCCTTCCGTGCAGGAGTCTGCCGTCGATTTCGAGCGTGTAGGGGACATCGGAGCGGGGTTCGTTGTTTTCATTCAGGAGGCGCAGGCGCAGTTTTTCGGGCACTCCCTTGCGCCGGAACCGATGCCGCTGCTCGGTCGCGGCCGTGACTTCCTTCGCCTGCTTGTCGGGAATGAACAGCACGTCGCCCGGTCTCAGGACATTGGGATGGTGCCGGCTTCTCCTCAATTCCGCATTGCGGGGATCGTTCCAGACGGTCCGCCAGTGGAAGCCGTGCGCATAGGCCACGCTTGCCGTGGAATCGCCCTGTTGGATGATGTATTCCGGCATTGCATTCCTCCTCGCGCCCTCGTCCCGCCGTCTGCAGGACGACATCTCGAGCCTGGTTTCGATGCTCCCTGTGCACGCCCCGTCGGGCTGCGGATCGGGCCGGCGCAGCTCAGGATCTCCGCCCGCAGGGCGCGTTCTCTTCCTCTTCGAACTCCGCCGGATTCTCGGGCATGTCCACTTCGAACCCCCGTCTGCCCAGGGCGTAGACCCGGTTTTCATCCAGCAGGCGGGCATAGCAGTTCCGCCGATCGCCGCCGTCGTTGTTTTGCGCACGCCGATTCCTCCCTCGCCGGATCAACCCGGCGGCGAATTCCAGCGCACTACCCGGGCTCCCCACATGCTGCGCGGCGGCAGCCAGTTCTTCGACGACTTCCCGGCCGTGGCGTAACATGTCCTCGCGGCTGATCGTCTTTCGGATCGTCCAGAGGCTGAATCTCGCCGCCTTCTTCAGGTTGTCCGCATACTCCTGGGGGCTGGCGACTTCCCTGACGAATTCCTCGACGTGATCGAACACGAGCGCGTCATTGACCGTGACGTTGCGGCACGTGAACTCCCACATCGAGCGCACCGACTGGGCATAGCATATGATCGAGACCCAGCGCCGGACGATGGCCTGGACCAACACGTCCGTTTCGATGCGGGGCAGCGGATCGCTGAGCGCCCGGGTGCGAGAGATGCTCATCTCTCCCGTGCTTCCCACGATGAATGTGCGCTTGGCGCCCTGGATTCCGCCGCGTTCAATCATGAAGGCGCTGATGCGCTGCAGGTGGCCGGAGCTCTGATCGTCCAGGGCTCGATTGGTCCGGCGGCCGAAGCCGGAATTCATGTGATCCCACACGTAGGGGACGACGTGGAAGTGGCCCAGGTCCAATTCGGCACACTGCTCTCCCGCACGACACCAGCTCTCTTCGGGCAGTCGTTCGTTGAAGGAGTCGTCGTAATGCAGGCGGCGCCCCCCCACGTTGATCTCTATCCAGTTGCCGTCATCGACGATCCGGTCGCGGGGCGGAGGCTGGGCATACCGCTCCCTGATCCGGCGCCAGGTCGCGGGCGAGTTCGCGTATCTTGTGGAGTACCCCGCGCGCTCCTGCTCATCGAGAGCGTCGCGCAATGCTTCGCCGCCGTACCAGTATGCTTCCGATCCGCCGTCGAGATCGATCGATCCCCGAGGCATATAAAGAAAATAGGTCAGGAGATAAACAATCGTGTCGTAATCACAAACGATCCTGGGGAGATCTTCGACTGCAACGGGCGGTCCTGCCAGCAGGTACTGGCGGCCGCGGTGGTCGGTATAGTTTTCCCCCTCCGCCGCCATCAGCTCCAGAAGGAGAATCGCGTCGTCGGCGTGGTCGAAGTGGGTATGGGAGAGGAGGATGGCCGTGATCGTGTAGCCGTCGGCCGCTGCGTTGCGCAGAAAGGACGCCAGGTTCGCGATTCTGGCTTTGGCTTCGGTGCTCGCGTTGGTCAGCTCCCGACGATCGGCAGTCGGCACCAGTTCGGTCCAGCGCGTGCAATACGTCGGCCAGGGGTCGACGAGCAGGATCTCCTGGTCGCAATGGTTGACGATGACCAGGCCGGTGACACCGAGAAACATCATATGCTGATAACACCCGTTCCGCAAGCTGGGGAGCATCCGGCTCGTGTCCGGCGTGAACCTCTGTCCCCGGAGAATGCCGCGGGGCAATTCCCCGCGCCGATCCTGAGCCGGGCAAGGCGCAGGACGCAGGGTATTGGCTCGTGTTCCGATAGAAACGTGGGCGCCCATACTGCACCCCCGGTCTCCTGGCAAAACGGAGCCGCACGGGGCCGGAACGTTCCGGCAGCCTTGCCGCTCCCGTGGAACAGTCGTTCAATCGGTATACGCGCGGGCAGGGCTTGCGGAATAAAAGAGAGGGAGATTGATGCCGCTCCTGTATACCGATTGGTAGACAGAGAACTCCGAGGCATGCATGGGATCGGCATGGCAGGGAGCAGGGGCGGCGGACGATCGCGCACGGCGCCGGCCGCCGCGGGAGATGCGGACCCTGTCGATCCCGCGGCATCAACGCCCGCGGCGCGCGCGCCAGATGAAATATGCGGGCACACCCAGCAGAATGATGCCGAGAGCGAGCCCGGTGCGCACCGGTTCCTCCGCCAGCTGGGACACGAGCGTGTTGGCCACGAGCACCCCGGCTGCGGCCGTGAACAGCAGCGGCGTCCACGGGTACCAGGGCACCCGGTAGGGAAGGCTCTCGACCGCCGTCCGCCGGCGATAAACGAAGATGCTGGCCGCGCCCAGGCCGTAGAAAAACCAGCCGCAAAAAACCACGTAAGTCAGCAACTGCTGGAAGGTTCCCGTCAGTGCCAGCAGTGCGGCCCACAGCGAACCTGCGACGACGGCGAAGGCGGGCGTTCCGAAGCGCGGATGCACCTCCCCCAGGCGCCGGAAGAAGAGCCCGTCGCGCGCCATGGCGTAATAGACCCGGGAAGCCGTGAGCGTGATGGCATTGCCGGCGCTGAAAATGGAAACCGCGATCCCCAGCGCGAGCAGCCGGGCGGCCGCCGGACTGCCGATGCGCTCCATGGCGTCGGCGGCGACGCTGGCGGAACGTATCACGCCGTGCGCGCCCAAGGCCTTGAGGTAGGCGAGGTTGGCGAGCATGTAGAGCCCCACCACCGCCAGCGTCCCGACCAGAAAGGCCCTGGGGTAATTCCTCCCGGCATCGACGATCTCGCCGGCGCTGTATGTGGCATACTGCCAGCCTTCGTAGGCCCAGAGCACCGCGATCATCGCCAGGGCGGCGCCCGACCATGCGGAAAAGCCGAAGCGTTCCGGCCACAGATCGCCGGTGCCGGCGGTGAAGTCGCGCCCGAACCAGAGCAGTGCGGCGCTCATGACCAGAACCACGCCCGCCTTCAGGGCGGTGGCCACGTTCTGCACGTCGGCGCTCTGGCGCGTGCCGCGCACGTTGACGGCCGCCACCACGAACACCATGGCGAGCGCGATCAGCCTGTGCCACAGCGGCGTCATGGGGAGCACGGCCCCCAGATTGTCGCTGAAGGCCACCGCCAGCGTGGCGACGGCGCCGTTGCCGATGGCGAAAAAGAGCGACCAGCCGAAAAGGAAGGCAGGCAGCGTCCCGAAGCACTCGCGGATGTACACGTACAACCCGCCGGCCTCGGGGTTCATGGCGCTCAATTCGCCGTAAGTGAGGGCTCCCAGGAGCGAAAGCACGCCTCCCGCCACCCAGACGAGCAGGGCCACGCCCACGCTGCCGCCCACCTGGCTCAGCACGGTCCCCGGCACGAGAAAAATGCCCGATCCGATGATCGCCGCCACGATCAGCAGGACCAGATCCCACAATCTGAGAACGCGCGCCAGCGGGCTCATGGGCAACGAACCTCCTCTCCTTTCGACGGCCGGCGGCCGCCGCGGGCGGCGCGCGCACGGGCCCGCCCGGCGCTCCGCCTCACCACTGGAACGGCCGCACGAACTCGCCCCGAGTCGGCCGGCGCAGCCGCTTGAAAAGCCCCAGCTCGAATTCCTTTTCCGCTCCGACCCACTGCTCTTCGGACGGCTCCGCGCCCACGCGCCGGCTGCCCCCACCGATGGCGCCGTGCCCGCCGGCCTCCTTGGGATCCGCGAAAACATCGCGCAGAACCTCGCCCGCCTGCGCGTAAGGCTGCGACGTGCGCAGCGAGACGTGCAGTCTTTCCCGATAGCGCCCGGTGCAGGCGGCCCACTTGACCCGCTCGTAGGTCAGGAGGAACTCGGCCATCTGCGAAACCAGGTCGGGGTTCTCGATGAAACCGAGATGGGAAACGATCACGCCGCGGTTGACGAAGGCGCCGCGGATCGCCTTCCCCAAGGTCAGGAAGAAGCGGCGCGAGCGCGTGGGATTCTGGATGCGGGCGAGCATCTTCATGTCGCAGCGGGCGAGCACCGACAGGTAGGTCTGGACCACGTCGGGCCTGCGGGCGCGGTACAGGTCCAGGGTGTCCGATATGATGCCGTAAGCCAGCGCCGTGGCGACGCGCGCGGGTATCGGCGCGCCGCGCTGCAGCAATGCCTGGGCCACGATCGTGCAGGTTGCGCCCGCACCCGTGTCCACCAGCACCAGGTCGGCCGCCACCCTGGCGATCGAGGGGTGCTGGTCGATGACGACGGCCGCCCGCCGGCGCGCAGGAAACGGATTGTTCTCGAAGCTGGGCTGGGTGTCCACCAGCGCGACATTGCGGTACTTGCCCAGGTCGCCCGCGCGCAACCTGCGCGCGGGTATCTTGAGGATGCGCACCATGGCGCGGTTCTCCGTGCGCCCGATTATGCCGCCGTAGGCGATCGCGGCCTGGATGCCGTAACACTGCCCGGCGAGATAGGCGAGCGCGTAAGCGGCGGCCAGGGCGTCCGGGTCCGGGTAGTCGTGGGTCAGGATCAATAGCGGCGACAGCGCCTTCCGGCGCCGCGCGAGAAAGCGCAGGAGCCGCCGCGCATGCCCGGCGGCTGCTTCTTCCGGCTTGCCCGCCTCGATCGCCGATCGGCCGGCGTCATCCATCATATGCGGCTTGCGTCCTCGGAAAGATCAGGGCATGCCGTTCACGGATTCACGCCCGTGTGGCAATCGGTGCACATCATCTCCTTCCACATGTCGCCGGCCTCTCCTGGGTGGCGGAACTCGAGCTTCTGCCCCACCACGGCGGCTTCCATGGCGCCCGGAGTGCCCTGCGCGACGATGACGTGGCAGAGGTCGCAGTCGCGCCGGATCACCTTCCCGTCCGCGGAGGCGTGCCGGTCGTTGTGGCAGCGGAAGCAGCCGGGGAACTCGAGATGGCCGATCGTGTTGGGGTAGGCACTCCAGCGCACCTTCATGTCGGGGAAAATGTTCTTGGCGAACGCGCGCTTGAGCCCTGCCACCGCGCGCTCGACCAGTTCCCTCTTGGCGGCGTATATCTCCGGGTAGTTCGCGCGGTAGTGACCGTGAACCGCCTCCTCAATGCCCTTCATGGCCGCCTCGGACGACGGGTATTCGCGCGCGCACGCCTCGACGGCCACCGCCTTGATCTCGGGCAACTCCCGCGGTATGTCGCCCGCCGTCATGGCATGGTTGACGAAAATCGCCGGCGCCCGGTAGTCGTGCGAGGGGCGGTTGTGGCAATCCATGCAATCCATGGTGCGCGCCGAGGCGCGGCGCACCTCATCGTCGCTCAGGGATTCGCCGGCCTCCTGGAAGATGCGCTCTTCCCCCGTGCCCCGATTGCGATAGCGCACCCAGCGGATCTTCTGGCGCGTTTCGTCGGAGATGTATTCGACCGTCACATCCTTGTTGATGTGCCAGTGGATGCCCTCGCGCAGGCCCAGCGCCGCCTGCTGCGCTCCGATCCTCATGATGAGGTGGATGTGCCACTCGGTGTTCTGCTTGTCGAGCAGATAGTGAGTCTCGTAGCGCACGCTCTGGCTGTAGAACTTCTCGGGCCAGTGGCATTGCTCGCACGTCTCGCGGGCGGGCCGCAGGCTTTCGATGGGCGTGGGTATGGGTCGCGGATACTTGTCGAACATGACGGCATAGACCTGGTAGAGGCCGGACATCTTGGAGCGCACGTACCAGCCGGCGCCGGGCCCGACATGGCAGCCGACGCAGGCCACGCGCGCATGCGGCGAGTTCTGGTATGCGGTGTACTCGGGATGCATGACCGCGTGACAGAGCGTGCCGCAGAAGGCCACCGAATCCGTGTAGTGGTAGGCCTCGTAGCTGCCGAAAGCCGACAGGAAAAGCAGCACCGTCGTGCCGGCGGAAAAAATGAAGAACGCGTTGCGGTGCCGCGCATTGTTCAAATCCACGGTCGGCCAGGCCGGAGCCTCGCTGACGCCGGTGCGCTTTTCTTTGCGGACCTTGAGGATCATCCCGACGGGGATGAGCACCAGCCCGAAGAGCAATACCGCCGGCAGCAGAATGTACGTGATCAGGCCGAAATAAGCCGGCCCGCCTCCGGCGGCGAAGGAGATCACCATGAGGAAGATGATCATGAAAAGCGAGATCGCCGCGATCACGGCGCCGGTCAGGGTGGTCCAGTTGTGGGTCGAGCGCGGCAGTCTCACGCGGCACCTCCCGGTATCGAAGCCGGCCCCGGTCCCGAAGCTTCGAAAGGCAGGCCCCGAGCACCGGACCGGACGGCGGTTTTCAAGATACTGAGTTCACCCGGCAATGTCCAATGGTATCCGCCCCAAAGAACCCCGCACGGCGGCCAGGTGTGCGACGCCGCCGGCCGACCAACTGGCCGCCGGTCCGCCGCCGCGCGGCGGACCACCCGCCGGCCCCGCGAGGGTTCCGGGCAAAACACGGCCGGATGTGTTATATCTTTACCGCGAGGGCGACCGTGAGCGATCCGCACGAGGCAGGCAGCGACCGCTACGGAGCGGTCCGGACCGGAATCGGAACCGTGTTGCTGGCATTCGGCGCGCGGGGCATCAGGATGATCATGCCCGCTGCGCCGGGCACGGCAGACTTCGAGCGCGAGTACCGGCGGCGTTTCGGCCGTCCCTTGCGCCCGGCGCCGTTGCCGCGGCGTTATGCGCGCGCGGTGCGCGCGGCGGCCGCGGGACGCCCATTCGAAATGCCCGAGGTGGATCTCACCGGCCTGCGCCCCTTCGAGAGCCGGGTGCTCGGCGCGCTGCGCGGGATTCCGCGGGGCCAGGTGCGCACGTATGGATGGCTGGCGCGGCAGGCGGGCAGCCCGGGCGCGGCGCGCGCCGCGGGCAACGCCATGGCGCGCAATCCCCTTCCCCTGCTGCTCCCCTGCCACCGGGTCGTCCCGGCACGCGGCGGCCTGGGAGGCTACGCATTCGGCCCGGCGATCAAGCGCGAGCTGCTGCGCAGGGAGGGCCTGAGCGTGGCCGGGCCGGAGCGGCCCGGCCGGCTGCGCGCGGCGGACGCCGGCAAGGCATGAGCGTGTGCTCGCGCGCGCCGGCTTTTCGCCGCCGCGTCATTCCTTGCCCGCAGCCTCCGGGCCCGCCGTTTCCCCGACCATCCTTTTCAGTTCCTCTTCCGTGATCTGCGGTACGCCGAGCTCGCGCGCCTTCTGCAGCTTGGAGCCGGGATCCCGGCCGACGAGCAGGAAATCGGTCTTCGAGGAGACGGCAGCCACCACCTTGCCGCCGTGCTTCTCGATCAGGTCGGTCGCTTCCTTGCGGCTGAGCGTGGGCAGCGTTCCGGTGATCACGAAGCTCTTGCCGGCCAGCGGTCCGGCGCGCGCCGGCGCCTCGCGCGGCGCGCTCAGCCGAAGGCCCGCTTTCTTGAGCTTCTCGATCAGGCGCCGGTTTTCCTCGCTGGCGAAATAGCGGCGCACGCTGGCGGCGATTTCCGGCCCCACGCCCTGAACGGAGGATATCTCCTCCTCCGTGGCCGCCTGCAAAGCGTCGATATCGCCGAAAGCCGACGCCAGCAGTTCGGCGATGGTCTCGCCCACGTGGCGGATGCCGAGGGCGAACAGCACGCGGGCGAAGGGCTGCTCGCGGCTGCGGGCGATGGCGTCCAGCAGGTTGCGGATGGACTTTTCCTGGAATCCGGGCACGCGCGCCAGCTGCTCGGCGGTCAGGAAATAGAGATCGGCCGGATCCGCGACCAAGCCGAGAGCCAGCAGCTTCTCGATCGTCTGCGGGCCCAGCCCGCGGATGTCCATCGCCCCCTGACTGGCGAAATGGATGAGCGACTCCTGGCGTTGGGCCGGGCAGGAGCGGTTGCTGCAGTAGGCCATGGCATCGCCCTCTTCGCGCACCACCGGCCCGCCGCACACCGGGCATTCCCGCGGATAGCGGAACTCGCGTTCGGCTCCGGTGCGTTTCTCCCTCACGGGACCCACGACCTGCGGTATGACGTCGCCGGCACGCTTGACGAGCACGATGTCGCCCTCGCGGATGTCCTTGCGCCGGATGTCGTCCTCGTTGTGGAGGGTCGCCGTGCGGATGGTGACGCCGGAAAGCCGCACCGGCTCGAGAACGGCGTAGGGATTCAGCGCTCCCGTGCGCCCCACGTTGATCCCGATGCGCAGCAGGCGCGTGGTGGCCAGCTGGCCCGGGAACTTGTAGGCCACCGCCCAGCGCGGATCGCGGCTGACCCTCCCCAGGCGCTCCTGCTGCTCCAGCCGGTTGACCTTGACGACCACCCCGTCGATTTCGTAGTCGAGCGAGTCCCGCTTTTCCTGCCACTCGCGGCAATACTCGACGACGCCGTCGATGGTCGCCTGGTGCCGGTAGTGGGGATTCACCGGAAAGCCCCAGTCGGCGAGGCGCTCCAGAACTTCCATCTGGCTCGCGATCGTCAGGCCCTCGATATGGCCGACGGCGTAAGCGAAAAACGCCAGCGGGCGCGAGGCGGTGACCTGGGGATCGAGCTGGCGCAGGGCGCCCGCCGCCGCGTTGCGCGGATTGGCGAACACCGTCTCGCCCGCCTTCTCGCGCTCCTCGTTGATCCGGTGGAAGGCGGAAATCGGCAGGAAGGCCTCGCCGCGCACCTCGACGCGCACCGGCAGCGCCGACGGCCCGCGCAGCCGGAGCGGGATCGAACGTATGGTCTTGAGATTCGCGGTCACGTCCTCGCCCACCAGGCCGTTGCCGCGCGTCGCGCCGCGCACCAGGAAGCCGTCCTCATACGTCAGCGAAACGGCGTTGCCGTCGATCTTCAGCTCGGTGACGAAATCGACGTCGTCCGTGCCCAGCAGATTGCGTACCCGGCGGTCGAAGGCGCGCAGCTCCTCCTCGTCGAAGGCGTTCGCCAGGCTCAGCATGGGGGCGCGATGGGCCACCTTCTGGAAGCGCTCCTGCGGCTCGGCGCCGATGCGCTGCGTCGGCGAGTCGGGCGAAGCCAGCTCCGGATACTCCCGCTCGAGCTCCAGGAGCTCGCGGAAGAGCCGGTCGTATTCGGCGTCGCTGATCACCGGATCGTCGAGAACGTAGTACCGGTAGTTGTGGTACTCGATTTCCTTGCGCAGCTCGGCCACGCGCGCCGCCACCTGATCGACATTTCTCTCCATGGCCTATGAATATACCAGAGGCGCCAGGGCGCCGCATCGGCCCGCGCAGCGTGCCCGCAGGTCAGCGCGGGATCACCACGGGCAGGCTCGCGAACACGTCTCCGCCGGGATTGTCAAAACGCAGCGCCACGGCGCTCACCGGGCGGCCGGCAACCACCTCCAGCGAACCTTCGAACTCGTCGAACCCGTATGGGAACCACTCGGTGAAGAACCGGGCCGTATGGCCCGCCGGGGGCAGCATCAGGAAAGCGCCGGCGGCGATCCTCCCGTCGCTGCGCCGCAGGCGGAGCGTGAGCGATACCGGCTCGGCATTGGGGTTGCAAATCGCCATTCCCGATCCCGCCGTCCCCTTGCTGTCCACATAAGTCAAGAAACGCGTCGCCGCGGGAGAGGAAACCACGGCCGCCTCGGACAGGATCCGGGTGCGATCGCGCGTCTGGAAAACGGCGCACCCGAATATCGGATTCGGGCACGTCACCCTGGCCCAGCCGGCCCTGACGCCGGCCGCGGTGCCGTCGGTGACCAGACAGACCGTGCCGCGCGCATTCAGGTGAAGATCCATCGAGGTGTATTCGGTGCCCCCTATCGGCAGGGCCATGGGAGTTCCGTCGCTGCGATAGAAATCGAGCCGGGCAGAGGTCGCGACGTCCTG
The DNA here is from genome assembly GCA_964534795.1 of uncultured Acidobacteriota bacterium. Taxonomy (GTDB): domain Bacteria; phylum Acidobacteriota; class UBA6911; order UBA6911; family UBA6911; genus CAZHQK01. The sequence continues at coordinate 118,783 of CAZHQK010000128.1, forward strand.
TGCGTTCATCAGAACCAGGTCGGTGCGGAAGCCGCCCCCGTCGGCAACCTGCGGAAAATAGAGCTCGGTCGACATCTCGTCCACGAGCACCGGCGCGCTCGAAAACACATGTTCGGATTCGGGCAGGTGCAGATTGTCGTATCGCAGGGCAAGCGCCGCGATCTCGCGGCTGGAGATGACCTCGAGAGTCCCCAGGAATCCGAACGGCGCCGCGGCGGGAAAGCGCTCAAAGGCGAACTCGCCGAGGTGCTCGCCGGGATCCAGGGTCAAGCCGGCGCTGCCGACGACCTTTCCGTCCGCGTCGCGCAGGATCATCTGCAGTTCCGATGCGGCGCTGCTCCCATTGACGAGCGCATAGCCGCCGGCGGCGTTCCGGGTGTTGTCGACGTAGATCACGCAGCGGCGTGTCGCCCTGGAAAGTCCCACCCCGGCTTCACAGCGGACACGCGCGCCGCGCAACAGGCGGAAAAGGGCGCTCCCGCCGACGGCGGCTTCGCTCGCTATGCGCGCGTAGCCGACCTCGACCCCGCCTGCAAGCCGCAAGGGCAGCCGAAAGGTCCCCATGGAGGGAACGCTGAAGTGCGCCGGATTGTAAGGCGCCGCGGGCAGGCCGGCAAAGGGCCGGCCGTCGCGCCCAAGCAGGGCGACGTCGACGCCGGAAGCGGTGGCGCCCGCATTGATCCCGGTCAGGACGGTCTCGTAGTCGCCGCCGGCGACTATCCGCGGAAAAAACGCGAGGTAAGCGGGCGCGGCCGGGACGGGCGTGAAATAGGTCCACGGCGACCAGTTCCCCCAGCGGCCGGCCGATGCCGGCCGGATGCGCCAGCGATACTCCTGGTTTTCCGCCAGGGGAAACGGCAGAACCAGGCTGTCGCCGTAGACATCGTAGGAGGCCACCAGGCGGCTGCCGTCGGCAGACTCGACTTCCACGAGCGCATGGGACACGCCGGGAAACACCTGCCATTCGAATCGCGGATACAAGCCTGAAACGGCGCCGGCCGGTCCCAAGGCGGCAACCTCGGGCACCGCGGCACTGATGTCGGCCAGCCGGATCTCGATCTCGTTGGTACATACCGGGCAGTAGCGATTGCCGCTGACCATCATGCAATACTCGGTAGGTCGATACCGCCCGCCGGTATAGTATCCGGCGCCTTCAAAAAGGCCCACTCCGCCCGAGCCGGGGCAACTGGGGATTTCCTTGCCCGGCGTCAGGAAGGCCCTCCAGGGAATCGTCTCCGGATCGCGCAGCGCCGTGATGTTGCGCGATGCCGACTCGTTGCCCGCATAGGTCTCCTGGTATTCCGTATACTCGTCGGCCAGAAGCCCGACGTTGTGCCCCATTTCATGGGCGATCACATAATCGTTGCACAGCGTGGGAACGTCGCCGCCGTACTGGAATATGTAGGAACTGACGCGCCCCATGCGGATGGGCTGATTCACCAGCACGATCCGGGTGTCGCACTCGGGGACATACTGATTGATGTACTGGGACACCAGCGTGGTATTCGCATGGAAAAGATAACCGCGCGACGGCGTGTCCAGATAGGTTCCCAGCACGGTGTCGCGCTGGATGACGGTCGTGCCGCCTGCGTCCCGCACGTCGTGGCCCGCCTGGCGCGAGACCAGGCGGATGCGAAAGATGTTGAAGGCCTCCCGATGATGCCGCCACAGATCCTGACCGAAGAGCGAGCGCGCCGTATCCAGGGTATTCCGGTCGAAGAGCTCCTGGTCCCGGAGGTTGGGAACGCCGTCCCCGTTCAGGTCGACGAAGGGTTCGTTCTTGATGCGCGGGTCGGTCCCGTTGACGGGGGCCGATGCCGTTCCATAGCGCTGGTAGGGTTCGCCGGTGTCCCAGAGCCCGTTTTGGTTGAGATCGTAATAGAGCACGCCGTCCCACCGCCCGTTGCCGTTGACGTCGGTGTAGCTCTCGCTGATCCCGGTGTAGCCGTCGCCGATCATCACGATATTCCAGCGGTTCTCCCGGTCCGGCGTGCCGTACATCTGCGTCAGGGGCGTTCCGGTATCCTCGAACGGGGGGAAGGCGTCGAGAACGACGTCCTCGTATCGGTCCGCCGTCACCGCGCCGATGCGCTCCGTGCGCAGAATATTGCGGCTGCCGGGATCGCTGAAGAATTTGACGAATCCGCCCGGCGTGTACAATATCGAAAAGCGCCCCTGGGCATCCGTGGTCGTCGCTTCATATTCCCGGGCCAGATCCGTATAGGACTGCACGCTCATACCCGCAAGCGGCGCGCCGTCGGCTCCCACAAGCCGGCCGGTCCACAGGAAGGGCTGCGGCACATCCAGGGCGATCGCGGTTTCCGAGTCGACATGGACGGTGCCGGCCGCGATGGGACGGCATCCGGCAAGATAGGCCGTCAGAGAGTAGGAACCGTTGCGCAGATAGAGAAAATACGAGCGGTAATACTTTCCGGTCGCGTCGTCGTAGCCGCTCGCCCCGGTCATGCCGCTGCCCGCATACACGGTCATCCCCCATCGATGGAGTTCGAACCGCACCAGGGACTTGCTCGCAAACCGGCCATGCACGGCCTCGCTGGGGAACCTGAGCGTGACGGCCAGGACTCCCTCGGCGCGCGGCAGCTGGAAATCCGCCGCGTACGACGCTGCGACGGCGATATTCTTCATGGCGGCGGGCGCCAGGTTCGTATTGGCCGGAGGAAGCGCCTCGATCTCGTAGACGCCTTCGGGCACGCGAAAAGAGTATCGGCCGTCGCTGGTGGTCAGCCCGGAATTGACGAACATCCCGGAGGCGAACGCCCGTACGCGCGCGCCGCGCAGGGGATTTCCCGATGCATCCTTCACGATCCCCGAAATCTCGTTCCCTCCGAGGAGCTGGAAGTCGTAGGACGTATCCCCCCGAATCTCGAGGCCGACGGACTGGAGCACATAGGAAGACGCGTAGGCCGAGAGGACAAAGCTGGAAGGCACGAGATTGCCGGGCACCAAAAAGGAGTATCTCCCGTTGCCGTCGCTCCTGGCAGTCCAGTTGCGCGCCGCCGTGGTCGCGGGGCTGAGCTGCCGCAGCAGAAGGTAAGCGCCGGCCAGGGGCGCCTGCCCTTCCCCATAGACTCTGCCCGATACCGAATACTGAACTCCCGGCTCGAATTCGGCCGCGGCGCGGCCGGCAGGCTGCACGCCCGACTCCGCCAGCGCCGCCAGCTCGAGGGCGATCTCCTGGCTTATCTGCCGGCGCATATCTTCGGGAAGGGCTTCGAAATGCAGAGTTTCCCCGCCCGGCCGGCGAGCCGCTCCCGTGAGGCTGCCTGCCCGGGCTTCGCCCAGCAACCGGCGGTTCTCACGATCGAGCGCCAGGAATTCGCGGCGGTTCGCCGCGGCCCAATCCCTGAAGCGGCTGTCGATCGGGATCCGGAGCCGCTCGACAAGGTCCTGGTCGTAAACGGCGACCGCGGCAAGGCCTTCGACGGCGGGAACCTTCACCGTGAACGGCAGTTCTTGATCAGAGGAGACGATGGGCGACAGTCTGCCGGGATTCCGGATGCGTCTTGTTCCGATGGACTCACCGCGATCGTTGAGCAGCGCCAGCAGCCAGTCGTCCTCGGCCGCCAGGTGCTTGTTTTCCAAGTAGTTGTCGATTTCGGCGGCACCCAGCAGAAAGACCCCACCGTTCGCGGCCGCCAGATCGATGAGATAGCCGTTCCCTGCGCCCGATTCCCGGCCGGCCTGGAAGGCGCCGATTTCCGCCGCCGCGCGGGACGGCCGGCGGCCCGGTTTCTCCGAAAGCCCGGGAAGCACTGCGAGCACGCACGCTGCCAGGCATACCGCGATGCGTCGCATGCAGGGCCGCAATCCCCGGATTCCGGCAATCATGAAGCGCCCTCCTGTCGGGCCCGGAAAGACCGGCCGCGCGTTCGGGTGGCGCGCTCTCGCGCCGACTTCGGCCATCGCCGGGCGGCCGCCTTCCGCTGCGGCGGGCAGAATAGCACAGTCGAGCCCCAACTCGGTACGCTCCGGCCTCGGACGGGCCGGCGCGTGCCGTCCCGGCTGTTGTAGTTGACGCGGGCGGCCGCGATTGTTTAACGTAGCGTGCGCAAACGAAAGGCGGCAGCGGCCGTCCGGTCTTCCATGGATTCATCGCCACGCGCTCATGTTTATCCCGACCCGATCCTCCACAACGAGCGCTATTACCAGCAGCTGCAGCGCAGGAACCTGCTGCGCCTCGTCCTGACCTACCTCCTACCGATGGTGGTTCTCACCGTCTATTTCGCCATCCAATACCGGCAGATCCTGGACGTGAGCGCGCGGGCGCACCTGACGGCGATCGCGGAGAACCAGGCCAACACGCTCGATCTTTTCCTGCGGGAGCGCGTGGTCAACCTTTCCAACCTGATCGACAACCCCAAGCTGGAGCTGCCGCCTTCGCCGGCGGTCATGCAGTCGCTCCTGGCCACACTCCAGCAGAACAGCGAGACCTTCGTCGACGTCGGCTTCTTCGACAGCGACGGCATCCAGACGCAATATGCCGGACCCTATCCCCAGCTGGAGAAGCGGGACTACGGAAGCCAGCCGTGGTGGCTGGCGTTGCGCCGCAAGCAGGACAGTTTCATCATCACCGACATCTACCTCGGCTTCCGCGAGAAGCCGCATTTCACCATAGCGGTGAGCCGCACGCTCAACGGGCGCTACGTCGTGCTGCGCGCGACGATCGATCCCGAGCGATTCCTGGAGTACATCACCCGCCTGGAGCACCCGAGCGATGTCTATACCTCGATCGTCAATGCGAGCGGCGACTACCAGGTGGTGACGCCCCAGCTGGGGAACGTGCTTTCGCGGTCCCCGATCCTCCCGCCGCGCACGCCCAAGAGCGATGCCGGCGTACTGAAGACCGAACGAGGAAAAATCTATTACGCGTATACCTGGCTGCGCACCTGCGACTGGGCCCTGATCGTGCAGTCCACCTCCGAAGTGGGCACGGGATTCGGCGGGCCCAGCTTCATCCGCCTGTTCGGCTTCTCGGCGGTCGTCATTCTGGCGATCTTCGTCATCATCGTCATGCGCGCCCGCAAGATCGTGAGCGAAGTCCGCGAGGCGGACAAGACGCGCGCCGAGCTGTCCGACAACCTGCTGCACGCCTCGAAGCTGGCGGCGGTCGGCGAGATGGCTTCGGGGATCGCGCACGAGATCAACAACCCGCTGGCCGTCATCAGCGAGGAAGTCGGGCTGATCCAGGACGCGCTCAATCCGGCGTTCGGGCTCGGCAAGTCCATCGAGGACCTGAAGCCCAGCCTGGATCACATTCAGGAGGCGGTGTTCCGCTGTCGCGACATCACGCGCAAGCTGCTGTCGTTCGTGCGCCGCAGCGAGATGAACCTGCAGACGTACGACATCCACCAGGTGATCGACGATGTCCTGCAGGGATTCTACATGCACGAGATCGCCGTGTCCAACGTGGAGATCGTCCGGCAGTTTGCGCCCGTGGCGGCGCCGGTGGTCGTGGACAAGAACCAGCTGGAGCAGGTGTTCCTGAACCTGATCAACAACGCCATCGACGCCATCCGCGGGCGCGGCCGGATTACGATCGCCACATCGGTCGACCACGGGCGCGTGCGCGTCGACGTGTCCGACACCGGCATCGGCATGACCCAGGAGCAGCTCGACCGCATCTTCGTCCCGTTCTTCACGACCAAAGAGGTCGGCAAGGGAACCGGCCTGGGCCTTTCGATAAGCTACGGGATCATCAAGAGCCTGGGAGGGGATATTTCCGTGACCAGCACCTATGGCGTGGGAAGCACCTTCACCATCCATCTGCCGCTGGCCGCATCGCCGGCCGGGACACAGGAACCTCCGGCGGGTGCGGCAGGGGCAGGCCGCGGCTGAGAGGCGCCGCCGGAGGACCCCAAGCGGCCCCGCAGGGCGCCCGCAGGAGAAAGAGCATCGCGAGGCAAGACCATGTCCGAGAAAATCAAACTCCTCATCGTCGACGACGAAGTCCAGTTTCTGAATGCGCTGGCACAGCGCCTGGAAATCCGCGGCTTCCACGTCACCAAGGCGACCAACGGCGCGGAAGCCCTGCAGGCGGCGCGCAGCGACAGGTTCGACCTGGCGCTGCTCGATTTGAAGATGCCGGGGCTGGACGGCAAGGAGGTTCTCCAGCTGCTGAAAAAGGAGCACAAGCACCTGGAAGTGATCATCCTCACCGGCCACGGATCCCTGGATTCCGCGGTGGAATGTACCAAGCTGGGGGCCTTCGGCTACCTGCCCAAGCCATACGAGCTCGAGAATCTCATCAAGGTGCTCAAGGAGGCCTACGAAGAACGCTTGAAGAAAAAGTTCCAGCTCGACCAGGGGAAAATGGAAGAGATCATGAAGATCGCCACGGGAGACAGCCCGCTGGGCATCATGCGCCGCCTGCGCGAGCTGGACGACGACATCAAGTGAAGCCGGAGCGCAAGGCGAAGGAAAGGGGCAGCGTCATGACAGCCAAAAAGGCCGGAGAGATCATGATTCCTCTCGACCAGTACCCGCACATCCCGGACTGGTACACCCTGCGGCAGGCGATCGCGGTGCTGCGCGCCTCGCAGATCGAGGTCGACGGCCGCATCTCCCTGCCGCGCGCCGTGCTGGTCTTCAGCCGTGCCTATGAGCTGCTCGGCATCGTGCGCCGGCGCGACATACTGCGCGGCCTGCTGCCGAGCTTTCTCGCCTCGGCGTCGATGGAATACGGCATGCGCCTCGTCGAGATGGACATGGACCCCAACCTGTTCGACCTGACCTCGGAAAACATGATCCAGGGAATCCGGGAGCAGGCCGAGCGGCCGGTGCGCGACATCATGGTGCCGATCTCCGTCACGGTCGATTACGACGACCAGATCATGAAGATCATATACGAGATGATCCGCAGCGACCTCAGCATGCTGCCGGTGCTCCAGGGCGGACGGGTGGTCGGCGTGGTACGTTCGGTCGACGTGCTGCACGAGATCGCGGAGCTGGTGCTGCCCTAGGCGGCACGCGCCGGCCGGAGCGGGAGCGGAGAATCGTATGGCCGACAGGGAATCGGCGGTGCGCAGCGACGGCGTGGGCGCCGAGCAGGCGGCGATCCGGCTCGCCAGGGCGGAACGCCGTGTCGACTGGCGGCGCATCCTCGGCCTGTGCCTCGGCATCGGGATCTTCGCCGCCCTGTATGCCCTGCCCGCCTGGCCGGATGCGGTGGATCCGGCGGGGAACCGCTTCGTGCTGACGCACGAGGGCAAGGCGGCGCTCGGCCTGCTGGGGCTGGCGCTGACGTGGTGGGCGACCGAGGTCGTGCCCATCGGAGTAACCGCCGTCGCCATCGGCGTCCTCCAGGCCCTGTTTTTCATCCGGCCCGCCCGGGAGGCGTTCGCCGACTTCATGGATCCCGCCGTGTGGCTCGTCCTCGCCTCGCTCGTGATCGGCATGACCTTCACCAAGACCGGCTTCACCAAGCGGGTCGCCTACAAGATGCTGGCGCTCGCAGGCGAGCGCACCCGCATGCTCTATTTCGGCTGCTTCGCCGTGACCGCGCTCCTGACGCTGGTCATGACCCATACCAGCGCCGCCGCCACCCTGTTCCCACTGCTGATGGCGGTGCATTCGCTCTACGAAGACGGCGAACGGCCCACGCGCTTCGGCAAGGGGCTCTTCATCGGCATGGCCTTCGCGGCGGCCAGCTGCAGCGTCGCCTCGTTGCTCGGTTCGGGGCGGGCGCCGGTGGCCGCCGGCCTCTACCGCGACCTGACCGGCCGTGATATCTCCTTCTTCGAGTGGACCTACTACATGCTCCCGCTGGGGTGGGGGATGGCCCTGCTGCTGTGGCTCTATTGCCTGATCCGGTTCCCTCCGGAAAGGCCCGCGATCGCAGGCCTGGCAGCCAGGGCCAGGGCGCTTTACGAGCGGCTCGGCCCCGTGACGCGCAACGAATGCCTGGCCGCCCTTGCCGTCGGCGCCGCCTTCGTTCTCCTGGCCGCGAGGCATCTCGTTCCGGCGCTGGCGGGTTTGGACAAGAGCGCGGCGTTTGTGGCGGCCGTCGTGCTGTTCTTCGTTTTCCGCATTCTCAGCATCCAGGATCTCGAAGAGATTCCCTGGAACATCGCCCTGCTTTTCGGGGGCGCGCTGAGCATGGGAACCTGCCTGTGGCAGACCGGGGCCGCGCGCTGGCTCGCGGTCGCCTCGCTCGTGTGGCTGCAGGGCACGGGAGGGGTCGCCTTCCTGTTGCTCCTGGGCCTGGCTCTGATGATCCTGACCAATTTCGTGGTGAACGTTGCTCTGATCGCGGCCTGCCTGCCGGCAGCCCTGGTGGTCGCGCATTATCTGGGAGTCGCGCCGGAGATGGTCCTGTATACGACCATGGCGGCCGCCAGTATGCCCTTCATGCTGCTGCTCGGGGCGGCGCCCAACGCGATCGCATACAGCAGCCGGCAGTTCACGGCCCGCGAATTCTTTTGGGCCGGCGTGCCTGCCAGCCTGCTTCTCATGGCCCTGCTCGGCCTCTTCGTGTGGCTGATCTGGCCGCTGATGGGCATGCCGCTGCTGAACCCATAATCCGGAGAAAACAACGACAGGCGTCGATCCGCGGGCGGCTGCGCCGCCGGTTGCCGTGGAGGAGAAGCGATGCAGGAAAGGGAGTCGCGCTGGGCGCGGTTGTGGAAGACCGAAGATTACTGGGCCGTATGGCTGGGATTGGGGATCATTCTGGCAAGCGCCGCCGCCTACGCTGCCGGACACGCCCGGCTGCTGGCCGGAATTGCGGTCAAAGCCCCGTCGGGGTGGACCGCCGCGGGCGTTTTGCTCGAGCACTTCGCCGCAAGCTGGAGCTGGTACGCGGCGCTCTTCCTTCTGTTCCTCGCCGTCTTCACCCTCGGCATGCGCACCATGGGGCTGAGCGCCTCGCGCTTCGTACCCGGATTTGCCGCCATCTTCCTCGCCACGGTCCTGGTGCTGATCCTGTCGGGTTCGGCTTTCGCCGGCCGCTACAACCTGGAAGCCCCGCTGCTGGCGCTGATCCTCGGGCTGGCGGTCGGCAACAGCTGCAGGGTGCCGCAATGGGTGGAGGCCGCTCTCAGGACCGAGTTCTACATCAAGACCGGAATCGTCCTGCTGGGGGCCACGCTGCCGCTCACGCTGATCGCCTCGGCCGGCCCGATCGCATTCCTGCAGGCCACCGTCGTCTCCGTGGTGACCTGGCTGACGATTTTCCTGGCGGCGACGCGCATATACAAGGAATCCCCGCAGTTCGGCGCCGTGCTCGGCGCCGCCGGAGCCGTTTGCGGCGTGAGCGCTTCCATCGCGGTGGGCGCGGCGGTCAAAGCCAGGAAAGAACAGGTCGCCATCGCCATTTCGGTGGTCACGATCTGGGCGATCGTCATGATCTTTTTCATCCCTCTCGCTTCCCGCGCCATGCGCCTGCCCACGGCGGTGGCGGGCGCCTGGGTCGGCACCTCGGAATTCGCCGATGCCGCCGGCTTCGCCGCGGCGCAGGCCTATTCGCCGCCGCTGCCCGAATCGCTGGCGCGGGCGGTTGCGGCCGCAGCGGCGGGCACCGCCACCGAAGAGCAGCGGGCGTTGATCGAAGAACGCAAGCACCTGTACGACAACGAAAACGCCATCCGCGCCTTCACTCTCATGAAGGTCATCGGCCGGGACATATGGATCGGCATCTGGTGCTTTATTCTATCGATCGTGGCCGTCACCGTGTGGGAGCGCAAGGCGGAGGGCGCCGCGGGCCGAGGGGTCGGGGTGGGGGTGATCTGGGAGCGATTCCCCAAGTTCGTCCTGGGCTTCGTGGCCGCTTCCGTCATCATGACGGTCCTGGTCGAGCACTGGGGAGCGCAGCGGGGCGCAGCCTACGCCGATCTCGACAAGATGCTCATCGCTCCCATCAAGACCTTGCGCACCTGGACATTCGTCTTCGCTTTCCTGTGCATCGGGCTGACGACCCGTTTCCGCGAGCTGACGCGTTTCGGCTGGCGCCCGTTCTGGGCGTTCAGCATCGGGGTGCTGGTCAACGTCCCCCTGGGTTTGCTGCTGTCCGGCGTGCTGTTCCGGGATTTCTGGCTTCGTATCCGATGAGGAAAATGGGGACGCTCACCGTTTTCGATGAGGGGCGTTCGCGGACGATCGGATCCCATCACCGCGAAAATAGGTGAGCGTCCCTGTTTAGTCGGTGCGTTTGCTTCTGGCGGCGACCTTCTCCACTTCGCGCCAGACGCGCAGCAGGTTCTCGCCCCAGATCTTGCGGATGTCCTTTTCCGAATAGCCCCGGCGCAGGAGCTCGACGGTCACGTTGAGCGCTTCGGAATGGTCGTTGAAGCCTTTGATCCCGCCTCCGCCGTCGAAGTCCGTGCCGATGCCCACATGATCGATGCCCGCGATCTTGACGGCGTGGTCGATGTGGTTGACGAAATCGCCGAGGTCGGCCGTGGGGTACTTGCGGTCGATGGCCTCCATGCGCTCCCGGTAGGTCTGCATCATCTTTTCATAGTCGGTGCGCTGGGCCTCGGTGAGCGCCTGCATCTCCTGCGGGCTCATGCGGCGGAATCCCAGCTCCTTGCGCAGATCCTCGAGCGCTTTGCGCCGCTCCGGCGGATCGGCTTTCAGAAAGCTGCCGAGCGCCACGACCTGGACGACGCCGCCGTTCTTGGCGAGCGCGCGCAGCTGCTCGTCCGTCAGGTTGCGGTCGACCGGATTGAGGGCTGCGCAGCCGGAATGCGATGCGATGACGGGCGCCTTGGTGATGCCGATGACGTCCCAGAAGGATTTCTCCGCGATGTGGGAAACATCGATCATGATGCCGAGCCGGTTCATCTCGGCCACCACCTGCCTGCCGAAGGCGGATAAGCCGTTGTGGCGCGGGGGCTGCGCCGGATTGGAGGAATCGCAGATCTGGTTGTGCCCGCTGTGGCTGAGCGTGATGTAACGGGCGCCCAGGTCGTAGAACCTCTTGACCATCGCGAGATCCTCGCCCAGCGGGTAGCCGTTCTCGACCCCGATCATCACGGCGCGCTTGCCGGTCTTCGCAATACGGACGACATCGTCCGGGGAAAGTGCCAGGGCGCAGAGCTCGGGACGCAGCTTTTCCGCAAGCCGGTGGATAGCCTCGAACTTGGCCATCGCCTGATCGAGGGCGCTCTTGTACGCGGCCTCGTCGAACGCGTTGCGCTGGCCCACGAATACGGCGAGAAAGACGCCGTCGAGACCGCCCCGTTTCATCTTGACCAGGTCGCACTTGAGGTTGGTCTCCTTGCCCGGATCCAGTTCGGGCGTGGCATATTGGGCGCCGCTGATATCGACGTGGGTGTCGATCGTGAGCGCGCGCTCATGGATAGCCTTGGCTTTCGCGAGCAGCTTCTCGTCGGCCGCTGCAGCCGTCTGCGTCCGGGCATAGGCTCGAGGCAAGATCGCCAGGCCCAGAGCGAAAATCCCAACCTTCAGCGTGATCTTCATGGCGCTTCCCTCCCTTGGGGAAAGAACACGATGCGAGTCATAATCGATTGCTCGGCGCGATGCAAGCACAGAATGCGCCGGGGGAACCGGCGGCGCGCAAGGCTTACGGCGGCGAACCTGTCGCGGTCGAATCCCCCGCCCGGGTTTTCCGCTCCCATGCCTCCAGGGCGCGCAGCACAGCGCTGCATACCTTGTTGTAATCGGCCTCGACTTCGAGCGGGGGTGCCGCCAGCCGCTGCTGGAACGAAGTGAATTTGAGCCCATGCGCGGTCGAGATCACCACGATTCTGGCGTCATGCCGCAGCTCGCCCCGCTGCAGCAGCTTGCGCAGGGCGGCCAGAGCGACGGCGGTGTGCGGGCAGCAGTACAGCCCCGCGGCGTTGGCCGCGGCCGCCGCGGCCGCCAGCTCCTCCTCCGAAGCCTGCTCCACGATTCCCTCGCACTGCTGCAACACGCGCACGGCCCGTTTGATGCTCACGGGATCGCCGATCTGGATGGCGCTCGCCGCCGTCGGCCGGGCAGCCACGGGGGCATATTCCTGAAAACCTCGCCGATAGCTGCGATACAGCGGATTCGCATTCTCCGCCTGGGCGCAAACCAGGCGCGGCAGCCGGGCGATCAGCCCCAAGTCGCGCACAAGCAAGAATCCCCGGCCCAGCGCGCTGAGATTGCCCAGGTTGCCCCCGGGAACGACCACCACGTCGGGGATCTGCCAGCCCAGTTGCTGGCACAGTTCGATGGCGACCGTTTTCTGCCCTTCGAGGCGCAGGGGGTTCATCGAATTCGCCAGGTAGATGTCGTGGCGGCCGGTGACCTCGCGTACGAGCCGCATGCAGCCGTCGAAGTCGGTGTCGATCGCCAGGGTTATGGCCCCGTGCGCAAGCGGCTGCACCAGCTGCGCCGCCGATACCCGGCCGCGCGGCAGGAAAACGACGGCCGGAATGCCGGCGGCGGCGCAATAGGCGGCCAGGGCCGCAGAGGTGTCGCCCGTCGACGCGCAGGCGACCGCAGGGATGCGCAGGCCCTGGGCGCGCATCTGCCGGACCATGCTGACCAGAACGGTCATTCCCAGGTCTTTGAACGAGCCCGTATGGCTGTGGCCGCACTGCTTGATCCACAGTTCGTCCGTTCCCCAGCGCCGCCCGAGCAGCTCGGCCCGTACCAGGGGCGTCCGTCCCTCGCCGGTCGAGACGATGTTTTCGTCGGCGACCGCGGGACAGACCATTTCCTTCTTGTCCCAGACCCCGGAAGCCCAAGGCCCGGCGCGCAACAACGACCTGCCGTCGAGCACTTGCTTCCATTCGCCCGGCAGAGTCATGCGCAACGGGCCGAGATCGTGAACGACGTCGAGCAGATCTCCGCAAGCGGGACATCTGTATACGATCCGGTCGAGCGGGTACTCCCCGGGACACCCCTCGATGCAGCGGTACGCCGCCCGGTAACGAGCCTGCGGGTTGGGATGCTTCGCGCCGACCATGCAATCTTCTCCCTTTGCTCGGACGCCGGCAAGCATAACAGATCCGGCGCCCGGCACGAGAGCAAACAGGAAACGACCTGCACGCTGGCCTGCAGGCCTGGGATGTTATAGCATTGTCGCCGGCGGCCCGTGGCAGCCGCACGAAGCCATGATTCCATTGCGCGACGACAACCCCACGCGGATCAAGCCGGTCCTTACCGTTACCCTGATCACGATCAACTGCCTGGTCTTCTTCTACCAGCTTTCCCTGGGCCCGCGCGCCGGCCGGCTTTTCCTCTTCCAATTCGGAGCCATACCTTCGGTCATCGTCGGCGGCGCGGCCCTTCCCGCCAATGTGGCCGCCGTGCCGCCGTTCGTAAGCATCTTCACCAGCATGTTTCTCCACGGGAGCATATTGCATCTGGCGGGAAACATGCTTTACCTGTGGATCTTCGGCAACAACATCGAGGAGGCGCTGGGCCGCTTCCGCTTCCTCGTCTTCTATCTGCTGTGCGGCTTTGCAGCCGCCATGGTGCATGTCCTCAGCAACGTGGATTCCACGATTCCGACCATCGGGGCGAGCGGCGCCATCTCCGGGGTGCTCGGTGCCTATCTGCTGCTGTATCCGCGGGCGCAGGTGCTCACACTCGTGCCGTTCTTTTTCTTCATACAGCTCGTCTATATTCCCGCCGGAATCGTCCTGAGCCTCTGGTTCCTGCTGCAACTGGCGTACGGCAGCCTGGGCGAGGGAGGGACCGGAGGCGGGGTAGCCTGGTGGGCGCACGTCGGCGGCTTCGTAGCGGGCATGCTGCTGGTGGGCATGTTCAAGAAACGCAATGTCAGGTTCTTCAACCCGCCGCACTATCACCCGAGCCGTTTCCGCGGCTGGTAGTACCGAGCTGTCAGCTTTCAGCCTTCAGCTATCAGCAATCAGCTTTCATGCTGCACCCTTCTGCATGGAAAACATGATGGCTGAAAGCTGACGGCTGATCCTCGTCGGACTCCCGCCCGAAACAGACCGACGCGCACGGTCGCGGAACTAATGGAGTCCGGCCGAAATGCCGATGCGATGAGCGGAGATGCCGGACGAAGGCCGAGCTGGGTGGCTCAGGCTTGTGGCTAGAGGTGAGGGGTTAGCTAGCCTCGGTCCGCATCTCCGCCCTTCTCGCGATCGGCCCGGAGACTTCCAAGGCGTCACCGGGCCGATTTCACGCAATATCCGTGCCGCGATCTTTCCGCGGCCGCCGATTCGGGATGCCCTTTCACCGCAAAGATTGCCCGGTCAAGAGATCGGCGCGCCGGGTTCGATTCCATGAGAACAATCCGGGCTGCTCCATGCCCCGATGTCATGTAAAGACACCCGACATTCATGCCGGTCGGTTTCCAGCCGTGAGCTTGCGATTCCGCGACGATCGCGGTCCCGATGGGCAGCCGCCTGCCGCACCCGCATGTAAGATGGGCCGACGTGCCGCGGCAGGTCACCTTGCAAAGGCACGGCCGCCTTACGGTCCGGTCTGGACGGCGGCGAGCGCCTTCCCTCCTTCGACGATCCCCTTGTTGACCAGCACCTTGACCTCGACACGCCGGTTTTCTGCCCGACCCGACCGGGTGGCGTTGTCGGCCACGGGATTCGTGGCACCGAAGCCGAACGGCGTGATGATGCGCCGCAGCGGCACCTGATGATTGAGCACCAGGTACTGCACGACCGCGTCGGCGCGCCTGCGGCTGAGCAGGAGGTTGTATTCCGGATTGCCTTCGGCCGAAGCGAAACCGTCGACCTCGAGCATGTACCCCTTCTCGTTCTTGGCCTCCTGCGCAAGCCGGTCGAGCGCCTCTTTGGCCTCGGCGCTGAGTACGGCGCTTCCCGCCTTGAAGCGCACCACCGTGCCGCCCATCACCTCGTAGTCATCGAGAGCGGTGATCCGATTGTTGACCTGGACCTGGTTCTCCGTAATGCGCAGGTTGGCCTCGCGCAAACCGGCCAGCGCCTGATCGGCAGTCTCCTGTGCGGCCTTGGCGCCCCCGCGCGCCGCGTTCGATATCGCGTTCAGCTCCTCGAGCTGTCCCGACATGTGCCTGGCATTCTCCTCGTTCTCGGCCAGCCGGGCATTGGTCTGCCTGAGCTCGCTCTCCACGGGGCTGACCCGCGCCTCCACCACCCGCGCGGTCGCCAGCTCATCCTGGGTAAAACGGATCCTGGAGGCGGCCAGCCTGCCTTCGCCGTCTCCCCGCCCCTCCACCTCGACCCTCAGGCCGCGCAACAACTGCGTTACGGCGTAATTCCGGGCCCTGCGGAAGGGATTGGCCTTCCTTTCCCTGACCTCGGTCAAGTCGGTGAGTGCAATCACCACGTCGCGCCCGCCAGCATCGACTATCGTCAGGGTGTCGGCGTCGCGCTTGACAATGACGCCTTCCACCTTCATCTGCTGTCCCGGAGCGACGGTCACCCTTGCCGCCTGCGCGGCTCCCTGAGCGCGCGCGGCCGCTGCCGGCAAGAGCGCCGCGATCAGGACCGCAACCACCAACCGGAGAATCGTTTTGCCTTTCATTTCTCGTTCCTCCTCGCCGGAGACCCCGGATCTCCGATCATCCCTACGACCGCCCATCATTCGCGCAATAAACGTGCCATCCAGGGCAAACCCTGTATCCCATTGAAAAGAAAAGGCTAGGATTTGGTGACGATGAGAGATCCTCCAACTTCAACAGGTAATTTTTCCCCTGTTCGCACAGGGAAATCATTCCGCCGCGGGCAGCCGGCATGACCGATCTCGCCGCCGGCACGGGCTGTCTTGACGTACCGTCCGCCGGGGGCTATATTTCCACGTCGGTTTTGCAGCTGAAAAAACTTCTCACGGAGTGTGAATGATGAAGAGGATCGTACTGCTGAGTCTGGCGGCTTCTCTGATCATGGCATACGCATTCGCGCTCGGCGCGGCGGGCGGGGATGTGGAAAAGGGCAAGGCCGTCTACGAAGCACAGAAGTGCAAGATGTGCCATTCGATTGCCGGAGTGGGAAACAAGAAGTCTCCTCTGGACGGCGTGGCCGGCAAGCTCAGCGCCGAAGATATCAAGAAATGGATCGTGGATCCCAAGTCGATGAAAAAGGACACGGTCATGAAAGCCTACAAGTTGTCCGATGCCGACCTGGACAACTTGATGGCTTACATGCTGTCGCTCAAGTAGCGATCCGCGAAAGGCAACGCCCCCGGCGATTTCTCCCTGTCTGCCCCGGGGGCGTTTCTATTTCCGCAGGCCGGCAGGCAGGCAGGGCGCCCGCAGCGCCGGCTCCAAGCCGCGCGTTCTCAATTGCCTTCCGGTTTCACGAAGCCGGGTTCCGTGAGCCGCCTCAGGTCCAGGATGCGCCGCAAGTGCTCTTCGGGCAGGGCTGCGCGCTCCCGAGCGACTTCGAACACCGTCCTGCCCGAACGATAGGCCTCCTGAGCGATCGCTGCCGCGGTGTCGTAGCCGACGTACGGCACCAGGGGAGTGACCAGCGCCAGGCTGCCCGCGACAAGGGACTCGGCACGCTCTCTGTCGACTTCTATCCCCGCCACGCAGCGTTCGGCAAGATTGCGCGCCCCGTTCGACAGAAGCCGGACGGACTCGAGCACGTGGGAGGCCATCATGGGCATCATCGTGTTCAGCTCGAAATTGCCGTTCTGGCCGCCGATATTGACCGCCACATCGTTGCCCATGACGGTGGCGCAGAGCATCATCGTGGATTCGGCTATGACCGGGTTGACCTTCCCGGGCATGATCGAGCTGCCGGGCTGCAGCGCGGGCAGCCGGATCTCGCCGATGCCGCAGCGCGGCCCGGAGGCCAGCCAGCGGAGGTCGTTGGCGATCTTGAAGAGGCTGACGGCGACGGTCTTCAGCTGCCCGCTCGCTTCCACGAGCGCGTCGCGGGCGGCAAGCGCCTCGAAGTAATTGCGGGCGCACACGAACGGAATCCCCGTCCGTGCCGCGATCTTCCCCACCGCCAGCGCGGGAAATTGCGGCGCCGTGTTCAAGCCCGTCCCTACGGCCGTCCCGCCGAGAGCAAGCTCCCGCAGGTGCGGGCGCAGGCCGGCGAGGCGCTCGAGGGAGTGCTCGACCTGTGAGGCATAGCCGCTGAACTCCTGCCCCATGCGGATGGGCACGGCGTCCTGCAGATGGGTGCGGCCGATCTTGACGACATCGTCGAAGGCGCGGGCTTTTTCATCGAGAGCCCGGCGCAACTGCTCGAGCGCGGGGAGCAGCGCGCGCTCGATCGAGTCCAGGGCCGCGACATGGATGGCGGTCGGTATGACGTCGTTGCTCGATTGCCCGAGGTTGACGTGGTCGTTGGGATGGACCGGCGACTTGCTCCCGATGCGCCCGCCGAGAAGTTCGATGGCGCGGTTGGCGATCACCTCGTTGGCATTCATGTTCGAAGAAGTCGCCGACCCGGTCTGGTAGACGTCGACGACGAAATCACCGTCGAACTTGCCCTCGGCCACTTCCCCCGCCGCACGGATGATCGCCTCCGCGATCCGCACCGGCAGCAGGCCGAGTTCCTGGTTCGCCTCGGCGGCGGCCTGCTTGACGATCCCCAGGGCGCGGATGAACTCGCGCGGCATGCGCATGCCGCTGACGGGAAAGTTTTCCAGCGCCCGCTGCGTCTGTGCACCGTAGTATGCCCCGGCGGGCACCCGTACCGTGCCCAGCGAATCCGTCTCCAAACGATACTCCTCCATGCGGCACCTCCTCGAAGTGGCGGCGGATCCTGCCGTACTCTCCAGTATCGGGCAAAGCCCGGAACGATCCGTTTCGTCAGCGGACGGGTTGCGGCAGCGCGGCGACCATCCGCGCCGCTTCCACCAGCGCGTCGTGGCAGGCCACGACCTCGTCGAGTTTGACGAACTCTTCGAGGCCGTGCAGGCCCCCTCCGCCGGGCCCGAAGATCACCGAGGGGATTCCGGCATGCCCCAGGACGGCGGCGTCGGTCCAGAAGGACATGCCTGTGCGCGCGGCCGGCCGGCCGATGCGCGCCAGGGCGGTCTCCAGCATGGCCGGGAGGAAATGATCGCGCGGCGTTTCGTAGGGCGGCCGTCCGAAGACGAAGCGCGCCGTGGCTGCGAACTCGGGGTCCTCGCGCCTCAGGGACTCGATGATGACCTCCGCTTCCTCGAGCGCGATCTCGACGGTTTCGCCGCTCACCGTGCGCCGTTCAACCCGGAGCGCGCAGCGATCGGGGTAGGTGCTCCATTCGCGGCCCCCCTCGATGAAGGAGGCGTGCAGCGAAGCGGTCCCCTGGATGGGATGCGCCTTCCTGCTCTGAAGCTCGCGATCCAGCGCTTCCAGCCGCCCGAGGATTCTGCCCATCTGCAGGATCGCGTCCCGGCCCTCCTTGGGGCGGCTGCCGTGCGCCGCGCGGCCCTCGGTTACGATCTCGATCCACGAAAATCCCTTGTGGCCGACGGCAATCTGCAGGTCGGTCGGCTCGCCGACGATCGCCGCATCGGCCTTCCAGCGGCGCACGAGCGCTTCGGCTCCGAGGCTTTCATACTCCTCGTCGATCACGCAGGCGACGATCAGGCGGCCGGCTCGCAACGAGCCGTCCCGTGCGAGCGTGCATGCGGCGCCCACCATGGCGGCCAGCCCGCCCTTCATGTCCTGCGCCCCGCGGCCGTACAGGCGTCCGTCGCTCTCCAGCGGGGTGAACGGCTGGTGCATGCCGGCGGTGCCGACCGTGTCCAGGTGCCCGCAGAACATCAAAGCCGGCCCCGGACGCCCGCTCTCGAGCACCCCCACTACATTGGGGCGCCCCGGCACCACTTCCTCGATCTCCGCGCCGAGGCCTGCGGCCCGCAGAGCGTCGGCAACCGCTCCGGCGATCGCGGCCTCGCCCGCTCCCCCCGGAACCAGCGAAGGATTGACCGAGTCGATCGCAACGAACCGGCGCAGGAGCGAAAGCACGTGATGTTCCATGATCCTCCTCCTCTTTACTCTTCGGAGTTCGGCTCCGGCGGCCCTCCGTTGCCCCGGCCCTCTTCGATCAGCCTGCATGCATCTTCCTCGTCTTCCCTGCATACGAGCACCGTCGCTGCCAGAGCCTGCGAGCGGAACAGGCTGCCCGACATGGTGATGGGGAAAAGATGCAGTCCCTCTTCACCCTGCACGACAAACCGGATGCCTGCCGACTCGAGCAGCGACTTGACGACGGCGAGATACCCTATGTCGGTCGTACTGAGCAGGGGAACCAGCCCGGAAAGCGCGCGCGACTCTCCCGACACGGTATCGGGCGCGAAAGAAGCTCCGCAGCCCGGGCAGCGGGGGGCATCATCCGGGCAATCGCGGCCGCAAACAGGGCAGCGCATGGCGCACCTCACGCTTCACTTGATCAGGTCGTCGAGCCGCAATTCCAGCTCGACGAAGAAATAGTTCGAATCCTTCGCAGTCGGGCTCTGGGGAGCCTCCCTGGCGAACCTCCCCTTGAAAAAGCGCACGTATCCGATCTCGGGGCGGAAATAGGGGGCGAAATCGTACCGCAGGCGCCACTCCATACTGCTGCCCACATAGGATCCGGCCGCGCCCGTCGGGTCCCTGAGCGCGCCGCCCGCCCAGACGGCGCGCTTCTGCGCCAGCCACTGCCACCGGATATCCGGCAGCAGCTCGAGATTCCTGGCGGGCTTGAACCCGAAATGGAGCGCCGGCGAGTTGATATTGGTGCGGCTCATCCATTGATAGATGCCGGTCGGCCCGTATTCCCAGCGGCGCGCGCCGAAGAGGGAATCGAAGTTGTCGTTGCGGCGGTCGTAGGGATCCTTGTCGCCTGAAGCATAGTCGTAATGGCCGGAAACGGAGGGCTGCCAGGGAGCGTCGAAGACATAGCCGAGCTGCAGATGCTGCATGTGCGCGAAGTGGTCGAACTCGGCTGCCTTGCCGAACTGCCATGCCGACTCCGCCTCGAAGCCGAAGGCGCCGGGCTTCGCCTCGCGGAATGCTCTGCCGCCGATGGTCGTGTAGCGGCGTTTCGTTCCGGGAAGCCGGTCCGGGTCTTCATAGAGCCCGAAATAGTACAGTTCCGTGCTCACGCCCTGCTTTCGGGGCTTCGAGAAATAAACGCCCCAGAAGCGGGATCCCGGAACACGGCGGTCCATTTCGTGCAGCCGGAGCCGCACGGGAAGAAAAAAGAATGCGTCCAGATTCCACGTCTGCGGCGACCCGATCGACCAGCGCAGGCCGTCCCAGCGGTTGGTCGTGTTGCGATACCGGTTGCGCGCAAACAGCCGCCGACTGCCGAGATCGAACGACTGCCGGCCGAACGAGAGCGTCGATGCCGGACGCGATCCCGGCTTCCCCGGGAAGACCAGGCTGACGTGAAGCTGCAGGATGTCATGCTCGTTCACCATCTGGGAAGTCACCCACGAGCCGCTGTCGTCGAGATAGATGCGGGAGTCCTCGAACTCGAACTGGAAGCGCACGGGGTCGATGATCTTCTTGACGCCGATGCCGATGCGCGTGCGCTGCGGTATCTGCTGGTCGCTGCCGCTGTCGCCGGCGCGGAAGCGGTTGTCGAGGGTTTCGTAGCGGAACCTTTCGGAGAAGCTGACGTCCAGCCAGTCGGCGACACGCAATTTGTTTTCCCCGGGCTGCTGCGCAGGGGTCTCATGTGCCGCTTCGCGTCCTTGCGCCCGCGCGGACATGTCCCCGATAGAAAACGCCAGGGCGATCAGCGACAGGAATCCGGCGACGGTTGATTGCATTGTCGGCAGCCTCACGCCGGCCGGTGTGCCACCGGCCGATAAAGCCCGTGCCTGTCCGGCCCGGGGCGCCTGGGAGAAAGCAGGATAGCGGGACGACGCCCGGTTTTCCATCGATTTCCGGCACAGGACGGCCGGGCCGGCGCGTCCCGGTGCCGCGCCGCCCGTTCCCCGCCCGCGACTTATGGTTGAAACCGGCCGGCAAAAAGGCTAATCTCGCGTTGGGCTTCGGGCCGGCGGCCGACGGCGCACGGGGCCTCGCACCGGGCGTGCGACAGCGGCCCATATGCGCATTCGGGGAAGCCGGTCGCTCCCAGACAAAATCGACAAGAGGGTCTCTATGAAGGGCCGACGCATAGCGCCACATATTATCCTGTGCCTGCCGCTCATCGCGTGTTTGCCCATGGCCGCGATGGCGCAGCAGATCAGTATCGCCTCGCAAGTCATCGAGCGCACGCTCCCCAACGGCATCAAGGTCCTGATGGTGAAGCGCGCCGACATGCCGACGGTGCGCTGCATCCTGGCGTACCGCGTGGGTTCGGTCAACGAACGCCCAGGCATCACGGGCATTTCCCACATGCTCGAGCACATGATGTTCAAGGGCACCTACACGATGGGGATCAAGCCGGGCACTCTGGAAAAGGACCTGGAGTACAACCGGCAGATCGACCTGGTGGAAGAAGAAATCGTCAAGGAAGAAGCGAAACTGCGCGGGGCCGACGAGGCGACAAGCAAGGCGATCCGGGACAGGATCGTGGCGCTCAAGAAGCAGGCGGCGGATCTTCTGGAGAGGCAGCGCAAAGAAACGATCGTCAGCCAGGAAATCTGGAGCGCTTACCAGGAAGCCGGGGGCACGGGCCTGAACGCGTCCACGGGCAAGGAGATGACGCAGTATTACGTCACGCTCCCCAAGAACAAGATCGAGCTCTTCCTGGCCCTCGAGGCCGACAGGCTCGAACATCCGGTGTTCCGCGAGTTTTACTCCGAGCGCGACGTGCTCGTGGAAGAGCGGCGCATGAGCGAGAACAGTCCCGGCTTTTTCTTCCGGGAACAATTGAATGCTACCTTTTACGCGGCAAGCCCGTACTCCTGGGAAGTCCTCGGCTGGATGTCGGATCTGGCGCATATCACCAAGCAGGAGCTGATCGACTACCGCAATCTGTACTATCGCCCCGACAACGCCGTACTGGTCCTGGCGGGAGACATCGATGTCGAAGCCACGATGGCCCTGGTCAACAAGTACTTCGGCCCGATCAGGTCCAAGGGGCCGGCGCCGCGCGTGCGCACGGAAGAGCCGAGTCCGGAGTACTACCGCAGGGTGAACTCGCCCGACTTCAAGCCGCCGTACATCGAGAAGAGGGTCTACGGCCGGGCGGCAACCAATCCCTACGTCGCCATCCTGTTTCACATACCGCCGCTATGGCACGCCGACCTGGCTCCGCTGTACGTCCTGGGAGAGGTGCTGAGCTCGCGCTCGGGCAAGATGTTCCGGGAGATGGTGCTGAAAAACGAGCATGCCACGAGCGTGAGCGCGCGCGCCGGCACTTCCGCGTACGACGGCCAGTTCACGCTGCAGGCCTCGGCCAGGGAAACCAGGGAGGGCACGGCGGTTCCCATGGACAAGCTGGAGCAGGAACTCTGGTCGTACATCGAGGACGCCAAGACCGCACCGTGCGACGAGCAATTGCTGCAGAGGGTGAAAAACCAGATGGAAGCCGCATTCCTGCGCAGCCTGGCGGGCACGAACATCGCCTCGCAGCTGGCTTCCATGGAGATAGCCTACAAGTGGCAGTTTCTCGACGAACAGTTCCGGCGGCGCATGGCCGTGACGCCGGCCGATCTCATGAGGGTCGCGAAGAAATACCTTACGCGCGACAACAGCGTGACGGGCGTGCTCGAGAGGGAGAGGTAGCGGCGCGGCCGCTTCTTCCGGAAAGGACACGACGATGCGGAAACCGACTTTGATTTTGCGGTTGATACCGGCACTGCTGGTACTGGCGGCCGCAGCCGCACAGGCGCAGCCGGGCGCAAAAGCTCCTGCCGGGGCGGCGCAGGCGCCCAAAGGGCCGCGCCCCGATCAGTTCAAATATCCTCCGCTCGACTTCAAGGTGCCGAAACCCTCGGACTACCGCACCACGCTCTCGAACGGGCTCGTGGTCTATATCGCCGAAGACCACGAAATCCCCTGGTTCAACGCCTCCCTCCTGGTGCGCACCGGTCCCTTCCTGGAGCCGCGCGACAAGATCGGGCTCGATGCCTTCACCAGCGCGGTCATGCGCTCGGGCGGAAGCAAGAAGATGAGCGGCGAGGAGATCACGGAACGGATGGACTTCCTCGGCGGCAGCCTGGGCAGCGGCGGCGGCATGGGAGGCCGGGGAGGCCGCGGGGGAGGCTTCGGCGGCGGAGACGCCAAGAGCCTGTCGATCCACATGCGCCATGTCGACGAGGGCCTGAGAATCTGGATGGACGTCCTGAGCGATCCCGCATTCCCCGAGGACAAACTGAGGCGCGAGAAGGAAGCGGCTCTGCCGGCGATCCGCAACCGCAACCGCGAAATCAACACCGTCGCCGCGCGCGTTTACGAGCAGCTGATCTACGGAGAAGACTCCCCCATCACGGCCGAGCGCACCGAGGCGGGCATCAACAGCATCCGGCGCGAGGACCTGGTGGCGTGGTACGAGAAGTACTGGGGCGCAGCCAATGCCATCCTGGTGGTTTCGGGCGACTTCAACAAGTCCGAGATGCTCCAGAAGCTGGAAGCGACATTCGGCAGGTGGCGCAAGGCGGAGAAGGCCGTGCCCAACATCCCTCAGGTGAAACAAGCGGCCAAGGCGGGCGTATATATGGTTCAGCCCGAGGGAGTGACCCCGAACCAAGGCATCATTCGCATGGGGCACCTCGGGCTGACAGTGGATGATCCGGACTATCCGGCGGTCGACCTGATGAACTACATCCTGGGTGGAGGCTCGTTTTCCTCGCGCATCACCAGGATCGTGCGCACCGACAACGGCCTGGCATACTCCACGGGATCGAGCTTCGGCGGCCGCGGCGGCGGAAGCGGCGCCGGCATCCTCTACCCCGGAACCTTCACCGCATCCTGCCAGACGAAAAACTCCACGGTGGTCTTTGCCGCCCAGCTGATGCTCGACGTCATCGAGGGAATGCACAACGGCGATGTCAGCGAAGCCGATCTCAAGATGGCCAAGACGGCGCGCATCAACGCCTTCCCATCCATGTTCCAGGGAACGGGCGCCATCCTGCAGGAGTTCGCCCGCCTGGAGTTCGAAGGCCGCCCCATGGACTACTTCGAGAAGTATGTCGCCCGTTATGAAAAGGTCACGCTGGACGATATCAAACGTGTGGCCCGGAAATGGCTGCGGCCGGACCAGATGGTGATCCTGGTCGCCGGCAACATCGAAGAGTGCAAGGCGGGCGCCGACAACCTGTTGCCCAACCAGCCCACCATCGAAAGGATGGCGCAGAAGTTCGGCGGCCGGACGCTCGAGGGTCTGGCCAGGAAATACGGAGACGGCACGATCCGCGTCATCTCCCTGCGGCGGGCGGCCGAGGGTCCCTGAGTGGTATAATTAGCGATCTCGAAGCATTGCAATGCCAAGCATTCTTTTATGGATTTTGATCGGGTTCGGATCGGCAGGCGTTCAGGATACGGCCGGCGATGAGCCCTTCTGGAAATGGTCGCTGGCGAAGGCCGTCAAGATCCTGAACTCCTCGGCCTGGGCGCGACAGGAAACCTTCACGAGCGTCATTCCCGGGGTGGGCTCCGGCCAGGCGGGCGAGAAGGAAATCTACAGCACTTTCTACGTGCGATTCCTTTCCGCCGAACCCATCCGCAAGGCGTACGCGAGAGTCCTGCAGATCGAACACGGCTACGACGGGCTGACCGGCGAAAAAAAGCGCCAGTTCGATCAGTTGCTCGAGCCGCTGCTGGGACTCGACACCGACGAGTGGGTCGTGATCGCCCTGGGCTTCCGCTCCAACGACCCCGAGCAGGAAAGCCGGATCCGGCGATATTTCCAGAGCCAGACGACCGCCACGCTCCGGGACAAGGTCTTCCTTTCCACGGGCCAGTACTCCCAGGTCAGAATCCACGCCTATTTCCCGCCCGTCGAGGAGAGCGTGGGAGCGAAATTCGTGTTCCCCAGGACGATCGACGGTGCCGATCTGGTATCTGGGGGCAAGGGGCGAATCAGCTTCGAGCTGCTCGATCTGCCGGTCAGATCCGCAGGCGGCGGCCAGCGCGGCCGCAGAGGCGGCGATTCCGCGGAAGCGGACGGCAGCACCGCGGGCGGCGCGATGCTCAGGGCAACCTTCTCGCTCGAGGACATGATTTGGAATGGCAAACTCATTCTCTAACATCCCTCGCCGGAGCATTCGGCCGGCCGTTTTCGCCGTGGTGCTTTTTCTCCTGCTCCTGCCGGCGGGGACATCGCCCGCGGCGGCAAAAGGCTGCCAATTGAAGGCGCCTCCCGGCAATCAGGAAAAGGAAAAACAGTCGCCCGCCGCCGCGGCATCGCCGGCCAGGCCCGATGATTCGGAAGCGCCCGCCGCTGCCGCGCTCGCCGAAATAGAAGAGTTCCGCGTCCTTCCCAAAGAATTCGAATCGATCTTCCCCCGGAAAGGATCGCGGCCGCTCGTCGAGATCGTCAATGTTTTCTCGGTGCGCACCCGCGGCCGTTACTACGGTTCGGTCTACGAATATCACCGCAACGATTTCTTCGACGCCCGCAACTTCTTCGACCCGGTCGGAAAGAAGCTGCCGGAATACAAACGCAACCAGTTCGGCGCCGGACTGGGCGTATTCGTCACGAGCCGATTGCAGGTTTTCGGAACGTACGATGGGCTGAGGATCAACAAGGGTTCGACCATGACCTCCCTTGTGCCCGCGCCGGAAATGCGCGCAGGGGATTTCAGCAGTGTCGCGGGCGCGATCGTCGATCCCCGGACCGGGGATCCCTTTCCGGGCAATCGCATCCCGCACGACCGCCTGCACCCGGTGGCATTGAAGATGCTGCCGACGATACCGGAACCCAATCGCAGCGACATGTATCCGTATTTCACCAACAACCAGCCCGCCGTGGAAAACGGGGACACCATCAGCATCCGGGCGGATTACGAGTTCAGCAGGCAGTCGAAGCTCTTCGGCAACTGGCGTTTCACCGACGGCAACGAGTTAAAGGTCAACCGCCTGCCGGAGTTTTCCACCTCGGAGAAAAACCGTTACCAGAACTTCTCGTTGACCTATAACCGCAGCTTCGGCCCGAGCCTGGTCATGAACCTCGAGGCCAGATTCGACCGCCGCGTGGAAAACGAGTTTTCCCGGCATGCCTTCAAGGAGGGCCTGCTGGATTCGCTGGGCATCCACGGGGTTCACACGCTCGACAGCGCCGACGAGGGATATCCCGAGGTTTCCATATCCGGCTACTCGCCGCTCGGGCAGTCCTACCGCAACCAATCCCCGAGATCGAGTTACACCAACACGGCCGGCTTTGAGGCGAGTTTCACACGCGTGCGCAAGGCCCACAAGTTCAACTTCGGACTGGAGGTACGAAACCAGCAGTTGAACAACTACCGCAGCGGCGGTTCGCATCGCGGCCACTTCGAGTTCTACGGCTACTTCACGGGTCACGCTTTCGCGGATTTCCTCCTCGGCATCCCGGCCGTTGCCACGCGCGGCATGGGCTTCGACCGCGCGGACCTGAGACAGCGCACCTGGAAGGCCTACTTTCGGGACGACTGGAAGATAAGCCCCAGATTCAGCCTCTCGCTGGGACTCGCATACAACTACTTCCCCGTCGCCCATTCCATCCACGACAACGTTTCGCTTTTCTGGCCGCTGGTTTTCGAGCCGCCCGCGGACGGCGGCCTGGTCGTCGCCGGCAGCCCTGAGGCCGCGGCCGCGGGCCTGCGCGGCCTCCGGCCGGGTCATGCCGCGTATCCCGACCGAAACGACTGGCAGCCGTCCTTCGGACTGGCTTACAGCCCCATGGGCAACAACAAGCTGGTGCTGCGCGCCTCCTACGGCTGGAACTACCACCCGCTCGACATGCGGCGCACGCTCAATTTCATCGGGCGCAACTATCCCTTCTACTGGCAGGAAGCGGCGTCGTCTCCCTCGGCGCCCGAGCTCGACCTGTCGGATCCGTTCCGCGCGGCCGCGCCCGCGGAGATGACCGTCCGGGCGATCGATCCCTACGCGCGCAATTCCTACGTCCAGGAATGGCAGCTCTCGGTCCAGAACGAGTTCATGCGCGGCTGGACGTTCGAGGCGCGTTACGACGGAAGAAAGGCCACACGCATGGGCCGAACCATTCCCGCCAACGTTCCCACCCCCGGCGAGGGCTCGATCCAGGAACGCCGGCCCAATCCCCGGTTCGGCAAGTTCAGCATCGGCGAAAGCGGAGGTTCGTCAATCGGCCATGCCCTGCGGGCGGAGCTGCGCAAGCGTCTGAGCGGCGGCTTTTCCCTGCGGTCGAACTTCGACTGGGATCGCACCTTCAGCGACGCTCTGATGTCGGATCCGCAGGACCCGCGCAACCTGAGGGCCGAGCGGGCGCTGTCGGGCTTCTCGCCCCCCATGCGCTTTTCCGTGAGCTACATCTGGGATTTGCCCGTCGGGCGGGAACGACTCCTCGGAGCGGATTGGGCCGGCAAGTTCCGCTTGTTGCTCGAAGGCTGGCAGCTTTCGGGGATCACGCGCATCTCCTCGGGAACGCCCATTCACCCGCAGCTGAGGGGCGACAAGAACAACGACGGCGTCTCGGGCGACAGGCCGGACCGCATCGGCCCCGGCATCCTTCCCCGTTCAGCACGATCCGTGACGCGCTGGTTCGCCACGGAGGATTTTGCGGCGCCGGCAGACATTTACAGCTTCGGCAACTGCGGCAGAAATGTCCTTCTCACCCCGGGTGAGATGGTCTGGGACCTCAGCCTGATCAAGCGCACGCGCCTGTCGGGCCGCGGCGATGCCCTGGAACTCCGGGTGCAGATGTTCAACGCCTTCAACCATCCGAACTTCGAGCGGCCCGGAACGAGCATCAATACTTCATCCTTCGGCGTGATCACGAACGCCAAGGAATCCAGGGAGATCGAGATCGCGTTGAAGTACACGTTCTGAGGGATCGCCGGGCTTCCCCTCCGCGCACGTACGCTACACTTCCCCGAGCGAGCGCAGGACGATATGCCGCGCCTCGTCGATGATGGCTTCGAGGTGCTCGGCGCTCCGCAGGCTTTCGGCATAGAGCTTGTAGACGTCCTCGGTCCCCGAGGGACGCGCGGCAAACCAGCCGCTTTCGGTGACGACTTTCAGGCCGCCGATGGGCTCGCCGTTCCCCGGCGCGCGCGTGAGCTTGGCCGTGATCGGCTCGCCGGCCAGCTCATCGGCTTCGACGTCGCCGGGCGACAGCCGCATCAGCCGGGCTTTCTGCCCGGGTGTCGCCGGAGCGTCGATGCGCCGGTAGAAAGGCGTGCCGAACTTCTCGGTCAGCTCGCGGTAGTGCAGGCCGGGGTCGCGGCCCGTGCGCGCCGTGATCTCCGCCGCCAGCAGGCCCAGCAGAATCCCGTCCTTGTCGGTGGTCCAGACGGAACCGTCCTTGCAAAGGAAACTCGCGCCCGCGCTCTCTTCCCCGCCGAAGCAGCAGGCGCTTTCCAGCAGCGCGCTCGCGAACCATTTGAAACCCACCGGCACTTCCCACAGCGCGCGCCCGCAGGCGGCCGCCACATGGTCGATGAGCCGGCTGCTGACCAGCGTCTTGCCCACCACGGCCGCGGCCGGCCACTGCGGCCGGTGCGCGAGCAGATAGCGGATCGCGACCGCCAGGTAATGGTTGGGGTTCATCAAGCCCGCCGAGGGCGCGACGATGCCGTGGCGATCCGCATCGGGATCGTTGCCCCAGGCCACGTCGAACCGGTCCTTGAGCCCGACCAGCCCGGCCATGGCGTAGGGGCTCGAGCAATCCATGCGCACCTTGCCGTCGTGATCCAGCGTCATGAATCCGAAAGCGGGATCGAGCACGGGATTCACCACCCGCAGGTTCAGGCCGAAGCGATCCCGGATCGGTTCCCAGTAGGCCGCCGAAGCTCCGCCCAGCGGATCGACGCCGATCGCCACGCCCGCGGCATGGACGAGCTCGAGGTCGAGGACGAGCTCGAGATCCCGGACATACGGCATGATGAAGTCGGTTTCGCGGATGAACTCGGACCGGCTGCCCGCGCGCAGGGCGGCGCGCCGGACGTCCCTGTTGCCATCGCGCAGCAGGCTGTTGGCCCGCTCCTCGATCCAGGAGGTCACACGGGTGTCGGCGGGGCCTCCGTGAGGCGGATTGTACTTGAAGCCGCCGTCCGCCGGAGGGTTGTGCGAGGGGGTGACGACGATTCCGTCGGCGAGGCCGTCGCGGCGCCCGCGGTTGCAAGCCACGATCGCCCGGGAGACCGCGGGCGTGGGCGTGAAGCCGCCCTCGGCCTGCACGAACGTGGCCACGCCGTTGGCCGCAAGAACTTCGAGGGCCGTCCGCTGCGCATCCTCCGAGAGTGCGTGCGTGTCCTTTCCGAGGAAGAGAGGCCCTGCGATTCCTTCAAACCGCCGGTAGTCACAAATGGCCTGGGTGACGGCCAGGATGTGCGCTTCGTTGAAACTGCCCTCCGACGGCGTGCCCCTGTGCCCGGAGGTGCCGAACTTGACCCGCTCGCCGGGATTTTCCGGATCGGGCCTGCGCTCGTAGTACTGCTTCTTGAGCTGCGCGACGTCGACGCGCATGTCCTCGGGAACGGGCTTCCCCGCCAGCGGATGAACGGCCATGGTTCGCGCTTCCTCCCATGCGGCCGGCAGCGGCAGCCGACCGGCGGTTGCGTGCCCGATTGTAGCAGACGAAGCAGCGCCGCGCACCGTCGCGCACCCGGCGGCCGGGTGCCCTTTGGGCCGGGACATCTGTATCACCCGCGGGCGCTCGGCGCCTCACAACCTGTAGCTGCCGCGCCGCCGGAGTCAACGGACAATGCGGGCATCGCCGAGCGCTTCTCTCGCGAGGCCCGGGTGGTTGCACGACCGGCTCCGGCGGCTGGCGTGGCATTGGAGATCCGACCCCGGACGCCCGACCGGATCCGGCAGCCGTGCGCCGGAATGGTATCATGATGGCTGCACCTGCCTGCCGCCCGCCGCGGCCGCAGCGGGCGCGGCGGGAGAAGAGCCGTCGATGCCGGAGCCCTTGGTCGGTGCCCACATGTCGATCGCGGGCGGCATCCACCGCGCGTTCGAACGCGCGGCGGATGCCGGATGCCGCACGCTCCAGATATTCCTCAAGAACAGCACGCGCTGGGAGGCGCGCGCGCTCATGGACGAGGACCGGCTGCTCTACCGGCAGGCCCAGGAGCGCACGGGGATTGCGCCGGTGCTGGCCCATGCGAGCTACCTCATCAACCTGGCCTCGCCCGAAACCGACCTGCAGCGCCGCTCGCGCGCGGCTCTGGCGGGAGAACTGGAGCGCGCCAATTTCCTCGGCGTCCCGTGCCTCATCCTGCACCCGGGATCGCACATGGGCGACGGCGCCGCGCGGGCGCTCGCGCGCGTGGCGCGCGCCCTCGATGACGTCCTCGCGCGCGTGCCGCCGCCCGTGCGCATCCTTCTGGAAAACACGGCCGGGCAGGGCACTTCTCTGGGAGCGCGCTTCGAAGAACTGGCCGCCATTCTCGAGCGGACCCGGCAGCCCGAACGTATCGGCGTCTGCTTCGACACCTGCCACGCGTTCGCCGCCGGCTACGACCTGAGCAGCGCCGAGGCCTACCGCACGACCATGCGCGAGCTCGACCGGCGCGTGGGCCTGGAGCGCATCGGCGCGATTCACGTCAACGACTCTCGCGAGGCGCTGGGCAGCCGCATCGACCGCCACGAGCACATCGGCCGGGGGCGCATCGGGCTCGAAGGATTCCGCGCACTGATGAACGACCGGCGCTTCGCCCACATCCCCAAGATCATCGAGACTCCCAAGGGCCCCGACCTGCGCGCGGATCGCATGAACCTCGCCGTCCTGCGCCGCTTAATTTCGGTGACAGGCTACTCAACCCCGAAACTCCGCCGCCAAATGAAGAGGCGCGCAGACCCCAATTTCGGGGTTGAGTAGCCTGTCACCGAAACTTCCTCACCGGGACTATGGGCGGAGGCGCTTCAGAAGGTATTCGATCTCGGCGCGGTTGCTCGCCTTGGGGAATTCGGCAAGATAGCTTTCGAGGAGCATGACGGCCCCGGCGGTGTCGTTTTTCTCGACCTTCACGATCGCCAGCTTGAGCATGGCTTCGGGGCGGTGTGAGTCCTTGGCCTCCATGGCGGCCACAAGATGCGTCTCGGCTTCATCCAGCCTGCCGCTCTCCAGAAGCGCCTCTCCCAGGCGCAACTCGGCCTCCGATAAGCCCGGATGCAAGTGCAGGGACTCGCTCAGAAAGGGTATGGCCTCCGAGTATCTTTGCTCGCGGACAAGGACGATACCCAGGTTGGCCAGCGGACGGTAGTCGGTCGCATCCAACTCGACCGCCCGCCTCAAGGCCGTCTCCGCATCCTTGAGGCGGTTCAGTTTGAGATAGACAACCCCCAGATCGTTGTAGGCCTCGGAAAAGCGGTCGTAGCGCGCGATCGCCTGCTCCAGCGGCCGGACGGCCTCGGCGAGTTTCCCTTTCTGCACCAGGGCGAGCGCCTGGAAATAGCTGCGCGCAGCCTCCTGGGGCACGTTGCGGCTGAGAACCGGGGCCTCGACGGTCTTTTCAGTCGGCCGCGGCTCCTTTCTGGATTGGAGCGGCGGCAGAAACACATTGAGATACTGCAGGCTCTCGAGATTGAAGGTCACGCTCGTGCCGCCGTATGTCGAGCCGTCGCTTTCGACCACGAGCGTGTAGCTCTTACCCAGGCGCAGGCCCGGCACGATCATCCGTCCGTTGGAATCAGTGAAATAGTACTGCTGGAACGAGCCGTCGCTGGAAATCACCTGAAAGCGCACTTCGGCAAGGAGCTGCTTGCCGTCGGGCCCGAAGATCTGGCCGCGCAGGGTCGCCTGGGAGAACGCATAGCTTGCGGAAAGCAGGACAAACGCGCCGATCAATAACGACTGCACAATCCTGGGCGTTTGCACGGCAGCCCCGCTCTCCAATCTCCCGGCAGGGCCGGGTGGGGCGGGATCATTCCCGCCCCACCGCCGGCTGGGCCACTATTCATTTTACCAGTTCAGCCGCAGCACGAACTGGATCCAGCGCGCTCCGGGGTCGTTGGTCGTGGAGACGTCGCGATAGGCGCCCTGGGTGGAGGTGATCTGGCCGAACGTCGTGCCGAGAATCCCGGCCGACGGCGGCAGGAAATTGATGTTGTTGAAGGCGTCGAACAGCTCGGCGCGGAACTCGAAATTTACCTGCTCGGTGATGTAGGTCTTTTTCACGAAGCTGATGTCGAACCGCACGAAACCCGGGCCGTCCAGGATGATGCGCTCTCCCCAGACCCCGGGGGTCGTCTGCGGCGCGATATAGTTCGCGTTCGCGCGACCGTCGTCGCCGATCACGCTCTTGGGGAAGTAATAGACCCGCTTGGCCGGCGGATCGTAGTACACCCCGACCATCTCCTGCAGGTCCTTACGCGTGATTCCCTTGAGGACCACGCCGGAATCGAACTGATTGACCGTCAGGCGGCCGGTGCTCAATTCGAAGGGGTTGCCGCTCTGGATGCGGCCGATGCCTCCGATCTGCCAGCCTTCGAATACCTTGCCCAGCACGCCGCCGCTCCAGAACCTCCTTCCGTTGCCCAGAGGGGGCTCCCAGATGAAGTTGAGATTGACGCGCTGCCGGATATCGTATCCGGTGCGGGCGTAGTCGCGTGCACGGTAGCGCCAGGAGTAGAACGAGTTTGTGCCGGTCGTATTGCCGGCATCGTTGGCAAGCGACTTGCCGAACGTGTAATTGGCCTGCGCGAAGACGCCGTTCGAGAAGCGCCGGCGCATCTCGATCTGCAGGGAATGGTAGTTCGAGTCGCCGTTGTTTCCGGCGAAAGTGGCATCATAGGCATCGGAATTGGCCAGCCAGAAGTTGGGGGCGTATCCGGCCGCGACCAGATTGTTCCAGTAAGTCGAGCTGTGGGCGAAAGTGTTGGCCGTTCGACCCGCCTCCCCGTTGTCGAGGTAGGTCACGAACGTGCTGCTGCCGAAGCTCGCACTGGTGGGCGAACCGAAGACGGCCGAGAAAATCGGCAGATTCACCTGGCCGGGCAGGCCCTGGTTGCGGAAATTGGCGCCCTTGCCCGCCGCCCGGCTGATCGCCAGGTTGTTCCGGGCGTTCTTGAACTCCTCCAGGAACCCGTTCTCGAAGATGTTGACCTCGTTGATATTTACGCGCCTCCAGAGCTTGGTCCCATGGTTGCCGACATAGCGGAACTCCAATACCGTGTCCCGCATGATCTCGCGCTCGATCGCGAACGACCAGGACTGCACATAGGACGTCCTGAGCCTGGGATCGAAGGCCGCGACGCTGTTGGAGAAGCGCAATGACGCGTGCGCGGTGGGGAAGGAAAAGCTCGAAGGCGTGACCACCAGCGGCGGCAGCGGGTTGCGGTTCATCAGGCTGCCGGCCGGGAAGTGCACATCGGCCGTCAGGTTGCCCGAAGCGGCTGCACCCGTGTTGGCCTGCACCACCCCGGTCACATTGAAGAAACCGTCGCGGATATAGGCGATGTTGTACCCGCCCCGGATTGCGGATTTCCCGCGCTCGCCGAAGATGGTCCTCAAGATCCCGTCGCTGAACGACGGCTGCCAGGAGAATCCGACCGCCGGCGCGAAGTTGTTCCAGTCGTCCTCATAGAACGGCTTTCCGTTGATGCCGCCTGCGAGGTCGAGCATTAGCGGGCTGCCGGCAAGGACTCCCGGTTTGAAGAGGTTGTCCTTTCCGGAAGGCCCCCAAAGGCCGGCGTAGCCTCCCACGGGAAGGATGGCCAGCTTGTTGAGCGAGTCGGGCACGCTCAGGAACTGGTAACGCAGGCCCAGGTTGAGCGTGAAATTGGGCAGGACGCGCCATGTGTCCTGGACGAAGATCCCGATTTCGTTCTGCTTGTAGCGATCGATGAGCGGCGCCCCGATCTTGTACTGCAGGCTCTTTTCGTCCGCGTAGACGCTCGCGCTCACTCCGCTGATGCGCCCCACGAGCATCGCGTAAAGAGCACGCGCCGTGTCCCGATCGCTCGTGCTGATGGCCGGGAAGTTGGCGGCGGTGAAGATCGCCGAGTCCGCCGGGTCGGTCGTAAGCATGCCGAGAGTCCGATACTGCGAGGTGCCCGATACCGTTTCCTGCCACCTGCGGTACAGGTTGATCTCGGTGCCGATGGAAAGGAAATGCTTTCCCTTGGCCCAGGAAAGGTTGTCGATGATGTGGAAGCCCGGACCGTTGCGCGACGAGCTGGGCTGGTAGGTAAAGGGATTGGAGCCGATGGGCAGTGGCAGCCGGTATTCTGGAATGGGGACGTCACGGAAGAACTGGACCGTTCCCCCGGTCATTCCATAGCGCGCCTCGTTGGTGAGTGAACGCGTGATCGAATAGCGTACCGCAGTGGATGTGCTCCAGCGATTGGATTTCTGGCTCCCCTGGACATTGAAGCCCGGGCCGAAGCGGTCATACCCGTTCAAGAAGTCCGGCTGGGAATTGAAGTAGTTGTAGTTTCCAATCAGCTCCCAGCTGATCTTCGACGTCACGGCCCAGTCGAACCGTGCTGTGGGGAAGCTGCGCAACTGCTTGCCGGTGTTGTTGAAGCTCCACAGGTCGGTCCTGAGATCGTTCGTCACCAGGCCGCTCGTAGCGTTGGAGTTCAAGACATCGATGTAATTCTTCTGGAGGAAGGGATCGATGGTCGAGGGATAGCCGGCCGCCCCCGCCAGCGACAGCAGATTGATCTGCCGGATCACCCCGTCGGTTCCCTTGTAGTTGAACACACCCTTGCGCGCATCGGCATTGAGAATGGTGCGGGTCCTGGCCTGCGCGTCAGGCAGGCGGAACTCCTCGAAATTGCCGAAATAGAAAACCTTGCCCTTGATGATCGGGCCGCCCTGCCGGACTCCCCACTGGTGCAGCAAAATGCGCGTGCGCGGGATGCCGGCGAGGTTGTTGAAATAGTAGTTGGCGTTGAGCGCGGGATTGCGATGATAGTAATACGCGCTGCCGTGATGCTCGTTCGTCCCGGCGCGCGTCACGAACCGGATGTTCACCGCTCCGCCGCCGCTCGACTCGGCGCCCGCGGTCGACGTGGTGATCGTGAACTCCTCCACCGCATCGATCCTGGGGCGGATATAGGTGAAATAGCCGTCGCTCGACCGCAGGTTGTTGTCCTGCACGTTGATGCCGTCCATCGTGATATTGATGGAAGCCTTGCGCAGACCGTCTACAACCGAAGACCGGGGATTGCCGGTCGTGGCCACTCCCGCCTGCAGCATCGTAAGGTCGAGCGCATCGCGGGACGACAGCGGAAGTTCCTGGATGCGCCGCCTGTCGACCGTGGTCCCGATCGAGGCCGTGGTCGTGTTGAGGATTTCAGCACCGCCGGTTACGATGACCTGCTCGCTGATCTCGCCCACCTCGAGCGTTACCGAGACCGACGCAGGCACGCCGACATTGACCTTGACATTCTCGACCACCGCCTTCTTGAAACCCGGGACAGTAACCGTCACCGTGTAGGTGCCTGCGGGCACCGAGGCCACGGCGAAATAACCGTTGTCATCGGTCAATACGTTGAAGGTCCTCCCTGTCCCGGGGTCGGTAACGACCACCTCCGCACCGGGGATGACACCGCCGGTCGCGTCCTTTACCGTTCCGGTCAGCATACTGGTCGGGATCGTCTGCCCGAAGCACGGCAGCGCCAGCGCCATGGCAAGGGCAGCCCACCCGAAGAGAGTCATCCATTTGCGTTTCATGCAGATCCCCCTTCGTAATCGGCCGTATCGGGCACTGCGCCCGCCGGCCATCAGCATTAATGGTATCGGGCCACCCCGATAGCGGCCCGATCGAGCCGACGGGAAGGCGTTTGTCTCGTCTCGATCGCCCTTTGCTGTGGTCCGGCCTGCAATGTAATCTCGGCCGCACATTGATCGAGAAGCCGACACTCGTTCATTCAGAACCTTCCCTTTGTTCCAAAGCGGAATCATGCAACTTTCAGGCCACATGAGGGTTCATTTGTGCCTGTCATTTTGAAAACATAAGCCAAATCAAATCAATATGCTGTGGAATCGAGGATCGCCATGAGTCGATGAAAGCCAACGAAGGCATCCAATATCTTGGATACCGTTCAAGATACTGGGACGGAGCAGGGGGCAACGCGCCATGAGGAGCGCATCCGGCTATTGCATCATTTGCGGGGTAACTGTGAAGTTGGCTTCGGCGGACGCTTCCTGACCGGAGATATTGTCGCGGATCTTGACCAGAAGTCTGTAGGCCCCGAGCTCCAGTGAGTCCGTTCCCAGGCCGGTGACGAGCACGACCCGTTTATCTGAAACAAAGCGGACCGTGCGCCCGACGTCGTCGATTATCGGCGGGCGCACGGCTCGGCCGCCTTGCATGACGTGGTAGCGAATCGAAAGCGAGGGCCGCGCCGCCGCCTCGTCGATGGAAGCGCCGTAAGCCTGCAGGTAGACGCCGACGATGTCGCCCCGAGGGAAAGCTCTTTCCAGGTTGGGCACGACCTTGATGTCGCCCAGGGCGAACTGTTCCACGCTCGTCGACAGTCCCGAGACACGCTCGATCCGACTCGCCAGAATGATCGGGCTGCACGACATCCCCTGTTGCGGCGGTTTTGGAACGGCGACAAGAGTCTGGGTCGTGC
Organism: uncultured Acidobacteriota bacterium; assembly: GCA_964534795.1. Lineage (GTDB taxonomy): Bacteria > Acidobacteriota > UBA6911 > UBA6911 > UBA6911 > CAZHQK01. Next base: position 155,243 of record CAZHQK010000128.1, read on the forward strand.
CCATGGCCTTGCTCTCCCGGTCCCGGACGGTCAGTTCGAGCTTGTAGTTTCCAGGCGCAAGGGTCAGCAGCTTCTGGTAGAGCGACTTCTGTGAGAGCGCGCGCTCGTGTCTTTCAGCATTGTGCTCGGAGTGCACGGTGTCTTCGAATTCAGCGGCGGTCCGGCCCGCGAGATCGCTGAGGCGGCCGTAGATTTCCACCTCGGCACGGTAGATCGATCCCAGGGTGGCGAATTTCAGGTCGGAGTTGGCGATTTCGACCGCCACCATCACGAGCGCGCGGTCATCCGCAATCCGCAAGTAGCTGCTGGCAACGCGCATCGGCACCTGGCTGTAAGATACATGCGCCTCGACGGCCGCCTTCAGGTCCTTGAATCGGAATTCGGGAGGCCGGGTGAGGGCCCCGAGCTGGGCCAGGCGCTGGAAAGGCTGGTCCCGGGAAGGAGCGGGATAGGCGGAAACTCCCAGGCCGTCGCGCAAGAGGCGGTCGGCGCGCGTCTCCAAGCCCATCTCCTCCCATTCCGTGAGCCCGGCGCCGGGAACCATGAGCAGGGCATCCTTCTGCTGCGGGGAGAGAGCGATCCGGTAATCCCCCGTTCGCCCCTCGTCGACGAATTCGATTTCGATGTTCTGTCCGACACCCTCGATGTAGTTGTAGCGCCACTTTTCGTAAGGGTGGACGGTCGTCGTACCACCCCCTTCGGTTATCGGCCGTGTATAGGTCCCTCCCGTGGGCCGGCGCTCGAGGCCGTTCGGCTCGCCGTACTTGATGTAGATGCGGCCCCGGTCGGTCATCCAGCCGGGCTTGCCTGCGGCGAAGCGCTCATTGGCGTATGCGATCCTGCGGTAATGCTCCTCCTTGAAAGGGTTCCGGCCCGAACGCGGTTCGGGATTGCGCCGCTCCCAGAATTGCTCGATGAAGCGCTCCCTTTCCTCGTCGGTGGTCAGCGAAAGGAACACGGCCCGTTCCGGCTCCGTGATAATGTAAACGACATCCTCGTTGAGCCACTTCATGTAGTACGATTGCGTCGTTTCGGGTTTGCGTTGAGCCGCGGCCGTCGCGTAAACCATCAGCGCCGCGCAAAGCAGGAAGTGTTTTTTCCGCATACATTGCAAAATACGCGCGCCACCCTCCCTTTTCAAGGATCCAATTTCGGTGACAGGCTACTCAACCCCGAAACTCCGCCGCCGAATGAACTGGCGGGCAGACCCTAATTTCGGGGTTGAGTAGCCTGTCACCGAAACTTAAAATGCACGCCGGTCATGGAAAGGATCGCGATCATCGGCACGGGAAGTTGGGGAACGGCCCTGGCCCTGACCTTGGGCAGGATGGGGCATGCGATCAAGCTTTGGGCTTACGAAGAAGAGGTCGTCGAAAGCATCCGCCGGCGCCGCGAAAACGACATTTATCTGCCGGGAGTCAAGCTTCCGGAGAACGTCGATGTCACCGGAGATCTGGGCCGTGCACTCGAGGGCGCGGCGATCGTACTGACGGTGATCCCCTCGCACGTCGTGCGCGCGCTCTACCAGCAGATGCTCCCGTACCTCGACCCGGCGATGATCGTCGTCAGCGCCACCAAAGGTCTGGATACGGAACGTCTGATGCGCATGAGCGAGGTCATACGCGACGTCGTCGGCCGACGCTTCCAGCCGCGGCTGTGCGTGCTATCCGGGCCGAGCTTCGCCCGGGAGGTCGCCCGGGGCGATCCGACGGCCGTGGTGGTCGCCTCCGAGGATGCGGCCGCCGCGGCCCGGGTTCAGAAGCAGTTTTCGTCGCCCACCCTGCGCCTCTACACATCGAGCGACGTAGTCGGGGTCGAGCTGGGCGGCGCCGTGAAGAACGTGATCGCCATCGCGGCGGGTGTCATCGACGGCCTGGGGCTGGGCTACAATCCGGTCGCAGCCCTCATCACGCGCGGTTTGGCCGAAATCACCCGGCTCGCCTGCGCCTGCGGCGCCCGGCGCGAGACGCTCGCCGGGCTGGCCGGCGTCGGCGACCTGACGCTGACCTGCACCGGAGCACTCAGCCGCAACCGGACTGTGGGTGTCGAGCTCGGCAAGGGAAGGAAGCTCGACGAGATCGTCGGCTCGATGAGGATGGTGGCCGAAGGGGTGAAAGCCGCCCGGGCCACGCTCGCCCTGGCCCAGCGCCATCAGGTCGAGGTCCCCATCACGCGGCAGGTGAATCGAATCCTGGACGGAGAGATCTCGCCGCGCGACGCCATCCGCGAGCTGATGGAACGCAGCCTCAAAGAAGAATGAGAACGGATGGCCACCCGGGAGGGCGGCAGGTCGAAGCCGCCCTCCCGTGGGGTGTATCCCGAACAGCGCGCCGCAGGGGCTTCAGAAACCGCTGTCTCCCGAGCGGTCCCTGGGCGCGAGGGTGAAGACCCCGCCTGCCGGAATCTTGAAGCTGAAGGTGCTGTCCGACCGGCCGTTGAGCATCGCCGTGAGAGGCGATCCGTCCCTGGCAAAGAGATCGACGCGGCCGCTCGCCTCCGCAGCGCCCGGGTTGGCGATCACGATCTCCGTGGCCCAGCCCCCACCCGTGGCGAAATGAGGCAGGATGATCGCACCCGGCCCTCCGACTCCGGGAAAAATCTCGGGGACGGGGAACGCATCCGACAGGCTGGTCACCGGCAGGGCGCTGAAATTCAGCCCGCGGAAACGCAAGGCCACGGCGGCCACCGGAACGTCCGAAACGATCTCCAAAGTTCCCGTCAGGTCTCTCGACACCAGGTTGTGCGCGGCAAACAGCTCCGTGATGAACAGGGCTATCTGGTTGCGTGCGGCAACTTCCGATGTCGCCGTTGCCACCACCTTGCCGTCTTCATCTCGCAGCGTAAGGTCCAAATGTGCGGCCGTCGAGCCGGGATTCGACACGGCCACGCCCAGATTGCGGGACAGGCGGCCGCTTGTGTTGACGAAGACCAGCGCGCGCCTGGTCAGGTTGGCGGAAAGAACACCCGCCTGCACCGTCTCGTTCCCCCTGCGCTGGCCGAAGGTTTCGAAAACCACCAGACTTGCGTCTCCGCTCGGGGTGATCACGGCATAGCCGGCACGGATCGGGCTCGGATCGTCCGCGTCGTTCGGGATCGGTCCCTGCCAGCCTGCCGCCCACCACGCAGCCGTCGCCACGACGGAGAGCGCAATCAAAAGCGAACGCAAGGACATCGGATGTCGATTCATGGTCTACCCCCGTTTTGATCAATCGGCCAATCTTTCCCGCACACCGAAAGTGCAACCATCGTGCCAGCGGCAGCATCGATCCCGTCGGAGATCGTTCGATGCGCTTTCTCACGGATAATGACCGAAAAGCGGGCGGCCAGACAGTGCGGCGGTCACATTCCGCTGGGTTCGAGACGCGGCCGGCATTTTCGTGACGGGGAAATATTCCCTGTTCGGCCGGTTCGACCTTGAAGGATTGCAGTCACGACCCGAGCAACCGGGCGGCGTTTCCTCCAAGTATGGCGGCCCGATCAGCCTCGGAAAGGTCCAACTGAGCAATACTTGCCTTCATCCGCTCCAGGCTGCCGATCATGTGCGGATAATCACTGCCTGCGAGCAAATGAGCCGCCCCGGCGAAGGACAGGGCCAGCCGCAGCGCGGCGGGATCGAAATTGACGGTGTCGAAGTAGAAGCGCTTCAGGTACTCGCTCGGCGGCTCGGCGATGTTCCTGCGGCACTCGGCGAAGGCCCGGTAGCCGCGATCGAGGCGCTCGGCCAGGTACGGGACCGCCCCTCCGAGATGGGCGAGCACCCAGCGCAGGCCGGGGAATCTCTCGGTCACGCCGCTGAAGACGAGCCCGGCCGCCGCCAGAGTGGTGTCGAACGCAAACCCGATAAGCGGCGCGAGCCAGTAATCACGCATGAATTCGACGCCCACAGGCTGGGCGGGATGTATGAAAAAGACCGCCCCGAGCTCCTCGGCCTTGCGGTACAGCGGGAAAAAGCGTTCGTCGCAAAGAGGGACGCCGTTGACGTTGCTGAAAAGCGCGGCGCCCCTGAATCCGAGCTCCACGACGGCGCGCTCGAGCTCGTCAACCGACGCCGCGGGATCGTTGAGCGGCAGGGTGGCGAGGGCGGCGAACCGTTGCGGCCTTGCTTTCACGATGCGGGCAAAGCCATCGTTCACCATGCGCGCCAGCTCGACGGCACGCGCCGGCTCCTCGACATGCGTGCCCGGCGTGGTAAATGAGAGCACCTGCTTGTGAACTCCCGCCTCCTGCAACGCGCGCTCGCGCACCTCGATATCCCGATGGCCCGGGACCAGGAGGTTATAGTCCCCCGGGTAATGAAGCATCGGATTGCCGTGCGCGTCGAAGGTGACCCGCACCGCGCTCGGGCCAGCCAGGACGGCTTGCACATACTCGGGCGGGTAGAAATGATTATGAAGATCGATTATCTGCATGGCCCTGCCTCCCTTTCCAGAGATAGTAAACCGGCAGGCCGGCCGCCACCAGCGCCAGCCCCAGAAGACTCTCGCGCGGCTCCGACAGGATCTGGTTGGCGGCGATCCCGAACGACGCGAGCACGAATACCGCAGGCAGCACCGGATAGCCCCAGGCTCTGTATGCGCCCGCAACGCCCCGTTTGCGCACTATGAAAATGCCGGAGGCCATAAGCCCGAAGAAAATCCATTCGGTGTATACGACGCGCGTAAAAAGACCCCGGTAGGTCCCGGTGCAGACGAGGATGGATGCCCACAGCGCCTGCATGACGATTGCTATGTGCGGCGTCTGAAACCGCGGGTGGATGCGGCCGGCCCGGCGGAAAAGCAATCCGTCGCAGGCCATGGAATAATAGACTCTCGGGCCGGTCAGAATGATTCCGCTCAGCGAGCCGAGCGTCGAAAAGACCACAAGCATGGACATGAACGCTCCGCCGCCGAAGCCCAGGACCGCATCGGCGGCGTCCGCAGCGATGCGCGTCGACGACGCGACGACATCCAGCGGGAGAATGAACATATAGACGGCATTGAGCGCCATATAGCAGACCGTCACGATGAGCGTTCCCGCGACGAGCGCCTTGGGGATATTGCGCTCGGGGTCCACCGATTCCCCGGAGCTGTACGTCACCATGTGCCAGCCCCCGTAAGCGAAAAGCCCGGCCACGAGCGCGAGCAGAAACTCGCGCGGCGATGCACCGGCCATTTCCGCGGCCCCGGCGGCGAAATGCTCCGGCAGGCCGGCCCCGAGGATGAATCCGGCGACGATGATGAGCGCGATCGCGACGAGCTTGCCGAGCGTAAAAAGCGCCTGCACCCTGCTTCCCAGCTTGACGCCCGCGTAATTGACCGCCGACAGTACTACAATGGCGGCGACCGCGGCCGCCCTGATCCCCATGTCGCCGAGCGGCACGATGTAAGCCAGATACCGTGCCACGATCATGGCCAGGGCGGCGATGATGCCCGAGTGCATGCTCCAGAACATCGCCCATCCCCAGAGAAACCCGAGCGCGGGCGAATAGATCTCACTCAGGTAAACATAGACGCCTCCCGTTCTGGTGAAGACCGATGCCAGCTCCGCGCATGCCAGGGCACCGAGAAGCGTCAGAATGCCCGATACCGCCCAGACGGCAAACACACCGGCGACGCTCGGCACCCGGCCCGTGATCTCGGCGGGCTGGACGAAAATCGATGCGCCGATGATGGTGCCTACCACCATCGCCACCGCATGCGGCAGGCGGATCGCTCTCTTGAGTCCTGAAGGCATGGATGCGGTCATGACCGGCTTCGGCACCAATAACAAGGCGCGATTCTACCAGCGGAGCGCAACAAAGCGAATCGCATTGCGGGAATTGCTCCCCCGGCCGGGGGCTGGTAAGATTCCATCGCCGGAACGGCTCGAGCGGCGGCGACAGCAATCGAGCGATCCCCGCGTGCGGACGTTGCCGGCATCGAGGAACTGCGCGGTCCGGCCACGATCACGGGAACCCCAACAGGCCGAACCGGCAGATGAGGACTGGAAACCCACCCCGATCATACGAGAGGAGTTTGCGCATGCCGATGAACCGACAGATCGTTCTGGCGGCCCGCCCCGTGGGATACCCGAAAGAAACCGATTTCAATCTGGTCGAAGCGCCCCTGCCCACGCCGGGTCCGGGGCAACTGCTCACCCGCATCATCTATCTTTCCCTGGACCCCTACATGCGGGGATTGATGGACGGCCGCAGGTCATACTTCCCGCCGCTCCAGATCGGCGACTTGATGCCGGGCGGCACGGTCGGCAAGGTGATCCAGTCCAACCACCCCGGATTCGCCAAAGGCGACATCGTCGAGGGAATGTTCGGCTGGCAGGAATACGCGCTCTCGGACGGCGAGCGCCTGCGCAAGATCGATCCGCAGGTCGCCCCGATCTCGACGGCGCTCGGCGTGCTGGGCATGCCCGGGCTGACGGCCTACTTCGGGCTGCTCGAGATCGGCCGCCCGCAGCCGGGCGAAACGGTCGTGGTGTCGGCGGCCGCCGGCGCGGTCGGATCCGCCGTCGGGCAGATAGCGAAGATCCACGGCTGCCGCGTCGTCGGCATCGCCGGCAGCGACGCCAAGATCAATTACCTCGTGGGCGAACTGGGGTTCGACGCCGCATTCAATTACAAGAGCGTCGAGAACTATTACGACGTGCTTCGTGAAATATGCCCCGACGGCATCGACGTCTATTTCGACAACGTCGGCGGCGCCATCAGCGATGCGGCTTTCCGCCTGCTGCGCCGCGGCGCGCGCGTCCCGGTCTGCGGGCAGATTTCCCAGTACAATCTGGAAAGGCCCGAAACCGGCCCGCGCCTCCTGCCCTACCTGCTCGCCCGGCAGGCACGCGCCGAAGGCTTCATGGTCACGCAATTCGCGGATCGCTACCCCGAAGCTTTGCGCCGCCTGACCGAGTGGCTCCAGGCTGGCAGGCTGAAATACCGCGAGGACATCGTCGACGGCCTGGAAAACGCGCCGCGCGCCTTCATCGGCATGCTCCATGGACGCAACATGGGCAAGCAGCTCATCAAGCTCGGTGCACCCTGACGAAAGCGCGAGAATCGCCGGGCGCACGCAACCATGGCACATCTTTCGGAGGCTCCGATGCTCAAGAAACTCCCGGCACCAACCGCCCTCTGCCTGCTCGTCCTGCTGCCCGGCTGCAGCAGGGAGCAACCGCTCCGGTACCCCGCAACCCGCAAGGTCGACCAGGTCGACGACTACTTCGGTGTTCGCGTGCCCGATCCCTACCGCTGGCTGGAAGACGACAACGCCGAAGAGGTGAAGCAATGGGTTCGGCAGCAGAACGCGGTGACGTTCGCCTATCTCTCCAAGATCCCGTTCCGCGAACAGGTCCGCAACCGCCTGCGCGAGATCTACGACTACCCGCGCTACGGCGCGCCGATGCGCGCGGGAGAGTATTACTTTTTCACCAAGAACGACGGCCTCCAGAACCAGTCGGTCATCTACGTCCAGAAAGGATTGGCGGGCGCGCCCGAGGTTTTCATCGACCCCAACGCCCTTTCTCCCGACGGCACCATCCGCGTCTCCCTGGCCGGGTTTTCCAACGACGACCGCTACGTGGCGGTCTCGTATTCCGAGGCCGGTTCGGACTGGTCGGAGATCCGCGTCATGGAAATCGCGACCAAGAAAGAGCTCGACGACCGCATCCGCTGGGTGAAGTTCTCGGGCGCCGCCTGGCGCGGGCAGGGCTTCTACTACTCGGGCTACGACAGGCCCGCGCCCGGACATGAACTGACGGCCAAGAACGAGTTCCAGAAGGTCTTCTATCACAGGCTGGGCGATCCGCAGGAAAAAGACGCGATCGTGTACCAGGACAGGGAGCACCCCCTGCGTTACGTGAGCGCCGACACCAGCGAGGACGAGAGGTATCTCTTTCTGAGCGTGACCGAAGGAACCCACGGCAACGAGCTTTACTGCATGGACCTCGGCGCCGGCCGCAGGGATTTCCGGCCACTGATCCGGGGATTCGAATTCAACAGCGCGGTGATCGACAATGTCGGCGACAGGATCCTGGTGCACACCGATGCCGGCGCACCCAACTACCGGGTCGTGCTGATCGACCCGGCCAATCCGGCGCCGGAGCGCTGGCAGGTGATCGTGCCGGAAAAGCCGGAGGTCCTGAGCGACGCGAGCACGGCCGGCGGCCGGCTGTATTGCAGCTACCTCAAGGACGCCAACACCAGGGTCTACGAGTACGACCTCGCCGGCAAGCCCCTGCGCGAGATCGAGCTTCCCGCACTGGGGACCGCCTCGGGCTTCTACGGCAAGCGCGACGAGAAGGTTCTGTTCTACACCTTCACCTCGTTCACCTATCCTCCGACGATCTATCGCTACGATCCGGCCACGGGCCGAAGCGAGGTTTTCCGCAGCGCCGAGATCCGGTTCCGCCCGGAAGACTACGAGGTGAAACAGGTCTTCTATGAAAGCAAGGACGGGACGCGGGTCCCGCTGTTTCTGGTGCACCGCAAGGACCTGGAAAGAAACGGCAGGAATCCCGTCTATCTGTACGGCTACGGCGGTTTCAACAGCAGTCCGGTCCCGTCGTTCAATCCGTCCCGGATTTTCCTGCTCGAAAACGGCGTCATCTATGCCCAGGCCTGCCTGCGCGGGGGCGGCGAATACGGGGAGAACTGGCACAAGGCCGGCATGCTGCTCAACAAGCAGAACGTCTTCGACGATTTCATCGCCGCCGCCGAGTATCTGATCCGCGAAAAATATACATCGCCGAATCACCTGGCCATCGCCGGCGCATCCAACGGCGGACTGCTCGTGGGAGCCGCCATGACGCAGCGCCCGGAACTGTTCCGCGTGGCGCTGCCGGCCGTCGGCGTCATGGACATGCTGCGCTTTCACAAGTTCACTGTCGGCTGGGGCTGGACCGTCGAATACGGATCGAGCGACGACGAAAAGCACTTCCGCAACCTCTATTCCTACTCGCCGCTCCACAACCTCAAGGACGGCGTCGCCTACCCCGCGACCCTGATCACGACGGCCGACCACGACGACCGCGTCGTACCGGCGCACTCCTTCAAGTTCGCCGCGACGCTGCAGGAAAAGCACCGCGGCCCGAATCCCGTTCTGATACGGATCGACACGCGCTCGGGCCACGGTGCGAGCAACGTGAGCAAGCTCATCGACCGGACCGCCGACGAGTATGCGTTCATGCTCTATAACATAAAGCAATGAACGGCTGCGGGGGAAAAATGGCGCCGGCCGCCGATTGGGCTTGCAAGAGCGGCGCCGGCGGAGTATGATTGGCTGCGTCGGTCAGGTTTTTGTAGAGATTTCGTGGATGCATCAAGCTGCAAACTCCTGAGTGAGTTCGCAGCTTTTTTCATTTTCGGCCCCTGGGGCCTGCGAATGATCGTGAAAGCCGGCCGGACGATCAAAGAACATAGCCCCTCAGGGGGCATTCAATTCAGGAAAGAAGATGAGAGAACAAGGAACAGTGAAGTGGTTCAACAATGAAAAGGGTTACGGCTTCATCAGCCGCGCTTCGGGTGATGACGTGTTTGTGCATCACAGCGCCATCCAGGGCAGCGGCTTCAAGTCGCTCAACGAGGGCGACCGGATCGAGTTCGACGTGGCCAGGGGTCCCAAGGGATTTCAAGCGCAGAACGTTGTGAAGCTCTAGACCGATTTTCCGGCCGGGGCTTCCGCACGGCGGAAGCTCCGGCCGCACCGCCTTCCCCTCGAAAAACTTCCCTTCCATTGCGCCCCGATCGGCAGGACCCGGCGCCTGACCGGGAGCCGGCGAGCGCCTGCGCGACCCCGATTTTTTGTTTTGCGTTTGCCGGATGCGCGGATAATAGTATGCATCCGCCGTGCCGGAAGCTCGTTCCGGCGCCGGCACGACCATATTCCGGGGAGGTATCGCCATGCAGGAGCGCGCGCAGCAAAACGGTTCGGACAAGCGCGAAGAGATTTCGCGCAGGACCTTCGTGGGGACCATGGCTGCGGCCACGGGCATCATGATCGTTCCCCGCCGTGTCCTGGGCGGCCCGGGTTATCAGGCCCCCAGCGACAGGCTGAACATCGCCACGGTCGGCGTCAGCGGCATGGGAGCATCGAACACCGCCGCCTGCGAGGGGGAAAACATCGTCGCCCTGTGCGATGTGGACGATGCCAGGTCGGCGAGAGTCTACCAGAAGTATCCCAAGGCGGCGACCTATCGTGATTTCCGCGTGATGCTGGAGAAGCAAAAGGATATCGACGCCGTAATCGTAGCCACGCCGGACCACAGCCATGCGGTCGTCGCGATGGCCGCCATGCAGCTGGGGAAGCACGTGTACGTGCAGAAGCCCCTGACGCGCACCATCTGGGAGGCGCGCATGCTCACCGAGGCGGCGCGCCGCTACAAGGTGGTCACCCAGATGGGCAACCAGGGCCACTCCGGCGAAGGCGTACGGCTGATCGAGGAATGGATCGCCGACGGCGCCATCGGCAAGGTGCGCGAGGTTCATTGCTGGACCAACCGGCCCATCTGGCCCCAGGGAATGCCGCGCCCGGCCGACACGCCCGAAGTGCCGCCCACGCTCGACTGGGATCTCTGGATCGGGCCCTCCCCCATGCGCCCCTACCACCCCACCTACCACCCGTTCAGCTGGCGCGCCTGGTTCGATTTCGGCTGCGGCGCTCTCGGCGACATGGCGTGCCATGTCATGGATGCATCCTATACCGCCCTGAAGCTCGGCTACCCGACGTCCGTGACCGCCTTCATCGCTTTCCAGGTCGTGGAAAGGCCCGGCCGGCGCGGCGGCGTGGAAAGGGTGCGCATGGTCTACAACGACAGCTATCCCATGGCCACCATCGTGCATTACGCCTTCCCCGCCCGCGGCGGCAAGCTTCCCGCCGTCAAACTTCACTGGTACGACGGCGGGCTCCTGCCCGAGCGCCCGGAGGAACTGGAGCCCGATCGCAATCTGCCCGAAAGCGGCACGCTCTTCGTGGGCGACAAGGGCAAGCTCATCTGCGAGACATACTCGGAAAGCCCGCGACTGATCCCGGAATCCCGGATGCAGCGCTATCGCCGGCCGAAGAAGACGATTCCCAGGATTGCAACCAGCCACGAGCAGAACTGGATCGATGCCTGCAAGGGCAAGACGCGCGCAGTATCCCACTTCGATTATGCCGGCCCCTTCACCGAAACCGTTCTGTTGGGCAACCTCGCGATCCGCTTCCCGGGTAGAAAGCTCGAATGGGACGGGCCCAACATGAAGGTGACGAACGTACCGGAAGCCAACGAGTTCATCAAACCCGTTTACCGGACGGGCTGGTCGCTGTAGGCGCTCGGGAATCGGCAGTCGCGGGCCGATCGCCCCCAGGCCCTGCAGGACGCGGCCCTTCTGCAAGGAGAGAGGATCGATGAAAAACGAACCGATGATGGTTGCGGTCGCCGCGATTCTCCTCGCCGTCGCGGGAGCGGCGCCGGCACGGCAGGACAACCCGCAAGCCTCCGGATTGCAGCAGTGGGCGATCCACGACCCGGCGCGTCCCTTGCCGCCGACGGTCGATCCCGGGCCCGCAGGCCCTCCGGTTCCGGCACCCTCGGACGCACTGGTGCTCTTCGACGGCAGCAGCCTCGCCCAATGGACCGACATGAAGGGCGGGCCGCCCCGATGGAAGCTCGAGAACGGCTACATGGAGGTCGTGAAAGGCACGGGATCGATAAAGACCCTACGTTCCTTCGGCGACTGCCAGCTGCACGTCGAATGGGCCGCGCCCTCTTCCGGCACCGGCCAGGGCCAGGACCGCGGCAACAGCGGCGTTTTCCTGATGGGCCTCTACGAGGTTCAGATCCTCGACGGCTACGAGAACAAGACCTACGCCGACGGCCTGACGGCAGCCGTCTACGGCCAGTACCCGCCGCTCGTCAACGCCTGCCGCAGGCCCGGGGAATGGCAGACCTACGACATAGTCTTCCATGCGCCCCGGTTCGCGGAGGACGGAAAGCTCATCGCCCCGGCGCGCCTGACCGTGTTCCATAACGGGATCCTGGTGCAGGACAACGTGGCGCCGACGGGGCCGACGGCCCACAAGGCCCGCCCCCCCTACAAGGCGCATGCCGCGAAGCTTCCGCTTTCGCTGCAGGAGCATGCGCATCCCGTCCGCTTCCGCAACATCTGGATCCGCGAACTCTGATCCGGTTTCGAGCGCAACGGGAAAAGGAGAGTGCAGCGTGAATCATCCGTCCTCGCGAGGCCGCCATGCCGTGCTGCTGGCCGCGGCCGTGCTCGTCGCCTCGGCGGCTTCAAAGCCGCAAACCGCCGCATCCGGAAAGAAGGTGCTCTTCGTCTGGGGCGGCTGGGAAGGCCACGAACCCCGGAAATGCGTGGAGGTATTCGCTCCGCTGCTCGCCCGGCAGGGATTCGAGGTGGAAATCTCCCAGTCGCTCGACTCCTACCTCGATGCCGCGAAGATGAGGTCCCTGTCGCTCGTCGTTCAGGCCGTGACCATGGGACGCATCACCGCCGAGCAGGAAAAGGGGCTTCTCGACGCCATCCGCAGCGGCGTGGGCATGGCCGGCTGGCACGGAGGCATCGCCGACTCGTTTCGCAGCAACCCGGAATACGAGTACATGGTGGGCGGATCCTGGGCCGCGCATCCCGGCGGGATAATCGACTATGAGATCCATATCACCGACCGAGCCGATCCGATCACCCGCGGCCTGTCGGATTTCAGGCTGCGCTCGGAGCAGTATTACATGCTGGTCGATCCCAACGTCGAGGTCCTGGCGGTAACCACGTTCTCGGGCAAAGCGGACGAATGGATCCGGGGCACGGTGATGCCGGTGGTCTGGAAGAAGCTGTACGGCAAGGGGCGCATTTTCAACGCCACCTTCGGGCACTCCGCGGCCGACTTCGACGTCCCGCAGGCGCGCGAGATCGTATTGCGCGGGATGCTCTGGGCCGCGCGCGTCCCCGGAGCGGGCGAGGATCCCAAACCGACCAATCCCTATCGCTTTCTCGCCAAGTAGCGACGGAAGCTGGCAGCTCCAGACGAGCGGAAGCGAACCTGGAGAAAAGGGACGGCATGGGACAAGCCCCGAAGGGCCGGCAGAGGGATAAATCAGAAACGTCGGTCTGCCGGCCCTCCGGGGCTCGGATGATCGATGCGCCCCTTTCCGGGGGTTCGCCTGCGGCTCACCCCCGGCTATCAGCTCAGGGCCCCTGCCGGGGCCGTATCCGTCCCGGAGGGACGGAAGCGGGTAGCTCCAGGTGAGCGCAA
>CAZHQK010000129.1:0-6493 GCA_964534795.1 uncultured Acidobacteriota bacterium
GACATGGTGGAAATCAATGGGGAGTCGTGGGTGTACAGTGAAGAGGAGGGCAAACTCATACGGAAGCGGTAAGTTGAACGTCATAGTCCGTCCAGAGCGCCAAGATCGATTCCGGATACATCGGTTGCTCTGGATTTCCCCTGCCATACTGTCAGGCAGAAGAGTGTCAATACTGCTTTGCGCGATCCGTGACGAGTGCCGGTGTCCCCAGGGGGATGAAAGAATCGCCGGCCCATGATCAGATTTTCAAATTTGAAGAGCAGCGATCGAGAGTCCGAAAGCACGCAGTCTTCGGTCGGACCGTTTCCGGGTCGGCGCGCAGGCATCGGGCCATCGTATGTCGCCAATGGCCTTGATCCAGGCGAAGAAGCGGGCAAAACAATGTCAAGCATCAGGAGTGATCCCGACGCGCTCGGGATCCGGCAACCGGGCAGGAGACGCCACGGTGCCTTGGGCGGCAAGACGCCCGATGCGCGGAGTTCATCTCCGAAACCGAGTCTCCCCGGGACGCCGCCTCGATGGGCGGCTTTTTTGTTCCCGGCTCCTGATGCATGCGACTCGATGACAGAAAGGAGCATGCATCGTGAACGAACCAATCCGCAAGAACATTTCCTCGAATAACGGCTCTTCCACCGTCGGCGCTCGGAGCGACGGGTCCGAAACCGGCCCGTTTCCGTGGAGAGCCTCGTTCCCTCGGACCGACTTCAAGCCGGCGGATCTCAAGATACCTCCGGAACTCGAGGTGCCGCTGAACAAGATCGATGGCCCGGATTGCTTCCCGCCTTTTGTGCTGCTCGGCAAGAGGGTCGACTCGTCCTTTCGCAGGACAGACGAGGGGGTCGTCATCGAGTACGAGTGGCCGCGCCACTCCTCGAGCCCGGTCGCGAAAATCGAGACGTTGAACGGCAACCGCCTCATGGTAGAGGAGATCCGTAACGGGGTGAGCCTGGGTCTCACCTGCGGGCCCGGTGCAACCTTTGGCAAGGCGTTCTCCTACAGGATCCTGTCCAAAGCCTTTCGCGATATGCTCTGGATCACGACCGAGGGTGTCTTGCCTATGAGCCGAGACTCTTGGGAAGACTATCTCGGCCGGGAGCTGCCGGAGCGGTTCGGGGTGGCATACACCCCTCAGGTTCCTCGCCGCTATCGCGTTGTGGAGCATCCTGCAGGAATCCTTCGCGCTCTGGCGATCCCTTGCCTTGCCGGCGACTCTGGTTTCTTTGGGGAGGCGCTCGCCCGGTATCTGTCGCGCCCCGATGCCTACGTTCAACCCTGGCTGCCCGAAAGACTGGCACACGGTTCATTCTCGCACCGATCGGCGGTGGTCGAGTGGCAGCGCCCGGGCAGGGAACCGTGCAGAGAGGGGCTCGAGCTGAAGCTTTTCGTCGGTCCATGGCGGGCCGCGATCGAGCTTGTCGAAGCCATCGCGGAGTGCGGATGGGACTTCCGCAACCCGTGCCTGCCGGCTGCAGTCGTCTGCTTTCCGCAGGAGCTGCTGCGGCCGTTGAGCTACAACGTCGAGCGGTGCGTCACACACCTTCCCGTCCTGCTTCCGCCGCAGGAAGCCCTGGGCGGTACGGACGGCACGCGGCCCCTGCCTCTGGGAGATGTCGCATTCCGGGAGAGAGGAGGGCAGCCGGCGCTGCTGCGCCGCCTCGATGCTGCCGTGGAGGCGAATTACCGAAAGGCCCGCTCGAGGCGAAGGCCGCGGGTGATATCCGCCGGCGGCGGGTCCGGATTGTTGCCCGTTGCTCTGTCGCGCCCGGCATCGCCCGAAGCGCCTGCGGTGCCGGTGCTGTTCGTTCTGGGAAAGCGAGGGCTCGACCCTTCGTGCGCAAGCCAGTGGCCGCCCTTCGCCCGGCTTTCCCGCAACCATCTGCCCCTCGTGGATGTTGCGCGGCATGGAGACGACTTTTTCTTTGTCGTGCCCAACCTGCCCTTTGAGAACGAGTGCCACGATAAAGAAGGCTTCTACCATCTCCTGCCTGACATCGTCCGGTATGTCGAGGAAGAGTACGGCACGGCCTGGCTGGTCGAGCGGTGTAGTCTGACGGTCGGAATCAGCCCGCCCCCGCTTGTCCCCTACCCGGATCCGGTCGGTCTGCGGCGCAGCGGCTGGTAGGGCGAGGAAACAAGAAGGGTCAGTGCTATGCACACACCCGGCATTATTGGGCAGTCATGCCGGCGGCTGATGCGTCTGCTCGACGACGGGTACACGAGGGCGTCATCCTAGCCAGGCAGAAGATGCAAAATATCCGGCAATGAAGATTACGGAGCCAGGGGGCGCACGATTGATGGTAGCGCTCTGGCTGCTACCGACAAGAGAATGGTACAGGAGGGTCTATGATCACGAAGCGGCACAAATGGGTGGTTCGTTACAAGGTCCTGTCCGTTGTCTATAGTGATGACGGGCGCGGCCAAGTCTATTCACCACTGCCGAGGTTTTTACACCCTACCATTATAGGCACGTCATGGGACATGATGTTCGAGAAATACAGCCGGGAACTCATGTCGTCAGGGACTCCGGTGGGAACGATGCTGTGTGCCGGTATCCCTGTCTGGCGCACTCGGTCCGGCGCCAGATCCCACCTGCGTGAACTCCTGAAGTACAAATGCTACGAGGATCTGTGTCTCGTGGTGGCGAAGGTTGCGGTGTCCGGCCCGCTCTACGAGGGCAAGATCATGGTAGATGGGCGGCAGTACACGGGGGAGGCGTGGGAAAGGATTAAGGTCATCGAGGTCGTCGACTCGAAGGGGAGCGTCAGGATGGCTTACAAGGAGAATTGACATGGCCATAAGAGATTCCAAGGGAACTGAGGGAACTTACTCATGTCCAAATCAGCTTCTCAAGAACGCGCGAGATTTGGGGATGAGGACAGGTTGAGCCTCCGGTAGTCTGATTGAGGTTGTATGACAAACCCGATATCGAACCCTTGGACGCTCAACCATGAACCGAGTATGCGGCATCTTCTCCCGGATTCTAAGCCTTTTGCCGCGCCTGCAGTTCCGGCGCCCGGTCCGGGATGACAAGGCCGGGTGCACACCCAGCGCGAAATCTGCGGCGGCCTGGCCGGCTGCGAGGGGAAACTCAGGCACCTCGGCATTCCGCGCGCGCCCAAGCGCTCGACCCTGGCCTACGCCGACGAGCATCGGCCATGGCAGCTCTTTGCCAGCGTCCTCCGGCAGCTTCCGGGCAAATGCCGGGCGGAGGTGGCCGGCCGGGGCAGCCGCACGGAATTCGGCGGGCAGCGCCGAGGGCCGGCGCAAGCGTCCCGGACAGAGCTCAAAGCACTTCACTGAGCGGAACATCGCTGTCACAACGCTCCCGAAAAAGCCGATAAGGTTTTCCAGGCGGATCCCGTGTCTGGGTCCGGCGCCGACGGCTGTGAGGCACATAATGAAAACATGGAAAAGCAAGCAGGGGGCCGGCCCTCCCGGTTTTCCGCAGGCACTGCCAGCCGTCGGGCGCGCGCCGGAGCACTCATCGGCCCAAATGCCATGGTCGCCGCCGAGACGGCTCATCCGCCCGGCGCGTTGCCTGTGATATGATGAGAACCGTGCCGTCGGATCGGACCAGCGGTGTCAAGCGCTTGCATCCCCGCCGCCGGCTGCGCCGCAGTCGGAAGGCCCCGTCCATCTCCTGTGTCGTTTGAGGTGCCCAATGGGTGTACTGACCGCATGCAAACCTCGCAAGGAAGTACTCAAAGGCGATCTCGATGACGCCATTTTCGCCGCAGACTTCGGCGACCTGATCGCAGGGAAAGCGCCGAAAGTCTATCAGGACCCCAGGATCTTTTTTCAGAACACCCATCCCGCAAAGGAGCTTTCCAAGGTAGTCCGAGCGGTCTTCGAGCGACTCGCCAGCACCGGGGAGGGGGGCGCGACCATCCGCCTGAGCACGGGCTTCGGCGGCGGCAAAACCCATACGCTCATGGCCCTCTGGCATCTGGCCAAAAACATCGATGACCCGAGCATGGGCACGGAATTGCTGCCTGCGGCGGGACGGCCGAAGAGCGTGACGGTGATCGCCGTCGATGCCGGGAAAGCGGGAGTCCCGGAATTCGGCGTGCACGACAAGACGAGGATCCACAGCCTGTGGGGTGAAATCTTCTTCCAGATGGCGGGAGAAAAAGGGCTCAAGGCTCTGGGCAAAGCCAACGATCCCGAGGCGTCGCCGAGCGAGGGACAGATCGAAGCTGTCTTTCCCGGCGGGCCCGTGCTGATCCTCCTCGACGAGCTGGTCGTCTACATGGCCAAGCTCAGCGAGCCCGGCCAGGGAAACCTGATGGGATTCATCAACAACTTGGCGGCGGTCGTCGCCAAACGACGCCAGACCGTCCTCATCGTGACCGATCCCGCGGGACAGGCCGCTTATGCCAAGGACGCCGCAGGTCTGGCCCAGGCCCTTTCGAGCAGCGCTCAGAAGTTGGACGAGATCCTGGGACGCAAGACGACCGAGTTCGACCCGATCGGCGAAGAATCCGCACAGGTGATCGTCCGCAGGCTCTTCGAGAGGGTCGACGGCAATGCGGCCCAGGCCGCATCGGCCACCTACTTCAACCTCTACAAGAGGGTGGCGCAGGAGACCCCTGGAGCGATTCCTCCCTCCGCCGCAAATGCCGATTACGCAAAGCAAATCGTCACCTGCTATCCGTTTCACCCTCGCCTGCTGGAAACCGCCAGGGACCGCCTCGGCGCCCTGCAGGATTTTCAGAAGAGCCGGGGGGTGCTGCGCCTGTTCGCCCGGATCCTGAGGGACATCTGGGACGCAGGAGAGGACATCGAACTGATAACAGCCGGCGAAATCGATTGGTCGAGCTCAAGGATCCAGGCGGATCTTCTGCAGCGACTGAACCGCGACAACTTCAAGGCTGCGGTTTCCGCCGATATCGAAAAGCACGCCGCCGAGCTGGACGGGGGCTCGGCGCGCGGCGTCCACCGCCGCGCCGCCTCCGCCCTGCTGCTCGAAAGCCTGCCCATGCAGCCCAACAGCGGCATGGATCCCTCCGACCTGACCCTCGCAATCCTGCGTCCCGACGAGGCCGGGCCCGAACCTTCGGAGGCTCTCGATCGACTCGTCGGCGTGTGCTGGCATACCTATCCCATGCCCGGGGGCCGCGGCTGGCAGTTTCGCTACGATCCCAATATCATCAAACAGATCGAGGAGAGAAAAGGAAGTATTCCGATCGAGGATGCCAGGAGCCGGGTGATCGCCGAAGCGCACGAATATTTCAAAGGACCGAGCTTCAAGCTTGTCGCCTGGCCCACCAACGCCAGGCAGGTGCCGGAATCGGCGGAACTGCAGCTAGTGCTTTGCGAGGATGAAAAGATCGCCAGATCCGTTTGCGCCTATGCCGATGACTCGGATCCTGCGGCACCGATCCCGCGACGCTTCCAGAACGCCATACTTGCGGTGACCGCAACCGCCTCGGCATTGAGCAGCGCGGTCGAGCGCGCCCAAAGGCTGCTGGCGGCCGAAGCCATCGAAAGGGACTATCGGACCGGCGAATCGGGCAAGCTTGTCAGGGATCAGCTCCAGCGAATCAAGCCTGAACTGCAGAAGCAATTCCGCATTCAGACTTGCCGCGCCTTCGACAGGATCGTTCTTTCCGGCGGCAACCTTTATTCGCTGGAGGAGCAGTTCCAGGTGTCGGAAGAGCAAATGCTGCAGAGGGCTCATGGCCAGGCATGCGTGCGCAAGTTCCTGGACAGTAAGGGACTTACGTATCAGCCCGATGATGTGCTCGACCTGGCCCGGTTCATCAAGGACATCCTTCCGGGAACGACCCCCGTTGCGGATATGCCCGGAGTTTACAGCGCCAAAGCCGTCCATGAGCGATTCCTGGGCGCGCCGAAACTGCGGCTGATACCCGACGGCGGGATTGTCCGAAAGACCATCCTGAAAGCGGTAGAGGAGGGCAAGGTAGTGGTCCGCGTCGCCGACGGCCGCGCATATGACGCCGGCGGCTGCGTGGTAGGCCCCGAAGGCAATAGGCGACGGATCCCAGGTAAACTGACCAGCCTTACGCTCGACGATTCAGTTTACATAACGACATCGGGCAGCGAATACGGCTTGCAGTGGGTCAAGGAAGACAAACCGGGATACGGCGAACCCGGGCCTGCGCCGGTCCCGCCCCCGCCGAAACCCGGCTCCACCCGGGAGACTGCCAAATCATGGGAGCGCATTCTCGAACTGGCGCTGGAGCGCCCCTTACTCAGATTGAAGCTGTCTGCCTCGAAACCCGCTGCGGCAGACACCCTGATGGCGCTGGCTCAGCCGCTGGGTGCGGATTCTATTTCATTGACCATCACAGTGAGGGGCGACGTGAAAGACGGCGGTACAATGAATTTCGCAGCCACGGAAATCAAGGCGAACCACCCGGCCCGCCCGCTGGCCATCGCTCAGACAATATTCAATTCACTCGGCGAAGGCTCGAACTACGAGGCGGTCCTTTCACTCGGATTCGGAACGGCCGGGCGCACAGGGTTGGAT
>CAZHQK010000130.1:0-9197 GCA_964534795.1 uncultured Acidobacteriota bacterium
GCCGGTAGCCGGGGGTGAGCCGCAGGCGAACCGCCGGGGAAGCGCGGCGATGCGATTCGAGGCGATCAAGAAGCCCCGGCAGGGGCCCTGAGCCGGTAGCCGGGGGTGAGCCGCAGGCGAACCCCCGGAGAAGCGCGGCGATGCGATTCGAGGCGATCAAGAAGCCCCGGCAGGGGCCCTGAGCCGGTAGCCGGGGGTGAGCCGCAGGCGAACCCCCGGAAAGGGGCGTATCGATCAGTCGAGCCCCGGAGGGCCGGCAGACCGAGGTTTCCGGTTTATCCTCAGATTCGCTCCGCCCGCCTGGAGCTGCCGGCTTCCGTCCCTCCGGGACGGACACGTCCCGCGCGGCACGCGGGCCTAACGGTCGCCCAGGGCGAAGCGGACGGCTGCGCGCGGATCCGCCAGCCGCAGCGCCCGATCGCCCGAACGGATTACCGTATCCAGCCGGAGCGGATTCCACGCGAAGATGAGCCGCGCGGGCGCCCCGATGACCGGCAACTGCAGGCGCAGCTCCCCGCCCGCCGAAGCCCGGAGCAGCCCGCTGGTTGCGCGCACCAGCGCGCCCTCCGCCCCGGCCGACAGACGACTCCACCCGAGATCGAAAAACCCGACTCCGCTCCACGGCCCGCTCAGCGGCACCCTGTATTCCGTGGAGAATCCCATCCAGGCATCCGCCCCTGCAGGAATCAAAGAAACCCCGCCTCCATCGTGCGCCCACGCTGCGAGCGCGCCGCTGCCCATGCCTCGCACGACCTCGCCCCCGGGGAAGAGCCGCCGTTCCGGCGCGAGCGCCCTGCCGCCGATCGGCCGCACGGCATCGCCCCGAAATCGAAAGGCGAGGGCGTTGCGGCCGCGGCTGCCGGGTGCGTTTCGATATGTCTCCAGGCGAAAAGAATGTTCGAGCGATGCCAGCGGCGCAAGCAGCGGGCCTCCCACCCATGACTGATCGAAGGCCAGCCGCGACCCGCGCAGCGCGGCTCCGGCGCCCCGTGTCGAGTCGAAAACGAATCCCGGCGTCAGTCCCGAACGTCCGGCCGCCGGCGATTCGACCGTGCCCGCGCCCGCCGGATCCCGGATTTCGACCGCCGATCGTTCGTGTCCCAGGGCGATCGTAACGCGCGACTTCGCACGCACCGGATAGGAGCCCGCCAGCTGAAAGCCGGCCGACCGGCGACGCAGGAGTGCGACGACATCGCTCGCGCCGGGCACGATCCCGCCCGGGTTCAGGCCCGCGACACGGTGGAAGGCCGAAAAGGCGAACGATGCCGGCAAGCCGAGGAACCGGCTCGCGGCGAGATTCAGGAGGAAGTTGGATTGCGCCGCACCGCCGTCCAGTTCCAGGGAAACAATCTCCCCGAGGTTCAGCAGGTTGAACACCCGGTAGATCGCGCCGAGATAGGGTCCTCCGTAACCGGCCGTGCCGCCGGTCGCATAGATCCCCTGGCGCCCGCGCTCCCGGACGTGAACAATGACGTCCACGGTGTTGCTCTCCCGGTCATATTCCAGGCGGACGTCGTCGCGCGCGATCTCCTCGACCAGGCCGCTGCGGTTGAGCGCAATCAGGCTCTCGTCCAAGGCCTGCGAGTTGAAGACCCGTCCTTCGGCCAGGCGCAATTCGCGCCTGAGGAAGCGGTCCGGCACCCGGGAATTGCCGACGAAGACGATCCGGCCCGTCAGCACCGGATCGCCCGCATGGATCCTGAACAGAGCCTTGACCGATGCCGGTTCCTCGCCGTCGGATCTGAGCAGATGCACCTGAGCCATGGCGTAGCCGTTGCGTCCCAGGGCCTCCCCGAGCCTGCGCCGCACTGACTCCAGGAAGCCGTCGTCGCACAGGCGGGGCACCTCGACCGAGGCTATGATCGCGCGCACCTCGGCGGCGGCCGCCCCGGCGTCGCCTTCGGCCCCGAGCGACTCCAGCCGGAAGCGGGCGCTTTCGCCCTTCGGGCGCGGGGGCGCGCGCCGCGGCCCCGCCTCTACGATGAGCCGCACCTTGACCGACTTGTCCCCGCCCTCCGCCAGAACGCGCGCCTCGGCCTGCGGGTAGCGGCCTTCCCGAAGCATCCTGCGCACGGCCGTCGCTATCCGGCGCGCCTGCGCCGGATCGTAGGGCGCCGCCGGCCGCGGCTCGAGCCCGTTGCGGCGCAGGAAGTCCCGAATGCGCCCATCCATGGCGCGCGAGCCGGACTCGATCTCGAATCCCGCGACCCACGGCCGCTCGCGCACGCGATAAACGACATCGACCCGGCCTTCCCCCGCCGGTCGAATCAGGACTTCGGCCTCGCGAAAAACCCCGAGGGCGTGCAGGCGCCGGATGTCCTCCCGCATGCTTTCCTCGTTGCAGGGCGCCCCCGGGCGCGCCGACACGTAGTGTTGCACGGTCGCGGCGGGGATGCGGCGATTCCCTTCGACGGCGACAAGGCGCACGGACGGACGGGCCGAGGCGGCCAGCAAAACGGAGAGCAAAACCGGTGCGCAGATCATGGCGTGCCTGCACGATCTTATACAGCGCGACCGCCGCCATGGTTCCACAAAAACACTTCAGACGGCCGCACGCTCGCCTGTAACCCTCGCTTTTTGCGCAGGTTTCCAAGGGATATATGGCTTGACTCGACTTTGCCGCGATGCTAGGCTCGCACCGTGTTTTCATTCATATGAGGCCGCCGTCATGAGCTTTTCATCCCCGCGCAAGACCCCGTTGAATGCCGTTCACCGGCAGCTCGGCGCGCGCATGATCGAATTCGCAGGCTGGGACATGCCGGTGCAGTATGCCGGCCCGCTGCCGGAGCATCTCGCCGTGAGAACGCGCGCCGGCATTTTCGACGTGAGCCACATGGGCGAGATCGAATTCCGCGGGCCGACGGCGGAGGAAAGCATCCAGTACATGACGTGCAACGATGTCGCGCGGCTCGCGGTCGGGCAGGTCCAGTACTCGGCCATCATGACGCCGCAAGGCACGTTTGTCGACGACATCCTCGTCTACCGCATGGGCCCGAACCATTTCCTCTGCTGCGTCAATGCGGCGAATCAGGTCAAGGACTACGAGTGGTTCCGCGCGCATGCCCGCCCGGGCACCGAGGTGATATACCGCAGCGACGATTACTGCCAGATCGCCGTGCAGGGCCCGCGCGCCTGCGAGATCGTCGAGCCGCTGAGCGATCTGCGCCTCGCGGAGATGAAATACTACTGGTTCGCGCAGGGCAGGTTCGCGGGCGCCGACGCAATCGTGTCGCGCACGGGATACACGGGCGAGGACGGATTCGAGATCTATGCCGCGCCGGAGCATGCCGAGACGATCTGGATGCGCATCATGGAACGCGGCAAGCCTTACGGTCTGCAGCCCGCGGGCCTGGCGGCGCGCAACACGCTGCGGCTCGAGGCCAAGATGGCTCTCTACGGCAACGATATCGACGAGACCACCACGGTGCTGGAAGCCGACCTGGGATGGATCTGCAGGTTCGACAAGGGGGATTTTATGGGGCGCGACGTGCTGTTGCGCCAGCGCGAGGAGGGCGTCCGGCGCCGCCTGGTCGGCTTCGAAATGGTCGGGCGCGGCATCGCACGCGACCATTACCCGATCCTGCTCGACGGCCGGCCCGCTGGTCACGTCACCAGCGGCAGCCCCGCGCCATTTTTGCAGAAGAATATCGGCTTGACATACCTGCCCGCCGACCGCTGCGCGGTCGGGACGGAGTTCGAGGTCGTAATCCGGGAAAAACCGGTCAAGGCTCGGGTCGTTCCCACGCCTTTTTACAAGAGGCCGAAACCCGCCCAGAGCCGGACCTGAAGCCCATTCTCATTCAGAACACGGAGGCCAGCTTCATGTATCCCAAGGAAAACCTGTACACCAAGGAACACGAGTGGATTCATGTGCAGGGAGACATCGGCATCGTGGGCATCACGGACTACGCCCAGCACGAACTGGGCGACGTCGTTTACGTCGACCTGCCGGAAGTGGGGGATCGTTTCGAGGCCGGCGAACCCTTCGGCTCGGTCGAGTCGGTCAAGGCGGTCTCGGAAATCTTCTGCCCGGTGCGCGGCGAGGTGGTCGAGGTCAACGCGGCCCTGCGGGACGCCCCGGAGCTGATCAACAAGTCGCCGCACGAGCAGGCCTGGATGATCAAGCTGCGCATCGAGGATTCCACGGAGCTCGACAACCTGATGAGCGCCGAGGACTACGAGCAGTACACCAAGGAGCAGGCGGGCCACTGAGCCCGGGGCGGCCGCGGCTGCAAGCCTTCATTCCTTCGTCATCTCGACCGGCGGGCAGGTGCAGACCGGATGGCGGTCGCCGTAGACGTCGTCGATGCGCCCGACCGCTGGCCAGAACTTGAACTCGCGGCTCCAGGCATCGGGATAGGCCGCCTGCTCGCGCGTGTACGGGTGCCGCCAGTCGGCCGCCATCAGCATCTCGGCGGAGTGGGGCGCGTTCTTGAGCGGGTTGTCGCCTGCGCTCACCGCCCCCGACTCGATCTCAGCGATTTCCTTCCTGATCCGGATCATGGCGTCGCAGAAGCGGTCCAGCTCCTGCTTGGACTCGCTTTCGGTCGGCTCGACCATCATGGTGCCCGCGACGGGGAAGGACACCGTGGGCGCATGGAAGCCGTAGTCCATGAGGCGCTTGGCCACGTCGACCACTTCGACGCCGGCGCTTTTCTTCAACGGCCGCAGGTCGAGGATGCATTCGTGCGCGACCATCCCGCCGTCGCCCTTGTACAGCACCGGATAGCAGGGATCCAGGCGCCGCGCGATGTAATTGGCGTTCAGTATGGCATAGCGCGTGGCCTCGGTCAGGCCCTGGGCTCCCATCAGGGCGATGTACATCCAGGAGATCGGGAGCACGCCCGCGCTTCCCCAGGGCGCCGAGGACACCGGCCCGATGCCGTCGGCACCGCCGGTCTCGACGACCGGATGCGCCGGCAGGTAGGGCACGAGGTGATGGGCGACGGCTATCGGCCCGACGCCCGGCCCGCCGCCGCCGTGCGGGATGGCGAAAGTCTTGTGCAGGTTCAGGTGGCAGACGTCGGCGCCGATGTCGCCCGGCCGGCACAGGCCCACCTGGGCGTTCAAGTTCGCGCCGTCCATGTAGACCTGGCCGCCGTGCGCGTGCACGAGGGCGCAGATTTCCCGGATGGCTTCCTCGAAAACCCCGTGGGTCGAGGGATAGGTGACCATCAGGGCCGCCAGGTTCGAGGAATGGCGCTCGGCTTTCTCCCTGAGATCGCCGATGTCGATGTTGCCCCGCTCGTCGCAGGCCACGACGACGACCTGCATGCCGGCCATGGCGGCGCTCGCCGGGTTCGTGCCGTGCGCCGAGGCCGGTATCAGGCAGACGTTGCGCTTCCCCTGGCCGCGCCGTTCGAGATACTTGCGGATCACCAGCAGGCCCGTGAACTCGCCCTGCGCCCCTGAATTCGGCTGGAACGAGACGGCGGCGAAGCCAGTGATCTCGGCCAGCCACTGTTCCAGCTGGCGGAAGAGGATCTGGTAGCCGCGCGACTGGTCCGGCGGCACGAAGGGATGGATCCTGGCGAATTCCGGCCAGCTGATGGGATACATCTCGGCCGTCGCGTTGAGCTTCATGGTGCACGAGCCCAGCGGGATCATGGCCGTAGCCAGCGACAGGTCCCTGCTCTGCAGCCGGTGCAGGTAGCGCAGCATCTCCGTCTCGGAACGGTAGCGGTGGAACACCGGGTGGGTCAGGAAGCGGCTCGTGCGCGCGAAGGGCGCGGGGATTTCGGCCTTCACCGTCTCGGCCAGATCCTCGGGCGAGAAGCACAGGAGGGTTCCCTCGCCGGCGAACACCGAGAAGAGATCCCTGAGATCCTCGGCGGTCGTGGTCTCGTTCAGGCTCACGCCCACGGCGTGATCGCCGAGCCGGCGCAGGTTGATACCGCGCCCGGTCGCAGCCTCGTGAATCTCCGATGCTTTCTTCGATCCCAGCTCCACGCGCAGGGTGTCGAAAAACGGCCGGTCGCCGAGCTGGTAACCGAGCCGCCGCAGGCCCTCGGCCAGGACCTTCGTGAGCAGGTGGATGCGCCGGGCGATCTTCTCGAGGCCTTCCGGTCCGTGGTAGACGGCGTACATGGCGGCCATGATCGCCAGCAGCACCTGGGAGGTGCAGATGTTGCTCGTGGCCTTCTCGCGCCGGATGTGCTGCTCGCGCGTCTGCAGCGCCAGGCGGAATGCCGTCTTGCCCTGGGAATCCTTGGAAACTCCGACGATGCGGCCGGGCATGTGCCGCTGGTACGCCGATCGGGTCGCAAAATAGGCGGCATGGGGGCCGCCATAGCCCAACGGCACGCCGAAGCGCTGCGTGTTTCCCACGGCGATGTCGGCGCCGAATTCCCCGGGAGGCCGGAGGAGCACGAGGCTCAGAAGATCGGCGGCGACGGTCACCAGAGCGCCGTGCGCGTGCGCGCGCTCCACGAACGCCGAGTAGTCCAGGATGGCGCCCTCGGATGTCGGATACTGCACGAGCGCCCCGAAGACGGGCCGGGAGAAGTCGAAGGTCTCGTGGTCGCCGACGATGACCTCGATGCCCTTGGCCCAGGCCCTGGTCTTGACGACCTCGATCGTCTGCGGGTGGCAGGCCTCGGAAATGAAATAAGCGCCCGAGTCGCTCTTGGACAGGCCGTAGGACATGTTCATCGCTTCGGCGGCCGCCGTGCCCTCGTCGAGCAGCGAGGCGTTGGCGACCTCGAGCCCGGTGAGATCGCAAATCATCGTCTGGAAGACCAGGAGCGCTTCGAGCCGACCCTGAGCGATCTCGGCCTGGTAGGGCGTGTATTGCGTGTACCAGCCGGGATTTTCCAGGACATTGCGCTGGATTACCGGGGGCGTGATGCAGTCGTGGTAGCCCATGCCGATGAAGGAGCGGAAGATCCGGTTCTTGGAGGCGATCTCGCGCAGCTCTTCCAGGGCGGAGGCTTCGCTGCGCGGCGGCTCCAGGCGCAACTCACGTTCCATGCGGATCGAGCGCGGCACCGTCCTGTCGACGAGTTCGTCGAGGCTGCCGAGGCCCAGAACCTCGAGCATCGCCTTGCAGTCTTCCTCTCGCGGCCCGACATGGCGCCGGACGAAATCGTCCGAGTCGTCGAGTCGCTGGCCGGGCATCAATGTTTCATCTGCGTTCAGATTGTTCGAAGGTCCGCTTTCCATGGCTCTGTCCCATCCGATAAAAGAACCGACATTATAGTTCCAAAAACGGCGACAGTCACCTTTTTCACCGTCCCGCGCACCGCGCGGGCGGTGAAATCGGTGACTGTCTGCTCCCACCAAAACCCCGATGTCTATCTCTGGCGCAGGGTTATCGATTGCCCCTTGCTCAGATTCTGCAAGCTGATTGCCACATAGGCGCCTTCGACCTGCAGGCAGGGATAAGCCTTCACGACCATGGAGTCGCCCGGATCGATCCGGAATCCCTCCTGGGCGATGAGCCTGTAGGGGCCGACAAGGATCGTCGTTTGCCCGAGGGCCGTCATCAGGGTGAAGTTCGGCTGCCTTCGGCCTGCGGCCATGTTCACGGCGCCGACCGTCCCCTGCAGTTCCTGCACCTTCGAAGGATCGAAGTTCTGCAGGCATGCGCCCGGCAGGGGCCCCGCACCCATGCGCGCGCCGCCGCGCCTGCCGAAGTTGCCGCGTCCCCTGCCGCCGAGGTCGATCACGGCTCCGGTGGCGTCATTCTTGATCTGGACGGCCACGTAGGTGTTCTCCTGGCGCAGCGACGGGTAGGCCGTCACGGTCAATTGTGATCCGACGGCGATCTCGAACCCTTGGGCCGCCAGCGTGCGATACGGGCCGGTCATTACCGTCACTTCCTTGCCTCCAGCCAGGAAGCGGAACGACGGCAGACCCTGGCCCGCGGCCATGTTCACCGAGACCACCTGCCCGGTCAGTGTAACCAGTCCGGCCGCGCTCCCGGCCTGCATGCCGCCGCGCGCGCCCTGCATCCTGCCCTGGGCGAACGCCCCGGCCGCCGATGCGCAAATCACTACCGCGAGAAACATCGTTGAGAGAACCTTCCGAGTCATTTTGTTTTCCTCCTTTTTTTCCATTGGTTCAGTTCCACTCTGCAAGAGGCAAACCGCATTCCACTCGGATGAGCCCGGCTTTGATCCCGGAAATCTCTCATTTATAGCGACTTATCATCCAAGCCCGACACCGCTGCCAAGTGCATTCCCTGCACCCCCGCGCAAATCCTGCATTTATTTCGGTGACAGGCTACTCAACCCCTAAACTCATGTGTCCAGGTACTGAACATTCCCGACCGAGTTTCGGGGTTGAGTAGCCTGTCACCGAAATTTATATTCCTTGAGGCGGTATTGAAGGGTGCGCAGGCTGATGCCGAGTTGTTCCGCCGTAGCCTTGCGGTCGCCTTTGTTTCGTCGCAGCGCCTCGAGTATGGCCTGTTTTTCCATTTCCGCCAGGGTGACTGCGGGCGCAGGCTCGGCGACTTTTGCGTCGCGCGGCAGGGGAAGGTCTTCGGCTTTGATGGCATCTCCGCCCGCAACGATGAGGGCGCGCTCGATCGCATTCTGCAGTTCCCGAACGTTTCCCGGCCAGGGATGGGCGAGGAGCAGCTGCCTGGCCACGGGATCGATCCCGCCGTAGTGCCTCCCCATGCGGCCCGCGATGCTGCGCGCGAAATGTTCGGCCAGCGGGATGATGTCTTCCCGCCGCTTGCGCAGGGGAGGGATATGAATGGGGAAGACATTGAGCCGATAGTACAGGTCCTCGCGGAATGTTTTTTCCTCCATGGCTTGCGCGAGATCCTTGTTGGTTGCCGCCACCACCCGGACGTCCACGACGATCGTGCGGGTCCCTCCGACGCGCTCGAACTGCTGCTCCTGCAGGACGCGCAGCAGCTTGGGCTGGATCGAAAGGCTCATTTCGGCGACCTCGTCCAGGAAGAGCGTCCCGCCGTGAGCCAGCTCGAAGCGGCCGCGCTTGCTTTGGATAGCCCCGGTGAAAGCTCCCTTCTCGTGGCCGAAGAGCTCCGATTCGAGCAGTGTTTCGGTCAGGGCGGCGCAGTTGACGGCGACGAAGGGCTCGGCGGCGCGCGGGCTGCGCCGGTGGATGTAGCGCGCGACGATTTCCTTGCCGGTGCCCGATTCGCCCGTGAGCAGGACGGTGGTGGGCTGCGCTGCCACCTGAGCCGCCAGTGTCAGGACCCGCTTCATGGATTCGCTTTCGGC
>CAZHQK010000131.1:0-6721 GCA_964534795.1 uncultured Acidobacteriota bacterium
CCGGCCTTGAGCCGCTCGATGATGCGCACCAGCCGTCCCGGATGCGATTCCGCGAGGCGGGCGGTCGCGGCCGCGGCCCGTTCGCGCACCAGGATGTCCTTGTCCTCGAACAGGCCCGCCAGCTCCCGGAGCCGGCGCGGATGATCGACCACGGTTTTTACCGCTTCCGCGGTACGCAGTTTCGCGAGGGGAACGGAATTCTTGCGGCTTCGTGAAATCCGCCGATGTGTCTGTGAGCGCGTCATACCGATCACAACCTGCTGTTATGCAGTGCCCGGGCGCGCCGGTCGCTGCTTTCCGATTTCCGCATGCAGTATGGTCCCGCCGCTGTGCGATGTCAATCCGCGCGTCCGGCCGTTGCGCAGCCGGCCGTCACAGCTCCAGGCGGCCGTTGACGATCATATCGGCAAGCTTGAAAGTGGTCCTGATCGTATTGTCGCCCATTTTGAAAACCAGGAGCACTTCCTTGTCCTCCGGTTTCAGCGCGGGGCTGCCGTCGGCCGCGCGCGCGTCGAAGAAAAGCACCAGCGGGTCGCCGCGCCTCTGGGGCGTGAGCACATTCTTGAGGAGGAGCTTTTCCTTGTTCTTCTTCTGCAGATAGGTTCCTTCCTTGAGCGCCTCGAGGGCCTGCGGATTGCGCCCCGGGCTCCAGCCGACGACGAGCAATTCATAGAATGCCGAATCGCCGCGCTTCAAGAGCTGCTCGATCTGCTTCTCAGCGCCGGAGACATCGGCGAGCTGCAGCCGGCGCGCCGCCGCCTCGCGCACCGGCCGGGAGTACCAGGTGATTACGAGCTTCGGCTGGGGCCGATAAGCCTCGGCGCCCGCCCCTCCGCCGATATCTTCGCCTTCACCGCCGCGTCCGCGCTGGGATGCAGCCATCGGCCCCTGGCTCAGGGGAATAGTCTTGGCCCAGGGGGAGTCCCGGAGCAGTTTGTCGACTTCTTTCTCCGTCCATTCGGTGTAAGGCTTTTCGGACCAGAAACCCTTCTTTTGTGCGAAAAGGAAAACGGTGCCGAGCGCAAGAGCGATCACGGCCGTTTTCAGGTGCGCGATTCTCATCGAAGCCTCCTGTGGGTCACCCCGCCTCGGCAGGATGCCGCAAAACATTCTATCATCCCGCATGCCGCCGCACGCAATATTCCTGATCCTATTGCACGGTCGATTGTTTCCAGAAAAGAGCGATCGCGCCCGGGCAGTTGCCATGGGACGATACCGTGCCGCGGGAAGCGGGGCACTGCGGTTCGGGGCGATCGCGCGGCCCCGGCAGGGGCCCTGAGCGGGCAGCCGGGGGTGAGCCGCAGGCGAACCCCCGGAAAGCGCCGCGATGCGGTTCGGGGCGATCGCGCGGCCCCGGCAGGGGCCCTGAGCGGGTAGCCGGGGGTGAGCCGCAGGCGAACCCCCGGAAAAGGGCGCACCGATGAGGCGAGCCCCGGAGGGCCGACAGACCGGCGTTTCTGACTTATCTTTCTGCCGGCCCTTCGGGGCTTGTCCCATGTCGCCCCTTTTCTCCAGGTTCGCTTCCGCTCACCTGGAGCTACCAGCTTCCGTCCCTCCGGGACGGGTATGGCCCCGGCAGGGGCCCTGGGCGGGCAGCCGGGGGTGAGCCGCAGGCGAACCCCCGGAAAAGGGCGCACCGATGAGGCGAGCCCCGGAGGGCCGACAGACCCCGACCAGCGATAGATCCCGCTCAGGTCCCGGATGTTGACGGCTGCGGGCCGAAGATATATGTTTCGCTTCGACGCGCGGAGGCTGAACTCCTATCCATCCATCGCACAAGGAGGCATTATGGGCACCAAGGGAACCGAGATCGTGGACATGGACGTGCAGAAGCTCATCGGCATGCTCAACCGCGCCTTCGCCGACGAGTGGCTCGCATATTACCAGTACTGGATCGGCGCCAAGATCGTCAAAGGACCCATGAAAGACGCCGTCATCGCTGAACTCACCCAGCATGCGGCCGACGAACTCAGGCATGCCGACATGCTCGCCCTGCGCATCATCCAGCTCGGCGGCACCCCGGTCCTCCGCCCCGAAGACTGGTACAAGCATTCGAACTGCGGCTACGACGCCCCCGACAATCCCTTCGTCAAGGAAGTCCTGGAACAGAACATCAAAGGCGAGCAGTGCGCGATCGTCACCTACAAGAACCTGGTCAACCTGACCATGGCCAAGGACCCGGTCACGTACAACATCGCCCTCCAGATCCTGCAGGACGAGGTCGAGCACGAGGAGGACCTGCAGGCACAGAGGGAAGACCTCGAGACGCTGCTGCAATCCGCGGGCGGGAAATGACCCGCCGTTTCGAGCGCCGCGTCAAGATCACGATCCTCGTCGACGACCGGGCCGCCGCCGGCCTCGAGGCGCGTGTCTCCGCCGGAACGGCGGGTTCGTACTACGTGTTCTGAAAGCGGTGATTGGAAACGCGAAGGGCCCCGGCGATTGCCGGGGCCCCGAGGCGCTCAGTACATGTCCCCGCCGCCGGAAGGCATGGGCGGAGTCTTCTTCTCTTCCTTGATCTCGCTGACCAGGGCTTCCGTCGTCAGCAGCAGCGCCGCCACCGACGCGGCGTTCTGCAGCGCCGTGCGCACCACCTTGGTCGGGTCGATCACGCCCGCTTCCACGAGATCTTCGTAGTCCTCGGTCTCCGCGTTGAAGCCGAAGTTGACCTCCTTGCTGGCGCGGACCCTCTCGACCACCACGGCGCCCTCGTGCCCGGCGTTGTTGGCGATCTGGCGCAGCGGCTCCTCCAGGGCGCGCTTCACGATCCCCACGCCCACGGCCTCGTCGCCGTCCAGCTTGATCTTTTCGAGAGCGGGGATGCAGCGCAACAGCGCCACGCCGCCTCCCGGCACGATCCCTTCCTCGACCGCGGCGCGGGTGGCGTGCATGGCGTCCTCGACGCGCGCCTTCTTCTCCTTCAGCTCGGTCTCGGTCGCAGCCCCCACCTTGATCACGGCCACGCCGCCGACCAGCTTGGCGAGCCGCTCCTGCAGCTTCTCGCGATCGTAGTCCGAGGTCGTTTCCTCGATCTGCACGCGCAGCTGCTTGACCCGGCCCTCGATATCGGAGTGCTTGCCGGCACCCTCGATGATCGTGGTGTTGTCCTTGTCGATCGTGACCTTCTTGGCCCTGCCGAGGTCCTCGAGCCGGACGTTCTCGAGTTTGATCCCGAGATCTTCGCTGATCACCTTGCCGCCGGTCAGAATGGCAATATCCTCGAGCATGGCCTTGCGGCGATCACCGAAGCCCGGAGCCTTGACGGCCGCGCACTGCAGCGTGCCGCGCAGCTTGTTGACCACCAGGGTCGCCAGCGCCTCGCCCTCGACCTCTTCGGCGATGATCAGCAGCGGCCGGCCGGCCTTGGCGATCTGCTCGAGAATCGGCAGGAGGTCCTTCATCGAGCTGATCTTCTTTTCGTGCAGGAGAATCAGGCAGTCGTTCAGCTCGGCCTCCATCCTCTCGGCGTCGGTCACGAAATAGGGCGAAAGATAGCCGCGGTCGAACTGCATCCCTTCGACCACCTCGAGAGAGGTCTCGATCGACTTGGCTTCCTCGACGGTGATCACGCCGTCCTTGCCGACCTTCTTCATCGCCTCGGCGATGATGCCGCCGATGGTCTTGTCATTGTTCGCCGAAACGGCGCCCACCTGCGAGATCATCTCGCCCTTGACCGGTTTGCTCAGCTTCTTGAGCTCCTCGACCGCCACCTCGACGGCCTTCTCGATGCCGCGCTTGAGGGCCATGGGATTGGCTCCGGCTGCGACGTTCTTCACGCCCTCGCGGAAGATCGCCTGCGCGAGCACCGTCGCCGTGGTGGTACCGTCGCCGGCCACATCGGAAGTCTTCGAGGCGACCTCGCGCACCATCTGGGCGCCCATGTTTTCGATGCCTTCCTTCAACTCGATTTCCTTGGCCACGGTGACGCCGTCCTTGGTGATCACCGGCGAGCCGAACTTCTTGTCCAACACGACGTTGCGGCCCCTGGGCCCCAGCGTGATCCTGACCGCATCCGCCAACTGGTTCACACCCTTCAGCAATGCCTGGCGCGACTCCTCGCCATGAATGATCTCTTTTGCCATACTCGCTTGCTCCTTTGTCGTTAGAAGATTCGCCTACTTGGATTTCTTGGAGCCCTTCTCCAGGACTGCCAGTATCTCTTCCTCGCGCATGATGACGTATTCCTCGTCATCGATCTTGATCTCCGTCCCGGCATACTTGCCGAACAGGATGCGGTCGCCGGGCTTGACATCCATCGGGGAACGCTTGCCGTCCTCCTGGAGCTTTCCCGGGCCGACCGCCATGACCTCGCCTTCCATCGGTTTCTCTTTGGCGGTGTCGGGGATGATGATCCCGCCCTTTACGACTTCCTTCTCTTCGATCCGTTTCACCAAAACGCGATCGTGCAAAGGCCTAACGTCCATAGAATCTCCTCTCCTTTTCTTGCGAGAATTGTCGCTTCATCCTCTAACACTTTCCATCTCAACAGGATAAAACTCGTCGCTAGCACTCAAGTCGGACGAGTGCTAATAATATAAGACGGCGGATGCGCTTGTCAAACCGGGCCGGGCTTCACAGCCGCCCTTTTTTCCAGGCATGTTCGAGGAGAACCGCGAAAAGAAGAAAGACCGCCGCGTGGCAGGCCGCCGCCGCAAGGGGCATCCAGGCTAGCGCGTAATTATAGATGCCCGCCCCCAGGCGCGGCCGCGCAAGGAAGGTATTGAAGCTGAAAACCGCCGCGAAAGCGACCACGGCGGGGGCCAGGCTGGGGAAGGCGCCGGCTGCGACGGCCGCCGCCTTGCGCACCGGCGTGCGGGCCGCTATCCAATAGACGACCCCGCACGCCGCAAGCAGGGCCGAGCCGATGAGTGCGGCCGAGCCCAGCGAGGCCGGTTTGGTCGAGACGCTCACCTTTTCGAGGCGCAGGGAGGCGTACAGAAGATAGCTCAAGCCGACGGCCAGGCCGCCCAGGAAGGCCGGCAGCAGGACGGCCGGCGGAAGCGCACCTTGCCTGATCAGGAGAATCACGCCGATCAGCGCCAGGCCCGACGCGAGCAGGCAGAGCAGATCTCCGCCGCCCCGCGGTATGACGAGAAGCGTGTGATCCAGGCTGTCCAGGAGCGGCTTCGTCAGGCGCCGGTACCACGGGGGCTTCGGATGCAGGTGGATCGTGAGGTGGCCGCCCGCGTGGGCCACGAGCAGGAGACGGTCGCTTCCCCGGACGGCCGTTTGAAGGCGCGAGTTGAACAGGGGGTCGTCGTCGCAGGCATCCGTCAGGCCGGGGATCTCGATGAAGCCGTAGGAGGCCCCCTCGCGGATTCTCAGGGGATAGACGCCCGCGGGCACTTCGCCGTAATGGAAAGTGCGCACGCCGCGCGCGCTCTCGATGCGCAGAACGGTCAGGGGTGCATCGCGCTCGAGCGCGATGCGGGGATCGCCCACGAGCCAGTAGAAGGGGAAGGCGGCGAAGCCCTGCACGGCGCCGCGATTCTGCAGGCGCACGACCTCGCCCACCGGCACCCCCGGCCAGGTGAAGCGCAGCGGCAGGCCGTCGAATTCCCCGAATAGATAGCCCTCGTTCGGGCTGAAGAGAAACCCGGCATAAGCGGCGGCGCCGCGGGCAACGGCCGCAAGCGCCATGGAAGACGGCGAATCGAAGCGTACGCCCTGGCACGAGGCCGTGGCGATCACCGATGGAGGCAGACGCGGCAGATCGGCGGAGGTGAAGCGCACGCCTTCGGCCAGCTTCCAGTACGAGCCGCCGCCATGCCCGGTAAAGGTCAGGTAGTCGGCGTCCTTGAGGACATCGGCGAGGGCGGCCGGCGTCAGAGGTGCGCCGGAGGGCGCGCCGGCGCCGGCCGCAAGGATGCGGCCGTGCTCGATGCCCGCCGCCGGGTGCTCCCCGTTGACCGCGTAGATCCTGCCGGCATGCGCCTCGGCCGCCCGCCGCCACAGAGCGCGCGCGTCGTCGAGCGTCGCTCCCGTGATGATGCCCGGGCAGACAGCCGAGCGGCGCGCCGCGAGCGCCAGGCCGAAGCCAACGAGCGCCTTGTCGGAGAGCCGTGCCGGCGATGCCACCCACAGGAGAAAGCGCGGGTCGCGCGCCAGCGCGCGCTCGAGCGTGTGGAAAAGGGGCAGCGCCTCGGCGCGGCTGATCTCGACGGCGAGCGCGTAATAAGGATCTGCGGGGTCGCACAGCACGGCACTGGTCCCCTCGACGTCCTCGACCAATGCGGCCTTCATGGCCAGCGCCAGAAAGAACGCAGGGAGTGCGAGAGCGCGCATGGGGTGAATCTTCGCCGCATTCGCCCTGGAAAATCAAGGCGCATGTATGCAGGTCCGGCCCCGGCAGGAACCCCGAGCCGGTAGCCGGGGGTGAGCCGCAGGCGACCCCCCGGAAATGGCGGCGATGTGGTTCGGGGCGATCGCGCAGCCCCGGAGGGGCCCTGAGCCGGTAGCCGGGGGTGAGCCGCAGGCGAACCCCCGGAAAGGGGCGTATCGATCAGTCGAGCCCCGGAGGGCCGACAGACCGAGGTCTCCGATATATCCTTCGGCCGGCCCTTCAGGGCTTGTCCCATGTCGTCCCTTTTCTCCAGGTTCGCTTGCGCTCACCTGGAGCTACCCGCTTCCGTCCCTCCGGGACGGATACGGCCCCGGCAGGGGCCCTGAGCTGATAGCCGGGGGTGAGCCGCAGGCGAACCCCCGGAAAGGGGCGCATCGA
>CAZHQK010000132.1:0-24705 GCA_964534795.1 uncultured Acidobacteriota bacterium
GCGGCGCCTGGACCGCATGGGGGTCAAGAAGATCGGCGGGGTGCAGATCGAGGAGATCACCGACGAGGCGGTCGTCTACACGGCCGACGGCCGGAAGACCACCCTGCCGGCCGACACCGTGGTGATCGCCGTGGGGCAGAACCCCAACAACAGCCTGGCGCTCGCCCTGGAGGGCAAGGTGCCCGAGCTGTACCGCATCGGGGATTGCGTCAACGTGCGCACCTGCCTGGACGCCATCCACGAGGGGCATGCCGTGGCGATGCGCATCTAGCACCGCTGCGCAAACGAGAAGTGCCCGGATCCACCGGGAAGGAGATAAGCCGATGGCGTATTCGACCAAAGACGAACAGCGGTTTGTCAACTGCACTCTGAGCGGGCCGGTCGAGGTCTACGTCCGCGACGGCCGCATCGTGCGCGTGCTTCCGCTCCGTTACGGCAAGGATGACGCCGAACCTTGGAGCATCGAGGCGCGCGGCCATACCTTCACCCGCCCGAACAAGGCATCGATCGCCTGCTGGGTGCAGGGCGCCAAGCAGTACGTCTATTCCAAGGACCGCCTGCTGACGCCCCTCAAGCGCGTCGACTTCGACCCGTACGGCAAGCGCAACCCGGAAAAGCGCGGCATTTCGGGATACGAGCCGATCAGCTGGGACGAGGCCCTGGATATCACCGTGCGCGAGATCGTGAGGATCAAGGAGCAGTACGGCCCGTCGGCGATCGCGGTGACCGGATCGTCCCACGACTCGTGGGGCAACATCGGCTACCGCATGAGCGCCCTCGACCGCTTCTGGAACCTGGTCGGCTGCACCTGGATCGACCACGATCCCGAAAGCTGGGAAGGCTCCTACTGGGGCGCCATCCATGCCTGGGGCTTCCACTGGAGGCTCGGCCAGGCTCCGGCGTACGACCTTCTGCACGACACCTTCCACCACACCGAGATGATCGTCTTCTGGGGATCCGATCCCTCGACGACCTCGGGGGACTACGCCTGGAACGAAACCGACAACTGGCGCTTCCACATGAAAAAACTGGGGATCAAGTTCGTCTTCATCGATCCCTTCTGCAACTTCACCGCCGTCATCGGCGGCGACACATGGATCGCGCCCCGTCCGGGGACCGACTGCGCACTGGCGCTGGCGATCGCCTTCACCTGGATCACCGAAGGCACCTACGATCACGAGTACGTCAAGAACCGCACCTACGGCTTCGAAAAATGGAAAGCCTACGTGCTGGGCGAGGAGGACGGGGTTCCCAAGACCCCCCGGTGGGCCGAGGAAATCTGCGGCGTCAAGGCGCGCGTGATCGTGGCGCTGGCCCGGGAATGGGCTGCACGGCGAACCACCCTGGCTGCCGGCGGCCGCTTCGGCATGGGTCACCCGGGGCGCGCCGCCTACGGGCACGAATGGTCGCGCATGATGATCCTGCTGCTGGCCATGCAGGGACTGGGCAAGCCGGGGGTCAACGCCTATTCCACCACCGGCGGCGCACCGGCCGACTGGTCCTTCTTCTTCCCGGGATACGCCGACGGGGGAATCAGCGGCGGCAGCTCCGGCCCGCGGGAGCTGGGCCCGCGCGGCTTCCCCGACCGCCCGGTCTCGAGCAGCATCCGCCAGCGGGCCAACCGTGCAGTATTCCCCGAGTGCGTCACGAACCCGCCGGTGACCTACCGCGGCATATACGGGTATTACGGCCAGAGCGCCCAGCAGCAGTTCCAGCTCCTCACCTTCCCGTTCGAGGGTTATTCCACCATCAAGATGGTCTATCGCCAGGGCGCTTCCTACATCGGGACCATGATGCAGACGAACCGCTGGGTGCGCATGTACCGCCATCCCAGCGTGGAATTCTACGTCAACCAGACGATCTTCAACGAACCGGAGGCCCGCCTGGCCGACATCGTGTTCCCCGTGTGCACCAACTTCGAGCGTTACGACATCGGGGAGTGGGACGGTATCTCGGGATACTCGCGCCACATGGGGCCGACCAACGCCCGGGTGATCGTGCTGCAGCAGAAGTGCATCGAACCGCTCGGGCAATCGAAGTCCGATTACCAGATATTCGCGCTGCTCGCCGAGCGCCTCGGCATCAAGAAAGAGTTCACCGAGGGCCGGGACGAG
This sequence comes from uncultured Acidobacteriota bacterium, assembly GCA_964534795.1. Lineage (GTDB taxonomy): Bacteria > Acidobacteriota > UBA6911 > UBA6911 > UBA6911 > CAZHQK01. The sequence goes on from CAZHQK010000132.1 coordinate 2,115, forward strand.
ATGCAATGGATCAAGCGCATGTACGAAGTCTCCGACCTGCCCAAGGCGATCAGCTGGGAGGATTTCCGCCGCAAGGGCTATTACATCGTGCCCGTCCCCAAGGACTACAAACCCAAGCCCGCCTTCCGCTGGTTTTACGAGGACCGGCCGCGCGATACCCCCGATTGGGGACCCGGGATCGTGGACCGGCCCATCAATGACGGCCGCGGCCTGTCGACCCCGACGGGCAAGATCGAGTTCGAGGCCCAGACACTGGTGCGCTTCGATCCCAACGATCCGGAAAGGCCCCCGGTGCCGCACTATATCCCGTCCTTCGAGGGAATCGACAGCAGGGATCTCCTGCAGAAATATCCGCTGCAGCTGATATCGCCCCATCCGCGCTGCACCTTCCATTCCCAGAATGACGGCAAGAGCATGTGGAACGAGGAGATCCCCCACCACCGGCGCCTGAAAAACGGCTACCGCTACTGGGTGGTGCGCATGAACCGCGCCGACGCCGATGCTCGCGGCATCGCCGACGGGGACATCGTGAAAATCTTCAACGACCGCGGCGCCGTGCTCGCCATCACCACCGTCACCGAGCGCATCATCCCGGGCGTGGTGCACTCCTACAGCTCGGGCGGCGGTTACGATCCCATGGGCGAGCCCGGCCGGCCGACCACCATCGATCGAGGAGGCACGATCAACCAGCTGACCTCAGCGCGCTTCCTGTCGAAAAACTGCGCCGGCATGGCCCCCGGCTCGTGCCTGGTTCAGGTGGAAAAGTGGACGGAGGAGGGGAAGTAACATGACGCACTATGCGATGACGATCGATTTGAACCGCTGCATCGGCTGCTACAACTGCCAGATCGCCTGCAAGGACGAGCATGTGGGGAACGACTTTCCGCCGATCGCCGTTTCCCAGCCCACCTTCGGTCATTTCTGGATGGGCATCGAGGAGAGAGAACGCAAGCTCTCGCCCTCCCACATCCGGGTCGTCTACATCCCCCGACTGTGCCAGCACTGCGGCGAGGCCGCCTGCATCCGCGCGGCCCGCAACGGGGCGGTCTACCGCCGGCCCGATGGCATCGTGATCATCGATCCCGAAAAGGCCGTGGGCCAGAAGCATCTGGTGGAAGCATGCCCCAACGGCGCGATCTTCTGGAACGAGGCAAAGAATCTGCCGCAGAAGTGCACCTTCTGCGCCCACCTGCTCGACGACGGCTGGAAGGAGCCGCGCTGCGTGCAGACCTGCCCGACGGGTTGCCTTCACTTCGGAGACCTGGACGATCCCGACAGCGACATCGCACGCTTCCGGCGCGAGCAGCAGCCGGAACCTCTCCGTCCCGAGCTCCAGAACAAGCCTTCTGTCCTGTATGCAGGCCTGCCCAGGCCCCATGTTTCCGGTACCGTTGTCTACGGGGACCGTGACGAGCTCGCCGCCGGCGTCTCGCTGACCCTGACAGGCCCGTCCGCGACGCTGACGGCACGCACCGATGCCTTCGGCGACTTCGCCTTCGACGACGTGGCGCCGGGAAGGTATTCGCTGCAATGCAGCGCGGCCGGATACGCCCCGTTCACGCGCACATTCGACATGACCGGCGACATCCTTTACCTGGGCGAGATCTTCCTTCAGCCGGCCGGGTAGGAGGGCGCCGGCCTGGAAAGTCCGGCGGGACGCCGTTCCCGCCGGCAGGAGAACGAAAACCCGCCGTGGCGCAAAGGCGGCGCCGGAGCGGCCATCACGTTACGAGAGGAGGGCATCATGCCGGGCGGTTACATGGGCAAGCTTCTGTTCGTGGATCTGACTGCGGGCACCATGGAGGAAAAGGAACTGCCCGAGAAGATCTATCGCGACTACATAGGCGGCTACGGCCTCGGGATCCGGATCCTGTACGAGCGCCTCAAGCCGCATACGGACCCTTTGGGAGCGGAAAGCATCCTCGGTTTTGTTCCCGGCCTGCTGACCGGCACCTCGGTGCCCGCCAGCGGCCGCTACATGGTGGTCGGCAAGTCCCCCCTCACCGGCACATGGGGAGAGGCCAACGCCGGCGGCACCTTCGGACCGATGTTCAAGGAAGCGGGTTATGACGGCATATTCTTCACCGGCGTTGCGCCCAGCCCGGTGTACCTGCTGGTGCGCAACGGCAAGGCCGAGCTGAGGGATGCCTCCAGGGTGTGGGGCAAGGACACCCATGAAACCGACGACCTGCTGCACCAGGAAATCGGAGACCCCGAGGTCAGGGTCGCATGCATCGGCCCGGCCGGCGAGATGCGCTCCCTGCTCGCGGGCATCGTCAACGAGAAGGGCAGGATCGCCGCGCGCTCGGGGCTGGGCGCGGTCATGGGTTCCAAGAAACTCAAGGCCGTCGTCGTGCGCGGGGGCTACCGCAAGGTCGGTGTCGCCGACCGGCAGGGCCTGGCCAGGGCGCGCCGCTTGTTCCAGGACATCATGAAAGCCTCGGAGTTCCAGAAGGCACTCAAGGCGGGCGGAACCAGCGGGGGTACGAGCCATCTCGTGTCCATAGGCGATTCGCCCATCAAGAACTGGCGCGTCACGGGACTGGAGGCACTGCCCACCGTCACCAACCTCGACAGCGCCAACATGGAGAAATACAAGATCCGGAACTATGCCTGCTATGCATGCCCGGTCCGCTGCGGCGCGCTCCTCGAACAGAAGGAGGGTCCGTTCGCCATACCCGAGGAGATGCACCGGCCGGAATACGAGTCCGTGGCGGCTCTGGGCGGCATGCAGATGAACGACAATCTCGAGGCGGTCATCAAGGCCAACGACATCTGCAATCGCTACGGCATCGACACCATCAGTACCGGCGGCACGATCGCCTTCGCCATGGAATGCTACGAAAAGGGCCTGATCTCCAAGGCCGACACCGACGGCATCGAGCTCACGTGGGGAAACGCCGCGGCGGTCGTGGCCATGACGGAACGGATCGCCAGGCGCGAAGGATTCGGCGCGCTGCTGGCCGACGGCGTGGGGAAGGCAGCCGAGCGCATCGGCAAGGGCTCCGAAGAGTTCGCCATCGCGGTCTTGGGGCAGAGCCTGGCATACCATGACCCGCGCATGTCGCCCGCCCTCGGCACGGCCATGATCGCCGACGCCAACCCGGCCCACCACATGGATTGCCAGGTCACCATCCAGCTGGAAGCCGGGGCTTCCATCGGGTCCGATCCGGCCCTGCAGGCGCCGGTCCTTCAGCCGCTGGGCGACTTCGACAAGAAAGGCCCGGTGTACGCCATAGGGAGCAAGTTCCACGCCCTGTTCAATGCGGCCGGCATGTGCGCCCTGTACACCGTCGGCAGCTCCGTGCCCGTGGCCGAGTTGATCGCGGGCGTCACGGGCTGGGACTTCGGCTGGCCCGAGGGGCTCAAGACGGGCCACCGGATTCTGACCCTGAGGCAGGCATTCAACGCGCGCGAGGGAATCACTCCGGACCGGTTCCGCATGCCGCGCCGCATCCAGGAGGAATTGCTCAAGGTGGGGCCCTGCGCCGGAGTCCGGATCGATTTCGAGGCTTCGCGCAAGAGCTATTTCGACGCCATGGGATGGGATATCCGGAGCGGCAAGCCCTACCCCGATATTCTGCGAAGCCTGGGGCTGGAGGAGCTGGCGAGAGACTTGCTGTAGGCGGCCGGCGCCTGCCCGGCCGGGTCACGCTCTCCCCCCCATTCCGGGGCGCGGGCTTGCCGGAGGAAATCCACCGTCGGAATGCCGCGCCGCAGGCGGGAATCTCCCGCGCGGGTTTCCATGACGCCGGCCTCGGCGCCGGGCGCAGCACAAGATTCAAGACGATCTTCATTGACAGTTTCGAGCAGCTTGGTATACAAAATTGCATGTAATTTTGGATAACGCTCGTTTCATACCGGGAGGCAATATGGCTATCGAGAAAGTCCTGATCGTCGGATCCGGCACCATGGGAAGCGGCATCGCTCAGATCTGCGCGCAGGCCGGCATCGGCGTTTACATGACCGATGTCGGTCAGGAGTGCCTCGACCGGGCCCTGAAAAACATCACCTGGTCGGTGAAGAAATTCATCGAAAAGGGCAAGGTCACCGAAACCCTGGAGGCGGTCCTGGGCCGCATCCGCACCGGCACCGATCCGGCGGCCGCAGGCGACGCGGATCTGGTCATCGAGGCGGTATTCGAAAAACTGGACGTCAAGCAGGAGGTCTTCCGCAAACTGGACGGGATTTGCGGGCCGAAGACCTTGCTCGCCAGCAACACCTCGGCGATCCCCATTACGGAGCTGGCCTGCGTGACACGGCGGCCGGACAAGGTCCTGGGCCTTCACTTCTTCAATCCGGTCCCGATGATGGAGGTCGTGGAGGTGGTCAAAGGCGTGGCCACGTCCGAAGAAACCATGGCGGCCGGCGTCGCCTTCGCCCGACAGGTCGGCAAGGAACCCGTGCGCGTCGAGAGCGACGTGCCGGGCTTTCTGCTGAACCGGATCAATCTCGTGAGTTACGTCGAGGCCATCCGCCTGCACGAGCAGGGAATCGGCTCGGTGGCCGACATCGACAAGGGGGTCCGCCTCGCGTTCGGCAGGAAGATGGGTCCCTTCGAAACCGGCGATCTCGTGGGCCTGGATGTGTCCTGCGGCGCGCTCACCGCCATCTACCAGGAGAGCCAGGACCTGCGCTATTACCCGCCGCAACTCCTGCGGCGCAAGGTCAAGCTGGGAGAACTCGGCCGCAAGACGGGCAAGGGCTGGTACGAGTACAACCAGGACGGCAGCCGCAAGGACGCGTGAGCGTGCGTCCGCACTCCGGCGGGAGGATGCAATTGTCCTACAAGAACCTGATCTACGAAACCGACGGCGCCACGGCCGTCATCCGGTTCAATCGCCCCGAGGTGCGCAATGCCCTGAATTGGGAAACCTGGATGGAATTCGAGGATGCGCTCAAGCGCGTGCACGCCGACCCCGCCCTGCGGGTCGCGGTGCTCACGGGCGCGGGCGACGAGGCCTTCGTCGCGGGCGCCGACGTCCGCATGCTCAAGGAGCGCACGCCCCAGGATGCGGTCAACGCCTCGTTCAAGGTGAACGAGATTCTGCTGTTCCTCGAATCCATGGACGAACCCGTGATCGCCGCCATCAACGGCTGGGCCCTGGGGGGTGGATGCGAGCTCGCCCTGGCCTGCGACATCCGCCTGGCCAGCGACCGGGCCCAGATCGGCCAGACCGAGGTGCGCGTCGGCATCATGCCGGGCTACGGCGGCAACGTGCGCCTGATGCGACTCGTCGGCCCGGGTCATGCCAAGGAGCTGATCTATTCCGGCAAGATCATCAGCGCCCGGGAGGCCGAGCGCATCGGCCTGGTCAACCGCGTGGTCCCGCACGAGAAGCTCTGGGAAGAGACGATGGCCCTGGCACAGCAGATCGCGCGCGGGCCGGCGGCCGTCCACCTCGCCAAGAAATCCCTCTTCCTTGCCTCGCAATTGCCCTATCGGGAGGCGCTGCAGAAGGACTCGGAACTCTACGGCGAGGTCTACAAGACGCAGGATTTCCAGGAGGGCGTAACCGCATTCCTGGAAAAGAGGAAACCGTCGTTCAGGAATCATTAGAAGCATCCGCGCCCCCGGCGGGCGCGGGCGCATTCATAACGGGAGTCATGGTATGGAAAACGTCGCTATCGTTGCAGGAGTTCGAACCCCGATCGGAGCCTACGGCGGCACGCTGCGCGACTTCCCCGTCTACCGCCTGGGGAGCATCGTGCTGAAGGAAGCGGCCGCGCGCGCCCGCATCGAGCCGGCCTGGGTCGACGATGTCATCATGGGTCAGTCCTATCAGAACGGAGAGTGTGCCAACGGAGCCCGCATGGCGCTCCTGGACGCCGGGTGGCCCACCGAGATTCCGGGGGTGACCATCGACCGGCGCTGCTGCTCCGGCCTGGACGCCGTCTTCTTCGGCGTCATGAAGATCCAGACGGGAAACGCGGATATCGTCGTCGCCGGCGGCATGGAAAGCATGAGCCAGGCGGAGCTCTATCTGCCCGGCGATATCAAGTGGGGCCTGGGGGGAAAGAGGGACGACAAATGGGGCTTCATGCCCAAAGGGCACGGCGCCCTTTCCATGTGGGGAATTCCCTTGTATGACCGCATCCAGCGCGCGCGCGTGATGTCGCAGCCGATCGACCGCTTCGGGGAGCTGTCTTCGATGATGACCTGGGCGGAGACGGCGGCGGCCAAGGAAGGGATTTCCCGCCAGGAAGCCGACGAATGGGCGCTGCGCAGCCACCAGCGCGCCATCGCGGCGATCGACAGCGGCAAGTTCGCCGAGGAAATCGTTCCCGTCGAGATCGCGGGGAAAAAGGGGGAGGTGTCGCTCTTCTCCACCGACGAGACCCCGCGCCGGGACACCACCCTGGAAAAGCTCGCCAAGCTTCCCCCGGTCTACCCCAAGGGGGTGTGCACGGCCGGCAATTCTTCCAGCGAGAACGACGGCGCCGCCGCGCTCGTCCTGATGTCCGAGAGCAAGGCCCGCCGGCTGGGGGCCAAGCCGCTCGCCTGGTTCCGGGCCTGCGCGATTGCGGGCACGGATCCCACCCTCACCTATCCGGCCGTCCCGCTGTCCGTGGAAAAGGCCCTGAAGAAATGCGCCCTCACCATCGACCAGGTGGACCTGATCGAGATCCAGGAAGCCTTCGCCGTCCAGACGCTGGCCGACGCGCGCATGATGTCCCTGCGCAAGGAGGATTTCGACCGCAAGATCAACGTCAACGGCTCCGGCATCTCCCTCGGCCATCCCATCGCCGCCACCGGCGCCATGCGGCTGGTGACCCTGATCCACGAAATGAGAAGGCGGCAGGCGCGCTACGGGCTGGAGACCGTGTGCGGCGGCGGCGGGCAGGGCATCTGCGCCGTCGTGGAATCCTGCAACCCATAGGAGACGATCCCCATGGAATTCGAACTGACCGAAGAACAACAGATGATCCAACAAACCATCCGGCGCTTCGCGGAGGAGGAGGTGGCGCCCCTGGTCGAGGAGGCCGAAGCGCAGGGCAAGTTCCCGCTGCAGCTCTTCCGCAGGATGGGAGAGATGGGCCTGCTCTGCATCCGCTATCCTCAGGAACTCGGGGGCGGGGGCGCGGACAAGGTCTGCGAATGCATTCTCGCGGAAGAACTCAACCGCATCTGCGCCGGCATCGCCGCCGGCATCATGGTCCAGGGCGGCCTGGCCACCAATCCGATCTACCATTTCGGCTCGCCGGAACTCAAGGAACGCATCCTCCTGCCCGCCATCCGCGGGGAAAAGATCGGCGCCTTTGCCCTGACCGAACCCGACGTCGGCTCGGACGCTGCCAGCATCAAGACCCGGGCGATACGCGACGGGGATCACTACATCATCCGCGGCTCGAAAACCTTCATCACCAACGGACCCATCTGCGACTATGCGGTCGTGGCCGCCACCGTGGATCCCGAGCGCAAGGCCCATGGGGTATGCCTCTTCGTGGTGGAGAAGGACACCCCCGGATTCATCGTCACGCGCAAGCTGGAGAAGGTGGGCAACCGCTCCGCCGAAACCGGCGAACTGCTGTTCGACGAGTGCCGCGTTCCGGCGTCCAACCTCATCGGCGGCCAGGAAGGCGCGGGTTTCGATCAGATCCGGGACACGCTCATGTCGGGGCGCATCACCTACGGGGGCCGGGCCACGGGACTGGCGCAGGCCGCCTATGAAGCCAGCCTGAAGTACGCCAAGGAGAGAAAGCAGTTCGGCCGCCCGATCGCCGAGTTCCAGGTCACGCGCTTCAAGCTCGCCCAGATGGCCATGAAAATCGACATCATGCGCTCCTATACCTACCGGGTGGCCCGGCTCTATGACGCCACGCACCGCGTCATGAAGGAGGCGTCCATGGTCAAGCTCTTCTGCAGCGAAACGCTGCAGGAGATCCTGGCCCAGGCGATGCAGATCCACGGCGGCTACGGATACATGATGGAGTATCCGGTTCAACGCTACTGGAGGGACGGCCGGCTGTTCTCGATCACGGAAGGAACATCGGAAATCCACCACCTGGTGATCGCACGGGAATGCGGGTTCTGACGTCCGTGCTCAACCTATGAAACGCAAACGTGGAGGGTGAGATGAAGAAACCCCTGGAAGACATTCGCATCCTCGATCTGACCGCATGGCTGTCCGGCCCCTATGCCATGGAGATCGCCGCCTACCTGGGGGCCGAGGTCATCAAGATCGAAAAGGTCGACGGCGGGGACGCCGTGCGCGCCAACGGTCCCTACTACGGACCGCGCGGCATCGTCTTCGAACGCTCGGATCCCCGCGACCTGTCCCTGTGCATTCTCAAGCGGGCGCGCGGAAGGAAAAGCATCACCCTGAATCTCCAGACGGAAAAGGGCAAGGAGATTTTCCGGCAGCTCGTCAAGATATCCGATGTAGTCGCGGAAAATTTCATGCCGGGGGTGATGGACCGGCTGGGGATCGGCTATCAGGAATTGAAAAAGATCAAGCCCGACATCATTCTCTGCTCCATTTCCGGGTTCGGCCAGGACGGCCCGTATCGCAACCTGGCGGCGTTCGATCCCGTCGTGGAGGCGATGAGCGGCGTCATGGAAGTGACCGGATTCCCGGACAGCCCCCCGGTCCGTCTGGGCGTGGCGGCGGGAGATATGGTCGCGGCCCTGTACATGATGATCGGGCTGCTGGCGGCCCTGCGCTACCGCGAGAAGACGGGAAAGGGGCAGACGGTCGACATCTCCATGATGGACGGCCTCTTCTCCTTCCTCCTGGACGAAGCTCTCGATGTCTACGTCGAGCGCGGGATCCCGATCCGCACGGGCAACCGCCGCATACGCCTGACCCCCTTCAATTCCTACAGGGCCAAGGACGGCTGGGTCGTGATATGCAGCGCGGCGGATTCCCACTGGGCCAATCTCCTGAAAGCGATGGGGCGCGAGGATCTGCTGGACGATCCCCGCTACAAGAGGCTGGATCAGAGAATGGCGAACGCTGACGAAGTGGATGCCCTGGTGGAAAGCTGGACGATGACCAAGGGCAAGAACGAAGTCGTGGAAATCGTCAGGAAACACGGGGTGGCCAGCGGGATCGTGGCCACCATTCCCGAGGTTCTGTCGGACCCGCAGCTGATCCATCGGGGAATGATCGTGGACCTGATCCACCCGGAGCTGGGAAAAGTGCAGGGCGCCGTCGCCCACGATATTCCCGTCAGGCTGTCGGAATCCAAGGGAGGCTTCGACCTGCCGGCTCCTTACCTGGGCGCCCATAACGAGGAAATCTACTGCGGCCTGCTGGGCTATTCGCTCGACGACTTGCGGCAATTGGAAAAGGAAGGCGTGATCACCTCGCCGCCCAGGCCGCCCGCCGAGTAGCAGGAATTCGGCCCCGCACGGGCTTCTCGGGCGGCGGAGTTCGGCGCCCGGCCGCCCGTACGCACCGGAGGGAAACCATGATGACGAGATCACTGCCCGAGGGCTTCATCACCGTCGACGATGCCTTGCGGCTGAGCAAGGCGGAGGTGCGGGAACTTCAAATGAAGCACCAGAACGCCGCCAAGCTGGAGCTTGCCGAAGCGCTGGGGGCCGCGCGCATGTTCGTCCGCGGCGACAACGACAGGCTGTGGGACGACGAGGGAAACCTGCACTACGACATGATCGCCGGCGTGGGGGCGATCGGCGTGGGAAACTGCAACCAGTTCATCTGGGAGCAGCTGGAAAAGATCCGCACCATGCCGATCTTCTACGCGCTCGGCTACCACAACATGGCGAGCGCCCTGGCCAAGAACCTCGCCATCACCTCCCCGGAAGGCAAACTCACGCGCATGTGGACCGGCGGCGGAGGAGGCGCGGAGGCCAACGAAGGCGCCATCAAGCTGTGCAAGATGGCGGCCCGCGGCAGCCGGCCCCGCGTCGCCTCGCTCATGGGCGCCTACCACGGCAAGACCGCGGGCTCGCTGGCGCTCACCGGCTCGGAAAAATGGAAGAAATACCAGTTCCCCCTCATGCCGGCCGTCAATCTTCCCTTCGGCGACCTGAACGCCCTGGAGGATTGCCTCAAGACCCGCGACGTCTGCGCCTTCTTTGTCGAGCCGATCCAGGGAGAGGGCGGCATCCGGTTTCACCCGCAAGGCTACCTCAAGGCCGCGCGCGAACTCTGCACCCGCTACGGCACCTACCTCGTATGCGACGAGATCCAGACCGGGCTCGGCCGCACCGGCAGGATGTGGGCCTGCGAGCACGAGGAGGTCGTGCCCGACGTCATCGTCTTCGCCAAAGGCTTCAGCGGAGGCTTCGTCCAGCTGGCAGGATACATCTGCACCGACGAGGTCTGGAACGCCGCCTACGGTCAACCCGAGACATGCTTCCACCACACGGTGACCTTCGGCGAAAGCCCCCTCGCCTGCGCCGCCGGCATCGCCTCGCTGCAGTATATCTTCGACCACGACCTCATCCGCGAGGCGGCGCGCAAGGGTGAGTTCCTGCTGGCCGGGCTCAGGCGCATCGCCGCAAAATACCCGCGTGTCGTCAAGGAAGTCCGCGGCCGCGGGTTGATGATCGGTATCGAATTCCACCTGGCCGACAAGACCCTGCGGGAGATGGTGGGCAATCGGGCGGCGGCCCAGGAAGCCGTCGGCGGCCGCATCGCGTCCATCCTGATGAACAAGCACAATGTGCAGGTCATGTTCACCATCAACAACCCGATCGTCATCCGCATGCTCCCTCCCCTGAGTGTGCGCCAGGAAACCATGGAATACGCCCTGCGGGCATTCGAGTCGGCCTGCGCGGAAGTGGAGGCGGACTTTTAGCCGGCCGTGAACCTTTTCGACAGGCTGCAGCGCCACCTCGATGAAGGCGTGGTGGGATTCCCCACGGCCCTGGCGAGCTCCGTGGGCGTGATCCTGGCCAGCCCGGTGATCCTCACCGTGACGACCGGATTCGGGCTCGGCGGCGGCGCCTTCGCCGCCGCCATGGCCGTCGCACTCTTCATGATGCTCTGTCAGTCCTTCACCTTCGCCGAGGCGATGAGCATCCTGCCCACTTCGGGATCGGTCTACGACTACATCTCCTGCGGCCTGGGCCGATGCGCCGCCATAACCGGCACCATGGCGGCTTGCCTTCCCTTCCTGGCGATGCTGGCCCTGACGGCGCTCTATGCACTGATCTGGAGCGTCTGCGTCCTGAAAGCTCACCCCTTCCGCCCCGTCCCGGTTGAGCGGATCCTGGAGGAAGAGTTCGAAAAGAACCGGCTGGCGCGCACGCAGGCGGGCGGGGCCGCAGGCGGCGCAGGCAACCATTTGCCTTGAGGTGCATCACTCAGAACGGAGGAATACCATGACGGCACGACGATATCCCCTGTTGCTTGCGTCGGTCATCCCCGCCCTGGCGCTCGGGCTGGCATGTCTCGCCGCTTCCTCGAAGCGCGCCTCCGCGGTGCCGCCTTCATCGGAACGTGCGTCCGCGGAAGCGCCGCTCGCTCCGGCTTCCGGCTTTCAACAGGGAGGCACGGGCAAGAACGCATGCCTGTCATGCCATGGGCCGTTCGACGATCTTGCCAAGCGCACCGCCGGCTATCAGGCTCCTTCCGGCGAAACCGTCACGCCCCACCGCTACGTCCCGCATCGCGACGCCGAGGAGCGCGAGATCCCGGATTGCGCGAACTGTCACGCGGCCCACCCGGTGCCGCCTTCCGCGGCCGACATCGGCGCCATGCGCAAACCCACGGTGACCTGGTGCTATGAGAAGTGCCATCACACGAAGGACTTCACACCCTGCAAGGCCTGCCACCCCGGATCCGTCCACGCGCGCACAGGCCGCACAGGGACAGGCGCATACGGCAGCGGGCGCGACCGGCGGCATCCGGAGTTTCCGATCCCTCGGCAGTCTGCCCCCGGCATGCCCTGACGGGTTCAAGATCGCCGGCACCGGCCTGGGCCGCATGCCGGCGGCTGAAAGCGAGAAACCCGTCCGCCCGCGACACGGACTTGCGCTGCATTGAAGGCCTTCGGGCATTGACGGCGCAGCGCGTCAGGCTATCGCGGGGCGCACTTCGGCCCTGCCGCGCTCAACCTCGATCGGAATCCCGGATGCGGGAAAGCCGCGCGCCGGGCGGCCTATGCGGTCAATATGTGTATCGCCACGACCGCGGTCTCGCCGGCGACGTTGCCGCCGCCGTTTTCTACCAGCCCGACGCCCGGTGCGGGCCGGATCTGGCGTTCGCCGGCTTCGCCGCGCAACTGCCACACGATCTCTGCGACCTGGGCCAATCCGGTGGCTCCGGCGGGATGGCCCCTGGAGCTGAGCCCGCCGGAGGTATTCACCGGCAGTCTCCCGCCCAGCCGGGTCGCACCCTCGTCGATCATGCGCCCGCTCTCGCCCGGGCCGCAGAATCCGAGCTCTTCGTAAAGGAAAAGCTCGACCGGGGCGACCGCGTCGTGAACCTCGGCGACCTGTATGTCCGCGGCCGTGATGCCGGCCGCTTCGTAGGCCTGTCGCGCGACCCGAGCCACGATGCCGGGCTCGTCCCTGTCGGGGTAGCCGAAACTTCCCAGCACGGACGCGGCGATCCGCACCGGCCGCTTCCCCATCCGCTCAGCCGCCTCCCTGGTTCCGATGATCGCGGCGGCGGCACCGTCGCCCATCGGGCAGGTCATCAGCAGCGTGATCGGATCGGCGATCATCCTGGAATTGAGCACTTCCTCGACGGATACCCGGTTGCGGTACTGGGCGCGCGGATTCAGGGCGCCGTGGTCGTGGTTCTTGACGGCCACTTCGGCCAGTTGCTCCCGCGTCAGTCCGTAGCGGGCCATGTGCGCGCGCACGCGCATCGCGTATATCCCGGCGAAGACGATCCCCATGCGGCCTTCGATCTCGATATCCGACGACGTCGCCAGGGCCTTCAGGCTCTTGCCGGTATCGTCGCAGAAAAGCTTTTCCGCCCCCAGGGCCAGGGCCAGATCGGCCTGGCCCGAAGCCACGGCCGAGCGGGCCAGATAGAACGCCGTCGAGCCGGAAGCGCAGGCATTCTCGACATTGATGATGGGTATCCGGTTGAGCCCGACTTCCCTGAGCATGACCTGGCCCCGGATGGATTCCTGGCCGGTGATCAAGCCGGCATAGGCGTTGCCGACGAATGCGATGCCGATGTCGTGAGGATCGATGTTCGAATCCCGGATGGCATCCCACACCGCTTCATAGGCCATGTCTTTCAGGCTCCGGTCGAGAAGTTTCCCGAACCGGGTCATGGCGACTCCGAGCACGTAGGTATCTCTCACGCCCTCCTCCTTGGGTCCGCTCAAGCGGGCCGGAACCGGTATCCGACGATCACCCGGTCGTCCTTATCCCTGCCCAGCTCGACGATCTTCAACACCATCGGGCATCCGACAGAGAGGCGGGACCCGTCCCCGTAGTCGGCAAGCACGGAAAATATGCGCGGGCCGTTCTCCGCCAGGTCGATGTATCCCTGCGCGTGCGGCACCGTAAAGCCCGGCGGCGCGACATTGGCCAGCGAGAAGGAATGCAGGATTCCCTCGCCCGCCAGGGCCACCGGGCGCGTGTGGCGATCGTCCAGGCAGCGGGGGCAGTTCCTTCTCGCGGGAAAGAACGTCCGCCCGCACCGGTCGCAGCGCGTTCCCGACAGCCGAAGTTCTTCGAAACTGCTGCCGGCCAATGTTCCGGGTACTTCCAGAGTCCATGACGTCATCGGACAACTCCGCGGATATACTCGACGATATCGCTCACCTTGGAGCCCGGCGGGAAAATGGCGCCGGCGCCCAGCGCCCGCAGGGCGTCGTAGTCCTTCTGCGGAATGATCCCGCCCAGGATCACCGGGATATCGGTCGCGTTCAAGGCTTCCAGCTCCTTGCGCAGCTTCTTCATGATCGCCAGGTGGGCGCCGACCATGGAGGAAATGCCGATCACGTCCACATCCTCCTGGACGGCGGCCCGCGCCACGGCCGCGGGCGTCTGCCGGATCCCGGTATAGATGACCTCCATGCCGGCGTCCCGCAGGCCGTGGGCCACCACCTGGGCGCCGCGGCTGTGCCCGTCCAGACCGATCTTGGCCACCAGCACGCGCGGGATGCGGCGCGCTCGCTTCATAACCATGTGGGGCTCTCCTGGTATCTTCCCCAGACGCGGCTCAGGGTCTCGCACATCTCGCCGATCGTGGCGTAAGCGCGTACGCAATCGATCAGCGCGGGAACCGTGTTGCGTCCCTGCCGCGCGGCACTCTCCAGCGACTCGAGGCAGCTCCGGACTCTCGCGTCGTCGCGGCCCGCCCTCGTCCGCCGGAGCCGCTCGATCGCTCTTTCCTGAACGCCTTCGTCCACTTCGAAGGATTCGATCCGGATCTCCTCCTTTTCCTCGCGGAACCGGTTCAGGCCCACGATCACGCGCTCCCCGGATTCGATCTCCCGCTGGTAGTCGGCCGCAGCCTTGCGCATGAGTTTCTGGTAGAAGCCGTCTTCGATGGCCTTCTGCGCGCCTCCCCGGCGATCGATCTCGTCCATCAGCTCCCGGGCGCCCGCTTCGATTTCATTCGTGAGGGACTCGACGTAGTACGAGCCGCCCAGCGGATCCACGACATCGGCGATGCCGGTCTCGTGCGCGAGGATGTGCTGCGTCATGAGCGCCACGTGGGCCGCCTCCCGGCTGGGAATGCACAGCACCTCGTCCATGGCGTTCGTCGACAGGCTCTGCGCGCCTCCCAGAATGGCCCCCAGGGCCTCGATGGCGACGCGCACGATGTTGTTGAGCGGCTGCTGGGCCGTCATCGTATAGCCCGTGGTATAGACGCGTATGAAGCACTGCATGCTCTCGGGCCTGCGGGCGCCGTAGCGCTCGCGCAGCATGCGGGCCCACATGCGGCGGAAGGCTCTGTATTTCGCGATCTCCTCGAACAGGTTCATGGGAACCGAAAGCTGGCATTCCATGGAGGGCGCGAAATCGTCCACCTGCAGGCCGCGCGCGACGGCCTCGTCGATGTAGGCCCTGGCGTTCGAGAGGCTGAAGGCCACTTCCTGGACGGCCGTGGCCCCGCCCTGCCTCATGTGCGATCCGCAGACCACGATCGGCTTGAAGTGCGGGTGACGGCGCGTGCAGTACTCCACGGCGTCGATGGCAAACTTGAGCGACGGCGTCGGAGGAAAGATGTACGTACCCCGGGCGACGAACTCCTTCAGGATGTCGTTTTGCAGCACGACGGTGAACCGCGACGGATCGATCCCCTGCTTTTCTCCGAGCGCGAGGAAGAGCGCCAGCATGATCGGGCCGATCGCATTGGCCGTGGTGAAGATCTGGCGCGGCTGATCGAGGGGGATGCCGTCGAAGATATCCTCCATGTCCTGCAGCGAATTGATCGATACCCCGGCCTTGCCGACTTCGCCGTCCGCAAGCTCATGGTCCGAATCGAGGCCCAGCTGCGTCGGCAGGTCCAGTGCCAGCGCCAGGGCCGTCTGGCCCTTGGACAGGAGGTACTTGAATCTCTCGTTGGTCGCCTCCGGGTTGCCGAATCCCGAGTACTGGCCCATGATCCAGAAATCGGCCCGATACATGGCGGGATAGATGCCGCGCGTGTAGGGAAAAGCGCCGGGGAAGCCGAGATCCCTTTCAGGGTCGAAGCCCGACCGCTGCAGGCGATCCGCATCGTACAGATCGTGCAGCTCGATCCTGGAGTCCGAATAAAACCGGGCTTTCCTCCGGCCTCGATTCCGGTAATCCAGAGCCAGCAGCTCTTCCCATTCCTCGCGTTTCATCTCGCAGCTCCCTGCCGCCTCGAGCAGGCGCGGCAAGCAATGGCGAACAGCGGCCCGGGGGGATCCGCAGGGCCGGCCGGCCGCAGCAGGGATTCGATGCGTCCGGTCTCCTCCTCGGTGAGAAGGCCGCCGGCCGATCGGCGCAGCTTGTCGAGGAGGAACGAATCCGGCAGCGGGTTTTCGGGTTCTCCCAGGGGAAGCCGCACCCTCGCCGCGTGCCTGCTCCCGCCCGCGGTGCAGATCTCCACGATGGAGCCCCTCTCATCCGGATAGGCGCTGTCGATTTCGGGATCGACCGCGATGCTCACCTTCCCCATCAGTTCGACAATCGCGGGGTCGGAGAAGTGCACGGGATCGAACGAATCCCAATCGCTCCTGCCCAGGACCAGGCGCGCCGCCAGGGCATACGGGATATTGAAATAGGCATCGCCCCTGCCGCCGAGCGTTTCGATCTCGGTTTCCAGCGCGACGCGGTAGGTCCCAACCCGCACGGATTTCACCTCGACCGGATCGATGCGAGTTCCGGAAAGAATCTGCGCCAGGGCGTCGATCGCAGGATGAAGGTGGCGGCAGCCCGGGTAGGGCTTGAGATAGCATCCCTGAATCGCGTACCCGTAGCGCAGCGGAAGGTCCGGCGGCACGGCCGGCCCGCTTCCCAGATGCGCCGGGTAGAAAGCTTCTTCCAGGATGCGCGGGTGGCCGCAGTAGCCGGCACCCGCCATGAGGGCAGCCGCCAGTCCGTTGCGCACCGACCATGCGACCTGCAGAGGCTGTGTCTCGCCGGCGCGGAAGCAAAACATGAACCCGGCGCCGCCCATGGCGGCCAGAGCCAGCGCGCTCTGCGTCGCGCGCCGATCGTGCCCGAGCAGCAGCGAGGCCGCGGCCGCGGCACCCAGGGGCCCGGCTACGGCCGTGGGGTGGAAGCCGCGCAGCGTAAAGCCGGGGTTGCCGGCGCGCGCCGCACGAACCATGACGTCGTAGCCCGCTATCATCGCCCGCTCGACCGCCGGCCAATCCTTCCCTTCCGAGAAAACCGCCACCGCCGGCACGACGACGGCCGCCGGATGGCAGGCCCCCTCGCGCGATCCGTCCTCGAACACGGAGCTGTGAATGGCGAACGACCAGAGCATGGCGGCGTCGAGCAGGTTGCTGCCCGGAACGCCGCTTGCGGAGCGGTTGCAGGAGACAGTCGCGGCGCAGCAGAGCCGGGCCAGATCCTCGAAGGCTTTCCCGCGGCTGCCCAGCAGCGCCGCCGCCGCGGCATCGAGCAGGTGCCGGCGCACTTCGCGGCACAGTTCGCCCTCCAGGCTGCTCGCGGCGATACTGTGCGCCAGTCCGGCCAGATAGCCCGACATGTCCGACTCGCCGCGGCCCGAATCGGCACGCTGATTCCCCTGCGAAAGATTCACGGCAGTTCCTGGATTGTCCGGCCCCGGTTGCAGCTCCCGCGGGCGGCGATGCGACATCATGCCGAGAGCGCCGATGCCGCGCGCTCAGGCGCGTCTTCCGCAACACGGTCCCGGATCGCACAAGGGGCCGGCCTGCGGCGTCACGACAGCCCCACCCCCAGGGGAATACGGGGCCTGCCCAGATGGATCGGCTCCATCTCGTCCGTCTTGGCGAAGATGGAAGAAAAGATGTATTCCTTTCCCGCCTTGATGTGGTGCTTGATCAGTTGCCGCGCCTTCTTCGCGTCCCTCTGGCAGATCGCATCGTAGATATCCCTGTGCTCCTTGACGACCTCGCTGGCGCGGCCGGCAGGCAGGCCCTCGATGCGGTGCCGGAGAAAGATGCGCTGGTACACCTCACGGAAATACGCCGTCAGATGAGGATTCTCGGCCATCTGGACATAGCCGGCGTGAAACTCCTGGTCGAGTATGAACCTGCCGCGGCTCACATTCTCGATCACCGATTTCTCGTAGAGCTGCTTCTGCCTTTTCAGGATCTCGAGCTTTTCGGGCGTGACCTTTTCGATGGCTCTATCGATGGCGCCCAGCTCGATGATCTCCCTCAACTCGTAAAGCCAGATGGCCTCTTCCTGCGTGATCTGATGGACGGTGTATCCCTGGTTGGGAACGAAATCGAGGAATCCCTCGCTCGCCAGGATGCTCAGAGCATTGTTCACCGGTGTGCGGCTGACATTGAGCCGCTTGGCGAGATCGCTGAATATCAGCCGCTGCCCCGGGACAATATCGTAGTTCAACATCATTTCCTTGATCCTACGATAGGCCATTTCAGTCAGACTCCTGCGCGGATTCTGGCGGGATTCAGCCTGCTCTTTCATGCGGTAAGCTCCTAGTTCTGGACCCACCTCTTGTATTTCGGCGGGACCTCGATATTCAACATCTTGGCCAGATTCAGCCCCAGCATGTTGGCCCGATCCTGATCCGTGATGGGAGGATAGCCGTATCCCTTCTGCAACTCCTCGGGGATCTCGAGGTTCAGGACGGCCTGGACCGAAAGATCCGCCGGAGATGCGGGCCAATCCGTGCCGAAGATCAACTTCTCGCTTCCCCCCAGGATGTTCATCACCGAGCCTACTATGTGCGCCAGCTTCATGGGGGCGTAATACCACGGCCCCAGCATTCCGCTCATACCGACGTACAGGTTGCGGTGCTTCCAGGCCAGCGCGTTCAGGACGTCGCTCTCGGGCCAGCCGAAATGGTAGGCGACGATCTTGAGTTCCGGAAACGCCAGGCAGATGTTATCGAGCAGTATGGGCCGGCAATACTCGGAATGGCCGCCGACGGCAAAGCCGGTGTGTATGAATACCGCGACGCCCAGCTCGAGGCACTTCTCGTAGAACGGGAACATGTCGGGGTGATTGAACGGCCCTGCATCCTCGGGCGAGTAGACCTTGGTGCACTTGAATCCGAACTCCGTGTGCAGGATTTCCAGTTCCTTGATGGCGTTGCGCACGCCGCGGATCAGATGGGGGCCGACATTGGAGCACCCGATGATGCGATCGGGATACTTGTTCATGGCCTCGATGGTGTGATAGTTGGTGGAACAGGGAATGGCGTTGTAGGACATATTGAGGAAGGATTCTCTCAACATGCAGGCCTTGTCTATTCCGGCCTCGTCCATCGCCTTGATGAGCATCTCGGCCGTCCAGTCCGACGGTTTTTCGCGCCGCTCCTTGGTGAGCGGATTGGTGTTCCACCATTTGCCGGTCGGCGACTCCTGCGGCTTGGAAAAGTACGCGCTCGCCGGATAGTATCCGATGTGCTTCCGGAACTCCCACGGCATGACATGGGCTTCGCAGTCGACGATGAAGAAATCTTCAGCACGCATGGTCCGATCCTTTTTCAATAATAAACCAATTTTTTGAATCTTGGGACCTCTCGATCCCCAGCTTCGACGACATATGCGATTACATACAATATTACATTCATGCCCTTGTCAAGCCTTTTTTCTCCGGATCTCCCGCCGAGAAAGACCGGCGGCGCGTGCCGCCGGACGGCACCGTCAGGCGCATGCCCCGGGCATTGCCATCCCGAAGCCGATCAGCGCCTTGCGGCCGGTCTCAGGCGCGGGCCTTCGGGGGTGTCCTCGATCTCCCAGCCGGCGGCGCGGATACGCTCGCGCAAGGCGTCGGCGTCCTTCCAGCGCCTCTCGCTGCGTGCCCGGCGGCGTTCCTCCGCGAGCGCCTCCACCTCGGGCGGCACGCTCGCGCGTTGCGGCTCCCATTCCGACAGCCGGAGGCCCAGGATCCGGTCGAATTCGAGGACCGTGGCCTTGCGCGCGGCGGCGGGCGCCGAGCTTCGGGTCAGATCCCAGGCCAGGGCCAGTGCGCGCGGCATGTTGAGGTCGTCGTTGACGAAGGAACGGAATCTTTCCATGAAATCGCGATCCGCCTCGCCGGGCTCCCCCCAGTCGTAGACGAGCGCGCGCAGGCGATCCAGCGCGGCCGCCGCCGCGTCCAGGCTCTCGAAGCTGAAATTGAGCTTCGTGCGGTAGTGGGCTCCCAGGCAGAAGTAGCGCCACACCAGCGGATCGTAGCCGCGGTCGATCAGATCCTGCAGGCGCAGGAAATTGCCCTCCGACTTCCCCATGCGGGCGTCGCCGATCTGCAGGAAATAGCCGTGCAGCCAGAAATTCGCCAGGCGCGTGCCGTAGCATGCCTGGGCCTGCGCGATCTCGTTGGAGTGGTGCACGGTGATGTGGTCTTCTCCCCCGCAATGGATGTCGAAGAACTCGCCCAGATACTTGGCCGACATCGCCGAGCATTCGATGTGCCAGCCCGGGAAGCCCACCCCCCACGGGCTGTCCCACTCCATCTGCCGCTTCTGGCCCGGAGGGCTGAATTTCCACAGGGCGAAATCGGTCGCGTGGCGTTTCTCGCCCATGTCGATGCGCGAGCCGGCTTGCAGGCCGGCGACATCGAGGCGCGCCAGGTAGCCGTAGTCCTCGAGCTTCGAGGTGTCGAAGTAGATCCCGTCGGAGGTCCGGTAGGTGAAGCCCCGTTCCTCGATGCGCCGGATGGCTTCGATCTGCTCGGCGATGTGATCCGTCGCCCGGCACCATATGGTGGGCTCGAGGATGTTGAGGCGCCGGAGATCCTTGCGGAACTCTTCCGTATAGAGCTCGGCGATCTCCCAGGCCGACTTCCCCGTGCGCCGCGAGCCCTTCTCCATGCGGTCCTCGCCTGTGTCGGCGTCGCTCGTCAGGTGCCCGACGTCGGTGATGTTCATGACGTGCTTGACGCGGTAGCCGTTGAACTCGAGCACGCGCCGCAGGATGTCCTCGAATATGTAGGTCCGCAGGTTTCCGATGTGGGCGTAATCGTAGACCGTAGGCCCGCAGGCGTACATCCCGACCTCCGGGGGCCGGAGCGGCTCGAACTCACGCACGCTGCGCGTATAGGTGTCGTACAGGCGGAGTTTCATGCGGGAAAACTTAGCACAGGCCGCGCGCCGCGTCACGCAGCGAAAGCGCGTGCGCATGCCCTTCGCCTCCCCGCTTGAAAAAAAATCCCGCTGCGGACACCATTAGCCTCGCTTCTGCAGCACGGGAAGCGCAACGGAAAACCGAGGTATCCGGCATGGAGGGCAATGGACCGATGCGGGCACTCATCGTACACGGAGGATGCGGGGCGGTATCGGCCGAGGAGCAGGTCTTGCGCACGGCGGCCTGCGAGCGCGCGGCCGACGCCGGCTGGAAGGTCCTCGAGCGCGGCGGCGGCGCGCTGGATGCGGTCGAGGCGGCCGTCATGCATCTCGAGGACGAACCGCTGCTCAATGCGGGCACGGGCAGCTATCTCCAGGCCGACGGCGTGGCGCGCATGGATGCCAGCATCATGAGCGGCGACGGCCGCGCCGGCGCCGTCGCCCAGGTGCCGTACCTCAAGAACCCGATCCGGCTCGCGCGCTATCTGCTCGAGCAGGACGCCCACGTCATGCTCACGGGAGTGCCGGCTTTGCAGCTGGCTCTCAGGCTCGGCCACGAAGCGTCGGTGGTCGCCACCCCGCCGAAGATCGCCTACTGGCAGGAGCATCTGAACGACGCCTGCCGCAAGCTGGATTACGCGCGCATGGCCGAGTCCTGGAGGAAGGAAAATCCGCGGCTGGGCACGGTGGGGTGCGTGGCGTTGGATGACGGCGGCAACCTGGCTGCCGGCACTTCCACGGGCGGCACCGGGCAATGCTATCCGGGCCGCGTCGGGGATTCCCCCATCATCGGCGCGGGCACCTATTGCACGAGACAGGCGGGGGTCTCCATGACCGGGGTCGGCGAGCGCATCATGGTGCTGCTTTCAGCCAAGCGCCTCTGCGATCTGGTCGCGCAGGGCAGCCCGCTCGAAGCGGCGGCCGCCGAGGTGCTGGCCGAAATCGAGACGCGGGCGCCGGCGTCGGCGGGATTGATCGCCCTCGACTCTTCGGGCCGCGTGGCGACGGTCTGGGATACGCCCTACATGGCCTATGCGCGCCGCGGCGGCGCCTGAGCGCCCTGCGCCGGCCGCCGGTTTTCGCGGCTGAGGCCGGCGCGGTAGAGGAACCAGCAGACGGCCGCGATCGCTGCGACTGCGGCGAGCTCGCCTGCGACGCCCGATATGCGCGGTTCCATGGCGCGCGGCGCCACCCTGGCGGCGACCAGCGCCGCCACCAGCACACCCGCCAGGCCCTCGCCGGCCACCAGTCCCGAGGCCGCCAGAATGCCGGGATCGCTCCCGGGCTTCTCCCGGCCCTCCCGGCGCCGCTCGACCAGCGCACGCACGCATCCGCCCACATAGATGGCGCCCATCGACGAAAGGGGCAGATACACGCCGATGGCGAACGCCAGGCCCGACGCACCGCACAGGATGCCGCACAGGGAAACCCCCACCCCGGTCAGCACCAAGCGCCAGGGCAGTTCGCCCGAGAGCACTCCCTCGATGATGGTCTTCATCAGGGTCGCCTGCGGCGCCGGGATTTCCTTGGATCCGAAGGTATAGGCCGTGCCCAGCAGGATGACCGTCGCCGCTACCGCCCAGCAGGCGAACGAGGCACCGATCAGCTGGCCGAACTGCTGGCGCGCCGGCGTCGCACCCACGAGATAGCCGGTCTTGAGGTCCTGCGAGATGTCGCCGGCCTTCGAGGCCGCGATGGCGACGATCGTGCCCACCGTGAGGACGGCGGCCCGTGCCGAAAGGTCCGACCAGCCGGCCGCCGCGAAAACCGAGGCGACGCCGAGCAGCGTGATGAGCGCGATTCCCGAGGTCGGCTGCGACGATACGCCCACGATGCCCACGATGCGCGCCGCCACCGCCGTGAACAGCATGCCGAAAACCCCGACGCCGGCCGCGCACACCAGCCGCGGCACCAGCCCCATGTTGCCGGCAAAGATGCCCGGCACGAAACCGGCGACGAGCACCACGAAAGCGATGGTCCCGAAG
>CAZHQK010000133.1:0-1893 GCA_964534795.1 uncultured Acidobacteriota bacterium
GCCCAGCGGCCGCCGCAGGGGCGGCCGCTGGGCACGGCGGGTTGCGCGACCTATACTAATGGCAACCGGCTAAGAATAGCACGGAATGCGGCGTACCGTTCGCGAGGACGCGCGCGGGGGCCAGGCAGCGCCGGTCCCCGGACGCGGTGCCGGCGCCGTCCGACCCGAGCAAAAAGCTGGCACCATCCGATTGCGCCCCTTCGGGGTGCCGATCATTGCTTTTCCGGCAGCGGAGCACCGGTGACGACGGCTCCCATGCCTGCCCGTGTCTCAATCGAAGTGCTATGCTGACAGGGTTGCCCATACGGTCGCGGGGAGGATGAAATGACATTGTCCGAATTTCTCGAAGCGGAATGGTGCCCGGCGCTCGGATGCACCGAGCCGGCAGCCATCGCCTATGCAGCAGCGACGGCAGCGGGCCAGGCGCGCGGCCCGATCCGCCGAGTCGCCCTCGTCTGTGATCCGCGGATTTACAAAAACTGCTACGCGGTCGGCATCCCCGGCACCGATCGCCGCAGCGGCATTCTCTGGGCTCTGGGCCTCGGCGCCCTCTTGCCCGATCCGTCGTACAAGCTCGAGTGCTTCCGCCTCGTGACCGCGGACATCGTAGCGGGAGCAAAGCGGCTGATCGATGCCGGAGCGCTTGCAGTGGAAGTCGATCGCGGGCGGATGCAACTGTACATCGACGTGACGGTGGAACGGGAATCGGGAAGCGGCCGGGCCGTTATTGAGATGGAGCACACTCGTCTCATGCGCGTCGAACGCGATGGCCGCACGATCTTCGAAGCGGCCGCGGGATTTGAAGATAAGACCGCGGATGCTCGCCTTTATGCAGCCTCCCTGTCGTTTTCCGAAGCAATCGCTGTCGCGCGTTCGGCGGCGCCGTCGGACCGCGAGTTCCTCAGGCGGAGCGCCAATGACAACATCGCCATCTGCGAACACGGCTTGTCGCTCATGCCTCCCGGCTTCTTGTCTCCTCTCGAGACCGACGCCCTCACTCGCATCGGGCGGCTGGTGGCGGCCGGGGTGCATGCCCGCATGTGCGGCGAGGAGATGATCGTGATGTCTCTGGCCGGCTCGGGCAACAAGGGAATCACCGCATCCGTGCCCGTTGCTCTGTGGGGCCGACACCTCGGCGTTCCTATCGATCGCCTGGACGAGGCGCTGGCCCTGTCCTGCCTGGTGACCTCGGGCGTTACGCAGCAGCTCGGGGCTCTGTCGGCGATGTGCGGCGCCGCCATCGCGGGCGGAATCGGCGTGGCGTGTGCCATCGTCTATCTGGAAGGCGGCGGACCCGATGAGATGTCGAGCGCCACGACCAATATCGTCGGCAATCTCGCGGGAATTATCTGCGACGGCGCCAAGATCGGATGCAGCCTCAAGACGATGACGGGCGTCGACGCCGCCTTCCGCGCGGCGAGCCTCGCCTTGGCGGGCGTCACGATCCCGCACACCGACGGCATCGTCGGCCGCGACGGCGCTTCCTCCCTCGGCAATTTGGGGCGTCTCGCCAAGCGGGGCATGATGCGCATCGATGACGAGATTCTCGATATCATGCAGTCCAAGCTCCGCTGCACCGCATGCAGCACGGAGGACTGAGACCGCAGCCGCGCGGGCTATATGCGGCTCGGCCGCTGCGGGCGGAACAAAGCCCTGCGCGTCTGCGGCTGTTCCCTCGAGCATCGGCTCGTTTCGGGTTCAGCTCGCCGGCGCAGGCGCAGAAGCGGCAGGCGCCGCGCACCCGATCCATTGAGGGGAAGGCATGGGCGGGAAGGAAGACCGAGTCGCGCACCTCCATGCCGATGTGCCTCCGTTCGAAAGGCTCGTGCGCCACGGCGTCGCCGCCGCAATTTCGATATCGCCCGCGATTGCGCATGGACAGCGGCCGTCGGG
>CAZHQK010000134.1:0-1719 GCA_964534795.1 uncultured Acidobacteriota bacterium
GCCCGGGTCAATGCGATGTACATGCGCTTCCGGTAGTCGGGCTTGCCTATCGCCAAATTCAAGTCCGTGACGATGACCGCCGGGCGCTCCAGACCCTTGAAGCGCAGAAAGGTCTCCACCACGACATTCGAGCCCGCCTGCTCGTCATGAGCGCGCGCGAGCCGGTGCGGGCCGATGGCCCGCCTGTGCACGATGGATCCGCGTTCGGCGGCACCGCGCAGCGACAGCACGGCGATATCCGACGGCTCGAATCCCGCGCCCAGCAGCCCGTCGATCTCGCAGCCGATCTGTTCCACGGTCAGCCCCTCGTCGGGGCATGGCCGAACGGCGATCACCCTCGCTTCATTATCGCTCAAACCGGGCGTCCGCGTACCGGGCGATCACCGGGATTGGGCAATGGATGCCTCGGGCGGAATGCTGTGGTGAGCCGTGCTGGACTCGAACCAGCGACCCTCTGCTTAAAAGGCAGATGCTCTGCCGCCTGAGCTAACGGCCCACCCGGTCGTCGGCTTATCTTAGGTCAATACGGGGAAATGTCAAGGCGGCGGCAGGCAGGCGATCAGGAAGCCAGCTCTTCAAGCAGCTCCACCTTCCGGCTGTATGCCGCCAGCATGAAAATCGCAAGGTCGGGATCGGAAGGACGGGCATAATAGGCCGCCCGCGTGGCTTCGATCGCCTGATCGATCGCGCGCAGGTTGCGCTCGAACTCGGCCACCAGGCCGGCATCGAGCGAGGGCTTGCGCTTCTCGACGATCTCGCTCAGGATCCGGATCGCCTGCTGGTACTCCTGCTCGGCCCGCCTGATCGACGCCAGCGCGCTTTCGAGGCTCCGCTGCCCGGTGCCGGCCGACTGGGCCTCGCTCTGCAGGACCTCAGGCTCGGCAGGCCCCCTGCCCGCCCACGGGTGGAAGCGGACCGCCACGAGGGTCGCGGCCACGGAAATGACGGCCACGGCCGCGGCCAGCCCGATCTGGCGAGCCGCCGGCAGCGGCAGCCGGCAGAAGATGCCCGGCAGGCGGCCGGCGCGCGTACGCGCCTCCGCTTCGCCCATGGCGGCCCTCAGTTTGTCCCAGGCCTCGGGCTGCAGGCGAAGCTCGCCCTCGAGGGCCTCCACGTAACGCCGGAAGAGACGCGATTCCTTCTCCAGGAGTTCGAATTGCCGCGCGCACGAACTGCAGGCGGCCATGTGCGCGCGCACGCGATCGGCCCGGCGCCTGCCGAGCTCGCCGTCATGATAGCTTTCGAGAAGTGAAAGCACACGCCGACACTTCACGACTCACCTCCCACGCCCCGGAAATCCGCGCCCATATATCGGAGGAGCCGCCGCCGCAGATGCAGCCGCGCGCGGTGCAGGTCGGTCTTGAGCTTGCCGACCGACGATCCCGTCACACGGCTGATATCTCGGTACCCCATTCCCAACATAACCTTGAGGACGAAAACCTCGCGCATTTCCTCGGGCAGGCTCGCCAGCGCGCCGCCGATCTCGCGCCGTAACTCACCGCTCAGCACCGGCGTGTCCGGGCCGCCCGCCGGATCCTGCCGGTCGCCGCGCGGCACCTCCTCGAGGCTCACCGCCTCCCGACGGCCTGCCTTGCGCCGGATCGCTTCCCGCACCACGTTGCGGGTGATCCCGAAAAGCCATGCCGCCAGATGCCGCTCGTCTCGCATCGAATCCAGTTTACGGCAGGCCCGCACGAAGGTTTCCTGAACGAGCTCCTC
>CAZHQK010000135.1:0-9507 GCA_964534795.1 uncultured Acidobacteriota bacterium
AAGCAGCCAGTTCTCGACCCCTGTTTTCATTCGCTGCGCCTGGCCGGCGCAAAGGAGCCAGAAGCGAGAGGCCGTTAACGGAGATTCAAATTAGGTATTGACCGGTCACTCCATATCAGCCGGGGGTGAGCCGCAGGCGAACCCCCGGAAAGGATCGTGTCGATCGGCCGAGCCCCGGAGGGCCGGCAGAAATCGATTGCGTGCGGTTTTTCTGTCGGCCCTTCGGGGCTTTGTCGTTCCGTTGTCCGCTTGTCTCCGGGTTCGCCTTCGGCTCACCCGGAGCTACCAGCTTCCGTCCCTCCGGGACGGACACGGCCCCGGAGGGTCGCCAGAAAGCGCAGCCCGCAGAATCGGTGATGCCGAATTCCAACATTGCACCGATGTCCGAAGCCGCAGTGCCGGAGGCACGGCAGCGGGTAGCCGGGGGTGAGCCGCAGGCGAACCCCCGGAAAGGCGAGCGTGGATCAACCAAGCCCCGGCAGGGCCGGCAGAAAACGCCGGCCCCGAACCTATTCGATTCCCGCGAGGCTCACGGCCTTGCGATGTACTCCTGGTACAGGCGCGTGTGCTTGCTGTCGAGGCTGATATTGCGCCCGGCGATGAAGACGTTCTTCACCTGGGTCTTCAGCTCGAGCAGATCGCCGTCGGTCACTACCAGATCCGCGATCTTGCCCTTTTCGATGCTTCCCAACCTGTCGGCGACGCCGAGCAGCTCGGCGGGATAGAGCGTCACGGCCTTGAGCGCCTCTTCGCGCGGCAGGCCCCACGCGACCGCCATGCCCGCCTCGTAGGGCAGGTTCCTGGTGTCGGACGGGCTGGGGGAGGTCAGCGCGAACTTGACCCCGGCCTTGGCCAGCTGCGCCGGCACGGTGTAGCGCGCGTCATAGGGATCGTCCTCGCGCGTCGGCAGCGTGTAGATCGATCCCAGGATCACGCCGACGTTCTCTTTCTTGAGAACATCGGCTGCCTGGACGGCGTCGCGCCCGCCGACGATCACGAACTTGAGTTTTTCCTTCTTCGCGAACTCGACGGCGTTGCGGATGTCGCGCGCCGACTCGGCGCGCAGCAGGACCATGCGCTCGCCCTTGACCACCGGAACGAGGGCTTCGAGCACGCGGTCGCGCTTCATGGCGGGATTGGCCTGGAGAGCGCGGTCATAGTGGCGCGCGCGCTCGAACCATTCCGCGAGTTCCTTGACGCGCCTTTCGTATTCGCGCCGCTGCTCGGCGAACGCCTGCCCGCGCGCCTGGCCGGCCGGCGCCCCGCCGCCCCCCGCGCCGCGCCCGCCTCCGGCGCCGAGCGACGGGAAATTGATCACGGTCCCGGCCGAGCGCAGGATGGCCATCTCGTCGATGGTCCAGCCGGCCAGGTGCATCAAAACCGCCTGGCCGCTGATCACGCCGCCCGCAGGCGCGCTGATGCTCGCCGTGATGCCGTTGACGCGGGCCACGGGGATGTGTTCGCTCTCGACGTGGATTGCGCGGAACGCCTCGATGTGCGGCTTGTAGTCGCCCTGCTCGGTCGTGTCCACGGTCACTTCGACCGACGGGATCTCCGTCAGGCCGATCGTGCTCCAGGCATTCACCATCCCGGGATAGACCTCGAGTCCCTTGCCCTGGATGACCTGGGCGCCGGCGGGTACCCGGACGTTCGTCCCGACGTCCACGATCTTGCCGTCGGCGACGACCACGGAAGCGCGTTCCAGTGTGCCCGCCGACGATAGGGTGTACACCTTGGCGTCGCGGATGACGAATGCGCGGTTTTCCGCCCCCGAGAGCGACAGCGCCGCGATGAGCAGCACGGCGCCCGCCGCCATGGTCATGGTGCTGTGCAGTCTCCTGTTCATGTTTCCTCCTCAGTGGTTTTGCGGTGCGGAAACCGGAGCGTCGGGCGCGGCGGCGCCGGGTTTGCGGCGGTCCGTCGGCGGCCCGCCGGCTTTCTGGTCGCGCGCCTCGAGCGCCTTGCGCTCCGCCTCCATGCGCTTGCGCATCTCCAGGTCCTTCTGGACGTCGAAGTACACCTCGCCGTCGATCAGGACCTTCTGCACCGTGGCGTAGATGCTCAGGGGGTGGTGGTTGAAGATCGCCAGGTCGGCGTCCTTGCCCGGATCGATCGAGCCCACGCGGCTGTCGATCGAGAGCTCCTTGGCCGGATTGATGGTGATCAGCGCCAGGGCTTCCTGCTCGCTGAGCCCGCCGTACTTCATGCACTTGGCGGCCTCCTGGTTCAGGTGCCGGGCCTCCTCGGCGCTGTCGGAATTCAGGCTGACGAGCACGCCCTTGCGCAGCATGATCGCGGCGTTGTACGGGATGGCGTCGTAGGCTTCGACCTTGTAGGCCCACCAGTCCGAGAAAGTCGAGCCGACCGCGCCGTGGGCCGCGATCTCCTTGGCCACCTTGTAGCCCTCGAGGACGTGGATGAACGAGCGGATCTTGAAGCCGAACTCCTCGGCGAGGTGGATCGCCATCAGGGTCTCGTCCGCGCGATAGGTGTGGACGAAGGCCAGGCGCTCGCCGCGCAGGACCTCGGCGATCGCCTCGAGCTCCAGGTCGCGGCGCGGCACGACGGCGGTCTTGTCGCCGGCGGCCGAGCGCTTCCTGTACTCGTCCCATTGCTTCATGTACTCGCGCGCCCGGATGAAGGCGTCGCGGATCACGTCGGCCGTGCCCATGCGCGTGCTCGGGTAGCGCGGGGGCGTGCCGGTGCTGCGCTTGACGTTTTCGCCCAGGGCGAACTTGAGGGTCGGCTTGGCGCCCTCGAACAGCAGCCCTTTGGCGTCCTTGCCCCAGCGCAGCTTGATGACGGCGTTGCGCCCGCCGATGGGATTGGCGCTGCCGTGCAGGGTATGGGTGGTGGTGACCCCGCCCGCCAGGTCGCGGTAGATGTTGATGTCCGTGGGGTCGATGACGTCCTCGATGCTCACCATCGAGGTGACCGCCAGGCTGCCCTCGTTGACGCCGCCGGATATGCCGATGTGATTGTGGGGATCGACGATCCCCGGCATCACGTACATGCCCGCGGCATCGATCACCGTCGCCCCCTGGGGCACGGCGACATTGGGTCCCACCTCCGCGATCTTGCCGTTGCGGATCAGGATCGAGCCCTTGGGTATGTTGCCGTGGCTGACGGTGAGGATCGTGGCGTCCTTGATG
Source organism: uncultured Acidobacteriota bacterium (assembly GCA_964534795.1). Lineage (GTDB taxonomy): Bacteria > Acidobacteriota > UBA6911 > UBA6911 > UBA6911 > CAZHQK01. Next base: position 3,153 of record CAZHQK010000135.1, read on the forward strand.
ACGACCACGGCCGGCGCCGCGCCCTGCGGCTCGGCAGCCGCGCTCCAGGCGACCGGCGCGAGGCCGAGCAACAACAGACCGACGAATTTTCTCATGGTATTTCCTCTGGAATTCAGCATGGGCGACCTCCTCGATCTCAATAGTCACCCGGCCGTTTCGAGCCGGTGAAGTCGAAAGATCCCATGTCGGCGACCGATGCGGTGCCGGTGATCTGCGTCCCTTGGACGGTGCCGGTAAAGAGCACCTCCATGCTCGGCATCCCGGGCGGTTCGAAGGCGATGCGGAAGGAGATCCGGTTGCCCGAGACCGTTCCCTGATAGATGGCGGATTCGCCCATCATCGAGGAAAGGGAACCGGTCAGCGTCTCGCCGCTCTGGCGCACCGTGAGCGTGACGTCCATCGGGCCCTGCGGCGAGCTGATCACCAGGTCCCAGGTGCCCGAGACATCGAGCGCTCCCGCGGCGGCCGCCGGCTTCGCGCCCGGTCCGCCGGCCGGGCGTTCGGCCGGGGTTTCCGGTATCTCGAAGCGCTCCCCGTCGACGAAGACGTACTTGACGCGGGTGCCGTTCGCGAACAGGTCGCCGGTTGCCAGGACGAGGTTGGCGGTCTTGTTTTTCTCGATGCTGCCGAAGCGGTCGGCGATGCCGAGAATTTCCGCCGGCGTGAGCGTCAGGGCGCGCAGGGCGGCCTGGCGGTCCAGTCCGGCCTCGACCGCGCGGCCGACGTTGCGCAAAAAGTCGGCCGGATTGGCCATGTCGTCGGAGACGAAGGCGAAGCGCACGCCGGCCTTGGCGAGCGCGGCGGCGTTGGCCGGCGCCTCCACGCGGCGCCGCAGGGCCTCGAGCTCTTCCTTGAATTCAGGGTCGCCGTCGCGCGCCGGCGGCTCCGGATAGCGCACGCCGAGCAGTACGGGGATGTTGCGCCGGCGCAGCTCGGAGGCGATCGGCCCGGCTTCCATGCATCCGGCCAGAATCACGTCCAGCTTGAACGAATCCGCCAGCGCCAGGGCGCGCTCGATCTCGACCGGGGTGTTGCCGTAGAGAACGACCGGCAGGCGCCGCTGGATGAGCGGCTGCAAGGCTTCCAGTGCGCGGCTGTATTCCGGGCGCGGGACTCCCGGCGTCGAACGGTACTGGGCCCAGACGGCGTCGTAGCGCTGGGCGTCGAGCAGCGTCTGCTTGACGAAGGCGAACACTCCCATGAGCGAGCTCGGGTAGCCGCGGCCGAAGCCGCGCGCCTGGCTGAGCGTGATGTGGTAGGCCACCGGGGTGCGGACCACCATCCGGCCGACGTCGCCGCCCGTCAGGTTGATGACCGAGCTCTGCCCGGGGAAAAAGCCCGTACGCGGCGACACGAGCGTCGTCGTGATGCCGGCATTGCGGGCGCTTTCGATCTTGCGGTTCGTCAGGCTCAGAAGTTCCGCGGCCTGCCGGTAGGGGGTCAGGCCCCGGCTTTCTTCCGAGGGCGGCGCCGCCGGTTGTTGCTGTGCCGGAGCGCCGGGGCGGGCCGGAACGGCGGGCTGGGCCGGCGCGCGCGCCGCCGCCTGGGTTTCAGGCCTGGCCTCCTCGAGCCCGATGTCCGACAGCGCGTCGATCAGCCCGGGATACACCGTCAGGCCCGCGGCGTCGAGCACCCGCGCGTCGGCGGGAATGCTCACCGAAGATCCGACAGCTTCGATGATCCCGTTGCGTATGACGATCGTGCCCTTCTCCACGACTGGAGAAGAGACCGGAAAGATGCGCGCGTTGGTGATCGCCCAGACCGCGGGCTCCTCGGGGCGCGCAGCCGGGGATACGGCCGCGAGCGCCGCCAGGAGAAGCGCGGCGGGCAGGGCGCAGCCGCGCGCCGAGCGCAAGCGTGCAACGCACATGCAGGTTCCTCCTCGCGATTTGCTGGGTTCTTGGGATGGTCGGAAGCGGCCGCCCGGGAAGGGGCGGTCGCTTTCGTGGCCGTTGTTCATAGGCGCCGATCAAAGTCCTGTGCCCGCCGCCAAGGCGGCGGCCGACCGCCGACATCGGCGGCGCCCGGCTGTCCGGGCCGGCGCAGAGGTGTCGATCATACCCCAACTCCTGCGCCGGCGCGCGCGGAAAATCGGCGGCCGCTCGCGATCACCTCGGGATGTAGTTCCGGGTCACCATCTCCCAGTAGGTGAGGTTGTGCCCGGCGTCCTCGTTGGCGAGCAGCGCGCTCACCGACTGCACGAGGGTGGTCAGAAGATCGCCCGGCCGGGCCGCGGGATGCGGCCTCCAGGTGTTCGAGTAGGAGCGGATGATGTGGGCGTCGGCGGCCATGGGAAGGCTGCGCAGGTTTTGAATGAAGGCGTCCCAACGCCCCTGGCGAAACAGGTAAAACTCGACGTTCGAGACGTAGAACACCCGGACCTCGGCGCCGCGCCGCCTGAGCTCATCGCCGATCTTGCGCAGCGCTTCCGGGCCGGCAAGATCCCCGACCACGGGAACGATGCGATTGCGGGCGTGCAGCTCCTTCACCGTCCGGAAACGCGACTCCTCGGCCAGATAGCCCGACTGGGCGCCCTCGGCGTCGGTCGCTTCGAGCAGGCTGCGATAAGTCGGGTATCGCGGGCGCGGCGGACGGCGCCGGTTCGAGAATCTCAAGTCGGATCCCTGGGCGGCGAAAGCCGAGGCGATGTAGCGGATGACGGCGAAGTCGCCGTCGTCGAGCCCGAGCTTCCAGGAGCGCAGCAGGGCTTCGGCCTCCTCCAGTCGCAGCCGGGCGCGCTCGGCGTCGAACACGGCACCATCGAAGAGATCCAGGAGCGCGCCGATGCGGAGGTCTTCGGGGTGATCGGGCGCGGCTGCGGCCTCACGCGCGAAGAGGCGCTCGAGGAACTCCAGGCGGTTGCGGCTCAGGGCGAACAGCGCCTTGAAATAAAGATGCTGGAGAAGGTTCTGCCGGCGGATGTCGACGATGAAGGCGAGCTCGGGGCGCATTTCGGCGATGTAGGAGTAGTTCTGGTCGGGACCGACGCCCAGGTACGCGCCGCCGAGCAGGCGGCGGCTTCTGAGTACCGTCACGGCCTGCAGATAAGCGGCCTCGTTGGAGACGAAGTTGTCGCTGTCGAACCTTCCCTCGGGCTCGGAAAGGTCGGCCATGAGGCGCGCGAACTCATCGAGCGCGATAGGGCGTGCGGGGACCGCGGCCCGCTGGAGCAGGCACGAGGGCTGGCCGGCAAGCAGGAGGATAAGGGCGACGCACTCGAGCCTTGCGGAGCTGAATCGTCCGGCCATAACGCAATTCCAGGTGTCACCCGAGCCAACATTAAGGTGAACGAGCGCCGCCGTCAAGCAGGAGGCTTCACGGGAGGTCCGACACACAGCAGGCCCGCCGCGCCGCGGCGGACCGCATCCGGCCCCGGCAGGGGCCCTGAGCCGGTAGCCGGGGGTGAGCCGCAGGCGAGCCCCCGGAAAGGGACGTATCGATCAGTCGAGCCCCGGAGGGCCGAAAGACCGGGGTATCTGATATCTTCTTCTGCCGGCCCTTCGGGGCTTGTCGCATGCCGCTCCCTTTTCTCCAGGTTCGCTTCCGCTCACCTGGAGCTACCAGCTTCCGTCCCTCCGGGACGGATAGGTCCCGCGCGGCGCGCGCCGTCGATGGCCCTCCTTGACACAAACCTGGGAATCGTGTACTTTCCTGCGTCTTTTGTAGGTAGGAAGAGGGTGGGCAGCGGTGCGTGCGCTGCGGAAAGGAGCGCGGATGCTTACTTTGACACCCACGGCGATCGCCAAGGTCAAGGCCGTCATGTCGGAACGCGGCGAAGAGGGAGGGCTCAGGGTCGCCGTCGTCGGCGCCGGATGTTCCGGCTTCCAGTATGAAATGTTTCTGGACCGCGAGGCGGCCGAGGGCGACCGGGTGATCGAACTCGACGGGCTGCGCGTCTTCGTCGACGCGCGCTCGATGCTCTATCTCAACGGAGCGAGCATCGACTACGTCGAGGGCCCATCGGGTTCGGGCTTCAAGTTCGACAACCCCAATGCCCTGAAGACCTGCAGCTGCGGCGAATCCTTCAATGCCTGAGAGCGCGGCCCGCAGCGCCGCGCATGACGTGTAACGGGAAACTGCGGTGGCGCGCGGGAAGACGCTCGACAAGCTGACGCTCGCCGGGATCAAACTGCACCCGCGCATCGGCGTATCGCCGGGCGAAAAACGATTCCCCCAGCCCTGCCAGGCCGACGTCATCCTGTGGGGCGATTTCGAGGCGGCCGCAGCGGTCGACTCTCTCGAGCGCGCCGTCAATTACAGCCGCGTCCTGGCCACGGTGCTCGAAACGGCTCACGCGCGCGAGTACAACCTGCTCGAAACCCTGGCCTACCGCATCGCGCGCGCTCTGCTCGAAACCTACCCGGCGGCGCGCGTGCGCGTGCGCCTGCGCAAGCGCCCCGCCTCGCTGGTGACCAAGCTGGACTTCGTCGAGGTAGAGGTCGAGAGCGCCTGACGGTCGCGCGCCCTCACGGACCGGCCGTAGTGGATCCGGCGCACCGCGCGGGATCGCGATTACGGGCCCCGGCAGGGGCGGCGGGATTCGGCTGCGTGCGGTTTTTCTGTCGGCCCTTCGGGGCTTTGTCGTTCCGTTGTCCGCTTGTCTCCGGGTTCGCTTGCGCTCACCTGGAGCTGCCAGCTTCCGTCCCTGCGGGACGGATGCGTCGCGCGCGCCGCGCGCGACGACGGCCTGTTCGGAAGCTGTCCAGGCCGGCGCCCTGTACGTACCTGCTTCACTGCTCCCGGCGGATTTCCAATTCCAGTGTAACGTTGCCGGCGGCCAGGCGATACGCGCCGTCGGCCGGAAAAGGCGCAAGCGCGCGCCGCACGAGCAGGTCGTAACCCAAAAGGTCCTCGTCGCGAACCTCCAGCGCCGGCACCCTTCCCGGAGCGATGAATAGCCGCACCTTTTCGTTCCACACGGGATCGGCGGAATCGGCGATCGTCCGCGAGCGGTACAGAACGCGCCCGCCCTCGAGCAGAACGAAAAAGGCGTCCGGCAGCTCCGAATCGAGCAAACCCGCGTCCGAAGGCGGCAGGCCGTGTGCCGACCGGATGGTGAGCTCGGCATAACCGCTGTAGTTTTCCAATCTGTCCGTCCAGTAGCGTACGCGCTCCCATGCATGGGCGCGCCGCAGCCCGGTGCGCTCGCCGTCGTGAAACCGGCGCCATGCGGCCAGGATTTCCGAGATGCGGGCGCCCGGCGCGGCTTCCAGCTTTTCGGCGGCGATGTAGTCTTCTCTTTCCTTGCGCCACAAGCTCAGCTTCTCTGCGGCCGCCGGCGACTGCGGCGCGTCGGGGTATGTGCGCATGAAGGATTCGAGCGCAACCATGCGGTCTTCGTAGGAGCCCGCGCGTGACTTTTCGAGTGCGAGGATGCGCTCCCATTCCGCGCCGGCCTGCTCGAGCCTACGCATGCGCTCGTCTTGGGCCGGGCGCGCGCTTTCGGCGCCGCCGGGCTTGGATTGCACGGCTGGCGAGGCGTTCGCATGCGCGGGATCGCCGGCGGGAAGGCGGCGGGGAAACACGCCGTGCCTGGCGCCGGTCTCTGCCAGGCTGAGAGCGGCGACGACCGCAGCGGCGAGCGCTGCAATCCGCAAGGGGTGCCGGCGAACGCAGGAAACTGGTCGCGCCGCGGCTGGAGCGGGTCGTGTGCTGCCGGCCGCGCCGCTGCCTTTGCCGACTTCGGCGGTGCTTTCCGGGAGCCGGGTTTCCTGAGCGGTCCAAGGCTCGAGCCGGCGATGCTGCTTCTGCTCCGCGCCGTCGTCGCCGCGCGGCCAGGAAAATTCGACGAAGCAGGGACGGCGGCCGAACTGCGGCAGCCGCTCGCGGTGGCAGAGGATCGCCAGACGCATCCTGCCCAGAAGCTGGCAGCCCTGCTGCCGGATGTGTTCCAGGAGGTAGGCGCGGAAATCCTCGCTGTCGAACAGGGCCTCGTACTCTTCGGCACGGTCGGCGGTCGGCGCGTAGAAGTGGATCGTGATCCCGTGGGCCACGTACGTCCGATCGTTGATGAAGGCGCGCCGGTTGCGCCGGATCTCCCTTTCGACGGCGCGCACCAGGTCGAGAGGCTCGACCTCGACCGTAGGCGCCGCCTCGAATGCGCCTTCGCAAAGCCTTTCTATTCCGGCCAGTATTCCCATGACTGTTCCTCCCTGTCGGCACGTGAAGAAAAGCACTTCTCGAGAAAATCATGAGCCGCCTGAGCGGCCGCGCGCCCGCCGTAGCCGCCGTTTTCGATCAGAAAGGCGAAGGCGAGCGCGCTTTCCGGCGTAGTTCCCTCCCGGTACGCGAAACCGACGAACCAGGCATGGGACCTGCCGTCGGCGGAAGAGTTCTGCGCCGTGCCGGTCTTGCC
>CAZHQK010000136.1:0-9352 GCA_964534795.1 uncultured Acidobacteriota bacterium
AAGCAGCCAGTTCTCGACCCCTGTTTTCATTCGCTGCGCCTGGCCGGCGCAAAGGAGCCAGAAGCGAGAGGCCGTTAACGGAGATTCAAATTAGGTATTGACCGGTCACTCCATATCAGCCGGGGGTGAGCCGCAGGCGAAGCATGAGAAATTTCGGCGATGCGGTTCGGGGCGATCGCGAAGCCCCGGGAAGGAGCGTATCGATCAGGTGAGCCCCGGAGGGCCGGCAGAATTCGATCGGGTGCGGTTTTTCTGTCGGCCCTTCGGGGCTTTATCGTTCCGTTGTCGGCTTGTCTCCGGGTTCGCCTTCGGCTCACCACCCGGAGCTACCAGCTTCCGTTCCTCCGGGACGGACACGGCCCCGGAGGGACCCTGAGCCGGTAGCCGGGGGTGAGCCGCAGGCGAACCGTCAAAAATCGCGGCGATGCGGTTTGGGGCGACCGCGATGCCCCGGAGGGGCCCTGAGCTGGTAGCCGGGGGTGAGCCGAAGGCGAACCCCCGGAAAGGCGCGTATCAATGAACGAAGCCCCGGAGGGCCGACAGACCGAAGTTTCTCGTTTATCCTTGGGTTCGCTCTGCTCACCTGGAGCTACCAGCTTCCGTCCCTCCGGGACGGGTGGACCTACTCCTCGATCACGACGGCTGTGCCGCTCGCGCTGACCATCAGCATGCCGCCGCTCTGGCCGACGGTCTCGTAGTCAAGATCGACGCCGATAACGGCGTTCCCTCCCAGCGCGCGGGCTTCCTCGGCCATCTCCTGCAGGGCGATCTCCTTGGCGCGGCGCAATTCCTTTTCGTATGCCGCGGATCGCCCCCCGACGATGTCCCGGATCCCGGCGAAGAGATCTTTGAAAATGTTGGCGCCCAGGATGGCCTCGCCGCTTACCAGCCCGAGGTAGCGCTTCACGGCCTTTCCTTCGATCGTGTGCGTCGTGGCGATCAGCATGGTTTTTTCCCTTTCGTTCTCTCCCTTGTCTACTGCGCGCGGCATGCTCCTATTCGGTTCGAAGTTGCAGGCGGCGCAGCCCGAAGTCCAGGGCGCAAAGGCCGAGAGCGATCGCGGCCGGCGCAGCCATGCGGTGAGCCGAAGCGATCAGCCCGAAGAACACGACGACGCTCAGCCCGATCGGGCGCGCGCGGCGGCTCTCGAGCCGCACGCGCGCTCCGGCGGCCAGCAGCAGCGCGCTCGTCCCGAGCCAGCCCGCAAAGTTCGACAGCGGCACGCCGTAATAGGGTCCGGAATCCTGCCAGTGCCAGTAGCCCAGTGCCGCCGTCGCCACCGGCTCGATCACCGTGTCGATGGCCGTCATCCAGACGGCCCCGGCCAGGGCGGCTGTGTAACGCGCGAGCCCCAGGTCCTGCAGCCCGCTCTTCACATAGGCGAGCAGGATCATCCAGGCGCAAGCCATGACCACGGGCACACCGGCCAGCAAAGGCCGGAGCTCCGTGCCGTATGCATAGCGCCCGAAGGGCACGCCCGCGCGCACGCCGATGATTTCGATGGCGAACCCGGCCGCTCCGCCAAGCCCCAGCCAGAGCCGGCCGCCCGTCCTGGCCGAAAGCAGCAAGGCAGCGGCGCAGGCGAGAAAGGTCGGGGCGGTCCACTCCGCATCGGGAGGCGTGCGCCGCCACAGGAAATGCGACGTAACTCCGCCGCCCCACAGCACGGCGTACAATGCGACGAGGGCCGCGTCCAGGGCCTTCAGCTTCATTGCTCAGCTTCCCCAGTCCTCGGCAACCATCCTCGCCGTGATCTCGGCCGATAGCAGGACCATGGGCACCCCGCCCCCGGGATGGAAACTGCCGCCGGCGCAATACAAGCCGCGATAGCCGCGGGCCCGGTTGGGCGGCCGCAGGAATGCGCGCCGCCAGCCGTGCGAGTTGCCGCCGTAGATCGCGCCGCCGGGAGCCAGGTAGCGCGCCTCGAAGCGTCCCGGATGCCACAGCTCGCTCACCTCGGCCTCGGCGTCGAGGTCCGGCAGCCCTGCCTCCAGCGCGCGTCGGACGATGCGCCGCCGGGCCTCGCGCACGGCGGCCTCGTCCCAGCGGACCGACGGTTCGCCGGGCGCGTTGGCCATGATGAACAAGGCCTCGCCGCCCGGCGGTGCGAGCGCCGCATCCGCGGGAGCATGGATATAGACCGTGGGATCGCGCGGAAACCGGCGGCGCTCGAACAAGTCCGCGAATTCACTCCTGTAATCCGCCGAAAAGATCACGGTGTGCGCCTGCAGTCCCGCCGGGCGCGCGGGCAGCCCGACGAGGATCACGAAGCCGGAAAGCGATCGGCTGCCCGGCTCGGGCGCGACCGGCCTGCCGAGCAGGGCCGCGAGCCCGGCGGCGTCGCCGTTCCACACCACGACGTCCGCGGCCAGGCGGCCGCCGCCGGCGAGACCGACGGCGCGCACGCGCCCGCGCTCGTGCTCGATGAACTCCGCCTGCGCGCCGGAAAGGATCTCGACGCCCCGCGCGCGCGCCAGGCTGACCAGCGCCTCGACGATCCGGTACATGCCCCCGCGCACGCGCCAGGCGCCGAAGGCGTGCTCGATGTATGGAATGACGAGCAAAGTCGCCGGGCAGCGATAGGGCGAGGAACCGACATAGGTGGGATAGCGGTTGTATATCTGCCGCAGGCGCGGATCCCTCAGGAAGCGCTCCACGGTCTTCGCATATCCGCCCCAGGCGTGCCGCAGCGGAAAGCATCTCAAGGCCGACGCCGGCGGCGGCCGCAGCGACAGGGGATGGCTGCGGAAGAAAGTGTGCTCCGACAGGCGGCAGATGCGCTCGCCGATGCGGTGCAGGCTGCGGATTCCTTCGGCGTCGCGCGGCTCGACGCGGCGCGCGGTTTCGATCCATTCCCCCAGGCTTGCCGGCACGGCGATCCGGCAGCCGTCCGGGAAGACGTATTCGGCGTGCGGGTCGAGGGGCACGAGCTTGAGATGCTCTTCGAGGCGCTCGCCGAGATCCGCGAACAGCCGTGCGAGTACGTGCGGCATGGTGAGCAGCGTCGGTCCCGTGTCGAAGGTGTAGCCGCGTGCGCTCCAGCGGTTCATCTTGCCGCCGGGTGCCGGGCCGTTGTCGCACACGGTCACATCCCAGCCGGCGGCGCGCAGCCGCAGCGCTGCGGCCAGGCCTCCCAGCCCGCCTCCCGCAATGACCGCTCTCATGCGTGCCGGTACCTCCGTCCTTTCCACTCGACGCCGCTTCCGTGCCGGTAGCGCCACCAGCTCGAAAGGCCGAGAGCCACGAGGAATACCTCGGCCGCCGGGTGGAGCAGCGCACTCCACAGCGGGTGGCGGAAGCGCAGCGCCAGCAGGAGCCGCATGGCGACGACACAGCCGGCGGCCGGCAGGTTCGCCACGACGAACGGTCCGAGGAACGCAACCGCGTGCACGAGCAGGAAGGCCCAGAAGGACGCCTTCCTGCGGAAGGCCGGATAGAAATTCTTGTGGAAGCCCTCCCAGATCTCGCCCAGGCTCGCATACATGCGCTTGCGCACGACCTCCTGGCCGTCGAGGCACAGCGACTGCTCGCCGCGGCGGCGCCACTCGCGCGCCAGGGCTGTATCTTCGAAGAGCTCGGCGCGCACCGCGGCGTGCCCGCCCACCCGCTCGTAGGCATCGCGGTGCACCAGGATCGCCGCGCCGTGGGCCAGGCCGAGCGAGGCATCGCTGCGCCGGCGCAGGGCGAGCGGCGCCGGATACAGGGTCAGCACGACGAAGTTGAGCACGGGCATCAGAAGCTTTTCCCAGAAGCCCCGCATGTCGAGGCCGGGCCAGCAGGAAAGGAAGGTCACGCCGTGCGCGCGCGCCGCTTCCACGATCCCCGCGAGCGCCTGCGGGGCGAGCACGGCGTCGGCGTCCAGGAAAAGGAGCCAGGGCGAACGCGCATGGCGCGCCATGGTCGCGAGAGCGAACGTCTTGCCGCACCAGCCGGCGGGCAGCTCCGCGGGCCGCAGCAGCCTGACGCGCGGGTCGCGTGCGCCGAATTCCTCGACGACGGCCGCCGTCGCGTCCGCCGAGTGATCGTCGTAGACGAGCACCTCCGCCGCGCCCGCCTGGGCGAGCGCGGCCCGCAGGCATGCCGGGAGGCTTGCCTCCTCGTCACGCGCGGGGATCAGGATCGAGACGCTCTCGGCCGGCGTCCGGGCCGACGCTCTCACCCGGGGCCACAGGATCACGTTGGCCGCCACGAGCGCCAGCAGCCCGGCCGTCACGACAATCAGCACCATACCTTTCCACCAGTTCCGCCGCCCGCCGCGCGAGCGAATCGGCGAATTCGCACAGGAGTCCCGCCTCCGGGCACGGGCGCAGCCGATGCCGCACGATTTCCGTCGCCCGGCGCGCAAGGTCCTCGATGCGCGCGCAGGCCTTGTCCGCGCCGAAGTTCCTGGTCAGAGCGTGGCGCCCGTGGCGCCGGTCCTGGCCCGCGGTCTTGCCCGTCAGCGACTCGCCGGCCAGCTCGTCGAGCAGATCGTCGCGGAGCTGGTAGGCCTCGCCGACCAGTTCCCCGTATTCCCGCAGTGCGCGCAGCGCTTCCCGGCCGCAGCCGGCGGCGATGCCGCCCGCGGTCAGCGCCAGGCCGATCAGCGCGGTCGTCTTTTTCATCCGGCTGCCGGCGACCGCTTCCAGGTCGGCGGCCTGCCCGCCGGTCATGCCTTCGCTCCCGGCCGCGCGCGCCGCTTCCAGGGCGAGCGCCGGCAGCTCGGCGAAGATCTCGAATGCCCGGGCATAAAGGGCGAGGGCGGCGAGGATCGCGAGACTCTCTCCGAATGCGACGTGCAGGGCCGGCAGGTGGCGGCGCGTGCGTGCGTCGTCCATCGCCGGCAGGTCGTCGAGGATCAGCGATGCCAGATGCAGGAACTCGACGCCGCAGCCGGCGGTGCGGGACGCCTCGGGCGGCGCGCCGCCCACGGCCGCCGCGATCAGCGTCAGGAGCGGCCTCGTGCGTTTGCCGCCCGACGATACGGCGTATTCGAGCGCCTGGTTGAGGCGTTCCGCTCCGGCCAGCGTCGACCGGGGCATGCGGCGGCGCAGCTCGGCTTCGATCCCCGGTAGATGCATGGCGGCAAAAGCCTTCAGGTCGTTCGGCACGCTTCACCTCCGAAGATGATCGCGGCCGCTTGCGCGGGCGCTTCCCGCAGCGGTACGTGGCCGGCCCCGCCGAGCTCGGTCACGGTCAGGTGCGGCCATATGCGGCGGAAAATCCCGATCGAACGGCGCACGGCCGTGAACGTGCGTTCGCCGTGAACGATATGCACCGGCGCACGCACGGCGGCGAATTGCTCCGGCCCGTCGATCTCCCGCAGAATGCGCAGGTGCGCCAGAGTGACCGTGGGCGAAACCGCGTCGAACCCCTCGGTGAGATCGGTTTCATCCATTCTTTTTTTCGCGAGGGCCGCGTTGACGATCCTGCGCCCCAGGGGATTGGCGAAGGCCGTCGCATAGGCGTAGCGTCCGATCGCCGGAGATGCGAAAACCTTGAAGTACCATGTCCAGTATGCGAACGGGTCGATCAGCACGATGCGATCGACCTTATGGCCTTCGTCCGCCTCGGCAAGCAGCCGGACGGCGTACAGCCCCAGAAGGCCGCCGCTGCAATTGCCGACGAGCGTCAGCGAAGGCTCGGCGAGCCGGCGTATCGCAGAGGCTATTTCTTCAGCTACGGGCGCCAGGCGCCATTCCGCCGGGATGGGGCTCCTGCCGCAGCCCGGCAGGTCGGCCGCGAACAGGCTCGCGTCGGGCGGCATGAAGGGAAGCAGCGGGTCGAAGGTCGTGTGGTCGCCGCTCCAGCCGTGCAGGCCGAGGAAGCGCCGCTCTCCGGTGCCGTGCCGCTCAACGTACATGGCCCGCGATCCTTTCAGCCGCCAGCCGCCCGCTGATGACCACCATGGGCATGCCGGTGCCCGGTGTGGTGCTGGCGCCTGCGAAATAGAGGCCGCGCACCTCTCGGCTGTAATTGCGCGGCCGGAACGGTCCCATCTGGAAGAGCGTGTGCGCAGCCCCGAAGGCCGACCCCTGATACAGGGCGAACCTCCGGCGCCATTCTTCCGGCGACCATACGGCCTCGGCCGCGATGTGCGCGCCGGGCAGCTCGGCGCCGCTCCCCGCCAGGCGCCTGAGGATGATCTCCTTGTAACGTGCCGCCTGGGCGCCCCAGTCGGCCGCAGGCAGCCGGCTCGCGAGCGGCACCGGAACGAGCACGAACACAGGGGAGAGATCCGGAGACGAGGCCTCGAATTCCCCTGCGGCCGGTGCGCTCACGTAAAAGGCCGGATCGCCCGCGAGCTCGGCGCGGCGCAGGAGCGCTGCGAAGGCGCTGCGGTAGTCTGCCGGCAGAAAGACCGTGTGCCGCCCCAGGGTCGCCGGCCGGCCGCGCACGGCCCAGTAGAAGGTCAGGGCCGAAGGGGTCATCCGGATGCGCGGGGGTCTCCGGCCCAGAAGCTCGGCCGCGCAAGCGGGCAGGTCGACGTTGGCTACGACGACGGGGCTGGGATGCTCCGTCCCGCCCTCCAGGCGGATCCCTGCGACACGGCCGTTGCGGTGCAGGATGCGCTCGACGCGCGTCCCGGTGCGGATCTCGACCCCGAGGTCGCGCGCCAGCCGCTCGACGGCGCGAACGAGCGCGTGGATCCCTCCCTGCGGCATCCACAGGCCGTGGGCGATCTCGCCGTAGGGCAGGATGGTGAACAGGCCGGGCAGCCCGAAGGGCGAGCCACCGAGGTACATGGCATAGGATCCGAGGGCTTCGAGAATGCAGCGGGAGCGGAAGAAGCGCCTGAGTTCGGCATGCATCGAGCGCCACAGGGCCGTGCACAGGAGTTCGCGCGGCGCGAGCGCGGCGAAAAAACGCACGGGATTGTCCTCGTTGCGCGGCACAAGCTTGCCGAAGGTGACGCGGAATTTGTCGCGCGCGTCTTCGAGGAAGCGGTCGAGGCCGCGCGCCGCGCCCGGTTCCACGCGCTCGAACTCCGCGCGCAGCCGCTCGATGTCGCTCGAAAGCGTCAAGTGGCGGCCGTCGGGCCAGCGGTAGGTGATCGACGGATCGACGCGGCGCAGCTCGACGTAGTCGTGCAGCTCGCGTCCTGCGGCGCGGAAGAGTTCTTCGAAGACCCAGGGATAATTGACGAGCGTCGGTCCGGTGTCGAAGCGCAGCCCGGCAAGCTCCAGGCGGTTGGCCCTGCCGCCGGCGCAGGCGCACGCCTCGAAGACGGTGACATCGTGACCGGCCAGGCGCAGGTGGATCGCGGCGCTCAGGCCGCCGAGGCCTGCGCCGATGACCGTCACTTGGGGCGGCCTGCCGGCTCCCATCCCTTCCTCCCTCCGGCGCGCACGGCGGTGCGCACGGGATCATAGCAGACCCGCATAGGCCAGCGGTACGCGCCAGTACTTGTCGGCGGGCAGGACGCGGAATTTTTCCGCGGCGCTCAGTGACACCCGCCCGCGCGGCGGCGCGCCTTCGCCCAGGAAACGGCGGTTGAGGGCGCGGTAAACCTCGATGCAGGCGCCGATCGCCGCGCGGCATTCGGGTGCGAATGCGTCCAGGTTGCGGCGCGCGTAGTCGTAGCCGGCGTCTGCGGTCAGGGCCAGGCGGCGCACGGCGCGCCGCAGCGCCGCTTCGTTCGCCGGGTCGTGGCAGTCCCGGGCGGTCAATCCTTCGGCGGCCAGCATGTCGAGCGGAAGGTAAAGCCTGCCGCGCCTGCGATCGTCGAAGGTATCGCGCGCGAAGTTCGTGAGCTGCAGCGCGATGCCGAGTTCGCGGGCGCAGCGCAGGGCGTCTTCCATGGTCGACTGCGGCGCGTGTCCGTAGACGTGCGTGAGAAAGAAGCCCACGACGATGGCGCTGCCGTAGACATAGTCGTCGATGAGCGCGCGCAGGTCGGGAAAGGGTGCGGGATGCGCATCGCGGCGCATGGAGGCGAGGAAGGCGGAGTAATGTTCCGCGGGGATGGCGGCCTGCGCCGCCACTTCGGCGAACCCCGCGAGGATCCAGGGGATGCCCGCCGCCACGCGCGTGCGCATCCCCTGGTGCCGCAGCGCCTCGAAGTAGCAGCGTTCCCAGTCGTCGAGCATGCCGATCTGACGGGCCGGAGGCAGCGGAAAGGTATCGACGATCTCGTCGGGGAAGCGCACCGAGGCGTAGATGACTTCGACCTGGGCGCGCTGCCGCCGCGGCAGGAAGCGGGTGACGAGGAAGAAGGAGCTGCTGAAGGCGCGCAGCACGCGGCGGGAGAAGCGCACGATCAGGTGCCAGGCTGCGGCTTCCGAACGGGCCCGCTCGATCCGGGCGCGGGCCGCGGCTTCCAGGCGCTGCCACTGCGACAGGTTCCAGGGCACGGGCACAGATTAGCAGATCGGCGGGCCGCTTGTCATCATGCCGCGCGCTCCGGAGTGCGTCCCGCGCGCCGCGGCGGCCATGCGCGGCGGCGGCCCCGGGAAACGCGGCGATGCGGTTCGGGGCGACCGCGATGCCCCGGAGGGGCCCTGAGCTGGTAGCCGGGGGTGAGCCGCAGGCGAACCCCCGGAAAGGCGCGGGAGGATCGACCGAGCCCCGGAGGGCCGGCAGAATTCGATCGGGTGCGGTTTTTCTGTCGGCCCTTCGGGGCTTTGTCATTCCGTTGTCCGCTTGTCTCCGGGTTCGCTGCCGCTCACCCGGAGCTACCAGCTTCCGTCCCTCCGGGACGGTTACGTCCCGCGCGGCACGGTGGAGCTACGGGGGAGCCGGACGCAGCCGGGTTGACCTTTTGGCTGGGCTTGATGTATCAAGGGTGAAACGCGCAGAGGAGACGATGTCATGAAGTGCCCGCGCTGCGGTGCGGTGAACCCGGACGAGGCGAACTATTGCATAAAGTGCGCTGCTGCGATCGGCGGGGGTCTAGTGGATCCTCTCGAGACGGCGGCGACCGAGGTGGGTGGGGTGCCGGGGCGGATGATGCGGCACGATGCGCTGGAGTATGCGGAGACGGAGGTAGGGCTGCCGGCGGGGAAGGTGCTGCTGGGGCGTTTTCGGATCGAGCGGGAGATTGGGTGCGGGGGGATGGGGCGGGTGTATCTGGCGCGGGACGAGAAGCTGGAGATGGCGGTAGCGATCAAGGTGATGCGGGAGGTACTGAGCCGGGATGCGGGGGCGGTGAAGCGGCTGGTGGCGGAGGCGCGGGCGTCGATGAAGCTGAGCCATCCGAACATCGTGCGGGTGCACGACTATCACGAAGGGCCGGTGGTGAAGTTTCTGGCGATGGAGTACGTGGAGGGGGAGACGCTGAAGGAGCGGCTGGACCGGGAGGGGAAGCTCGCGGAGGGGGAGGCGCGGCGGATCGGGGTGGAGATCAGCCGGGGCTTCGAGCTCGGGAGATACG
>CAZHQK010000137.1:0-3986 GCA_964534795.1 uncultured Acidobacteriota bacterium
GCTCAGGACTCTCTGGAAGCCATTGGCAAGGCCGAGCGCGTGTTCGAGATTGTCTCGCAGGTGATCGACTGACCGGCCGGGTGTGCCGCATACGCCAGACTCGCTCGTCTTCCGGGTGAACAACGCGTGCCGTCGCTTTTCTCCAGGTTCGCTTGCGCTCACCTGGAGCTACCAGCTTCCGTCCCCCCGGAGCGGATATGTCGAGCGCGGCGCGCGGGACATACTACTTGCACGCAATGATTGAAGTCTGTATACTAGTTGGTATACAGATGCCATAGTCGCCGAAGGGAGGCACCTATGAGAAGCGTATCGGCATGCGCCGCCTGCTGCGCCCTGCTCTCGATGCTCGCCGCAGCGCCGGGCCGCGCCCAAGTGCAGGAAGGGTCCGGAAGATTCCGCATCCGCGTCGCGGGCGCCGTGAGCGGAACGGAAGAATACCGCATCGAAAGATCCCCGCAGGGCTGGCAAGTCTCGGGCAAGACCCGGCTCGACCGCCAGGGCGCGGCGGTCGAGCTCGTGCACGCGCTCGCGCTCGATCCCGAAGGAATGCTCATGCACTATCGCCTCGACGCCGCCGTCGGCGGCCGGCCGCAGGTCATCGAGGCGCGCCGCTCGGCCGGGGCGATCCTGATGCGCGCCGAGGCCGCAGGGCAATCCCAGGAAAGGAAAGTCGACGAAGGCGGGCGCATGGTCGTACTCGACAATCTCGTCGTCGCCCACTACCAGGTCCTCATGGACCTCGCGCGCGCCGGCCTCGGGGAAAAGCAGACCTTCCGACTGCTCGTCCCCCAGACGCTCGCCGCCGTCACCGGCACGCTTTCCCCCACAGTCGAAGATACGGGCTTGCTCGACGGACGCGCGGTGAAACTGCACAAGCTTTCGCTCGAGATCGGCGGGACTTTGATCGAACTGTGGTGCGCGGCCGCGGGCAACGCCCTGATGCGCGTCGCCATCCCCGTGCAGTCGGCCGAGTTCGTCCGCGAGGGCTTCGAACCCGCACGACCGCCTGCGCCCGCGGAAAAGGAGCCCGCGGATTTCCTGGAGCGCGAAATATCGTTTGCAAGCGGCGGCCTGCAGATCCCCGGGACCTTATGCCTGCCGCACAAGTCCGCCGGGCGCGTCCCCGGAATCGTCATGGTCGCCGGCTCGGGTCCGAACGACCGCGACGAAACCATCGGCCCGAACAAGCCGTTCCGCGATATCGCCCGCGGCCTCGCGGCGGCCGGCATCGCGACGCTGCGCTACGACAAGCGCACGTTCGCCCTGCGCGGCAAGCTCTCCCCGGAAGAAATCGCCCGCCTGACCGTGCGCGAAGAGGTCATCGACGACGCCGCTGCGGCATTGGCCTTCCTCGCCCGGGCGCCCGAGATCGACCCCGCAGCCGTCTTCCTCCTCGGACACAGCCTGGGCGCCACCCTGGCACCCTACGTCGTCGAAGGCGATTCGCCCGCCAGGGGCGTCATCCTGATGGCTCCGGCGGCAAGATCCATTGATGAATTAATATGCAAGCAAGCAGAGTTTCAAGCCATACTTCAAGGTTTACCTGAAGACGAGATCGGCGCGCGCATCGGAAAGCTCCGAGAGGCTTTCGCCGATGTTCGATCGGGCCGCCTGCCGGATACGGCGATGGTGTTTTTCGCGTCGGCGCGTTACTGGCGCGATCTTTTCGCGCGCGACACCCCGGCGGCGATGGCTGCCATGCGCCGGCCGGTCCTGCTGCTTCACGGCGCCAAGGACATCCAATGCACGGTCGAGGAGTACGAGCTGGTGCGCCGGGCGCTCGAGCGCAACCGGGAGCGGGCCGTGCATTCCCTGCTCTTCCCCGATCTCAACCATCTTTTCATGAAGGTGGAGGGGCAGTCGACCGGGGCCGAGTACGGCCGCCCGGGCCGCGTGGATCCCGAGGTCGTCGCCGCCATAGCCGCCTGGGTGCGCCGTACGGCGGGACGCTGATCGATGCCCGGACGCCCTATTGCACGGACGCTCTTTTGCCGATAAGCTTCACGAGCCGTTCCGGGTCGCCGCATGCTGCCGGGCGATCCCTACGGATCTTCATCCCCCCTGCAGGATAGAATCGATCACGAACCACGAATCGAGGAAGCAGGCTCATGAAGATGCTGCCGGCATTGATCCGCCGCTCGCGATCGCCCAGAATATTATTGGCCCTCGTTCTCGTCTCCTTTTCGGCGCTTGCGCAGCGCACGGCCGGGCAGGGGCGGCAGGCGCGCGAGCGGGACCCGGTGTCCCGGTTTCTCGAACGCTACGAGGAGGTCGTGCTCGATCCCGGCGAGGTCGCCGGGCGGGTGCGCCTCGCGGGCGAGCTCACGGTAGCGACGCGCAGCGACATCTTCAGTATCGCTCTCGTGCCGCACGACGTGCGCGCGCCCGGCTACCGGGCCGAGGAGGTCATCGAGGGCGGCGCCGTCCGGCAATTGCCGGCGCCGCCCCTGCGCACCTACCGCGGCCGTGCGCGCGGCTTCCCGGACTCGGAAGCGCGCTTCACCGTGGCCCCGGATTTCTTCGAGGGTGTGATCCTGACGCCGGGGGAATGGTACTACATCGAACCGCGGCGCAATTTCGCCCCCGGCTCCGACCCTACGCGCTTCGTCGTCTACCGCAGGTCGGACATCCGCCCCGAGGCCGTCGGCACCTGCGGCGCCACCCTGTCGGAGAGGATCGGGGAAGCGCATGAGCTTCTCGAGCCGCCCGCCCTGGCCCAGGTCGACGGCGTGTACATGGCCGATGTGGCGACCGAGGCCGACTACGAGTACGTCGCCGCCTCGGGCGGGTCTCTCGCGGCCAACGCCGTCATCCTCGACGTGATGAACCAGGTCGACGGCATCTATCAGACCCAGCTCGGCATCGCGCTGCGCGTCGCCTACCAGCACACCTGGGCGGCGCCCGACGACCCCTACAGCTCGACCGCGGCATCGACCGTGCTCTCGGAATTCCGCAATTACTGGAACGTGAATTTCTCGGCGTACCCTTACGATCTCGCCCACATGTGGACGGGCAAGGATCTGGACGGCTCGACGATCGGCATCGCCTATCTGGGCGTCACCTGCCGCACGCGCAGTTACAGCTACGGCGTCTCGCAGCGCTTCTCCTCTTCCCCCGGAAAGTACATCCTGACCGCCCACGAAATCGGCCACAATTTCGGCGCGGGCCATACCGAGGACGCCGATCCTCCGCAGCCGGACTGCGCCAACACGATCATGAACAGCTCGATCGGCACGGGCGCGAACTTCTGTGCCTGGTCGCGCAACCAGGTGGCCGCGCACGCCGCTCAATACAACGCGTGCATACCGGCCGCGCCCGCAGCTCCCTCCGGGCTCGTTGCCTCGGCCGTCTCGGCGACGCGCATCGACCTTGCGTGGCAGGACAACAGCACCAACGAGACCGGCTTCCGCGTGGAAAGGAAGACCGGCGCCGGCGGCGAGTGGGCGGTCGCCGCCGTGACCGGCCCGGATGCGACCCGGCTGTCGGACGCCGGGCTCGCTCCCTCCACGACCTACTATTACCGCGTCCAGGCGCTGTCGTCCGGGGAGGCGTCCACTTACTCGAACACGGCCTCGGCCGCGACGCCCGGCGCGGCGCCGGCGATCACGGCGCTTCTGCCCTCGAGCGGCGCCCCGGGCACGGCCGTGACGATCACGGGAACGAATTTCGTCGGGGTTACCGCGGTGCGCTTCAACAACACGAACGCGGCCTCCTGGTCGGTTACCTCGCCGTCGCAGATCGCGGCGGTCGTCCCTGCGGGAGCGGCCACGGGCCGGGTGAGCGTGACGACGCCGGGCGGAACGGCCACGAGCCCTTCGGATTTCGTCGTTCTGGCCTGCAGCTATACCGTCTCGCCCCTCAGCCTCGCCTTCGGCCCGGAGGCGGCCGCGGCCTCGATCCAGGTGACCGCGGGCGGCGAGTGCGCATGGACGGCCGCCGGCCAGGCATCGTGGATTTCGGTGGTCTCGGGTTCGTCGGGCGCGGGC
>CAZHQK010000138.1:0-2525 GCA_964534795.1 uncultured Acidobacteriota bacterium
GCTGGATATCGAGTCCTTCGATTACGTCTGGAAAACCGTCAAGGAAAAACACTGGGACCCGGATCTGGGCGGCCTGGACTGGGATGCGGTGCGCCGCGAGTTCCGCCCGCTGGTCGAACGGGCGAAGACCGCCGAAGAAGCGCGCGCGGCCATGAATCGCATGCTCGCGCGCCTGGGCCACTCGCACTTTGCGGTGGTCCCCGCGGCCGTGTACCGGGAATTGAACCGGCAGGAAGGCGAACCCTCCGAATACCCGGCTGGCATGGGCGAGCCGGGCATCGATGTGAGAGTCATCGACGGCTGCGCCCTCGTCACCCGCGTGGAGCCGGGCTCACCGGCGGCCCTCTCGGGGGTGCGTCCGGGCTATGAGGTGGTCAGGATCGGGGAGCGGCCGGTGCGGGATGTGATCGACCGGATCGTGGAGAGCTACCGCGGCTCCACGCTTCTCGAGCATCATCTGAGGCGCGCCGTGCTGTCCCGGATGACGGGGCGGATCGGCGATAAGGTGCGCATCGAGTTTCTGGACGGCAGCGGCCGGGCGGCGGCTGCGGAGATCGCGCTGGCGCGCCCGCGGGGCACCAGGGCCGGGTTCGGCAACCTCGAGCCCCAGTTCGTGTGGTTCGAAAGCCGCAAGCTCCCCGGCAATATCGGCTATATCGCCTTCAACCTGTTCCTCGATCCGCCCATGCTCATGAGGAGTTTCGGCGACGCCGTGGAATCCTTCATGGACTGCGCCGGCATCGTCATCGATTTGCGCGGCAATCCGGGGGGCATCGGGGCGATGAGCATGGGAATGGCGGGCTGGTTCATCTCGAAACCGGACCAGCGCCTGGGGACGATGTACATGCGCGGCCTGACGCTCCGCTTCACCGTCATTCCCAGAGCGCGTACGTACAACGGGCCGCTGGCCGTGCTGGTCGACGGCTGCTCGGTCTCCACTTCGGAAATCCTCGCGGGGGGATTGAAGGATCTGGGCCGGGCGCGTATTTTCGGGACGCGGAGCGGCGCCGCCGCCCTGCCGTCGATTTTCGAAAGGCTGCCGAACGGCGACGGTTTCCAGTATGCGATCGGGTATTATGTCTCCGAAGGCGGAAAGCCGCTCGAGGGCATCGGCGTGATCCCCGACACCGTCGTGGCGCCGACGCGTGCCGCCCTGCTCCGAGGGGAGGATCCTGTCATCGATGCGGCCAGAGCCTGGATCGAGGAGAGGGCGGCCGCCGCAAGCCGCCCGAAATGAAAAGGGCAACCGGCGCGTGATTTCGATCGCGGGCGGGTTTGCAAACACTGGAGGATGCGCATGAATCAGCCTGGCAGGATTTGCCGGTATTTGCCGTTGCGCTCGGGCCTGCTCGCGATGCTGGCCGGAATCGCCGCTCTTGCCGCTGCCCAGTCCCTCCCCACTGCCGAGTCCGTACTCGACAGGTTCGTGGAGGCGACGGGCGGCAAGGCCGCCTACGAAAAGCTTCATAACGAAGAGATCAGAGGTACCGTCACCGTCGCCGGCGCCGCTCTCGGGGGCACCGTGGTCAGCCGCGCCGCCGCCCCCAACAAGAGCCGCACCGTCATGGAAATCGCCGGACTCGGCACCATGGAGGAAGGCACCGACGGCGCGATCGCCTGGGAACTCTCTGCAGTCCAGGGACCGCGCATCAAGACCGGCGAGGAGCTTGCCGTGGCTCTGCGCGAGGCTGCGTTCAATGCCCCGGTGCGCTGGCGCGAGCTGTACGCCAAGGCGGAGGTCGCGGGCGTCGAGGAGATCGAAGGCCGGCCGTGCTACAAGGTGCTGCTGACCCCGCCGGTGGGAAAACCCGTGACCCATTACTACGACCGCGAAAGCGGCCTGCTCGCCAAGGTCGCCATGGTCGTGGCGAGCCCGATGGGAGACGTTCCCGTCGAAATATTCATGGGCGATTACAGGGAAGTCGCCGGGGTGCGCGTACCCCACTCGCTCAGGCAGAGGGTCATTTCCCAGGAAATCCGCATCGCCATCGAGAGCGTGCGCTACAACATCGACCTTCCCGCAAACGCCTTCGAACCGCCCGCGGACGTGCGCGCCCTGACGGCCAAGCCCAAGCCTTGACTCCGCCGCCGGAGAACCTTGCGGGCGCGGCGGCTGACGGCAAGCTCTTGCGCCATCTGGGATAGCGCAGCACGCGGCGACGCCGTCAGGCGGGCATCTATTGTCTCGAGGAGTTCTTCGGCACTGTAGACCATTGAGGCGAGCTCCTGCCTTTCGCTCACCGGGAGGCGGCGCGGGGATGCGACGAAAATCCAATCAGGGATTGGGAGTCGCTGCAGCCCTGAGTCCTTGGGCGCTCGCTGCAGGGTAGCGGCCCACCGTTTCGCTGCATCCGATCATAGACGGCTCCATCGTTTCACGGAAGCCGGCCGAGCGGCACGGTAACCGTGCCGAGCGCACCGGAACGGGAGTCGTGGACCACGACCCTGAGCCTGGAAGCATTCTCCCGAGTGTCCACCGCATGGTCTATGACCAGCCCGTTCCGTCTCATCCGGTCGCATTCTTC
>CAZHQK010000139.1:0-40779 GCA_964534795.1 uncultured Acidobacteriota bacterium
TCGCGCGCGAGGTGAACATGATCGGCATGGCGATCGCCAAGGGCCTGGATGAGCACGGGCAGGTCGGCGCCACGCACATGGGCACCTCCTACGACGCCTGGTACCCCGGATACGTCGACTATGCGCCGGTTTTCAAGAACATTCCGGCATTCTGGACGGAGACCGCGGGGAACATGGCGCGGGCGCGCCTGTACACGATCGAGGATTTCCCGCAGAACTTCCGCGACCTGCGGCCGACGAGCCTGTACTCGAGCCCGTGGCCGCCCGGCTGGTGGCGCCTCGCCGACGCCGTGGCTTACAACGAGACTGCATCGCTGGCGGTGCTCGAGTACGCCGCCCGATACCGGGAATCGCTGCTGTACAATCGCTACCAGGCCGGCCGTGACCAGATCGCGCGCGGCAGGAAGGTTCCGCCCTATGCCTATGTCATCCCGCAAGACCAGCGCGATCCGGTGGCACCGGTCGAGCTGCTCCGCCGCCTGGCATTCGCAGGCGTCCGCATCCTGCAACTGACCGAGCCATTCACCCTCGGCGGCACCGCCTGGCCCGCAGGGACGTGGGTGATTCCGACCGATCAGGAATTCGGCGCGCTCGTGCGCGAGCTTCTCGACATCCAGAAATACCCGGACCTGCGCCAGTATCCGGGCGGGCCTCCCATGCGGCCCTACGACGCCGCCGGCTGGACCCTGCCGCTGCAGATGGGAATTCGATGGCAGGCTCTCTCGGCGCCGCTCCCCGACGAGGCACGGAGCCGCATGAAGCTCCTCGGCCCGCCGCCCGATCCGAAATCGAAGCCCTTCCCCTACGATTCCACCTCCTCGGCCGACGCGGCACCCTTCGACAGTGTTCCCGGCATAGGCTTCGATTCGCACCCGGCGGCCGCGGCGATCCTGCCGCCCCCGGGATCCGTCAGCGGCAGCGGACCGGCGCTCGCGCTCGATCCCGCGCAGAACAACAGTTTCCGCGCACTCAATCTCGCCTGGAACACGGGAGCATCCGTGGGGTTTCTGGCGGCCTCGGCCGGCGCCGGAGCGCGATACGTGATCAGCGGCCTGCCTGAGACCAAGCAGTCCGAGGTCGTCCGCTCCCTGGCGCTGGTTGCCGAGCGCACCGCGGCAACCGGCAGGCCGCTGAAGCGGCCGCGCATCGGCCTGTACGAGCCCTGGGGCGGCAGCATGGACGCGGGCTGGACGCGCTGGCTGCTCGAGCGGTACGGGTTCGAATTCGCGGTTCTTCGCCCGGAGGACTTTCACGCTTCCCTCGCCGACAAGGTGGACGTGCTGATTCTTGCCGACGATGCCAGGGTTCCGGTCGAAGGAGCCGCCGGCGGCCGCGGCGGCCGTGGCGGCGGCGCCGCGCGCGCCGTTCGCCCGGAATACGCCTACACTCTGACGCAGGACGATCTGAAGGGTTTCGAGGCTTTCATCCGCGCGGGCGGGACGCTGGTCTGCTTCAACAATGCGGCACGCTTCGCAATCCAGCAATTCCGCCTGCCGGTCAAGAACGCCGTCGAGGGACTGAAGCCGGAGGAATTCTTCCTGCGCGGCTCGATCGTCGAGGTCGTCGTCGATCCGACGCACCCCGTGATGGCAGGTATGCCGGACAAGGCGGCCGTCTTCGTCGACGGCAGTCCGGTTTTCGAAACCCTCGAGGGCTTCCGCGGCACGGTCCTGGCACGATATCCGGAATCCGGCTCTCCCCTGCTTTCCGGATACCTGATCGGCGAGAAATTTCTCCACGGAAAGGCGGCGGCACTCGACGCCGAATTCGGCGCCGGGCACGTCGTGCTGATCGGATTCCGCCCCCAGTGGCGCTGCCAGCCGTTCGGCACCTTCCGGGTGGTCTTCAACGCGGCCCTCTACGCAAAACGGGAATCCTCGCCCTGAAGTCATGGCCGCGCCCGCACAAAGGCCCGCGCCTCCGGGGATTGCCGGCGAAGCTGTGTCCGGTCGCAGCGAAACGCTTTACGACGTTGCAGGGATGACCTTCAAGGCCAGGCCTTGCGAGCCGCACAGGATTTGCTTCCAGGGAAAAGCCTGCGCGCGCAAATCGAGGCCGGCGCTTTGGTTGTGCTATGCTTGGGAAGCATGAACACCCTGAAAGCCGTATTCTGGGACTATCCCGCGCTGACCAGTCCGCCGCGATTGAGGGACTTTTTGGACAAGCATAGAGCGCAGCCGAGGGTCTATCGCTGGCTTTTGAGCAGATTCTTGGAACACGGCCGGGCCGTGGACGCCCTCAGCTATTTCTCCGTCCGCGAGATCTCGGACGCCCTGCCGGGATTGAGGCTGTCGCCCTACTCCCGGAAAAAGTGGGGGAGAATCGTCGAGGTCTATGGACGCGCTCAAGGAAGATAGGGCCTGCTACGCTTCACCCCGACCGCGGCTTTTCAGCTGGAGGAGGGGCTGGCCCTCATCCGGGAAAGGCCGGATCTGTTGCCCGAGGTCAGATTGGAATTCGACCGGAAGGCCTTTATCGATTATTTCGCAGGTATCGCCCAATGGCTTTACCGGAAATATCAACCTTAGCCCAACTTCCGAATTCGGCGCATGAGAATTCTTCATTCATGCGGGGTTGCGCCTCTTTTGCGTCACTATGATCCGCCTGCCTGTGTCCGGGTCTTGACCGGCCTCATGATATGCAGCGGCGCTTTCGGACAACCGTCGCGGCCGACCACCAGCATCGTTTGGACGCAGCCGGCCGGCGAGGGTTTCAGGGTTTCCCTTTCAGTCTCCTGACCTGCTCCACCAGCTCGCGCGTGTTGCGGAAACCGGGATCGATCGCCAGGACCTCGGCGAAGCTCTCGAGCGCCTCGTCGAGCATGCCCAGGCGGGCATAGGTGACCCCGATGTAGTAATGCGCCAGGGGCGCTTCCGGACGGAGCTTGCGCGCATTGATATACTCGGCCAGCGCCTCCTCGTACTTGCCGTGCACCGCCAGGAATGTGCCGAGATCCACGCGCGTCTCGTAGACCGTCGGGAACTCCTTGAGAAAGTCGACATACTCCTGTTTGGCGCGGTCATAGGCCTCGCGGTAGCGGTCCGTCACCTGGAGGAAGCCGAGCTTGATCAGGGCGAACACCGAGTTCAGGCGCACGATGCGCACGGGGTCGCTCAGCTTGTTCTTCAGCGGCTCGATCGAGGCGGGCCATGCGACCTCCGAAAGAGCGCGCGCCGCCTCGGCGCGCAGGATGGGGCTGGGATCATCGAGAGCCTTCAGCAGGGCTTCCGCGACCTCCGGGCCGCGGAACTCGCCGAGGAAAGCAACCATGGCGCCGCGTACCGTCTTGCTCAGCGAAAGATCCTGCGCCAGGCGGATGAGTTCGGGCACGGCCTCAGGCCGGCGTTCGCGCGCCAGGGCAAGGGCGTCCTCGACCGGGTCGGTCCTGGGCCGGTTCGGATACCATCGATCCATCCACTCGATGACCCACTCGATCGGCTTGTCCTCATGGCAGGTGGTGTTGCAGGTATTGGGGATCGCGTGCTTGATGGTGTTTTCCGGAATGGGGGTGCTGATCAGGTGGTCCCGTATCTCGGCATTCTGCAGCAGCTTGATGTTCTTGCGCGTGATCAGGAGCATGTGGCATTCGACACAACGGCTGCCCTGGCTCGCGAGCGGGTGGTGCGTGTGCGCGGCCGCCGTCTTCGGGTCCCGATACTCCTTGTGGCACTGCGTGCACAGCACGTCCGTGTTCTTGTATCGCGGGTCGCGCGCGATGTCGACCTGGTGCGCATCGTGGCAGGAGACGCAGGTCGCGTTTCCCTTGGTGAAGCACTTGCTGTCCCACAGCAGCAGGCACTCGTTGGCGAAGCGCCGCGCGCGATCGGCCCACACCTTGGGTCCGGGGCCGGGCCGGTAGGATAGGTCGACGAGCTTCAGCTGGTAGTAGTCGTAGAAATTCAGCCCCGTGTGGTAGCCCTTTTTCACCATCACCCGGCGCGCGTGACACTGCAGGCAATCGACCATGCGTTCCTCGGGGTCGGGAAGTTTCATGGCATTGACCGTCAGCGTCTGCGGATCCTTGGGATTCTTCTCCATGCGCGCGATGTGCAGGCTTCCCGGGCCATGGCACATCTCGCAGTTGATCCCCGGCTCGGTAAAGGTCGTGTTATAGGTCTCCGTGACGATATCGAAGCCTTCCTCCTCCTGGCTCGTGTGGCAGTTCCAGCAGTGCTTGTTCCAGATCTGGATCGGCAGCGCGATCAGCTCGCCGGATGCATTGTGCGCCGTGCGCACGATCTCGGACCCGTGGATCCACTCCTTTTTCAGCACGTCCCAGGTGGGGAAGGTCACGCGAATGCTTTTGTCGGGCCGGATCGAAAGGTAGTGCTGGATGCGCTTGGCGCCGAGCGTGTAATCGACCCGGTAGACGGTCCGGCTGCCGTCCGGCAGCGTTTCCTCGATGAAGTAGCCGCCGCCCTCGCGGTACATGCGGAAATGCCAGCCCCGATGCTCGAGCGTCTGATTGTCGAAATTGCCCTGAATGACCTGGGGCGTGGCCTTCTGCAGCATCTTGTTGTGCAGCGAGGCGGCCCACTGCTTGTACGCCGGCTCATGCCCGCAGCGCGCGCATTTCTGCGAGCCCACGTAACTCGCGCCCGTGAAATCGAAGCTGCGCGGATCGACGGCCGCTGTTGCCGCCCGGCGCGCCTGCCCGCCGGCAGGTGTCGCCGGGGATTCCCTGAATGAGGCGCCGGCCTCCGCCCTGTCCGAACGCCCCGCCAGGCAGGAAAGCAGCGCCGGCGCCGCCGCCAGCAGGAGGCAGATCATGCCACGGCCCATGCGGAACATAGTGCAATCGTACCCTCTCTCGGCACTAGCCAACTACTCCCGCCGCCAAAAGTCAAGCCCCGGACTTCGCCGGCGCTGCGACGGCGCGTTCCTGACCTTGGCACTCACCGGATTCACGACCACTTTCTACAACGTGTCTTTGGACGGCCGCGTCGAGGTGCTGCCGGGATTCCCCGCCCATCCGGGAAACTCCTTCGTGGCGGGAAAGCAGCTGCCGGCCTTCGCAGGGGAGACGACCGTCAAGTCTCCCGAGCTATGGGTGGCGACCGCGCGGGGCGATGCCGGACAGCCGACGCACTTCAACCGGGAGTGGGGCGGCATTCCCCTGGTCGCACCTGAGATCGTTCGTTACGCCAGCTTCGACGGCAGGGAGATCGAAGCCGCGCTGCTCCTCAACGGCGAGGAGGACACTACCGACCCCATCGGTCAGTGCGGGCAGTTCTACCGCGGGCTGGGGCGTTACAACGTGGAAACGGTGGTGACCTTGAGAGACGCCTGCCATTTCGCCCTCGACAAGCTGCGCCTCCCGGTGAGCGATGCCCTCAAGGAGGTCCGGCCCCCCGATCGGCGCTCCTACGGCGAGGACACGACGGCCCAGGCGGCCCGCTTCGCCTGCCCCGGCTCCATCCTGCGCATCGAATTCAACACGAAGCACCCCGTGGCTTATGGAATGCCGCCGGAAGCCCCGGGGATGTTTTACGGCGGGACGGCATTCGATCTCGCACCATCCTTCGGCAAGGAAACGCCGGCGACCGTCGGCAAATATCCCGCCGGGGCCCTCCTGATGAGCGGCTATCTGCTCGGCGGAAGCTACCTGAACGGCAAGGCGGCGGCACTCGATGTCCCCGTGGGCAAGGGGCGCGTGGTGCTGCTCGGATTCGCCGTGCAGAACCGGGCGCAGCCGCACGGCACCTTCAAGCTGCTCTTCAACTCGCTTTATTACGGCGCCGCGCAGTTAAAGAAGCCCGGCAGGCCCCGTGTGACGACGGGGCCTGCCGGCGCATTTCGCCGTCAGAACTCGTAGCGCAGGCCGAGCTGCATGACCCGGTTGTGCGGCACGAGCGGATAGGACTGGCTGGCGGACGACGCGGTGTTGATGATCCTGCCGAAGGAACTCACCGAGTCGAGATTGAGGGAAAGTTCCCCGCCGCCGCTGGCGAAACTCACGCTGTTGGTCAGGTTGAAAATCTCCCAGCGGAACTGCAGCCGGTGGTCCTCGGCGGGCATGCGGAAGCTCTTGCCGATGCCGAGGTCGACGGTGAAGAAGCGGCCGGCGCGCAGGCTGTTGCGCGTCCCCGAGCCGCCCATCGGGGTGTGGATATAGGCCGCATAAGCGGTCCCGACAGCATGGAACGGATTCTCGGCCGCGGCGTCGACCGGATTGACGAACAGGTTCGGCCCGTCCTTGGCGCTCTTCCGGATCTTGGTGCTGAGCGGCAATAGCCGGGTGGCAGTGCCGGAGATGTCCCAGGTCGTCGGGAACCAGAAGCCGTTGGCCACGTCGACCGGAAAGCCGGAGCGCCGGCGCCATACGCCGGTGACCTGCCAGCCGCCCACGATCTGGTCGGCCCAGCCGGGGATGCCGGCCCCCAGCCATTTGCCGCGCCCGAAGGGCAGCGTATAGAGCCAGTTGGCATTGAAGTTGTGCTTGATGTCGAAATCGGATGCGGCTTCAGCGCGGCGCTTCGTAGGTGATCCTGGCGTCGACGCGGGCGCGCTGGAAGCCGCGGTTGGACATGCTGAAGGCGATGCGCCTCTTGTAGAAGAACAGCGCTTTGACCTCGAATTCCGCGCCGTAGGAGACCGGAAACCAGAGCCCCTCGTCGAATCGCTCGTAGCGCAGTTGAAAGCCCAGGCCTTTCAGGTTCGTGCCCAGCAGGGTGCGCACGGCCAGCGGGATTCCCTTGGCCAGCCGGCTGCTGACGACAACCGGCTGGTAATCGGCGGCATCGACCAGAATCGTTCCGGCCCAAGGAGCGCCCTGCTCCTCGTCCCAGGTCTCGCGCCTCGGCTCGAAGGCGATCTCATGCACGCTGCGGCCTCGGTATTCCCTGGTTCCCTTGAGCGCAAAGCGGTACTTGCGCTGCTCGGCGGTCGTCAGCGGGAACAGGTTCGCGGCGATGCCGTCGCGCGAGCGGGCGTCGTCGGCCAGATCTCTGGCCAGCTCGTCGATCAGCTCGCCGTCGATGTCCACGTCCTTGTACTTGAATCCCGGGTCCGAATACGCGATCATCGCGCCGTCCTTTTCATACCGGCCCTCGAAACGCACGAGTTTCTTGACGGTGCCCTTTTCCGCAGGTGTCACCTGGTAGTGGCGTATTTCCTCGCGCGCGATCCTGCCGTTGCCGCGCAGAAACCGCATGCGCAGCTCCTGATCGTAGACGAAGGCGGAACGCAGGCTCTCGGCCCGGTCCTGGTTGGCCGCCAGGCGCGCCATGATCTGTTCGACCGTTTCCCGGTCCGCGCCCGCCGCGGCGGCCGCGCCCAGGACGAGCAGTGCAAGCGTGCGTCGAAACATGGAGCTCCACCCGTCGATTCCTTGAGTATAACGTGCGTGCCGGCGGAAAGGTTCACCGGGAGCTTGCGCGGGGCGCGACGGGCACATCCTGCGGCGGCCCCTTCGGGGCCTGTACTATGTGCCCGGAAGCCCGCCTCGCGACCATTGCAGGGCACGCGCCGGGGGTGCGGCAAGAAAGCATGCGGCACGGGACGGGCCGCGATTGAACGAAAAGTTCCCGATCCGCCGCGGCGCGGCGGATCTACTCGCGCGCGGGTCAGGCGGCAAGCAGCCGGCCGATCATGCCGACAAGCTCCTGCTCGTCGACCGGTTTGCTCAGGTAGCCGTCGGGCGGGGGCACCTGCTTGCGCGAGGAGATGAATCCGCGGAAATCCTCCGAAATCCCCGTAATCACGATCACCGGAATCGAGCGGAACTCGGCGCTCTGGCGCAGCTCGCGATAGCAGCGTACACCGGAACTCTCCGGCATGGTGATGTCCAGGGTGATCAAATCCGGACGGGCATCCCGGACCTTGGCGAGTGCTTCGTCGCCGTTTTCGGCGGTGATCGTCTCGTAGCCGTTGTCGCGCAGCAGGCTGGAAAAGAACGTCAGGGTGTCCGGCTCGTCGTCTACGATCAGGATCGTCTTCTTTTCGCTCATGGCATCGCTCCTTGCTTGGTCAAGCATTGGTCTTCCTTTGCGGGCTTCCTCGGCCGCTCCCTGGGTATCTCCACCAGAAAGCGCGTCCCGGCGTCGCGCTCCGATTCCAGGACGATCCTGCCCCCGTGGGCGCAGGCGATCCGGTTGGCGACAAAAAGGCCCAGCCCCGTTCCCTCGCTCCCCTTGGTGGAGAAAAAGAGCGTGAAGGCCTTTTCGCGCGTCTCCCGATCCATGCCGATCCCGTTGTCGGCGACCTCGAAGCGCACATGGGTGCCCTGTCCCGAAGCGCGCAGCGCAACCCGGTGCCCGCTCTTTTTCGAATCCAGGCGACAGGCATCCAGGGAGTTCTCCACCAGGTTGACCAGCATGGCGCGCAGGGCCTTGGCGTCCCCTTCCAGGGATCCCACGTCGTCGTCGACTTCCCTGGCGAGACCGACACCGAGGCTGCGCGCCTTGTCGAGCATCAGGTCGAAAACCTCGTCGATCACGGCCGCCGGCGACAGCGGCTCGTATTGCGGCTCGCGATCCTTGGCATAGTAGAGAATGTCGAGCACCATGCTGCGGATGCGCGCCACGTTGCGCAGGACTATCTCCCAGCCCTGTTTCAGGCGGGCCTGGTCGCCGCCTTCGAGCCCTTTGTTGACGAGGTAGATGCCGCCGTTGAGGCTGTTGAGCAATCCCTTGATCCCGTGCGAAACCGATCCAATGAGAAGCCCGATCGAAGCGAGCTGCGACTGCAGGGCGCGGATCTGCGTGATGTTGGTGCTCATCTCCATGACATACTGCAGATTTCCCGCGCCGTCGCGGATGGGCGCCGTGCTCACCAGCACGTTCATGGTCTCGCCGCGGATCGAGGTCACGACTTCTTCGCGCTCGTGGATTGCGCCGTCGAGGAACGTGTCGCGCACGGGGCAGGGATAGCACTCCTCCTTGCGGTGCTTGTAGACCTCGTAGCACTTGCATCCCAGGAAACTGCCGAAATCCCGGCGGTGCAGGCGGTTGGCGTCGACGATGTTGAGATCGGCATCCTGGATGGAAATGTAGCAGGGCACTTCCTCGAAAAGCGTGCGGTAGCGCCGCCGGCTCTCGCTCAGCAGCTCCTGCAATTGCTTGATTTCGGTGATGTCGGTCGACATCTCCATCACCGCGGAGATCCGGCCGTCGGGATCCAGGACAGGCTCCGTGTGGACGATCACCGCGACCTCGCGCCCGTTCAGGCAGCGGACCCTCTCTTCGCTGCTATGGCTGAGCCCGTCGCGGAAGGTACGTTCCACCGGGCAGACCTCGCACTTCTCGGGTCGCTGTTTGTATACCTGATAGCAGCGGCGGCCCTCGAAGTCGCCGAAGGATTGCCGGAAGCGCGCGTTGGCGGTGATGATCCTGAGGTCACGGTCCTGGACGGTCACGTAGCAGGGCATCGATTCGAAGTATTGCCGGTACGGTAGATCCATGACGCCCCCTCGACCGGCCGCGGCACGCGTTCGGCGGATGGCGGCCTCAAGTCACTTTCAATATCTTCCTCACGTTGCGCAGCAATGTTTCTTCATCGACGGGCTTGTCGAGGTAACCCTCGGGGGGCGCGACCGGACGGTCGTATATCAGGCGGCGCAATTCGGGCCTGCCGGTGATGATGCAGACCGGGATGGCAGCCAGTCGCGGATCGCGGCGCAGGGCTTCGAAGACGCGCCCGCCGTCGGTCCCGGGCATCGAGAGGTCCAGGGTGATCAGGTCCGGGCGCTCACGCTGCGCCAGCTCCAGGGCGCTGTCGCCGTCGGATGCCTGGAGCACCTGGGCACCCTGGTCTTCGAGCACCGCGCTGTAGTAGACGAGCACGTCGGGCTCGTCGTCGACCACCAGGATGCGGAATCCCGCGAGCGGCAACGCCTTCGGCGGCGCCGCGGCCTCGGCAGCCGCCTCCGGAACCCTGACGGCGGCGGGCACGATCAGGGCGTTGGCCACCAGGTTGACCAGTTGGGTCACCTCCATTCCCAGCTTGTAATGGCGGATCAGGTCGGTGAGGCCGTCGACGCAATTGTGGCACGAGGTGACCACGACCTTGGCTCCGGTGGCGGCCAGCTGCTCGGCTTTGATGCGCGCCGATTTCAAGCGGCGCGGGGTGTATTCGGACATCGACATCGCGCCGCCCCCGCCGGTGCAGCAGTAGTTCTCGGCGCGGTTGGGGTACATCTCGCGGAAGTCGCTGACCACGTAGGAGAGCAGTTCGCGCGGCTCCTCGAAAAAGCCGCAGCTGCGGGCGTTGTTGCAGGAGTCATGGAAGGTCACCGGAAGCTTGTTCCTGCTCTTGTCCACCCGGATCCGGCCCTCCTTGATGTAGCGCAGCATCGTGAGCACCGAGCTTTCCATCTCGAAGGGAATGTCGAATGCCGCCCAGTTCGGCCCCTCGCAGCGCGTCGAGCGGTACCCGTGCCCGCACTCGGAAATGACGAGCTTTCTGCCCTTCAGCTCGATCACCTTTTCGTACAGGCGCCGCGCCACCGCCCCGCCCAGCTCGTCGTCGCCGGAAAACAGGCCGAAGTTGGTCATGTCCCAGCCCTCGCTCGGCATGGTCCAGTTTTCGCCCGCGACATAGAAGATCTTGGCGGCGTCCGAAATGCTGCGCGGGTCGTATTTCACCTCGCGCGGGTTGATGGCATATACGACGTCGGCATTCATCCGGTCGATCGGAATGGCGGCATGCGGATCGCCCAGCTCGTCGCACAGTTCCTCGGACATCCACTCCAGGGTCTCCAGGTACTCCTCCTTGAGGACCCCCATCTGGTTGCCGATCTCCCATTGGTCCTTGCTGACGACGGCCACGCCTTCGGGCATGATGCCGACGGAAACCAGCAAGCCGCGCGCCATGCGGTTGAGCACGGCAAAGTCCACGCCCATGGGGCAGTTGAGGGAGCAGCGCCGGCAGTTCGTGCACTTGCCGAAGACGATGTCCTTCAGCTCCTCGAGTTCGGCGTCCGTGTAGAGGCTCTTCGCGCCGACCCACCAGGGGAAAACCCTGCCGGTCCAGTCGAAGTGGCGTTTGAAGATCTTGCGCATGCGGTCGGCCTTCCAGGCCGGCGCATAGGTCGGATCCCCGGGATTGGCCAGGACATAGTGGCACGATTCGGTGCACATGCCGCAGTGGACGCAGGCGGTCAGGGAAGCCACCATCTGGCGGTTGAGCTTCCCGGCCATCCTTTCGATGACCTTGTGCGCCCTGTACGATCGAACCTGTTCGACAGCCGGCAAGTCGACCTCCTTCCTGGTCACAGAACGCTCACCGCCGGCCGCCCTTCCCCGCGGGATTGCCGGCGGCGAGGGCTTCCAGACTCGGCGAGGGTACCAATACGCGCTCCTCCGCCCTGCCCGGGCGCGGGCCGCGCAGCAGCGGGAAGACTCCCCGGTGCCCCATCGTCTTCCCGAGGTAGTAGCGCGTGAAGGGATAGTAGAGGTAATGCGAGATCTTGCTGAACGGCACGTACAGAAGAAAGAACGCCGTCAGGAAGAAATAGACCAGCAGCACCGTCTCTCCCCGATCGTAGCGGTTGGGAGCGGCAAAAAAGGCGAAGAAAAACCAGACCGTCAGCAACCCCAGCGAGAAATAGTCGTCCGGCGAGCTGATCGCCCGCATGATCCGGTCGGAAATCCTGCGATAGAGACGCAGCAGTCCGACGGCCCAGGCCGCGCCGATGACCAGCTGCATCCCGACAACCATGCCCGGGAGCGAGAGCAACTCGGGTGCATAGGGGATGATGAACGACAGGGCGATGGCGGCGGCGACCCCGAGGTGGAAGATCACGAATTGGGCATACTGCTGCGGGCGGCGGCGACTGCTTTCCATCGCCCAGGGCATGCCGATGATCAGCCAGGAATAGGCGACTCCCTTCGCCGGGCCGGTGCGCCATGGGGCCGAGGGCGCCTGCCGCTCCCTGGCCGCGCGAAAGCGCAGCAGCCAGACCAGGCGCACGCAGTAGACGCAAGCCATCACCAGCAACGCAGCTTCCTGAAGCCCGTGTTCCGCGAAATGCAGCAACTCGCTCATTCACTTGCCTCCCGGCCGGCCGTCAGGCAGAGACTCGAGCCCCGCCTGGAAAGCACGGTATTCGCGCGCGTCATTGGCGCAGACGATCACTTCTTCCAGAGAAGAGCCGCGGGCCAGATGCCCGCACAGAGCCCGGATCATGATTTCGGTGCACAACGGGAGCGGCACTCCGTAAAAGCCCGCCCCCATCAAGGGAAAGGCCAAGCTGCGGATCCCTTTCTCCTCGGCTCGCTTGAGCGCATTGACGATCGTGGCCTCCAGCTTGGATTCCAGGTTCTCCTCCTGGAATGCCGGGCCCACGGCGTGCACGATATACCTCGCCTTCATCTTCCCGGCCCCGGTGACCGCCGCCTCGGTGACTTCGAGCCGCCCGATCGCATCCAGTTCGGACTTGATCGAAGGGCCGCCGCGCTTGGCGATCGCCCCGCCGAAGCCCGCTCCCAATGCCAGATCGGGCCGGGCATAGTAGACAAAGGCCTCCACCTCGAAATCCGTAATGTCCTGCTTCTCGAGCCGGAGCACTGAGTTGCCCACCTGCCTGCTCTCTCCCATGGATTCGACGGCTCCCCTACGAATCGAGGTTCTCGGTTTCGTCGATATCCCAGAGCCCGGTGCGCTTGTGGATATCGATCTCCTGTTGCGCCAGCGTGCGCAGCTTGTAGGCGGAATCCCGCAGAGTTCCGTAAAGGATTCCGCAACTAGGATCCGCCCGCCGCTCGTCCCCTTTGTCGGCCAGTACCATCATGTCCCGCGACAGGCGCAGCACCTTGATGATGTTTTTGTTGCATGACCTCGTCATGACCGGGCGCCATCCATTCGCCCTCGGCACAGACAATGTACAAATTCCGTGCCGAAAAGGGATTTCTGCGATCATGTTACCAAGTGATTTGTTTGCAACAAGAAAACCAACCGACGGCGCTGTCGGCCTCCGGAGCGGATGCCTTTGCGGCACACCGATCCGCTACATCTTCATCGGTGGCTCCTGCCAACTAATTGGAAATAATGAGCCTGGGATTTAAATCCGTGCCCAGTCGAACCTGTTACATATTTGTATCATGTAACGGCGGATGTGCATGGATGAATCGGTAGAGCGTGGTTCGGCTGACGCCGAGCAACCGGGCGGCCTTGGCGCGGTTGCCGCCCGACTTGCGCAGGGCGTCCAGGACGGCGGCGGTATCGAGCTTGGGAAGCGGCCCCGGTTTCCCGGAACGGCCTTCACCTGCGATTCCACGGATTTCGGGCGGCAGATGCGCAACGCGGATGGAGCCTTCCCGGCATTTGATCATGGCGTACTGGACGGCGTTGGCGAGCTCGCGCACGTTGCCTGGCCAGTTGTATCGGGTGAGCAGCTCCAGCGCCTGCGGGTCGGCGTCCTTGACGCGGCGTCCGGTATCGGAGGAAAAGCGGTCCAGAAAATACTCGACCAGGAGGGGGATGTCGCTGCGGCGCTCGCGCAGCGGGGGAATGTAAATGGGTACCACGGCCAGGCGGTAGTAGAGATCCTCGCGGAACAGTCCCTGCTGCGTCAGCAGGCGCAGGTCGCGGTGGGTGGCGCAGATGATGCGCACGTCGGCGCGCACGCTCCTTTCGCCCCCGACCGGAACGAAGCTCTTCTCCTGGATCACCCTCAAGAGTTTCACCTGCATGGCGGGAGAGATATCGCCCACCTCGTCGAGAAAGAGCGTCCCGCCCTCGGCGATGGCGAATCTCCCCTTGCGGTCGTGAACGGCGCCGGTGAACGCGCCGCGCACGTGCCCGAACAGCTCGCTCTCGAGCGTGCCTTCGGGGAGGGCGCTGCAATTGACCGGCACGAAGGGGCCCGCCGCCCTGGAGCTCAGCTGGTGCAGTGCCGTGGCGACCATCTCCTTGCCCGTGCCGCTTTCGCCCTGGATCAGGATGGGAACGTTGACGTCGGCCAGTTCGCGGATCGAGTCGAAGACCTTGAGCATCGAGGCGTGGCGGCCGACGATGCCGCAGAAGCCGCGGCTCTGCTCCAGCCGGCGCCGCAGGTGGAGCACTTCACTCACGTCCCTGAAGATTACCAGCGCGCCCGTCACCTCGCCGGCCGGCGTTCGGATGGGCACGGTCGACATTTCCAGATCGCGCAGTTCCCCGTCCTTGCGCGCAAAGGTGCGCGAGTAACGCAGCCGGGACTCGGCCAGGCAGGGCCGCTCCTCGCAGAAGGCGCACTCTCCGCCGCAGAACCGGTGGGGGAAGATTTCGTGGCAGTCCTGGCCCATGACCTCGCCGTAGCCGTATCCCGTGATGCGCTGTGCGGCCTGGTTGAAAAAGAAGATGCGCCGGTCGACGTCGTGGGCGAGCACGCCGTCCGTCAGGTTGTCCAGCAACGATCCTAGGGTGCGGCGCACTTCCTCGATGGATTCGAGAAAGCCGTAGCGCAGCAACCCCTCGACCCTGCGCCGGATTTCGTCGCGCACCGCGCGGAACGCCTCGTTGCCTGTAGCCCCGTCCGCGCGCTGCTGTTTCACCGGATCGGGCAAGGGCCAGTGGATCCTGGCGGGAGCGCCGGGAAAGACGGGGCACAGTTCTCTGGCCTGGTTGCATAGAGTGACGACGACGTCGAAGGGCGTGGCCCGGATCTCGGCCGGCGTCAGAGTCACGCGCGCCTCGATCTCCAGGCCGTCATCCCGCATGACCTCCAGGGCCGCCGGATGCACCTCCTGGGGGCGATCGCCGGCGCACAGGATCTCGGTATGGCGTCCGGCCAGCTGCCGCGCGAATGCGGCCGCCATCTGGCTCCGGCCGGCGTTTCCCGTGCATAGGAAGAGAATGCGCAGCATGTATTTCAGCATACCATCGGAAAGCGCGCTTTTCTCCCCATTCCTCGCCGATCCGCCCCGGAGGCGCCGGCGGCCGGCAGAGGCGGAATAGCGGGATCCCGAAGCGCCCGTCCCTGATACAATCAGCGCTCGGCACCCCGCCTCGGGGGGCCCGGAGAAAGAGCATGCGCATTCTGATAGCGGGAGGCGGGCAGGTGGCGGCCCTGGTTGCCGCGCGCCTGATCCGCGAAGGGAATGAAATCACCATCGTCGAGGAAAACCCCGAGCGCTGCGTGGAATGCGAGCAGGCCCTGGATGCCAAGATCGTTCAAGGCAATGCCGCAAGCATCCGCACGCTGCGCGAGGCGGGCATCACCGATGCCGAGATGCTGATCGCCGCCACCAGCCTCGATCATGTCAATATCCTGGCATGCCTGATCGCGCAGGTCGAAGCGCGCGTGGGGGTGAAACTGGCCCGCATACGCACGCACGAGGTCGAGGATTGGCAGCGGATGCTGAAGGAGGCGGGCCTGAACATCGACCTCATCATCCATCCCGAGACCGAGATCACGGAACGTATCCTGAGGGTGCTGCGCGTGCCCGGCGTCTCGGACATCTTCGACTTCGCCGGGGGACGCATAAAGCTGTTCGGCATGAACATCGACCGCCAGAGCAAGGCGGCGGGCAGGACGCTCATCGAACTGGGAGCGGCCGGCCTGCCCAAAAACACCCGGATCGCCATGGTCTTCCGCGGTCCCCAGGTCATCATCCCGGCAGGCCACGACGTCCTCAAAACGGGCGACCATATCTACGTCGTCACCACGACGCAGAATCTCCCGGCGGTCTTTCAGTTCATGGGGCTGCAGACGCAGGAATCGCTGGAACGGGTCTTCATCATCGGCGGCAAGCAGGTCGGGATCTCCGTGGCGCAGAAACTCGAAGAGCAGGGGGTAAGCGTCAAATTGTTCGAGCAGGATGCGGCGCGCTGCGAAAAGATAGCCGGCATTCTCAAAAAGAGCGTCGTCATCCATGCCGACGGCACGGATCAGGCCGTGCTCGCGCAGGAAAACATCGAGGGCATCAACGCATTCTGCGCCCTCACGGGCGACGACGAGGACAACATCATGGCATCGCTGCTGGCGCGCAGGCTGGGCGCACGCAAGGTCGTGGCGCTGGTCAATCGCCTCAACTATCTGCCGATGGCGCAGATGCTCGGGGTGAACACCACCGTCAGCCCGCGGCTGGCGGCCGTCGACCGCATACTCCAGTTCGTGCGCAAGGGGCGCGTGATATCGGTAACGACCTTCCGCGAGGAAGAATCGGAAGCGATCGAGCTGATCGCCGCTCCGGGCTCCAAGTACCTGGGCAGGAAGCTGCGCGACCTGCGGCTGCCGCGCGGCACCCTGGTCGGGGCCATCGCCCGGCCGGACGGCGAGGTGATCGTGCCGCGCGGCGACGCCTCGATCGAAGCCGGCGATCGCGTCCTCTTCTTCTCGCTGGAAAGCGCGGTGCCCTCCCTGGAAACCGCCTTCCTGGCCGAACCCCGGAGGAAGTCCCGGTGATCCGCGTGCCCATCCTGTTCCGCGTGGCGGGCCTCTTCCTGATGGCCCTGGGCGCGATCATGCTTGCTTTCCTCGCGCTCACGTTCGAACTGGGCGGCGAGCCCCGCCTGTTCGGCATTCCCGCGCTGCTGTCCACAGGCGCCGGAGCGTTGTGCTTCCTCGCCTTCCGCAGGCCCGGCCACGATCTGTCGCAGCGCGAGGGCATCCTGCTGGTGTGCGCCGTCTGGCTGCTCGTCTGTCTCTTCGGCGCGCTTCCCTTTTACCTCTCGCCCCATTTTCCCAGTTACACGGACGCCTTTTTCGAGACGGTCTCCGGATTCACCACCACCGGGGCGACGGTGCTCGACAAGGTCGAGGTGCTGCCCGGAACCCTGCAGCTCTGGCGCTGCATGACGCACTGGTTCGGCGGCATGGGCATCGTCCTTCTCGGCATCGCGATTCTCCCTCTGGTCGGAGTCGGCGGCATGGCGCTCTACCGGGCGGAGTTCTCGGGCGCCCGCTCGGAGAAACTGAAACCGCGCGTGGCGGAAACCGCGCTGTCGCTGTGGAAGATCTATCTCGCGCTGACGCTGGCGCTCTACCTGGCACTGCGGGCCGCGGGCATGGACGGATTCGAAGCCGCGTGCCATGCGTTTTCGACGCTGGGGACCGGGGGCTTTTCCACGCGCACCGCCAGCATCGCGGCTTTCGACAGCCCGCTCATCGAGTACATCATCATCGTTTTCATGCTGCTCGCCGGCGTGAACTTCACGCGGCATTACGCGCTGTGGGTGGAGCACCGTCCCGGCAAGTTCTGGGCGGATCGCGAGCTGCGCTTCTATCTGGCGGTCGCCGCCGGCGCGACGGCGATCATCCTCATCGGCCTGCTGCGCTCCCCGGGCTACCCCTTCCCGACGGCCGTGCGCAAGTCTCTATTCCAGGCATCGTCCATTCTGACCACCACGGGCTTCACCTCGGACGACTTCGAACGATGGCTGCCCCTGCCCCAGCTCGTCCTGCTGACCCTGATGTTCATCGGCGGCTGTACCGGCTCCACGGCCGGCGGGCTGAAGGCCGCGCGCGTCCTGCTGCTTTTCAAACTGGTGGGGCGCGAATTCAAGCGCATGGTCGAGCGGCGCGGCGTTTTCGCCGTCCGGCTAGGCACGGACGTCATTCCCGAGTACGCCATCCAGAGCCTGTTGAATATGATTTACCTCACCCTGATGGTCCTCGTCGCCGCTTGCCTGATGCTCGCCGCCACCGGCGTCGACGTGTTGAGTGCCATCGCAGCCGCCGCCGCGGCCACATTCAATATCGGCCCGGGCCTGGGCAGCGTCGGCCCCTCGGAGCATTACGGGCACCTTTCCCACGCCGCCAAGTGGGTGCTGAGCGGCTGCATGCTCGCCGGCCGTCTCGAGTTCTATACCATCCTGGTGATTTTCACCCCGTCGTTCTGGCGCAAGTGAAACCGACCGCAGGCGGCGGGACGCTACGGCTTCTTCCGCTGAGCGTCGAAGAAGTCGAAGACGGCGGGCACGTATGTCTGCTCCACCCGCACCGCATACGGTTCTCCCGAATCGACGCAAACCTCCTCGGCCCGGAGAATCAGCGAATTGGAAAACTCCAGAGTATCGTCCCAGGTTCTACCGGAAAGGAGGATCACGCCCTTCGCGTAGAGCTTGCGCACTTCGCCGGTTCTCCCCAGCGCGCAGCCTCTGCGATCAGCCGGTCGATTTCGTCGATCTTCTGTTTCAGTTCGCCCTCGGGCCTGACCGCCGCCTTGCGCGTGTTATAGACCACGCGGGCCAGGGAAAGCGGCTGCCGCGCCTGGGAAGGGGACTCTACGGGTATCAGGGCAACGATCCCTGCCGTCACAGCTGTCAGGAACCACCTGGCCGACATTCTCATCTCGTTCCTCCATTCCGGGGCTGCGCGCATGCAAGGCAGAACCGACCCGCAGCCCGAGGCCGGGCAAGCCTGCTCCGTCCCGCGCACCGGGTAACGCCGTGCGCGGTGCCGGCGGCTGTCGCCCTCCGCCTGACGTCCACGAGGCTTTGCGCGTCGACCCGCGCCAAAAAGTGAGTATACAGGACATTGTCGCTCTGGTACCCTGTCGCGCTGGGAAATTTCCGATGGCGACCAAAGACACATCGGCTTCCTTTTTCTCCGCCGACCGTCGCCGGCGGTGCCTCGATCGTCGTTTTCGCTGCAGCTCCTTCGTGGGAGAGGTTGTTTCATGACGGCATTGCATGGGGTGGACTGGCTATTGGTACTTGCCTACTTTGTCTTGGTTTTCCTGATCGCATGGTGGGCGTACAAGAAGGAAAGGGAGTCCGAGACCTCGACCGAGTACTTCCTCGCGGGCCGCAACCTCGGGTGGTGGATCATCGGCGCGGCCGTCTTTTCCTCCAATATCGGATCCGAGCATCTCGTGGGCCTGGCCGGCACGGGCGCGACCGACGGTGTCGCCATGGCCCACTACGAGCTGCACGCCTGGTGCCTGCTGGTGCTCGCCTGGGTCATGGTGCCCTTCTACATGCGATCGAAGGTGTTCACCATGCCCGAGTTCCTCGAGCGCAGGTTTTCCCGGGCCAACCGGACCGTGCTCTCGATCATCTCCCTAGTCGCCTACGTGCTGACCAAGCTGGCCGTGGGCATCTTTGCGGGCGGCGTGGTCTTCGCCGTCCTCATGCCCGATCTGAACGTGATGGGGATGGACAGTTTCTGGGTCGGTTCGGTACTGGTCGTACTCCTGACCGGAATCTACACGGTGCTGGGCGGCATGCGCGCGGTGGCCTACACGTCCGCCATCCAGACCGTGATCCTCGTCACCGGATCCGCTCTGGTGACTTTCTTCGGGCTGAAAGCCCTGGGCGGCTGGGGCGAGCTGCGCGCCGTCGCCGGCTCGGAGATGTTCAATCTCTGGAGGCCGATCGTGCCGCACGGCCTCGAAGCGACCTGGGCGCCGGTCAAGGAAGCGGGCCGCATGGCCTGGTACTTCAACAGCGACTATCCCTGGGTCGGCATGCTCTTCTGCGCTCCCGTCATCGGACTGTGGTACTGGTGCACCGACCAGTACATCGTCCAGCGCGTGCTGTCCGCGCAGAACGAGACCGACGCGCGCCGGGGATCCATCTGCGCCAGCGCCCTGAAGCTGCTCCCGGTTTTCATCTTCATCATCCCGGGGATGATCTGCTTCGCCCTGGCCCAGAGCGGGCGCATGCCGGTGCTGCGCGAGGCGCTGTTCGACGCGAGCGGCAACCTGGTCCGGGACAACGCCCAGCAGGCATTCCCGCTTCTCGTCGCCCACGTGCTGCCCGTCGGCGTGCGCGGCATCGTGGTCGCAGGCTTGCTTGCGGCCCTGATGAGTTCCCTGGCGGGCGCGTTCAATGCCTGCGCCGCCCTGTTCACCATCGATTTCTATTCGAAGATACGGCCCCGGGCGACCGAGAAGCAGGTGGTCTGGGTGGGACGGGTGGCCACCGCGATCATGGTCCTGATCGCCCTGTTTTGGATCCCGATCATCCGCGGAGGCCGCGGATTGTACGATTACCTGCAGGGCATCCAGGCCTATCTCGCGCCGCCGATCTTCGTGGTCTTTTTCTTCGGCGTCTTCTGGAAGCGGCTCAACGCCAAGGGGTGCCTGTGGGCCCTGATCGTCGGATTTGCCATGGGCCTGTTCCGCCTTGCAGTAGACACGCCGGTCAAGCTGCTGAGCAACTTCTCATATCGGGAAGGATCGTTGTTCTGGATCGTCAACAACACCTTCTTCCAGTACTACAGCATTCTGATCCTGATCGCTTGTGCCGCCGTCATGCTGGGGGTGAGCTATGCCACGGAGGTGCCGCCCTATGAAAGGATCCGGGGGCTGACCTACGGGACGCTGACCGAGGAGGATCGCCGCGCGTCGCGCGCCAGCTGGAACCGATACGACGTCCTCGCCTCGGCGGCGGTCCTGCTGGCCATCGTGGCGGCCTACCTTTATTTCACCGGATAACCGCGTGCGGCCGGCGACCTGCCGATGTCGCACAAGGTTCGCTACCCGAGGAATCGCGAGCGCGGCGCAGGAAGTCCTCCGATCCGGCGTGGATCGAAGGATCCGGCCCGAGCGGGAGGCATCGGAGCTCCGCAGCGGCCGGCACCCGGTTTGCGTCGCGCGCCGCAAGCGCGGTCTCGAAACCCTGATAGTCCTCCTGCTGGCCGCGTCCACCCGAATGAACCAAGGGCAGGCCTCCGTGGGACGAGACGCACTCCGCAGGGCGGCGCGGCCTGGGTGCGGATCTCGGATGAAATCGGCCTCCGGGAGTGATATTCTCGGCGCGGTCTGCAACCGTGAACCACCAATCTGAGAGGTGCTGAGATGATGCGAAAACTTCTATCCACGGCAATATGCGTTCTGTCGTTGTCGGCGCTTGCCGGCATCGTTGCCGCGGCGCCGGTCCGGTTGGCCCGCCATCCGGATTACCATGCGGGCAAGATCGTCTTCAGCTATCTCGGCGACATCTGGACGGCCGACGAAGACGGTTCCC
The DNA here is from genome assembly GCA_964534795.1 of uncultured Acidobacteriota bacterium. GTDB lineage: Bacteria > Acidobacteriota > UBA6911 > UBA6911 > UBA6911 > CAZHQK01. The sequence continues at coordinate 20,836 of CAZHQK010000139.1, forward strand.
ATCCCGTGCGCATCACCGACAACACGGGTCGCGACGCCTACCCGCGCTTTTCACCCGACGGCCGCTGGATCGCGTTCTCGTCCGACCGTTACGGGAACTACGACGTCTTCGTGGTCGCCGCCGGCGGCGGCGCCCCGCGCCGCCTGACCTATTTCACCGGCAGCGACGAGGTGGTCGGCTGGACGCGGGATTCCAAGAACGTCGTCTTCCGCTCCACGCGGGGCCAGGGCGCGTTCCCGTCGGTCGCCACCCTGTTCCAGGTTCCCGTGGAGGGCGGCATGGAGCAGCCCCTCCCGGTAGACTGGGGCTATTACGGCAGCTTTTCCCCCGACGGCAAGCGGTTCGTCTTCAACCGCCACCCGTCCTCATGGTCGCGCAAGCACTACCGCGGCAGCTATGCCGCCGATCTATGGATAGCGGATCTGGCGCAGAAGACTTACACCAAGCTGCTCGGCGACGAGCAGTACAACCGCTACTGGCCGATGTGGGGACCGAAGGACGAGATCTATTTCGTGGCCGACCCTCTGCCGAACGACCGATCGGTCAAGCCCGGCAGCGCCGAAGTGCGCAAGAGCGTGAACAACATATACAAGATCCCGGCACGGGGGGGCAGCCAGCCCGTGCAGGTGACCCGCCATACCGACGGCAATTTGTTCTGGCCCTCGATGTCGAGCGACGGCAGGGTGATCGTTTACGAAGAGAACTTCGCCATCTGGAAGCTCGACGTCGCCTCGGGCAAGACGAGCGAGATCAAGATCGACATCATCAGCGATGAAAAGGAAAACCAGGTCGATGTCGAGACGATCAACAGCGAGCTGGATGATTTCGATATCTCGCCCTCCGGCCGGCGGGCCGTGATCTCCACGCGCGGCCAGATCCTGACGATCGCCACCGAGCGCGGCGACATCACGCGCATCGCCCCGGACCCGATGGCCTCGCGCAACCAGTCGCCCAAGTGGTCGCCCGACGGCAAGTACATCGCCTTCATCTCCGACCGCTCGGGGCGCGACGAGGTCTGGATCTGCGATCCCGACGGCAAGGACCTGAAAAAGATCTCGGACTTCGACAACGAGAAGGGCTCCCTGGTGTGGACGCCCGATTCGAAGTCGCTGCTGTACACCGCAGCCGGCAAGAAGCTCTACAGCTATTCGGTCGCCGACGGCAAGACCGCCGAGGTTACCTCGACCGACATCGGCCGCATCGGCTCGGTGGCAGTCTCACCCGACAGCAAGTGGGTCAGCTTTTCGAAGCAGGACCGCACCAACCGCACGCACATTTATATCGCCCCGATCACCGGCGGCGCCGAGCGGCCTGTTTCGGAGGATGCGCTGACCTATGCCGAAAACAGCGCCGTCTGGACCGCCGACGGCCGCTACATCGTCTTCACCTCCTCGCAGTCCGTCAGCATGGGCATAGCTTCCACCGGCGCACGCGGCGGGACCGGCATGCAGATGTGGGCCCTGTCCCTGCGCCGGCAGGAGAAGGATCCCGTGAGCCGCGACATCGACAACGAAGCGCAGGCTCTGGCCGCCGAAGCCGCCGCGCGCCAGGCCGGACCCGGAGGCCGCGGAGCGGGAGCGGCCGCCCAGCAGCCGCCCGAGGTCAGGATCGACTGGGAAGGCCTGACGCGCCGCGCGCGGCGCCTGAACGTGCCCGGCCAGATCATCGGAGGCCTCACTCCTTCCCCCGACGGCCGTTCGGTGGCCTTCACCTCCTCGTCGGCGCCCGCTGCCGGCGCGCCGCCCGCCGAGGGTGCTCAGCCTGCGGCCGGCATCTACATCATCAACCTCGAAACCGATCAGTACACCCGCGTTCCTCAGCCCCCGGCCGAGGCTGCAGCGGGCGGCGGGCGCGGCCCCGGAGCCGGGGGCTTCGGCGGCGGCGCCGGCGCCATGGTCTTCGCGCGCGACGGGCGCACGCTTTACTACCGCGCGGGCCGCAACCTCTATGCCGCCCCGGTCGGCGGAGGCGGCGGGCAGGCGGCGGCAACGACCGGCGCTCGAGCCGGAGCCGCCGCGGCCGCAGCGGCGGCCCAGCCGACCGGAGCCGCGGGCGCCACGGCGCGCCGCGTCACCTTTACGGCCAACATCGAGGTCGACCGCCGCGCCCTGCGCCGCCAGGTTTTCAACGAAGGCTGGCGCATCATGAAGAATCGATTCTACGATCCGAAGATGCACGGCGCCGACTGGAACGCCGCCAAGGCGCAATACGAACCGCTGCTCGATTACCTCGTCGACCAGGAGGAACTGCACACGCTCATGATGATCATGATCGGCGAGCTGAACGCTTCCCACACCGGCGTCAGCGGCGGCCGGGGCGCGGGCGCGCGCCAGGCGCCGCAAACGCGCTACCCCGGCTTCGACCTGGTGGCGGATTCTTCCGGCTATTTCCGCGTCGGCCACATCTACAAGACGGGCCCCGCGGATCGCGATTATCTGAAGATCCGCACCGGCGACTACATCATCTCCATCGACGGCCATGAACTGAAGACGAGCGAGAGTTATTGGAAGTACTTCACGCTCGCGGCCGGCAGCAAGTTCCACTTCCGGCTCAACGACAAGCCCTCGGCCGAGGGAGCCTGGGAGGTGACGATCGAGCCGATCAACAGCGGCGCATTCGGAGACCTGCAGTACGCCAGGTGGGTGGACGACCGGCGCGCCATGGTCGACAAGCTGAGCAACGGCGAGATCGGCTACCTGCACATCCGCGCCATGAACGAACCCTCGCTGCGCCAGTTCGAGCGCGACCTGGCGGCCAACCGCACCAAAAAGGCCCTGATCATCGACCAGCGCTTCAACGGCGGCGGCGGCATCGACCAGGAACTGTTGGCCATACTGTCCGGGCGCAGGTACCAGTACACGGTGGGCCGCGACGCGGGTATGGAGCAACCCCGCCCGCAGAACTTCTACGGCCCGATGGTGGTCATGCAGAACGAGCGCTCCGCCTCCGACGCCGAGATGTTCCCGGCCGGCTTCAAGCAGCTCGGACTCGGCAAGGTGGTCGGTGTTCCCACCATGGGCGCGGTCATCGGCACGGGCTCCTACACGCTTCTCGACGGTTCGAGCATCCGCACGCCGGGAAGCGGCGTCTGGACCGTGACCGGCGAGAACATGGAAAACTACGGCGTTCCGCCGGACGTCTACATCGACAATACCCCGGACGATTTCATCAAGGGCCGCGACGCCCAGATCGAGAAGGCCGTGGAGGTCCTCAAAGCCGATCTGGCCGCCGCAGCCAGAAAGAAATAATAATGGGGACGCTCACCATTTTTCGGGCCTGCGGCAGGCAACGGACCCGCGGCTGTCCGCCAAACAGGTGAGCGTCCCCATTTTGCTTTTATGGAGCGCTGGCGGCACGGCAAGAAGCGGCTGGTAGCCGACATGGGGATCTTCCGCGCCTATCGCCTGAGCGCGCGCTCGCCGCGCACCGGGCAGGCGCACCCGGTCTCCCTGCTCGAGGCCGTCGATTGGGTCAACGTCATCGCCCTCACGCCGGGCCGCGAGGTCGTTCTCGTGCGTCAATTCAGGCACGGCACGCGCGATTTCACGCTCGAGATCCCCGGCGGGCAGGTGGATGCGCGCGAGACGCCGGCCCGGGCCGCCGCGCGCGAGCTTCTCGAGGAAACCGGGTTCGCCGGCGCGCAGCCCGTCATTCTGGGCACGGTGACGCCCAACCCGGCATTCCTGAACAACCGCTGCCACACGGTCCTCTTCCGCAACTGCAGGCGGGTCGCCGAACCCGAGCTCGACCGCGGCGAGGACATCGAGGTCCTGCTGCGCCCGCTCGCGGACATACCCGGGATCATCAGGTCCGGCGGGATCGATCACGCGCTCGTGATCTGCGCCTTCTGGTGGCTGGCGCAGCGCTATCCCGCATTCGGCCTCATGCCGGACCGAACGAGGTCGCCGCTGCCGCGGTGACCCGATACGCGCGCTGCGTTTCAAGGCGGCGCACGCGCGCCGGCGGAGAACAAGAGCACGGGGCGGATCCGCGTCGAGCGTGTCACGGACGCTCAGGACCTGAGCCGAGTGATCGATCCTGAAGGAACCAGGGGGCAATGGAAGTTGCATCACCATGGGACTGGGATCCGTCTCGACAGGGGAGTTTCGCTTCCCGTGAGGCGAGATTCGTGACGGCAGCTTCGACACCCGCGAAACAACCCGATTTTCCTGGGTGTCGGAAATCGAAACGGTGCTGATCGACAATCCCGACCTTGCTCCGCAGGGCTGCGGCGAACCCACGATCACCCGTGTGGCCGCTCTGATCGCCGATACTCTGTTCGACGCCGCCGCAGGGCGGCTGTTCCGCCTTCCCCTCACTCCTGAAAGGGTCAGGGAGAAGCTGAAGGGGGCGGGACACTCGCGTCTCCCGTCCGGAAGCGGACGATGAATTCCGTGCCGCCGCCCGGGCGGCGGCGCACCTCGATGGCGGCGCCGTGAACATCGGCTATAGACTTGGCGATCGAAAGCCCGAGCCCGGCTCCGCCCGTTTCCCGCGAGCGGGAACGATCGACCACGACGAAGCGATCGAAGATCCTGGGCAGCGCCTCCTCGGGAATGCCCGGCCCGGTATCGGTCACACGCAGGACGGCGGCGTCGCCTTCCCTCTGCAAGGCGATCGCGACCTGCCCGCCGCCCGGGGTGTACCGCACGGCGTTGTCGATGATGTTGGCGGCCAGCCTTTCGAGCAGACCTTCGTCGCCGGGTACGGAGGCCGGTTCGAGCTTCTCGAGGGTATATGCGATTCCCTTGTTGCGGGCGAGCGGCTCGCGACTCTCGAAGGCGGCCATCACGGCCTCGTCCAGCGAGGCTGCGGCGCACAACCCCTTCCGCCCGAGGGCCTCGACGCGCGACAGCAGCAGCAGGTCGTCAATGATCCGCTCCAGCTTCGCGATCTCTTCCAGAACGCTCGCCAGGGCGGCGCCGTATTCCTCGGCGCTCCTCGCCCTGCGCAACTGAACCTCGATTTCGCTGCGGACGACGGCCAGCGGCGTTCGCAATTCGTGGGAAACGTCGGCCGAGAACTGCCGGATCCTGTCCACCGATCGTTCCAGGCGGGCTATCATGTCGTTGAAGGTCGCCACCAGCTCGCCGATTTCGTCCTGCGGATGCTGCGCGACGATGCGCAGCGACAGATCCTCGGCTGTGATCCGGCGCGCTGCCCGGGTGACGGCCTTCACCGGCCCGAGCGCCCGCTGAACGATGAGATTCCCGCCGGCCACGGTCAGGACAAGGACCACGCCGCCCGCCAGGAGCATGACGGCCAGAAAGCGCCCCATTTCCTCCCGCAGCCTTGCCGTGGAGAGCGCGATCTGGAGAACATATCCCCGGGTCGGCATGAGCACGGCGCGCAGCGGAGCACGGGGCGAGGACGGGAGTGCCAGGTCCCGGAAGGGATTGCCGCGCTCGTAGGCCGGGAAGGCCTCCCAGTATGCCCTGCTTTCGAGCAGCAGGCCTTCCGCCCCGGCGTTGCTCGAGCGGAAGACTTCCGCGGGAAACGTCCGGTCCCGATCGCGAGGGCCGGGGAACCGGACTACAAGAATCATCGGGTCGTGCATCCTGTAGTCCGACTCCGCCTTGCGAATCACCGCCGGCCATGGCATGTTCTCCGTCTTCCAGTAGACATCGAGCATTTCCAGGGCCATGCCGCGCAGGAGCCGGTCGAGTTCCTCCAGTCGGCCGCGTTGGTAGTTCCGGTAGAAAAAGGCCCCGGCCGCCGCCAGCGCTGCGGCGATGATCGCCGCATACCACAGCGTCAGCTCGAAGCGCAGGGACTTATGGATCTTCATCCTCGTCGTCGATCGTGAAACCCTGACCGCGCACCGTGACGATCAGTTTCCTTCCCGCACCCCGGTCGATTTTCTCCCGCAGGTGGTTGATGTAGACGTTGACGATGTTCCCCGAGCCGTCGTAGTTCATGTCCCAGACATGTTCGAGGATCATCGTCGCGGAAACTATTCTCCCCTTGTTGCGCAGCAGGTATTCCAGAAGAGCGTATTCCTTGCCGGTGAGGCGGACTTTCTTGCCGCCGCGGGTAACCCGGCGGCGCACCGGATCGAGCTCGAGGTCGCCGGCGCACAGGTTCCGGACCTTGTAGTCCTGGCTGCGGCGCAGCAGCGCCCGGATGCGCGCCAGCAGCTCCTCGAAGGAAAAGGGCTTGGTCAGGTAATCGTCCGCCCCCTCGCTCAGGCCGGTCACCTTGTCCTGCAAGGAATCCCTGGCTGTCAGCATGAGAATCGGCACGAGGACGTTGCAGGCGCGCAGGCGGCGGCATACCTCGAAACCGTCCATGCCGGGCAGCATCACATCCAGGATCACGGCATCGTACGAATTGGCCTGGGCGTGATCGAGAGCTTCCGGCCCGGTCGAGCAAAGATCGACGGCGTACTGCTCTTCTCGCAGGCCCCTGCACAGCAGCGCACCCAGCTTGCGGTCGTCCTCCGCCACCAGAATCCGCATCGCCGCCTCACGGTTCGGGAGTGCCGCGCGCCGTCCCGCATCGCGCCCGATGCCGGAAATACGCGGGGCGCCGGCGCCGGGCCACCCTTGTCCTTCTTCCCTGCCCTTCAATACCGCCGACCCCATCCGCCGCGCCATCCGCCGCCGACGGGGCCGAAGCGCGGATTGACGACGTTACTATATATCGAACCGAACGTATAGCTCAGCCCAAGAGACAGAAAGTAACTGTAATCCGTCGCCATCTCCTTGCGGCGCAACAGAATCTCTTCGAGAGTCCGCTCGCCCTTCGGCAGGCCGAGCTGGTCGCGGATCCGGTCGTAGCTTGCGTCGATATTGAGCGACAGTCCCTTCACCAGGCGAATGGAAATCTCTCCCGAACAAGTGACCTTGTTCATGCGGGGATCGTGAAAGTAGTGCGAGCCCGTCAGCGTGGCGCTCGCTGTTCCCCACGGTTCCTTGACCTCGAGCGCGATATCGAGCGACTGCGAGAGCAGCCTCTCGCGCATCTTGTCGTAGATCGTTTCCTCCCGATAACGGACATCGCTCAGATTGAAGCGATAGAGAAACCTCAGCTGACGCCTTGTCGACTCCGCGTAGCGGAACCAGTTATATTCGACAGCCGGCGCAGGGCTGACCGACAAGCGGAGATTGCGATATGTGGAAGTGCTCACCGACAGAAATGCTCCCGCGGACCAGTGCTCGCCGAGGCTTCTGACGAACAGGCCGTTGAAATCCCCGCTCTCCGATATGTTGGTATACCGGTACCCTCCGTAATCGTACTTCGTCCTGTCGTAAAAGCCCGAAATCCCCAGACGCAATTTGGCTGCGGGCGTGACGCGATTCGCGGAAAAATTGCCGAAGATCGACCCGGACTGCCGCGTCCGTTCCCTGTTTACCATGCCGTTGGCGCCGATGCTGAAGACCCAAAAGTCCCACGGATCGTCTACGGAGGTAGGCCGGATCCGATCCTGGAACAAAACCCCGAGGCGCGATCGGATAGGGGTACGGGCAGCATACCCGAGCAGGCCCATCTTGAGCACCTGCGTCAGTCCCGCCCGGATTTCATCCTCGGTCTGGGTCTTGTCGGATGCGTAGGACAGAACGTTGCGCGCATCGGCAAAGCCGCTCTGCCCGATGAAGGTCAGCGTGTACTCCCGGCCGCCGCTGCCGGTGTCCTGCTCGGTGATCAGGACATGGACGTCCGCCTCCTTGCGGTCGCGGACGTGGTTGACGAAGGTGATTTCGGTGCGGATGTAGTCGAAGTCCAGGCGGCCTCCGTCGATAAAAACCTTGGGAGCCTGAGCCTTGAGCCTATCGACGTCGGCAGCACCCGCCTGATCGCGCCCGAGGGCATCCGCCGCCCAGCAGAAAGTCACGGCCAGCATACCTGCATGTGCAAGATTGATTGTTCTCATAGCGACCACTCCCCGACCGGTCCTAAGCCTTTCTCTATTCCCGCGCTGTGATTGTGCGGAGTGGAAGATTAAGCGGGAGATAACGCGAGATAAAAATCCGTTAATCCCGACCCGGGCGGGGCGCAATCGAAATGGCAACGGGGGACGGTCACCATTTTCCGATTCGTGGCGGCAAGAAAATGGTGAGCGTCCCCATTTTTTCTATTGGAGCGCGACGGTTTTAGAGGCGCGGCCGGCCTTCTCCGAAATCGCCGTGACCGTGGCGGACGCTCCCGTGCCTTGCGCGCGCAGCAGCCACTGGACCGTCCTCCGGTTGCGCAGCGTCTCGGCGGACATGCCGCCCAGCGCCGACACGGCCGCGGGCCCGTTGCCCGGCAAGTGGCCGATGTCGGTGGTCGCGTCGCCGGCGAGCAGCTCGGCGCCCGCGGGCTCGATCCGCACCTTGACGGTTTTGGCCAGGCGATTCTGTATCGCCTTCTGAGTGACGTTGGTGGGCAGATAACCTGCGTTTTCAATTACGGCGGTCACACGGTACAGGCCTGCCCCCAAGGGAGCGGCACGGACTTCGGCGATGCGCAGCTGCGGAAGCATCTCGGCATGCTTGAGCTCGAACAGGCAGTTCTTCTTCCATTCGGCCTCGGCGAACTTGGGAGGTGGATTCTGCGTGAAGAAGTTCGAGTTCCAGCCGCCGATCTCCACCTCGCCGAACTGCGGGTGGTGGTGTCGGGTCCAATTGACGAAGCCGCTCCCGCCCAGTTCCCGGTCGTTCCACTCCATGGCCAGGTATTCATCCTGCCCTTCGAAAGCCGAACGGCCCGTCTCTCCGGGAGCCTTCCAGATTTCGGTCGTGAAAGCCAGCGCGCCGAAAAAGTCATAGGCCCAGTCGACGAAAACGCCGTGACGCGGGTTGGTCTTGTCGGTGGTGAAGTCGTTGTACACGGAAAGCACCGGATAGCCCGTGATCTCCGTACCCAAGGCCCCGATTGCGAGGAAGTTCTGCATATCTTCTGCCGGGATGTGCGAATCGTCGAGGTTGCAATAGGGCCTGAGGATGACACCGCTGTGCGTGTGGTGCGCCTGGATGCCGGCGATGTTCGGCCGGCTGAGGATGAAATCGATCTGGGCCCGGGCTTCCGGCTCCGACAGCGGATACGGCCCGCTGCCGGACTGGACCCATTCCGGGGCCCAGTACGCGGGATAGTTGCGGTTGGATACCGAGCGGGCGCTTCCCGGCGGATCTTCGTTGATCCGGCCGTCGTTGTCGTTGTCCAGGCCTTCGGGGCCGAGGATGCGCCATTCTCCCGGCTCGTCGATGCGGCGGCGCACCATCAGTCGCGGATCCTTCGGCGAAGTTCTGTAAGAGCCCTTCTCGTCACGCACCCTCATGATGGAAATGATCCCGTCACCGTTCAGATCCTCGGCGCCGTCCTCGTCCAGGCGCCCGTCGCCGTCGTCGTCGACCTTTTTCCAGTCCGCCGGGGCCGGCTCGCCCGGCCGGCGCAGGTAGGCGTCCGACCCGTCCGGATTGATCTTGGGCAGGATATAGAAGACGCGCGTATCCACGAGCCTCGTGACCAGCGGATCCTTGCCGTAGTTCGTCAGCAGGTAATGGATGTCGTAAAGGCAAACCTCGGCTCCGCTGACCTCTCCGGCATGGGTGTTGCCGTCGATGTACATGCCCGGCTTGGTTTCGGGGGCGCCGGTGGCGTAGTTGGTGATCTCGAGGCACCAGATATCGCGCCCCTGGAAGCTCTTGCCGATGGAGTAGAGCCTGCACAGATGCTTGTAAGCGTCCGCGTACTGCCGCAGCAGCGCCGTCGTCTCGGCGTGATTGTGATAATGCGACCAATCGACGGTGACGGCAGGCTTTCCTGCCTGTGGCGACGACCTGCCGATACCTGCAACCGCGGCCAGCACGATCGCGCAAAAAGTCAAACGGAGATGTAGGCGCATGGAAACGACCTCCTTCGATTTTATCGCCATGAAAAGCCTAAAGTGTCGAATGCCTGCAGTGCTTCATCCGGACTCGCTCGCGCCCTGTCGTGACGCCTGCGCTCGGCCGTATCTCTATCCCCGCCGCTTCTCGGAAGCAAGCACAAACGCCCAAAAGAAGCGTGCGAGATAGAGCCCGTCCGCGGACGAACCGCCCCGGTCCCCCGGGGCAGCCATTGGGAGTTTCGGGGTTGAGTAGCCTGTCACCGAAACTCGAAGGGGATGGCGGGCAGGGTGCCGAGCGGGATCCGGCGCGTAGCCGGACGTGCGCCCTCCTTCTGCGGATTGACCGAACGTTCCGTGAAAACCTCGACGATCAGATTCCCGCGCATGCCGGCCGTGGCTTTCGCCCGATCGCAGTCGAGCACCAGCTCCACGCCTCCGGCGGCCGGCACCGCCTCGCGCAGCGTAATGCCTTCGGGCGGCTCGCTCAATTCAAACCGGAGGGCGTCCGGCTCCAGGTTCGCCGGCAGGCGGTACTGCACGCGCACGCGCGCGCCGGTTCCCGCGTCGATCTTCACGGGCAGGGGTCCCGCGATACGCACCGGCACCCGAAAAGCCGGGCGCCTGCTTACCGCGACCCTGAGCTCCTGCGAGGGCACCAGGTGCCGGTAGGCGAAAGCCTGCTGCATCTCCTCGGCCGGAATCGCCGTGCGCACGACCTCCCGCCCATCGATCACGGCGCGACCCTCGAGAATCAGGCCGAACGTGTCGCCCGCGGGCATCGGCGGCACGGTGAGCGTCACCCGCACCTTGTCCTCCCCCGGCGGCACCGTTCCCCCGCTCAGGACGAAGCGCGCGGGTGCGCCTCTCAGCGCCAAGGCAATCTCTCCCGCGAAGCCGTCCTTGCGCAGCGCGTGAACCGTGACGGGAACGGTCATGCCCGGTGCCGCATTGACGCTCGCAGGCACGACGCGCAGCTCGAAATCGGGCCGCGGCGGGCCGATGCGCAGGCGATAGGCGTATTCCGCGCCGCCTTTCTGCTGGGTCTCGCCCAGGTGGAGATAGTACGTTCCGTTTGCCGGCAGTACGGCCGCGATCATGGAGTCGGCATGATGGGTGATCCAGCCGAAGGCCTTGTCCTCGTGGTCGTCGTTCAGCGCAAGCTGGCGCCCGCCGGCGTCGGTCAGCCGCAGCACCGAATCCACCGGAGACTCCAGCCTGCGCGCGTATACTTCCGCGACCAGCTGCTGGCCGGCACGGCCTTCGAAGCGGAAAACATCCCGGTCTCCGGGCGCCCCCAGGTGCCCGTTGATCACGACGGGAAGCTGAATCCTGTGAGCTTTCTCAGGCGAATCGTTCGGTTCCCTCTCGACGGCTTCCGGCAGGGTGTCGGCCATGAAGGGCATCGCGTTCGAAACCTGTTCCCCGACGCGCGCGGCGAACGGATAGATCCCCGGCTCCCTCCCCGCAGCATCCATGACTGCCCGCGCACCCGGCAGATTCCAGCCGCGCACGTCGAGTGCGGTGCGTTCGCCGGCGCGGCCGCCGAGGGGAAAGATGCCGGTCACGAAGGGCAGTTCGCCGATGGTGATGCGATAGACGAAATCCTCGCGGCCGCGGTACAGGGCATCCTTGATCTCGATCGTGTACTCGCCGTCCTCGGGAACCTGGTAGTGAAGGACCGGATCCGGATGGAAGCGGTAGTCGTCGTCGTAAGCGAGTTCCTTGCCGGCGGCGTCGTACAGCGCAACAGCGGCCTGGAACCACCCCGGGACGGCATCGGCCAGGTAAGGAATCAGCTCGCGCGCCGAGACCGCAACCACCAGGCTCTGGCCCCGGCGCGCCCGGAAGCGGTAGCGGTCGACGTCGCCCGAAGCGCCCCCGCGCCCGGCGCGCGCCGCCGCCTGCGCAGGGCCCGCTGCGCGCGGCACGATCCGCCCGTTGACCACGGCTGGCAGGACGATCTCCATCGGCGCGCCCTCAGCCGCGCCGGCATCGGCCGCGGCCTCGGAATACTCCGGCAGGCGGCCTACGTGGAAGAGAATCGGGTTCGACAGCCCGAGCGGCGTCGCCAGGCGCAATTCACGCATGCCGGGCTCGGCGTCCGCCGCTGCCGTCACCCGCAGCGTCACCGCCTCGGCGAGCGCCGGGTTGGCGTTTCTCCTCAGACTGCCCGCGATTTTTTCGCGGATCTCCGCCATCTCCTTCAAAACCGCCGGGTCCCTTCCCTTTTTCTGCAGCTCTTCGAGCCTCTCCCTGAGCTGCGCCACCTCGCGGGGCAAGAGCGGCCTGGCATATCCGACGACCGCGACCTCCACCCCTCCCCCCGAGACGTAGGCGGTTTGCGCGTTGGCCAAAAACTGCCCGCCTGCCAGGATCTCGACCGCGGCACCCTGCCGGCAGCCAGCCGGGTAGACATAGCCGATATGCGGCGGATTCTGCTGCGCCTCGAGAACGGGCACGAGAACGATCCACAGAGCCATGCACCCGATGCCTCGTTTCATACGACGCTCCAGCCGCTACATGATCTCCCTGAGCGGGCCGCCCATGCGGACGCCTTCGGCGGCGCCGGGGGCGGCCGTCAGCGCCAGCCCTTCGGGATTGGGCAGCGGCGCCTCCGGGTCGATGCCCAGCAGTTCGTACATGCTGCGGATCAGGTCGCACGGGTAGACGGGCCGTTCCCGGACCTCTTCGCCGCGGGCGTCCGAGGCCCCGACCACGCAGCCGCCGCGAAAGCCGCCGCCCGCCACCACGGCCGAGAAGACCTGCCCGTAGTGCCCGCGGCCGCCGTTCCAGGGCGCCTCCCACTGGATCCGCGGCGTCCGGCCGAATTCGCCGCTCCACCAGACGATCGTGCTCTCGAGAAGGCCGCGCTCGGAAAGATCCTGCAGCAAGGCCGCCATCCCGCGGTCCATCTGCGGCAACCTCTGGCGCATGATCTGAAAGTGCTGCCGGTGCGTGTCCCATCCCTGATAGTTGATCGTCACGTACGGGACGCCGCGTTCGACCAGGCGCCGGGCCACCAGGCACGACTGCCCGAAGGTGTTGCGCCCGTAGCGATCCCGCACGTCGTCCTTCTCCAGGGAGAGGTCGAACACCTTGCCGCCGTCGCCCAGGATCAACTCGTAGGCCTCCTCCCCGGCCTCCGCCCAGGCGCGCACGGCGGGATCGTCCTGCGACAGCCTGTCCAGCGTGTCCAGACGGCCGAGCAGCTGCCGGCGGGCCTGCTGCCGTTCGTCGGTGATCCCCTGGGCGACGACACCCTCCACGGCGAAGCGCGCCTGCGCGGGATCGCCGCCGGTGGCGAAGGGTTTGTACCGATTACCCAAGAACCCGGCCTCGGAAAAACGGCCCTGAGGCTGAGTCAGCACGATGTATGGCGGGATCAATCCCCGGTATCCCGCGTTGCAGCCTTTGAAGAAGGAAACCACCGCGCCCACGCACGGAAACACCAGGCGCCCGCCCGGCATGCGCCCCGTCTGCACCATGTAGGACGCCGTCTCGTGAGAGTTGATGCCGTGCGTCATGCTGCGGATGATCGAATACTTGTCGGCCTGCTGCGCCAGCAGCGGGAGGAGTTCGCCGATGACGATGCCGTCGACGTTCGTGCGTATCGGCTTGTCGAGCGGACCGCAGTAGTCGTAGCCCGCCTCGGGCTTGGGGTCGAAGGTATCGAGGTGCGAGGGGCCGCCCCACATCCAGATCTGGATGACCGCTTTCGCCCTGGCCGCCGGCCGGGCGGCGGCCGGCCTACCGGCGAGAAGCAGGCCCGCGGTTCCCAGAATCCCGCGGCGCAGCACCTCCCGCCTGGAGAGCGCCGGAGCGCCTGCCCGCGCAACGGGCCGCGATCGCGGCGGCGTGGGCCGGGTCTCTCCGGCGCCAGCACCCATGTCCGTCGTTTCGACTCTCTCGCTCACATGCCTTCCTTTCAATGCCGGCAGACGAATTCCGCGCTGTTGATCAGGGCCCAGGCGACGTCGACCAACGCGCCCCAGCGGTTGCCGGCGAACGACAGCACGTATTCCCATACGATCCGCAGCTCCTCGTCGGTCGGGAAGCGCGACAGGATCGCCAGGTAAAGCTCCTCCACCGCCGCCCGGGGATCGGCGCCCGCCCGCCCCTGCACCAGAGACCGGAGATTGGGGCTCTGCTGCAGCTTGAGCTGGATGTGGCTGGAATTCAGAAGGTGCAGGCGCTGCGCGGCCGTCGGGTTGTTGTTGCGCTCCGATTCCAGGCCGGTATCGCGCGGCGGGCGCCCGAAGGTTTCCAGGAAGGTGCTCGTGATACTTCCGTCGGCGAGCGCGATGGCGCGCAGGCCCTGCGGAACGAATGTGAACGGCTCGGGTATGGAGCTGGAATACACCTCGGCCGTACCGGTGATATGGCACAGGGCGTCGATCAACACTTCCGCTTCCAGGCGCCGCAGGGGATAGCGTGCGAAAGCGGCGTCGCCGCCTGCGCGGCCGAAGGAGGAAAGCTGATAGATCGCGGAATTCAGGATCAGGCGGTAGATATGCTTCAGATCGTAACGGGCTGCGACCAGTTCGCGCTCCAGGTACGCCAGCAGCTCGGGATCGCTGGGAGGGTTGTCCGGGCGCAGATCGTCGGGCTCGTGAACGATGCCGCGCCCGAGCAGCCAGTACCACACCCGGTTCACGATGCTGCGCGCGAACCACGGATTGTCGGCGCGCACGAGCCAGTCGGCGAAAGCGGCCCGGGGATCCTGATCCGGCGCAAGGCGGGCCGGCTTGCCGTCGGGAAAGACGGGCGCGCCGCCGCCCGCGCCCTTGTCCGGATCGAAGTACACGATCTCTTCCTTCCACTCCCCCGTGGACTTGTACCCGATTTGCGAAAAGAAGCGCGCCATGCCCGAGAGCCGTTCCGCCGGCCACTTCTCGGCGCGCGTACCCATGAAAGTCAGGGCTACGGCGCGTGCCACGGCCTGCGGCTCCCTGCTTGCCAGCGCGCGGTAGAAATTGACCTGAGGCACGCGGAAGCTGCTGCCGCTGGCCGTCAGCATCTCGCGCACGAAGCGGTCGTAGGGCAGATTGTCCCGCAGGCAGGAGCGGATCCAGCGGTGGTACGCCTGCACGGCATTGGGCCAGAGATTGATCGGGAACTCCGACTTGACCCGCAGCAGGTCGCACCACTTCATCGCCCAGTAGTCGGCGAACTCCTCGCGCTGCAGAAGGCGCTCGACGAGCAGGGTGCGCTTCGCCGGATCGCGGTCGGCGATGAACGTCCTGGCCTCCTCGGCCGTCGGCAAGGTGCCGATCACGTCCAGGTAGGCGCGGCGAACGAAGACGGCGTCGGAGCAGAAGCGGGCCGGCTCGACGCCCTGCCGCGCGAGCCTGCCCAGCACCAGTTCGTCGATCCTGCCGCGCGGCGCGACGGGATCGGGGCTCTCATAGGGGGCGACGGGGCCCTGCGGCCCGGCGCCCGCCAGGGCGGCGCCCAGGAGCATGACCCGCAATATTGCGCACGCTTGCATTCACCTCTCCGCATGCCGTCAGAGCAAACGGCCCCGCAGGGCTGCTGCCCATAATAACACCGCGGAAAGTGAAAAGTTTCAGCCCCCGGGCCGCCCGCTCCGGGCGGCCCGCGCCGTGCGCCGCGAAAATGTCACGGGATGACCGTCTTGCCCTCGCCGTCAAGATAGGGTTTCAGGTTCACCTCCAGGAAGGTCCAGATGCGATTCCAGGAATCCCTCTGGGCCGGTGTATTCTGCGGGGCCGTCCTTTCGGGGTTCGTCAGCCGGTCGAAGCTGTGGCCGCCCGGCGGATCCAGGTAAATCTTGGTCTCCGCCAGATGAGGAATGTGGTAGTGGAGCGCGTGGATCATCATCTCGCACTCGACGAAGTTGACGTCCTGATCGTTGGTGGCCACATGCACCAGGACCGGCACCTTGATCTTGCCGACGTGATACACCGGAGAGCGCGCGATGTAGATATCCCTCTTTTCGTGCACCTCGCCGCCGATGGCCTTCTGCTTGATGAAGTTGGCGGCGTAACCGGGTCCCTTGTAGGACAGGCGGAAGACCAGATTGGTGACGGGGACGCCGGCGTAGCCGCATTTGAGGATCTTCCCCTGATCGCGGATCAGGGAATGCAGAGTGATGAAGCCGCCGTGGCTCCAGCCGATCATCCCGATGCGGTCGGGATCGGCCTGCGGCACGTTCGCCTTGAGATAATCGATCGCCGAAAGGGTATCGTCGATCTCGAGCCCGCCGTAATCGATCGCCTCGTTGAACGCTTCGCCGTACCCGGTGCTCCCCCGGTATTCCGGCGCGATGATGATATAGCCCCGGTCGACCGCCTGGCGGATGAAGGGCATGGAGCCGGACGAGAAGCTGCTGCTCACCCCGCCGTGAACCCAGACGAGTGCCGGGTGGCCCCGCGGGCCGCGCGGCTTGAGGGGGAGGAAGAGATATGCCGGTATCTCCAGCCCGTCGGCGGTGCTCGGGTAGCTTATCTTCTTGAAATCGATCGCTCCCTCGGAAAGCTTGGCGATGCGCTGGTCATCCTCTTTCTTGCGCTCCATGTCCCGCTGGTAGCGTTCCGCGGAGGCGCGCACCCTGAGTTCCTGCTGCCGCTGGCGCAGCTGGCGGATCTGCTCGTCGATCTTCTGGATCTCGAGCTCCTCGGCGGTCGGCTTTCTTTGCGGTTGCTGACCTCCGCGTCCGCCCGGGGGTTGCTGCGCCGCTGATGCCCACGGGCAGCATGCGATCGCCACGAGAATACCGGCGATCAGCGAAACCCAACGTCTGCCGTAAACAAGATTGCGCTGAAGCATGAGCCACCTCCCGATGAATGTCGATACTCGCGATACCTCTGCCGGACGGCACGACGGCTGCCGGCAGGCACGCCGTTCCCGCCCGACATTATCACCATTTCGCGCTCCGATCCACGAATTCGCCCTCGGCGGTACCGGGGCTTTCCGGCCTGCGCGCCGCGATGATAAAATATCGATCAGGCGCGGAGGAATGGCCGAGTGGTCGAAGGCGGCGGTCTTGAAAACCGCTAGGGGGGCAACTCCCTCGTGGGTTCGAATCCTACTTCCTCCGCCATGAAGATCGTATGCCTCCGCCTTTCGGAGTCAGCGGGGCGGCTTCTCTCGGGCCGCAAGCACCGCCTCCCGGTTTCGGCGCGCATCCTCGTACGCCGGATTCGAGCGCAGCGCCCGATCGAAGGCATCCAGAGCCTCCGGCACCCGCCCGAGCCGGTAGAGCGCCACCCCGAGATTGTTGTAAGCCTCGGCATAATTCGGTTTCAGTGCAATGGCACGCTCCAGACTGCGGACGGCTTCCTCCGCCTGCCCCTGGGCCGCCAGCACGGCTCCGATGCCCGCGTGCGCCTCGGCATAGTCCGGCAGCAAATGGAGCGCCTGCCTGAACGTTGCGAGCGCCTCGGGCGCTCGCCCGACCCGGGCCAGGGAATTCCCCAGGGTATACAGGAGCAACGGATTGTCGGGCATGCGGCGCCGTGCACGCTCGAGATACCCTGCGGCTTCCGCGTACCGCCCCCGCTCGTACAGCACGATTCCCAGGTTCCGCAAGGCGTACGGGTGGTTGGGGTTGGCGGCCAGAGCCTTGGAATACGCCGCTATCGCCTCGTCGACATTCCCCAGGCGGTAGGAAGCGAGGCCGTAATCCACCAGGATGGTCGGATCGGTCGGGCGGAGGCGCAGAGCCTTCTCGAAATGTTCAATCGCCCTCCGGTAATCGCCCCGCTTCGCCCAGGCCGTGCCGAGATTCTGGTGCGCCACGTAGTTCCCGGCGTCGAGCTCGAGGGCGTGCGAGAACAGGCGCATCGTGTCCCGCCAGAGGCCGACCTGCCGGTATGTAAGCGCCGCACCGCCGATGAGGGCTCCGGCACCCGCGACAGCCGCAGCCGTTCGAAGCGCGCGACGCCCGCCCGCCCAATCCGCCACTCCCCATGCCGCGATCACGAAGACTCCCACGAGCGGGACGTAGGTGTACCGGTCCGCCATCGCCTGGCCTCCCACCTGGATGATCCCGATTACCGGTACCAGCGTGCCCAGGTACCAGAACCATCCGACCGGCAGATACGGGAAGCGCGCTCCCAGGCGCACCGCCCATATGCTCGCCGCGATCAGGGCCGCTGCAGCCGCTGCCGTTTCATAGGCCGGGTAAGGCTCGGCCGGGTACGGATAGAAGACACTGAGGCCGTCCGGCCATACGGTATGGACCAGGTAGGCGATGTAGGAATGCAAAGCATTGGGGATCTTCGCTCCCGCCGGCATCGCCGCGCTCGCTTTGACGGCTCCGCCGGCTTTCTGGACGGCGTAGGTGACGACACAGGAAATCGCGCTGAGGGCAAAGAAGGGGATCTTCTCCCGGACAAGAGGATATGCCGCCGCCAACAAGGTTCGGACCGATGCCGCCCGCTGCCGTCGAGCCTTGCCGCCGGGCGCGTCCGCGGGCACGGCGAAGCGTCCCAAGGGCCAGTAATCGAGCAGGAGAAGCACGAAAGGGAGCGTGACCAGCATCGGCTTGGCCATCAGGCTCAGGGCGAAGAGCACCAGAGCCGTCAGATAGCGGCCGGTGCCAGGATGGCGCACGTGGCGCGCATAGGCCAGAAGCGCCAGGAGTCCGAGGAATGTACTCAGGACATCCTTGCGCTCGGCAACCCACGCCACCGATTCGACGTGAAGCGGATGGAGGGCAAAGAGGCCGGCGACGAAGGCGCTGCGCCAGACGGCGCCCGTCAGGCTGTAAAAGAGCGCGAACAGCAGCAAGGCATTGGCGGCATGAAACAGCACGTTGACCAGGTGGTGGGCGCCCGGGCGGAGGCCGAACAGGGTGCAGTCGGCCATGTGGGAAAGCCAGGTCAGCGGGTGCCAGTTCGCGGCATGGCCTGTGGTGAAGGCCCAGATCACGCCCTCCAGCCTGAGTCCCCGGGAGACATTGAGGTTTTCGGACACGTAGGCGGGGTCGTCGAAATCGATGAAATCGTGGCGATACACCTGCGCGTATACCGCCACGACGGCGGCGACGAGAGCAGCACCGATCCATAGCACGCGCCTGTTTGCCGCAGCGGCCATGCAACCATCATATAGCCGCAGGCGCACGCCGATTGCAAGCATGTCGATTCCCGCCTGGCGCGCCGCTCCTGGCGATCAACTCGGCCGACGATCAGGTGAATCCGCCGGACCTCGGCGTGATCGAAAGAGAGATCCGGCGCATCCCTAGGGGAAGGTTCGTGCTGCTGCCGATCACGGAGGAAACCCGCGGCCACGGCACTCATTCCCTGCCGGAGATCTGGCAGCAGCATCCGGCCGGGCTCCTCGAAGAATCGGAGCCCGGCCGCGACAAGAGGCCGTAGCCGCGCGGAAGTCACAAGGCGGGAGCAGCGTGCGCGGACGCAAGCGGCTGCGCGGAACGTCGGGGTTCGAGCGCGAGCAGCTTCGGGCGCATGCGCAGCATCGCCGTCGTGTGTATCTGGGCCACCCGGGCTTCGGAGAATCCGACGATGCCGGCGATTTCGGCGGTCTTGAGCCGGTGGTGGTAGAGAAGCGAAACCACGAGCTGCTCGTTCTTCGGCAAGGCATCGAACGCCCGCGAAAGCGCGTCGCGCAGCTCGGACTTCGAATACAGGTGGTAGATTTCGCCGTCGTGCGCATGGGGAACGTATTTGACCAGCCCGCCCCCGTCCTCCGCATCTGCGGAAGCGATTTCCTCGAAGCGCCCTAGGCTCAGGCCGCGGTAACGCTCGAGCAGCCGGTAGAACTCCGCCAGGGTGATCCCGAGCTCCTCGCAGACTTCCAGATTGGTCGCGGGCTTCCCGGCCCTTTCCTCGCACCGCCGGAAGGCGTTTTCCAGCTCGCGCACGCCGGCCTCATACGAGATCGCGAACAGATCGGATTCGACAGCTCCTTGCCACATGCCATCACCTCATCGAGACCAATGAAAATCGCCGGCGCAACTCGCAGGCGCCCGATTGGCCCAATGCAGGATCCGTGCCAGCGCCCGGGAAGCGGTGCGCGCAACCACGCGGCCGGGCGGCGACCCGATGCTTCGCGTTCCGGAATATCGCCCGCGCGGATCCCGCGCGGGCGCCATCGTCATGCAGGCCAAAAGCTTTTGCCGAGGCCTGGAATTCCTCGTTCGATGGACG
>CAZHQK010000140.1:0-35110 GCA_964534795.1 uncultured Acidobacteriota bacterium
CCTCTACCCCTTTACCCCTCGTCCCCCTGGCCCCTCAGACAATCGCCCAGAGTTCGGCCACAACCCATGCGTGGTCAAATAGTTGTGCAATTTCCGAAATGTAAGGCCAGGCGCGCGGCGGCTCAGCGATACTTGAGGCCGGTGATCTCGATCTGAAGGGTCTTCGGATTCCACAGCTGCTCGATCGGCTCGATGTTGACCCGGAAGTATCGCCTCTCGAGCGGCTCCATGGGCTTGTTCAATCCTATGCCCGGCCTCAAGGGCGTGGCGGTTTTTTCCTTGGAGAGCTTGTTGTAGATGTCGTACAGCGCGATGTGCAGCTCGAGGGCCTCCAACTTGCGGTCTCCCTCGTTGACGATCGTCCCTTCGATGATGGCGATGCGGCTCTGGGCGAAATTGATCCCCAGGGAAGCCTTGACGTTTTCGAGGCGGATTCTGTTTCTGTAGTACTCGAAATTGGAATCGCCGGGACGCAGCATTCCCGGGATCACCGCCGGCCCCGAGGAAAGAGGCGGCGGATTCTTCTGCTGGTAACGCACGTAGAAGAGAAGGATCGTGCCGGCGACCGCGAGTACGGCGGCCGTGAGGTAAACGATGACCTTGCGGTTGCTCGAATCCGTAACCGTGCTCCATTGATCCATGCAAAAATTATATCCCTAATTCTGTCGGCTTTCAGCCTGCATGAAGCGGGCGGGCAGCGAGCCTTCTGCGCGGCTTGTCCGGCCGCGCGCGAGTGTGGTAGCGTTTAACCTTCTTCGGGCGGCAACTGATGAAGCGCATGCAACGGATATCGGTCCTCTTCGCGGCGGGCATGATCGTGACCGCGTTCGCCCTGAACGCGCAGGCGCCGCCGGCGTTGCCCGAACTCGCAAGCAAGCGGCTGCTGAACGACCTGCAGATCATCGTCGCCCGGATGCCGCAGCCGGCGGATGAGATGACGATCGGCTGGCTGCTGCGCTACGGCGCCGCGTTCGACCCGGCCGGCAAGAGCGGGCTGGCCTGGGTGGCCTCGCAGATGCTGGGGCGGGCCACCCTGGACAGGAGCGCGAAAAACATCCGCGACGAGCTCGATCTCCTGCAAGCCCGGCTGGAGGTGCAGTGCGACTGGGACCGGATCGCCATTCTGCTCCACACGCGCGGTGCCTGGTTCGAGCGCGCCCTGCTGCTTCTCTATCAGATAGTGGGCGAAGCGGTCTTCCTCCAGGAGGACCTGGACCGGGTGAAAGCCGAGCGCCTGAGCCGCCTAGGAGAACCCGAGGATCCCAGGCAGGCGGTGCGCGCCTCGTTCGAGCGCGAACTCTTCGCCGGGACCACGTACGGCCGGCCCATGAGGGGCACGGCCGAAACCATGGGCAACATCGCGCTGGGGGACCTGCGGAATTTCTACGACCGCTTCTTCTCGCCGAACGAGGCCGCGCTGGTGATCGTCGGTTCCGTGCAGCCCGAAGCGATTCTTCCCAAGGCCACGCGCATCTGGGGTGTGTGGGTGCGCAAGGAACCCGTCCCCTTCACTTTCCTGCCGCCGCGCCCCCCGGTATCCCGCCGCGCGATACTGGAGGATGATCCCCAATCGCCGGCCGCCCAGTTCATCCTCGGAAGTATCTGGCCCAGGCGCGGAGAAACGGTCGACTATGCGGCCCGGATCGCCGCCCGCGTTCTCGAAGAGCGCCTGACGCGGGCGCTGCCGACCTCGCTGCTGACCGTGGGCACCGAGGGGAGGCGCATGAACGGCCCGTTTTACGTGCAGGGGCAGGCGGCGGCCGAGCGTGCCGTCGAGGAGATCCAGAAAATCCTGGAAACCATCGAGGCTGTGAAGGCTTCCGGCTGCACGCAACAGGAGCTGGAGGCGGCGCAGATGCGATGGATCGAGGAGTTCTACGCCGGCCTCGGCAGCTGCGAGGGTGTGTGCCGGGTGCTGATGGACGCGGAGCTTTTCCGCCTGGGAACCAACTACCTGTCCGTGTTCGACGACGTAGTCCGCAGGACGGATCTCGATGCGGTCAAACAGGCCGCCAAAGAGTGGCTGCTGCGCGACGGGATGCTCCTTCTGGTGCGTGGGCCAGCGGCATCGCTGCGCGAGGGTCTCGCGTCGATGGGCGTAAGCCTGCGCGAGAGCGCGCCCTGAGCGCCGCCTTGCCGCTGCGGGATGGGTGCCCCGCGGCGCGGCGGCAGCCGCATAGGCGCCGCGCCTTTGCTCTGCTATAATTCCCGGGCGAAGCATTTACCGCACGGTACGGTGGGTTCTTGCTCTTGAGGGCTCGGGAATTGCCAACCGGTTCGATAGTTGCCGCCTGCGCCGCGGTCGCGATCATGAGCGTCTTGTTTCCGGCGGCCGGGCCGGGCAGCTCTGCGGCGGCGCCGGGCCGCTCGGGCGCGCCGCCGCGTTCTGCAGCAGCGCAGCGCGAATTCACTTTCGTGCGCGCCGTTTACAATGGCCTGGGACCGTGGGGATATTACAAGGCGTGGTACACCGACTGGCCCAAGGCCGACCGCCAGTTCATTCTGGGAATCCAGCGATTGACCAATATCGAGACCGCCGAGCGCGAAAAGACCATACCCTTCACGGACGCGGAGATTTTTCGCTATCCCTTCGTCTATTCCGTCGAGGTCGGGCACTGGAACCTTTCGGAGGACGAGGTATCCTCCCTGAGGGAGTATCTGCAGCGGGGCGGCTTCCTGTTCTGCGACGACTTCTGGGGAAGCAGGGAGTGGGAGAACTTCGAGCGCCACATCCGCCGCGTCCTGCCGGATTGCAGGATCGAAGACCTCCCCCCGGACCATCCCGTGTTCCACTGCTACTACGACATCCCCGCTGTGATCCAGGTTCCCAACGTGGGCAATGCGCTTTATCAGAACTACACCTTCGAGGAGGACGGCATCGTCCCCCATTGTCGGGGGATTTCCGATGCCGGCGGCCGACTGATGGTGCTGATCAATTGGAACACCGATCTGGGGGACGCCTGGGAATGGGCGGACCTGCCGGGCTTTCCGGCAAAGTATTCCACGTATGCCTACGAGCTCGGCATCAACGCGATCGTGTATGCCATGAGCCATTGAAGATGATGGGATCATGACGGATGCCGCCGGGGCCACTCGCCGCCCCGTGCGGCGCGTGCGGGCAGGAAGCGATGACGGCGCTGTTCGAGTTTCTCTTCAAATATCGCCCGACCATCTACGAGAAAGGCAGCCTCGCCTTTCATCCGGTCTTGCCCTGGCTCTGGATCGCAGCGGCGGTGCCGGCCGCCGTCCTGCTCGCCTACCTTCTCTACCGGCGCACGCGCGGGATCGTCTCGGGCCGGACGCGCGCCGTTCTGACGGCCCTGCGCGCCGTCCCGCTGCTCATCCTGCTCGCCGTTCTGATGCAGCCGGTTTTGGTGCTGCATTCGGTAATTCCGCAGAAGAGTTTCGTCGCGGTGGCGTACGACGCCAGCAGGAGCATGGAAATCCGCGACGCGGGCGGCGGCCGCTCCCGGATGGAGGAGGTCGCCCGGCTTCTGGATGCTTCGAGCAGCCGGCCGCTCGCCGAGCTCGGCGCCAGGTTCCGGTTGCGATTCTTTCGGGTCGCGCACGGTGCCGAGCGGGTCGAAGGCTTTCAGCCGCCGGCGCGGCACGGCAACGTGACCGATCTCGAGACGGCCCTCGAGCAGGTGACGGCCGAGATGGGAAACGCGCCGCTTTCCGGCATCCTGCTGCTGACGGACGGGGCCGACAACCGTTCGCGCGATCTCGATGCCGCTGCCGAGCGCCTGCGGGCCAGGAGGATTCCCGTCTACCCCGTCGGCATCGGCTCGTCCGACATCGCGCGCGACGCCGAGGTGCTGCGCGTCGGCGCGCCGCGTCGCGTGCTGAAGAACGCGCTGATCGAGGCCGAGGTGACCGTGGGCGCCCGCGGATATGCGGGGCGAAGGACGCGGCTGTCGGTCAAGCAGGGGGAGAGCGTCCTGCAAAGCCGCGAAATCACGCTGGGCGCGGACGACGAGGTGAAGACCTACAAGGTGACGTTCGCCTGCGAGGGCACGGGGCCGAAAGTTTTTACCTTCCATATCGAACCTTTCGGCGACGAGCTCATACCCGAAAACAACGACGGACAGGTTCTCGTCCGCGTCGAAGACGCGCAGCCGAAAATCCTTTACGTCGAGGGCGAGCCGCGGTGGATCTACGGTTTCATGCGGCGGGCCGCGGCCGAGGACGAGAACCTCGCCCTGGTCACGCTGCTGCGCCAGGCGGAAGGCAAACTCTTCCGCCAGGGGGTGGAATCGGGGGAGGTTCTCAAGCGGGGCTTCCCGCTGGACAAGCCCGAGCTTTACCAGTTCAAGGCCCTGATCCTGGGGAGCATCGAAGCCAGTTTCTTTTCCTTCGATCAGTTGCGCCTCATCTCCGACTTCGTGAGCGAGCGCGGGGGAGGTCTTCTCATGCTCGGCGGGAGGAATTCCTTCGGCCAGGGCGGGTACGTGAACACTCCCCTGGAAGACGTGCTGCCCGTCGGCCTGCGCGGCGGTTCCGGGGAAGGGGTCGCACCCATGGAACGCGAGGCGCAGTTCCGCGCCCGTCTGACCGGGT
This sequence comes from uncultured Acidobacteriota bacterium, assembly GCA_964534795.1. GTDB lineage: Bacteria > Acidobacteriota > UBA6911 > UBA6911 > UBA6911 > CAZHQK01. The sequence continues at coordinate 4,561 of CAZHQK010000140.1, forward strand.
ACGGCCTGAGCCACCCGATCACGCGGATCGCTGCGGATGAGCAGGAAAACCGGAAACGCTGGGAGGCGGCGGCGCCCCTGGTGGGTTACAACCCGACCGCCGGCGCCAAACCGGGCGCGACCGTGCTCGCCACGGTGGACCTCGGCAGCGGCTCCGCCGCCGATCCGGTCCTGCTCGCCTTCCAGCGCTTCGGCCGGGGCAGGTCGGTCGCCCTGACCACCGACGCCGTCTGGCGCTGGCGCATGGAGCATGAATCGCGCGACAACTTCCATGAGCTTTTCTGGAAGCAGATGCTGCGCTGGCTGGTCGCCGACGTCCCGGATCAGCTCACCCTCGAGAGCGAGAGGCATTCCTATGCGCCCGGCGAAGGCGTGACCCTGCGTGCCGAAGCGCGGGACGAGGCCTTCCTCAGCCTCAACGACGCGCAGGTCACGGCCGCCGTCCGGACGCCGTCCGGCCGCACGATCTCCCTGCCGTTCGCGTGGGAGCTGAGAAAGGAAGGCGCGTACGCGGCGCGTTTCATGCCCGACGAGGAAGGGCTCTACGAGGTCACGGCCGAATTCTTCAGGGAAGGGAAAAAGATCGGCACGGCTTCGACGGGCTTTCGCGTCGCCGATTCCTTCGAGGAATATCATGCGGCGGCCATGAACGCCGGCTTGCTGCGGCGGCTGGCGGAACGCAGCGGCGGCCGGTACTATACTGCTCGGGACCTGAGCCATCTGGCCGAGGATATCTCCTATGTCGATTCCGGCTCCGCCAGGATCGAAGAGAAGGATCTGTGGGACATGCCGGTCGTGTATCTCTTGCTGGTAGGCTCCATGGTGGCGGAATGGATTCTGCGCAAACGAAAGGGGCTGGCATGAAGGCTGCCGCAGGGATCGTTGCGAGACGGGGTGCGGCAAGGCCGCTGCTTGCGGCCCGGATGCTGGCGCTCGTCCTTGCAGGCGCCTGCGCCGCGGCCGGCGCCCCGCAGACGGCGGATGCTTTCGGCGAACGTTGGGCCCTGCTGGTTGCGGGCGTGAGCGGCTCGCCCGAGCTGCGGCAGCAGTACCTCGGGGAGATCAGGGAGCTGCGGAACGTCCTGGTCGATTCACTGGGATTTTCCGCGGAGCGAGTGATCGCGCTGTTCGAGGATCCGGCGCTCGCCTCCGTGCTGGTGCGCTACCGCTCCACGCGGGAAGGCCTGGAGCTTGCCTGCCGGGAGATCGCCGGCCGTGCAGCCTCCTCGGACCTGGTGTTCGCCTTTTTCCTGGGGCACGGCAGCTTCGACGGTCGTACTTACAAGCTCAACCTCGTCGGGCCCGATCCGACGGCCGAGGAACTGGCGGCGACGCTCTATGCGATCCCGGCCGCTTGCTTTGTGGTGGTGAATGCCACGAGTGCGAGCGGCGGCAGCGTCGCGGCGCTCGCGCGCGACCGGGCGGTCGTGGTGGCGGCCACCAGGAGCGGCAACGAAAGGAACCAGACCCGTCTCGCCGCATACCTGATCGAAGCCCTGCGCGACCGCAATGCGGATCTCGACAAGAACGGCAGGATCTCGGTGCTGGAGGCTTTCACCTACGCGGCGCGCAAGGTGGAGGACTACTACGCCAAGGAAGGACTGCTGCAGACCGAACACCCGGTGCTCGACGACGACGGCGACGGCGTGGCGCGCACCGATCCGGGGCCGGCCAACGGCGAGGGCATGCTGGCGCGCACGACCTATTTCGATGCGGCGACGGCGGGTCGGACGGCGCAGAGCGCCGAGGAGCGTGCGCTGACCCGGGAGGCGGAAGCGCTCGAGGCGGAGATCGAAAAGCTGAAGTATGCCAAGGCCGGCATGCCGCAGGAGGAATACGAGCGCAAGCTGGAAACCCTGCTGCTGCGGCTGGCGGAAATCCATGCGAAGCTGCGCAAGAAATGACGGGCGGCGCGCCGATCCGGGCGCATGCGCGCGGGTGCGAACCGGCGTGAGCATGGGACTGGCGCGCCTTCTCGCCCTCGTGAGCGCCCTGCTGCTCCTGGGAAACTGTTCCGCACTGCGTTTGCAGGCGCAGGGGGATGCCGCGGCCGGTCGAGCGGCTCTGCGCGCGGGCGACTACCAGAAGGCCAGGGAACAGTTCGAGGCGGTCCTGCGCGAGCGACCCGGGGACGAGGAGAGCCAGGCGGGCCTGCTGGCGGCGCTGCGCGCGGTCGGGCGGTATGACGAGGCCCTCCGGCTGGGGGAGAAGTTCGCCGCGGCCCGCGGCGCCTCCGGCCGGCTGCACCTCGAAACCGCGCGCGCGGCGGCGGCCTTGGGGCGTCTAGCCGAAGCGGAAGAGCGCCTGCGCCGGGCGCGTGCAGCCGCCCAGCCTGCGGGCGATGCCGTGCTGCTGGATGCCGAGCGGGAGCTGGCCGATCTGCTCGAGGCGACCGGACGCGCGCGCGAGGCCGCCGCCGTCCGGGAAGAGATGCTCGACCGATACCGCCGCGGAACGGTGCGCGGCAGCAAGGCCCTGGGCGATGTCGCCGTCGCCGCCTGGCGCCTGGGATACGTCCATGACGCCAAGGATATCTTCATGGATGCCACCGATGCCGCCGCGGCGGGCGAGGTGGCCGCGGAAGCTCTGTGCGACTTCGGCTACCTCTTTCTCGAGAAGTACAACGCGACGGATGCCATCGACTGCTTCCGCGACTGCCTCAAGGTCAATCCGGCATATGCGCCCGCGCTGCTCGGGATGGCGCTGGCCAAGAAATACGAGAGCGACGCCGAGGTCGAGAGCTACGCCCGCGCCGCGCTGCGCGTCAATCCCGGATACGTCCCCGCCATCAACCTGCTCGCCGAGCTCCGATACGAGGAGGAGAACTACGCGGCCGGTCTGAACGAGGTCCGACGCGCCCTGGCGGTGAATCCGGCCGATCCGGAGGCGCTCAGCCTCGAGGCCGTTTACTACCAGGCGACCGGCGACGCGGCCCGTTTCGCCGAGGTGGAAAAGAAGATCCTGGCGCGCAACCCGGCCTACGGGCGGCTCTATCACGTGCTGGGCGAAAACCTCGTGATGCGCCGGAAGTACCGGGAAGCCGTCGAGCAGTATCGCAAGGCCGTCGGGCTCGACGCCGCGCTGTGGCCGGCATATGCCGGGCTGGGCATCAACCTGATGCGCATCGGGGAACTGGCGGAAGGGCGGCGCATGATCGAGCGCGCCTTTGCCGGCGATCCGTTCAATGTCTGGGCTTTCAATACGCTGGACCTACTCGATCAGATGGATCATTTCGTCCGGGCAGAAGGCAGGAACTTCACCTTCCTGCTCTCCCGCGAGGACGAGCCGGTTCTCCTGCCTTATCTCAGCGAGCTGGCCGAGCAGGCATACGGAGCGCTGACGCGGCGTTACGGATTCACCCCCGCAGGTCCCGTGCAGGTGGAGGTGTTTCCCGACCACGGCGGGTTCGCCGTGCGCACGCTCGGCCTGCCCGGGCTGGGGGCGCTGGGGGTGTGCTTCGGTCACGTGGTGGCGATGGACTCGCCGCGCGCCCGCAAGCAGGGCGAGTTCAACTGGGGGTCGACCTTCTGGCACGAATTCACGCACGTCATGACGCTGCAGATGACCCGGCACAACATCCCGCGCTGGTACTCCGAAGGGCTTTCGGTCTACGAGGAGCGCCGCGCCCAGCCCGGATGGGGCGACGATCTCACGGCGGGATTCGTGCGCGCCTACCAGGAAGGGAAGCTTCTGAAGGTGCGCGAGTTCAACGCGGGGCTCATGCGGCCCAAGTTCCGCGAACAGATCGCCTATACCTACTACCAGGCCTCGCTTTTCTGCGAGCTGATCGAAGCGCGCTTCGGTTTCGACGGGATCCGCCGGACGCTCGAACTTTTCGCGGAAAACAGGCCGGCCGAGGAGGTATTCCGCCTGGCCCTCGGTTGGGACGCGGAGACGCTCGAGGCCGAGTATGCCCGCTTCCTGAAAGAGCGCATGCAATTGCCGGCCGCGCGGCTGCGTTTCCCTGCGGCCGGGGAGGAAACCGGTACCGGGCGCCGGCGGGCGCCCGCCAAGGCGGAACTGGCGGCCCGGCTGGAGCGCGATCCCGATGACTTTTTCGCCAACCTCGAGATGGGCCTGCTGCTGCTCAAGGACGGCGCGCGCCGCGCGGCCGAGCAGTACTTGAAGAGGGCCCGGAGCCTCTTCCCGGAATTCGTCGAGACCGGCAACCCTTACCAGGTGCTGAGCGAGCTTTACCTCGAAGAGGGCCGGGAGGACGAAGCCCTGGCGGAGCTGCTCGGATGGGCGAAGTACGACGAAACTGCGCTCGAGCCGCTGGTGCGCGCGGCGCAGATCTGCCGCAAGCGCGGCGACTGGAAGGGCGCGGCCGCGGCGCTCCGGCGCGCCGTCTACGTCTATCCCTTCCAGGCCGAGCTGCACCGGCAGCTGGGCGAGGCGGCTGCGCAGTGCGGGGATTGGCCGGCCGCCGTCGCGGCATGCAAGGTGCGGGTCGCCCTCAACCCGCCCGACCTGGCCGCCGCCTATTACGACCTGGCGCGCGCCTGGCTGGGCAGCGGCGACAGGCAGGAGGCGCGGCGCGCCACGCTGCGCGCCCTGGAAATCGCGCCTTCGTACGAGAAGGCGCAGCAACTGCTCTTGGAACTGCGGAGCACGGCGCCGCGCCGGCCCGGGGAGCGGCCGGACGGCGCGGCGCCTCTCCCCAACTCCGGCATGTCCGGCAAGGATCGAACACGATGAACAGGCGGATGATCGGTTGGCTGTGCGGCGGGCTGCTCGCCCTGGCGGCTTTCGGGCTGTGGCGCGCCCGCGCCCAGGAGCAGCCGCACGTGGTGCCCACCAAGTTCACCCTGGCGCGCATCCGGTATTCCATGCCGAACTTCGGCTTTTTCCGCGGACGCCGCTTCGAGCCTCCCTGGAGCCATGATTATCCGCGCTCGGAGCGGAACTTTTCCAAGATCCTTGCGGAAGTCACCAAGATCGACGTCAACTCCGACGGCCACATCGTCTCGTTCGATTCCGACGAAGTGTTCCAGTACCCCATCGCCTATCTTTGCGAGGTGGGGTTCCTGGATCTGAGCGAGCAGGAACGGCGCAACATGGGAGAGTATCTGCTGCGCGGCGGCTTCCTCATCGTCGACGATTTCCGCGGCGAGCAGGCGTTCTACAATTTCCGCGAGCAGATGCGCCTGGTTTTTCCCGATCGCGTTCTCGAGGAGCTGCCGCGCACGCATCCGATCTTCAATTGTTTCTACGACATCTCCAATGTCTTTCCGCCGCCCCCGCCGGTCTACAGCCGCTACGAGCGTTCCCTGATCCCGCAATACTTCGGCATGAGCGACGACCGCGGGCGCCTGATGATGGTGGTCGACTACAACAACGACCTCAGCGACTACTGGGAATGGTCGGACGATCCGTTCCAGCCGATCGCAGAGACCAACGAGGCTTACAAATACGGGGTCAATTACGTCATGTACGCCCTGACCCATTGATCCGGGCGAAAGGCGCAAGAAAGGAAAAGGAAGAATGGCGATCGTACAGCAGGCGGTCCACGAGGATGCGGCCCTGATCGAGAAACTCCATACGGGCTATCGCAACATATTGACCGAGCTGCGCAAGGTCATCATCGCGCAGGACGAGGTGGTCGAGCAGGCCATGATCTCGCTGCTCGTCGGGGCGCATTCCATGATCACCGGAGTGCCCGGGCTTGCCAAGACCCTGCTGATCAAAACCCTGGCCGGCATTCTGGATCTGAAGTTCAAGCGCATTCAGTTCACGCCCGACCTCATGCCCGCGGACATCACCGGCACGGACATCATCCAGGAGGATCCGGCCACGGGCCGGCGGGAGCTGGTGTTCGTCAAAGGGCCGATCTTCGCCAACATCCTGCTGGCGGACGAGATCAACCGCACGCCCCCGAAAACGCAGGCCGCACTGCTGGAGGCCATGGAAGAGCTGCAGGTGACGGTTCAGGGGAAAACCTACACGATGGACCGCCCGTTCTTCGTCCTGGCGACCCAGAATCCGATCGAGCTCGAAGGCACCTACCCGCTGCCGGAGGCCCAGCTCGACCGCTTCATGTTCAACATCGTCATCGGCTACCTGAGCGCCGAGCACGAGTGGCAGGTGGCCACGACCACGACGAGCCCGAGGGAGTTCGAGCTGGCGCGCACGGTCACCGGCGAGGACATCCTCGAATTCCAGAAACTGGTGCGGCGCGTGCCGATACCGGAATCGGTGTCGCGCTACGTGGTGGCGCTCGTGCGCGCGAGCCGGCCCGGCCCCGACAACAACCTGGCCTTCATCAACGAATGGGTGAACTGGGGCGCGAGCCTGCGCGCCTGCCAGTTCCTGATACTGGGAGGCAAGGCGCGCGCCCTGTTGAACGGGCGCTTCCACGCCTCGGTGGAGGACGTGCGCGCGCTGGCCTATCCGGTCATGCGGCACCGCATCCTCACCAACTTTCACGCCGAGTCGCAGAAGATCACGACCGACGAGATCATCCGCAGGCTGCTGGAGGCGGTGCCCGCGCCCAAGTCCGGAATGTAAGGAGACCGATCGACCCGCCCGGGTCTGCGAGCCCGTGCCGGCCGGGAGCCATCGATGGTTGCGGTACGCCCCGAAGCGCCCGAATCCATGAGGTTCATCGATCCGACGACCCTCATGCGCATCTCCAGCCTGGAGCTGGTGGCGCGCACCGTCGTCGACGGCTTCATTTCCGGGCTGCACCGCTCGCCCAACCTGGGCTTCAGCGTGAACTTCGCCGAGTACCGCGCCTACCGCCCCGGCGACGACATCCGCCGGATCGACTGGAAGGTCTACGGCAGGCTGGATCGCTTCTTCGTCAAGGAGTACGAGGGCGAGACCAACACCGCCATCCATCTGGTCATGGACTGCAGCCGCTCGATGGCGTTTTCCCACAAAGGCATCCTGAAACTGACCTATGCCCGCTTCCTCGCGGCCTGCCTGGGGTACTTCGCTTTCAAGCAGCGCGACGCCGTGGGTTTCGTGGCTTTCGATCACGACGTGCGCGCCTATGTCCCGGCGCGGGGGAGCATCGGCCATCTCAACACGGTCCTGCATGCCATCGAGGGGCTGCAGGTCGGCGAATTCACCGGATTCCGCAAGCCCCTCGAAAGTGTGGGCGAGCGCCTGCGCCGGCGCGGGATCGTGATCGTGATCTCGGATCTCTACGACGAGGCGGAGCACGTGCTGGCCGGCCTCAGGAACCTGGCCTTCCGCGGCAACGACGTCATCGTCTTTCACCTGATGGACCCGGTCGAGCTCAGCCTCGATCTGGACAGGAGCGCGCTGTTCGTCGACGTCGAGACCCGCCGGGAGATGCACGTGATCCCCGAGTATCTGCGGCAGGAATACCGCCGGATCGTGCGCGATCACCTGGCTTTGTTCGAGAAGGAGTGCCTCAGGGATCGCATCGATTACGCGCTGCTCGACACGTCGCAGCCGCTGGACGGAGCGCTGGCCACCTACCTGCTGCGGCGCGAGAGATTGTACTAGAGGGAACGGCATGAATTTCCTGAACCCGTCGTTCTTTCTCGGGGCGCTTGCGGTGCTCGCCCCGCTGCTGCTCCACCTGGTGCGGCGCGAACGGGCGCGGAAGTTCGAGTTCCCGAGCCTGATGTTTCTCAGGAGGATCAGCCGCAGGTATATTCGCTATCAGAAGCTGCGCCATCTGTTGCTGCTGCTGCTGCGTGCCCTGGTGCTGCTCGTGATCGCCCTGGCGTTCGCCCGTCCCTACCTGCAGAAAGCGGGCGCGGCGCTGGCGCCGGGAAGGATCGCGGAAAACCACGTCATCCTGCTCGACGATTCGATGAGCATGGCTTACGGCGACCGCTGGGAGAGGGCCAGGGAGGCCGCCGCGCGCATTGCGCGCGGCCTGCAGCCCGGCGACCGTATCGCCCTGCTGCTCTTTTCCGACCGCGCGCTCACCCTGGTGCCGCTCACTGCCGACCCCCAGGCAATCCCGGATGCGCTGGCGGGCCTGCCGGGGCCGAGCGATCGCCGCACGCGCTTCGCGCAGGGACTGCGCGCCGCCCAGCAGGCCGCGTACGAGGCGAAGGGCGGCCGGCGCATCATCCACCTGATTTCCGACTTCCAGAAAAGCGGCTGGACCTCCGACGAGCAGGATTTCCGCCTGGCCCCGGACATCAGGCTGGTTCCGGTCGGCGTGGGCGGCGGCGAATGCAGCAACCTCGTTGCGGCCGACGTTCAGCCGGCGGAAGCGGGCGTAGAAGCCGGGGGCGAACTCAGGATCCGCTATTCGCTGGTGAACTTCGGGACCGAGGATCGGAACGACGTCCGGGTGCGCCTGTCCGTGGACGAGCGCGCGGCGGCGGAAAAGACGGTCTCGGTCGGCCGCGCCCGGGTGGAACGCGAGGATTTCGTGTTGAAGGGCCTTGCGGCCGGCATGCACACCGTTGTTCTGGAAATCGGCGACGATCGCTTTGCGCGCGACAACCGCTTTGCGCTGGTGGTGAACGTGCGCGGCCGGGTGCCGGTGACGGCGGTCGAGGAGGCGCGCTCCGGCAGGACCGGGCGCGCGCCCAGCTTCTTTCTGTCGCGCGCTCTCAATGTCCCCGGCCTGTCGCCCTTCCAGCTGGCGACCATCGCGCCGGGGGAAGCCGAGTCCCTGGCCGCCCTGCCCGGCAGCGTCCTCATATGGAACGATATTCCGGGCGGAAGCGCCGCCCTGCAGCGCAAGCTCCAGGAGTTTGTCCGCGGCGGCGGCGGACTGGCCGTGATCGTCAGCGGCGAGCGTGCCGCCGCCGACTTCAATCGGACCTTCGCGACCTGGCTGCCGGTGCAGGTGGAAGCACGCGCCGCAGGTGCCGCTGCGGGGCGCTCGAGCGGCGATTTCGTCCTCCTGACGGACATCCGCCTGGATCACCCGATCTTCCGGCCCTTCGGCGAGCCTCAGTCGGGCAACTTTTCGAGTGCCAGATTCTACCGCCACGTGGCGCTCAAGGCCGGTCCCGAGGCCCAGGTGCCGGCGCGCTTCGACAACGGGGACCCGGCCGTGATCGCCGCGGAAGTCGGCGAGGGGCATGTCGTGGTCCTGCCGTTTTCGGCCGACGATGCCTTCAACGATCTTCCCTTGAAGGCCGTCTACGCGCCGTTCTGGCAGCAGGTGATGCGTTACCTGCAGCGCTACCGCCCGGAGCGCTATTGGGTCGAGGTGGGGGAAAGCATCGATCCCGGGCGAATTCTCGACGAGGCGGCCATCAGCCTGCTGAAGCGCAGTCCCGAGCCGGGGCGGGTCGTGGCGGTGTTCGATCCCGACCGCCGGCGCCTGCCCGTGCCCGCGGAAAGCGGGGCGGTGATCGTCGAGAAGGCCGGCTTCTACGAGTTGCGCAGCGCGGGATTGAACGTCAAGGTCGCCGTGAATCCGGCTCCCGAGGAATCCGATCTGGCGGCGGGAGATCCCGAGGAAATGGCGGCGGGATGGGCATCGAACCAGGGCGGCGACAGCTCCGCGGCTGCAGCGGCCGAGAGCCTGTCGCCGGAAGAGCAGGAACGCGGGCAGGCCCTGTGGCGCTGGTTGATCCTGCTGGCGGCACTGTTCTTTGCCGCCGAAGGATGGCTGGGCAACCGCTCCGTGCTCGGGCCGGAGTGATTTGGAAGGATAGCCTGTTGCGCCGGCTGGGAAGGAGTTTTGAAGATCGGCGGACCGGCTGTGCCGAGCAATCAGCCTCGAGCCGTCAGTTGTCGGTTCATGGGTCTGCGCCGATCCATTCAGGGCTTCGGTGCAGGCTGGAAGCCGATCGCTGAGGATTGACCGCTGAAAGCTGATGGCCGAAAGCCGACAGCTTCCCGCGCCGCCGCTCCCGATCGGGTTTTCCCGGTGCAGCGGGCGGGCCCCGGGAATGCAAATCGCTATGGAGTGTCGAAGGCGCGTGGCCTAAACTTAAGAAAACTCATCCCGCGTTTCAGGGGAGGACGGCATGGATCTCTATCGGACCTTGCTTTCGCGGATCCGCTCGGTGCGCCGCAACTGGCGGCTTCAGGCCCTGGTCAGGGGCCTGGCGCTTTTCCTGGCGGCTGCGGCCGCCCTGCTGGTGCTGGGTGTCTGGGGTGCGGACCTTTTCGGTTTCAAGCCCGCGGCCGTCTGGACCATGCGCGTCGTCACGGGCGGGCTCGCGTTTTACGTAGCACTGCGCTTTATCTGGCTCCCGCTGCGGCGGAATCTTTCCGACGTCCAGGTGGCGCGCTATATCGAGGAACGCTACCCGCAGCTGCAGGACCGGCTGGTGGCCGCCGTGGAGTTCGGAGCGAACCGCCGTGTCTCCCCGGGATTGTTGCATCTGCTGCTGCGCGACGCTGCGCAGAAGGTGCGCCTGCTCGACTTCCGCGTGTTCCTGAACCGCAGGCGACTGCTCTCCTATGCGGGCCTGGCCGCCTGCGCGCTCCTTTGCATGGCGGCCCTGCTGAGCTGGGGCCCCGCCTTTCTCCCCTACGGTTTCCATCGCCTGTATGTGCCTTGGCTGCAGGCTGCCGATAGTCGGGCGCTGCTGATCGAGGTCGAGCCCGGCGATGCCAGCCTGATCCAGGGAAGCGACCAGGAAATCGCGGCCCGGCTGGTGGGCTTCGATGCCCCGGAGGTGAGGCTGATGGTTCAGCCCGCGGGCAAGAGTTCCTGGCAGTCCTATGCGATGGAGGCGGAACGCCGCGGAAACCGCTTCCTTTACCTGCTCGCGGATGTACGTTCCTCATTGCGCTATTATGTCGAGGCGGGCGGAATGCGCTCGCCGAGTTACACCATTCTGGTCAGCGCGCTGAGCGAAGTCGAGAGGATCGACGCCACGTACAACTTCCCCGCCTATACCGGGATGAAAAGCCAGACCATCGAAGATGAGGGAGACCTGTCGGCGCTGCAGGGCACAAAGGTCGACCTCAAGGTGCGTGTGACGCAGCCCGCGGCTGGCGCGCGGCTGCTTTTCGACGACCGGTCCACATTGGATCTCGCCGGGCAGGGAGAACTCGATTTCGGCGGGTCGCTGGAGATCCGGCGCTCGGGCACCTATGTCGTGCAGCTGGCCGAGGCGGGCGGGCGGTTCCGCACGGCCTCCAGGGAATACGCGATCGAAGCGCTCGAGGACGCTCCGCCGCGCGTCTCCATCACCAGGCCCCTGCGCGACGTGCGCGCCACGAGCGTGGAGGAGGTGTTCGCCGAAGTGGCTGCCGAGGACGATATCGGGCTGACCGGCGTGCAGCTGCACTATTCCGTCAACGGGGGGCCCGAACAGGTCGTCGGGCTGTACAGCGGCAAGCCTCCCGGAAGGGCGGCCGTCTCGGGACACACTTTCTTCCTCGAGGATTTCGGGCTGCAGCCGGGCGATCTGGTTTCCTATTATGCGCGGGCCGCGGACAACAACAACCTGACCGGGCCCGGGACCTCATCGTCCGACATATATTTCATCCAGGTGCGTCCCTTCGACAACCGCTATACGCAGAGCCAGCAGGGAGCCCCACCGGGCGGCGCTGCGGGAGCGGGTTCGGAGGCGCCGGATGCCCTCAGCCGGCAGCAGAAGGACATCATCGCGGCGACCTTCCGGCTGATCCGCGACCAGGCGATCCTCGACCCCAAGGAATACTCCGACGGCCTGGGGACGCTTGCCCTCGTTCAGAGCCGGCTGCAGAACCAGACCCAGGGGGTCATCGACCGCATGACCCGACGGGGCGTGAGCGAGGTGAGCGAGGAATTCGCCAGGATGACCGACTACCTCAAGGGGGCGGTCGAGGAGATGCAGAAGGCGGCCGTATCCCTCGGAGCGCGCAAGCCGGCAGACGCCCTGCCCGATGAGCAGAAGGCGCTGCAGCAGCTCCTTCGCGCCGAGAGCCTTTTCAGGGACATCCAGATCTCATTCGGCAGCAACCAGGGGGGCGGCGGCGGTGGGGGATCCCAGGCCAGCGCCGAAGATCTCGCAGACCTGTTCGAGCTGGAGCTGAACAAGCTCAAGAACCAGTACGAAACCGTGCAGCGCGGCGAGCGGCAGCAGCGTGACCAGCAGCTGGACGAGGCGATGGAGCGGGTGAAGGAGCTCGCCCGGCGCCAGCAGCAGCTCAACGAGCGCAACCGGATGCCGGGGCAGAGGAGCGCGTCCTCTTCGGGAGGCGACAGCCGCTCGCAGCAGCAGCTGGCCGCCGAGGCCGAGGAGCTTGCGCGCCGCCTGCAGCGCCTCTCGCGGGAAAGAAGCTCGCCCGAGCTCGACCGAGTGGGCAGCCAGCTCCGCCAGGCGATCCAGGAAATGAGACGGGCGCTCCAGAACCGGCAGGCGGGCCGGGATGCGAGCGCGCAGAGCGCCCGCGCGCTGGAGAAGCTCGAGGAGGCGCGGCGCAGCCTGGCGCGCCAGCTGGACGCGGGCCTGAACCGGGGAGTGGACGCCGCCCTCGAGGAGGCCAGGCAGCTCGAGCGGGAGCAGGAGCGTATCCAGTCCGGGATCGACCGCATGATCGAAGAAAGGGAGCGGGCGAACCAGGCCGGAGCGGCCAAGCTGGCCGAGGAGCTGTCGGCGCGCAAGGAGGCCCTCGCCGAAAGGCTGCGCAACCTGGAAGGCGGCATCCAGGAACTGGCGCGCCAGGCGCGCAAGGAACAGCCGGAAACCAGCACGCGCCTGAATGAGGCGGCCGGCGGCATTCGAGAAAAGAGGCTGCAGGAGCGGATCCTGAGCGGCAATCGGCTGCTCGGGCAGACGGGATATCTCGAAGCCCTGAAGGCACGCGAGGATTATATCCGCGCCGGACTGGTCGAGCTGAGCCGCAAGCTCGAGGAGGCCCGCAAGAGCATCGGGGAGACCAGAGAGGGAAGGCTTGCCGGCGCCCTGGAAAGGACGCGGCAACTGGCCGACGGCCTGGAATCGATGCAGCGACGCCTGCAGGGACTCTCGCGCGACCAGGCAAGGCAGCAGGAAAGGGCCGCCGAAGCGGCCGGGCGCGGAACCCGGGAGAATCGCAATCCCGAGCAGCAGGCGGCGGGCCGGCCCAGGCAGACGGATGCCCTGGGCTGGACGCAGGATACGCGGCGGCCGCCGGCTCCCGCCGGCCCGCCCTCGGACGAGGATAGGCGGCAGCTAAGCCGGGAGGCGCAGCAAAGACTGGCGGATGCACAGGAATTGCGCCGCATGCTCGATCGCAACTCGACCCAATGGGAGAACCTCGAGGAGGTCATCGCCAGATTGAGGCGCCTTGACGACGCGCGCCGCTACGACGATCCCGAGGAAGGCGCGCGCCTGCGCGAGGCCATCGACCTTTTGCGCCGGGTGGAAATCGACCTGAGCCGCGAGCTTGCGAAGCTCACGCGCACCGAACAGTACCTGTACGCCGACGACAATCAGGCGCCCAGCAGTTACCGGAAGCTGGTCGAGGAGTACTACAAGGCCCTCGCCCGTTCCAGGCCCCGCTGACGGCACCGCCGCACGTGTAGCGCGGCGGGGCCGTTCGGGGAAGGATCCCCTTGATTTCCGGCCCGCGGTGGCATAGCTTTCATCATTTCCTGGAGAGAACCGTGCGAATCGTGATCACCGGCGGAGCCGGATTCCTGGGCAGTCACCTTTGCGACCGGCTGCTGCAGCTGGGCCACCGCGTCATCTGCCTCGACAACCTGCTCACCGGCAAGGTCGAGAATATCTCCCACCTGATGGGGCACGAGCGCTTCCATTTCATAAAGCACGACGTCAGCGAGTACATCTTCATCGGCGAGCCCGTGGATGCCGTGCTGCACTTCGCCTCGCCCGCCAGCCCGAGAGACTACTTGGAGCTGCCGATTCAGACCCTGAAGGTCGGGGCCCTGGGGACGCACAAGACCCTGGGGCTGGCCAAGAGCAAGGGCGCGCGCTTCCTGCTGGCCAGCACCTCGGAAGTCTACGGCGACCCGCTGGTCAACCCCCAGCCGGAAGACTACTGGGGCAACGTCAATCCCATCGGTCTGCGCGGCGTCTACGACGAGGCCAAGCGCTTCGGCGAGGCGATCACCATGGCCTACCATCGATACCACGGCATCGACACCCGCATCGTGCGGATTTTCAATACCTACGGGCCGCGGATGCGCAAATACGACGGCCGTGTCATCTCGAACTTCATTGTGCAGGCGTTGTCGGGGCAGCCGCTGACGGTTTACGGCAGCGGCGAACAGACGAGAAGCTTCTGCTATGTCGACGATACGGTCGAGGGAATCGTGCGCCTGCTGCTGGCGCCGCCGGGCGACGAAATTCACCACCCGGTGAATATCGGCAATCCCCGCGAGATGACCGTCCTGGAAATCGCCCGCACCATCCTGGCGCTGACCTCGTCGGGCAGCAGGATCGCCTTCGAATCCCTGCCCCAGGACGATCCCAAGGTGCGCCGTCCCGACATCGGGCGCGCCGCCAGGCTCCTGGGCTGGGAGCCCCGGGTGTCGCTGGAGGCCGGGCTGCGCCGCACGATCGACTATTTCAAGGACCTCCTGGCCCGCGAGCAACCGCCGGCGGTTCATCCGGCGTGACGGCGGCCGAAGGGGTAGGGAGAGGAAGACCGATGGAAGTTCCCCTGCTGGACCTGAAGGCGCAATACGCCGCCATCCGCGATGAAATCCAGGCGGCCGTCGCAGCGGTTTTCGAAAGCCAGCAGTTCATCATGGGGCCGAACGTATCGGCCCTCGAGGAAGAGATCGCCAGGTTGTGCGGCGTGCCTTATGCGGTGGGGGTGGCCTCCGGGACCGACGCCCTGCTGCTGTCGCTGAAGGCGCTGGGCGTGGGCCCGGGCGACGCCGTGATCACGGTGCCCTTCACCTTCTTCGCCACGGCGGGCGCCATCGTCAACCTCGGCGCCCGGCCTCTCTTTGTCGACATCGAGGGCTCGAGCTGCACCATGGACCACGAGCGGCTCGCCGCGCTGCTGGAGCACGAGTGCCGCTTCGATCCGGGCTCCGGGGCCCTGGTTCACCGGCCCACCGGCGCGACGGTCAAGGCCGTCGTGCCCGTCCATCTGTACGGGCAGTGCGCCGACATGGACGAGATTCTCGAGCTGGCGCAGCGCTATCGCCTGGCGGTCGTCGAGGACGCCTGCCAGGCGATCGGCGCCCGCTATCGCGACAAGGCCGCGGGTTCGCTCGGCGACGCAGGCTGCTTCAGCTTCTTCCCGACCAAGAACCTGGGCGGCGCGGGCGACGGCGGCATGGTGGTCACGTCGAGCAGGAACCTAGCGCAGCAGGTGCGCCTGCTGCGGGTTCACGGTTCGCAGCCGAAATACTTCCATTCGGTGGTCGGCTTCAACAGCCGGCTCGACGAAGTCCAGGCCGCCGTGCTGCGCGTGAAGCTGAAGTACCTGGAAGAATGGATCGAGGCCCGCCGGGATCACGCCGCCGGCTACGGGCAGGGCTTCGACGCCGCCGGCCTTCTGCCGCGCATCGCCGCGCCCGTGATCCGCCCGCACCGCACGCACACCTTCCACCAGTATGTCATCCGCACTCCGGAGCGCGACCGCCTGCGCACCTACCTTCAGAGCCGCGGGATCGGCACGGAAATCTACTACCCCCTGGCACTGCACCAGCAGGAATGCTTCCGCCGCCTGGGGTACGATGCCTCCGCCTTTCCCCAGGCACGAGCGGCGGCCGAGGAGGTGCTCGCGCTGCCCGTGTATCCCGAACTCACCCGCGAGCAGAGGGATTACGTGGTCGCCTGCATCGCGGATTTCCACGCCGGTGCTTGAACGAAACCGCCGGAGGCTTCAGGCATGGCGGCGGATCTCGGCGAGAAATTCCTTGCGGTGGCGCTGGATCGTTTGATTGAGTACCTCGACGGCGCGGGGCTTCAACGGGACCATGGCACCCTGGCTGAGGAGGGCCGCGATCTGCCGGGCATGATGGTCGTCGATGCGCCGTTCGCGCAACTCGCGGATGATGGTGCTCTTGCAGCCGCGCAGCACGCTGCGGAAGTATTCGATGCCTTCGGAAATGACGGCGTTGATCTGGGCGACGAAATCGCCCAGATATCGGGTTTCCATGGGATTGAAGTTGCAGTAGCAGCGGGGCACGCGCGCCAGGATCTGCCGCACGGGCAGGGTGCACTGGTTGGCCTGGATCCACCGGCCCATGATGCGCACACGGTTCAGATAGCTCTGGTCGGTATGGCTCAGGCTGGAGAGCAACTCGAGGTTTCTCAGGGCCACGGAATCCACCGCAGCTTCCTCGGTCCCCGGCCGGTCGGCCAGGTGCAGCATCCGGTCGTGGAGCGCGCAGTAATATTCGATGTAGGCCTGCTTGAAAGCCTGGAAACTGCGATCGAAGGCGTCACGGGCGGAGCTTTCCAGGAAGCGCAGGGGCTCGCCGGCGGATGCCAGAAGCTCCCGGCGCAGCGTCTGGAGCTCCGACCGAGTCGACGGGCATGCGCCGTCCAGGTACATGCGGGCGCGCTCGAAATCGGGGGCCCAGCGCAGCAGGCCGGGTAGACCGTCGAGCACCCTTTTCCAGCGGTACAGCTGGGTGCGGTCGCGGCCGAAAAGGCCGGCCGCCTGTGTCATGGCGGCGACCATGGCGATCTCGCCCCGGTTGAGACGTTGCAGCAGCAGCTCGAGCTTTTCCAGGATGCGGGTGAAGAAGCGCACTTCGCCCGAAAAGCCCGTGGTCAGGAAGGAAGAGGGAAGCGAGGCGCAACCCGCAGCGAAACCTGCGGCATCCATGCCTGCATGGGCCGCCCACCATTCGATCAGCTGGCTGCGCGCCCGGTCGAGGCTCAGTCTGCGAATGGCGTCGCTTCCCGAAAGCAGTGCCGCCCACTCGAGGGCGTGCCCGACTTCCTGTCGCGCCGCTGCGTCTTCCGCCTGAAGGTTTTCGGCGGAGCGGGCCGAGCGGGGGCCGGAGGGCGAAAGGAGGGCCTGCAGCCTGGACAACAGGAATTCCTCCAGGCTCTGATGGGCCATCCGGTCCCTCAGCAGGAACTGCTCCCTGCCGATGATGAGCTTGCCGCGCTGCACGTACAGCTCGGTGAATATGCCGCGCAAGGCCTCGCGCGCCCGCGCCATGGATGGGTCGTGGCACACGGTGCCGTCCGCGCCGAACAATTTGAGTCCGGCCAGTTCCTGGAGCTGCTCCGATTCTTCCGCCGTCGGGCTGTCGGGCCGCCAGATGATCAGGTGCGGGGAGCGCGCCGCCAGCTCCCTTGCGGCCACGTCGAGTTCATAGAAACGCTCGAACGGGGCGAGCATGAGCAAGATCCATTCATAGGAAGCGTTTTGCACTGCAGCCAGATCGGCCTCGCTCCATAGCGGGTCGAAGTAGTTCTTGAAGTGAACCAGGCCGGCGGCACTCCTTTTACCCACCTGTGCCGTCACCGCCAGCGATTGGGAGGAGCGCTGGTACTCGGCGCTCGTATCGGGCTTCCAGGAACGGAACTGGGCGTGGAACCAATCGTACAGCATCAGGGGAATGCACAGGCGGAATTCCTGAGGCTCGAGCAGTTCCCGGTCCCGGGGTGGGGGCGCCTTCCGGGCAAGCGAGTACCGGCGGTCGCGCAGTGTTCCTTCGGCGGTCAGGTAGCCGGCGCCGTGCAGCTCCATTTCTCCGAGCACGGCCGCGGTCAGGGCGTAACTCGGCAGGGCATCGGCCGGATCGTAGATCAGCAGGGCATCGGCCAGGTTGGTGACCGTTGCCGGCCTGAGGTTGCAGATCGTGAAAAGCGCGATCGCTTTCAGAAGCTCAAGCGCCCTCGCCTGGATGGGCTGGGGAAGCCGCGGGATGGCGGTGCGCTGCAACTCCTCGTAGGCTTGAATCCGGGCAGAGTATTCGCCGTGCTCCTTCAGGTCGGGGGCGATGTAATCGAAGAGCCAGTCTACGGCCACGAGCCGGTCGGCCGGCCGCGTGCGCGATGCCTTGATGGCAATCTGCACGAACTGCAGGAGAGCGAAATGGGGCAGCCGGGATCGGATTTCGAACAGCGCCTGGAACACGAAGGGGTGGATTGGATAGAGATCGGCCATGGTTTCCAGGCTGGGTCCGAGCGACGGCAGTTTCTCCCGCAGCGAGTTGAGGATCCTGAGGATTCTCGCCCGCTGCTGCGCGTCCTTGCTGGCCAGTGCTCCCGAGATGATCTGGGCCACGTTGGTCCGGCGCAGGCGAATCGACTCGCAGGCAGGAACCCTGTCCCTGAGTTCCGCTTCGTTGCCGGCCAGAATGACCAGTATGCCCTTTTCGGAGCAGACCCGGACCAGCGACGCGATCAGGTCGGATTCGAGACGTGCCTGATCGTGCCCTCCGAGTCTGCGGAAACGGCGCGCAACGTCATCCAGAACCAGCAGGCCCAGGGGCGGAGACGCGGCGGACGCGGCGGCCTGCAGCAGCAGGACCGCAAAGTCCCGTGGGTTCCAACGGAGATAGCTGATAGTGTGGCGAGCCTGGATCTCCGCGCCTGCGCTGCCGCGGTTGCGCGCCCCCTGCAGCAGCGACGCCGCCAGATCCTGCGACGGGTCTTCGGGGAATGAAAGGTACAACCCGGCCAGGGCGCGATCGGGCTTGGGCAGCTCGGGGAAGAGCGGCGCATTCCAGGCGGCATCTTCAGGATTTTCCAGCAGGGCCATCAGGTAGCGCAGCAGATGGGTCTTGCCGACACCGGGATGCCCCGTGAGCAGCAGCGGGACCGCCGGGCGCGCCGACGGGCCGACTATGCGCTGGAGAATCTCGCCGCAGACGGATCGGGCCTCCGGCGTCAGGCAATAGGTGCCCATGATCGCCTGCCGCCCCGCGCGTGCGGGATCGGGAAAAGGCGGGCGTATGTGGAAGGCGAAATTGTCGCCGATTCGCATTTCGGTGGCCGCGGCCCGCGCGTCAGCGCGCAAGTTCCCTCGTTTCCGGAGGGCCACTGTTTTTATCGACCCCCGGCCGCGACTCTTTAGCTCCTTGCCCTTCAGGACTTTGCCGTTTCGGGCAAGAAGTGCGCGATGAGACTCGACCGAAGGCGCCCGCTATCAGCGATCAGCCGTCGGCATTCGGCCGCCGGATGGGGATGAAGCGGTCGGTCTGGCGGACCGGCGATGGTTCTTCTTAAGTAGTTTGGGGGCGCAGCCGGACGGCGGAATCTACTTGGGTCCCGGCTTGTTAGGGTGGGGGGTGGAATATATGCTGGCGGGCGCGCCGGCGATTGTATGCCCGTAGCTGTTGCCGTAACAGGGCAGTACGGGCTCGGTGCCCTTGATGAAATACTCGCTCTGCCGGTACAGGCAGCGCTCCGTGGCCAGGTAGCCCGTCGTCGGGTCGACCTCGACGCTGACGATGTCCTCCGGCACCTCGAATTCCTTGCCGCTCAGGCGGCGCAGGGCGGCGGCGCGTTTCATGAAGGCCGTCCAGATGGGCAGCGCCGAGCGCGAGCCCGGCAAATTGAGCTCCCGGTTGTCGTCGAAGCCGACCCAGGCGACGCACAATAACTCCGGAGTATACCCGGCGAACCAGCCGTCGTGTGAACTGCCGGTCTTGCCGGCCGCCGGCAAGGTGAAGCCGCGGGCGCGCACGCCGGCTCCGGTTCCCTCGCGGATGACCGACTGCAACAGTGAGGTCACCATGAAAGCGACCTGGGGCGAGATCACCTGGGCGCGCTGCGGTTCGGCCCGGAATATCGGGCGGCCGGCGGCGTCCATCACGCAATCGACCGGCAGCAACTCGGCCAGCATCCCGCCGGCGGCGAATGCCGTGTAGGCGCGCACCATTTCCAGCGGGGTCACCTCGAAGGCGCCGATCGCCATCGCGGGATAAGGCTGTATGTCTTCGTTAAGCCCGAGGCGGCGGGCAAGCTCGGTGATCTTGTCGAATCCCACCGCTTCGGCGAACCTGATGGTCGCGATGTTCAGCGAGCGCGCGACGGCCTGGCGCATGGAGACCTGGCCGAAGTATTCCTCCTTGTAGTTCCGCGGTTCGTAGAGCAGGTCATCGAAGGCGAAGCGCGCCGGCGCGTCCAGCACCGAAGACACCGGCGTCAGCGGCGAGGCGCTCGTGTAGGCCGTCTCCAGAGCGGCGGCGTAGACGATCGGTTTGAAGATGCTGCCGGGCTGGCGCTTCGAGTGGGTGATGCGGTTGAACTGGCTGGCGCCGTAGTTGCGGCCGCCCACCATGGCCAGGATCCGGCCCGTGACGGGGTCGACCGCGATCAGGCTGGCCTGCACGGTTCCCGGCTCGATGCCGCGCGGCCCCCGGGCGAGGATTCCGTCCACCTCGGCCAGTCCCTCGCGCAACGCCTCGTATGCCGCCTGCTGCAGTGCGGCGTCCAGGGTGGTATGGACCTTGTAGTGCGCGCGCGCCAGCTCGTTGTCCGGGCCGAGCCGCTCATCCAGATACTCCTGCACATAGTCGACGAAATACGGCGCGTCGGAGTAGTTCAGGGCTGTTGCCGGCTTGGTGGCGAGCGGCGCGGCTTTCGCCCGCTCGCATTCGGCGGCGCTGGTCATGCCGTACTCGGCCATCGCATCCAGCACCTGGTCGCGGCGCGTGCGCGCCCGCTCAGGGTGGCGCAGCGGGGCGTAGCGGTTCGGGGCGGGTATGATGCCCGCCAGTGTCGCAGCCTCCTCCAGGGTCAGGTCCCTTACGCTCTTGTTGAAGAAGACCTTGGCCGCCTCCCCGAATCCGGCGATGCTGAACGAGCCGTGCTGGCCCAAATAGACTTCGTTGGCCCACAGCTCGAAGATCTCCTGCTTGGAGAGCCTGCGCTCCAGCAGTATCGACATGTAAGCATCGGTGAGCTTGCGCTTCAGGGTGCGCTCCGGCGTGAGGAAATAGTTCTTGACGAACTGCTGGGTGAGCGTGCTGGCACCCTGGACCGCTTCGCCCTCGCGGATATCGACGATCAGGGCCTTGATGATGCGTACGGGGTCGACTCCCGCATGCGTGAAGAAGCGGCGATCCTCGGCCGCCAGCACCGCATTGATCAAAACCGGCGGCAGCTCCGCGTAGGGGACGTAGCGGCGCTTCTCGCGCTCGCCGGTGATGAAGTTGCTCAATAGCTGGGGCTTCAGGCCGAACGTCTCCAATGCGACTCGGGTGTCGGGATCGACGAGCTGCCGGATCCGGCCTCCGGAAAACGCGACTTCGACCGAGCGATGGGCGAATTCGACGGGGAGGTCGTCGTTGTGAATCACCAGGCGGTCCTTGTCCTTGACTTCGTACCAGGCGGTGCCGGTACGGGCTCCCCTTTCCACATAGCCCAAGCGGCGCGCCTCGGCACACAACTGGTCGAGCGCCGCGGGCTTGCCCGGAAAAAGCACGGCAGGCGCCGCGTAGATCTCCGTCAGTGCGCCGGCGGCGCGCGCGCCCAACTTTTCCTGGATGATCGCGTCGAAAAGGTAGTAGTAGCGGATCAGGAAAGCGGCCAGGACGATCGCCGGCGGCAGGAGGATTGCAGCCAGCAGCTTGAACCGGCGCGATCTGCGCCCGCGCTTGGCTGCCCGCGGGCGGCTTTTTCCCCTGCTGTGCGTTGCGCGATCCATCGTAGCGGTCCGACGCGATTATAGCAAACCGGGAACGTCCGGGGCGTGTTCATCGGTCACAACCCGCAGGCGCGGCCGGCGCGCACGCGGCTCTGGATTTTATGCGCGCCGCCCGGTACCCTGTCTTGGGGGAGGAAGGTGCCGGAATCCAGGTATTCGCGCCAGATCATCTTTTCCGGAATCGGGCCTGAAGGGCAGGCCGCCCTGAGGCGCAGCCGTGTGCTGCTGGTCGGCTGCGGCGCGCTGGGGAGCGTGATCGCCGAGATCCTTGTGCGTGCGGGAGTGGGCGCGCTCGCCGTGGCGGATCGCGATTACGTGGAGGAGACGAACCTCCAGCGTCAGTCGCTCTTTACCGAGGAGGATTGCCGGCAGAGCCTCCCCAAAGCGGTGGCGGCCGCACGGCGGCTGAGGGCGATCAACAGCGATGTGGAGATCGCGGAACATGTGGTGGACGTCAACCCCGAGACCATCGAACCGCTGGCTCGGCCCGCCGACCTGATCCTCGACGGTACGGACAACTTCGAAACCCGCTTCCTTCTCAACGACGCCGCCCTTGCCTGGGAAAAGCCGTATGTCTACGGGGGGTGCGTCGGCGCATACGGGCTGAGTATCGCCGTCATTCCCGGCCGCACCCCTTGCCTGCGCTGCCTGCTGGAGCAGATGCCGCCCGCGGGCAGTGCGCCGACCTGCGACACGGTCGGCGTGATCGGGCCCATCGTGCATCTGGTGGCCGCGCTCGAGACCGCCGAGGCTTTGAAAATCCTCACGGGAAACCTGGAGAAGGTGAACCGCAGGCTCGTCAGCGTCGACCTGTGGGAGAACCGCGTGCTTTCGCTGGATCTTTCCGGCATGGGCGCCAATCCCGATTGCCCGGCGTGCGGGAGGCGCCGCTTCGAGTTCCTCGAGGGCGAGCGACGGACGCGCACGGACTCGCTCTGCGGGAGGAATGCCGTCCAGGTGCGGCCGGCGGGATCGGCGAACCTCGATCTTGCACCGATCGCGCAACGGCTGGCGCTCCAGGGCAGGGTGAACGTGAACGAATTCCTGTTGCGGGCCGACCTGGGAGAGTTCGAGATTGCGCTTTTCCGCGACGGGCGCGCCATCATTCGCGGCGTGCGCGACGCCGATGAAGCGAAGCGCCTGTATGCCAGGTTCATCGGGGCATGACCGGGGGCGGCAAATTGATTGGGGGAAACGCGATGGCTGGCCTTAGGAATACGGGCATTGCATCGGTACTTGTCGGCCTGGCTCTGTGCCCGGCTGCCGTTCGCGGCCAGGATCAGGACAGGAGCCTGAAGTTGTTCGAGGAAGCCATTCGGGCCATGGGCGGCGAAACCTTCCTGGCCGTGCGCGACATCGTTGCCGAGGGGGTCCTCTACTATTTCAATCGCGAGGGCGACAACAGCAACCGGATCCGCTACAACGATTACACCAAGCTGCCCGACAAGAGCCGATACGAAGAAGGCAACAACAGAAAGGCGCGCGACGTCGTCGTCTTCAACCTGGAAAAGAACGAGGGCTGGATTCTCGAGGGCCAGAGGGATACGCGGGAGGCGACGCCCGAGGAGATGAAGGATTTCCGCAACGCCGTCAAGCACAGCCTCGACACCATCTTCCGCTTCCGGTACAAGGACCCGGAGAACAAGCTGTTCTATCTGGGCCCCGGCGAGGGTGCCGATATCACCAGTGAGGCCGTGAAGCTTCTCGATCCCGAGAACGACGAGGTGACGATATACTTCGACCGCAACAGCAAACTGCCCGTGAAGATCCAATACCAGACGCTCGACCGCCAGGGAGTGCTGCATCGCTACCGGGAGGAGTACAGCCAGTGGCACAGGATCCAGGGCATCAACACTCCGCTGCGGATCGATGTCTACGACAACAACCGCAGGGCATTGCAGCGATTCGTCCTCAAGATCGCCTACAATACCGGACTTGCCGACAGCTTCTTCGTCAAACCCGTGCCCCCGAAATGATCGGCATCCCGCGCGTGCAGCGCACGGCCGCGCGCGGGCAGACCGCCCGCCGGATGCGGAGATACGATCGTGCCGCATGGGGACCCGGATCGAGCGGGCGCGCCTACAGGATTCGGGCGGCCTCGAGCGCAGGTTCGAGTTCGGGGAGCGTGGCGATGCGATACCGGTCGCGGTTGCGCGCCACCTTGTCGGCCAGGGCGGCATGGATCGCGTGCCCGGCCTTTTCCGCATACAGGCGGCCGATGATGGGAAGTCCGACCAGAGATATGTCGCCCAGAAGATCCAGAAGCTTGTGGCGGACGAATTCGTCGGGGAAACGCAGATGATTGTTGACGATTCCTTTCTCGTCGAGGACTACGGCGTTGTCGAGCGATCCGCCGCGGATAAGGCCGCTTCGCTGGAGATACTCCACATCGGAGATGAAACCGAAGGTGCGGGCGGGGCTGATTTCCTGGCGGTAGCGCCGCGGCGAAAGCTCGATGCGGATTTCCTGCCGGCCGATGGCCTGATGGGCAAAATCGATGATGTAGACCGCCGTGGGCCGCGTGTCGGGATACAAGCCGGCGACCTTGCCGTCCTGACGCACTTCGATCGGTTCCTGCACCTGGATGTAGCGCCGCAGAGCGTCCTGCTCCCGGATGCCCGCATCCTCGACCGCCTGGGCGAAACACTCGCCGCTGCCGTCCAGTATCGGGACCTCCATGGAATTCAGGTCGACATACAGGTTGTCGATACCCAGGCCGTAGAGGACCGAGAGGAGATGCTCCACGGTCGCGATCATCACACCCTTTTTCATGAGGGTCGTCGCATAGCTGACCCGGGCCACGTGGCGGCGCAGCGCTTCGATGGCGAAGTTCTCCAGGTCGGTCCGGCGGAATATGATGCCCGTGTTCGGCGGAGCCGGATGCAATCGGAGCGTTGCGGGATACCCCGTGTGGAGGCCCGTCCCCGCAATCCGGACCTCGCGCCGCAATGTCCTCTGGTATTTGAGCAGCGGTGTCTCTTCGAGCATCGTAGCCATAGCGAATATCCCGCAGTAGGACTGCGTCGGCAGTTCAGAGCCTTCGCTGTTAAGCAATTTTGATTCCAATACTTCATCTCGGACTGTCTGGCGGCGCAACCATTTTTTATCCATGAAATTACTGGAATCGAGCTTTTCATGGCAGCGATGATTGTGGCTGCTCGTGTTGCATGGATGACACACTTGCAAGCCGGATATGGGCGCGCGGAGGTTTCTTGTCTGCAGCGATCGGCGATGGCGCGGGTCTTGATTAATCCGATTGCCCCGGATTGCAGGCTGTGATAACAGTAAAAGCTTCTGGGGAGACATGGATGTTGCAGCGGCTTGTCCGGTCGAAGTCGTGGCGGCGCTCGCGGGCGCTCTGACCGCCCGGGTCTGCCGGCCGCCTTTCCGCAAGCCTCGGCACTGCGATGGGGAGCCAGCCGTGAACGACTCGTGGCGTTCGCGGCTTTTTTATCGACTATGATCCGGCCCACGTTGGACGAAGCACGGGACCTGGCCCGGTCGGCCACGGTGATTCCGGTCCGCAAGGAGATCCTGGGCGATCTTCTGACTCCGGCCGCGGCCTTCATGCGCGTCGCCCACGGGCGCAGTCGGGTCTTTCTGCTGGAGAGTGTCGAGGGGGGCGAGCGGCTGGCGCGCTATTCCTTCATCGGATGGGATCCCTTCCTGGTTGTGCGCGGCAGGGGGGATCTCGTGGAAACCGAGTCCTTGGGGGAAACCGTGCGCCAGAGGATGCATCCCTTGGCGAAACTGCGCGAAACGGCGGCGAGCTTCCGGCCGGCCGTGCCGGCCGGCCTCCCGCCCTTCACGGGAGGGGCGGTCGGGTATTTCGGTTACGACTTTGCCCGCAATTTCGAGATGCTGCCGTCGATCGCCCGCGACGACCTGGGCCTGGACGATTTTCACTTGATGTATTTCTCGAGCGTGCTGGCATTCGACCACCTGCGGCACCGGATCCATCTGATCGTCAACATCATCCATCCGCAGGGAGCGCAGAATCTGGAGGTGAAATATCGCGATGCGCTGCTGCGCATCGAGCAGATCGAGGACAGGCTCGGCGCGCCGATTTCCCTTCCGGCCCCCGCGGCCAGCGACGTCGTTCCCGAACCGGTCGCCAATTTCAGCGAGGCGGAGTACTTCGCCAAGGTGAGGAGGGCCAAGGAATATATTTTCGCGGGCGATATCTTCCAGGTCGTGCTGTCGCGGCGGCTCGCGATGGGCATCCGTTGCGACCCGTTCGATATCTATCGCGCCCTGCGCTTCATCAATCCGTCGCCCTACATGTTCTATCTGCGCATGAACCGCCTGTGCCTGGCGGGTTCTTCCCCGGAAATGCTGGTGCGGGTTCAAGGCCGCCGCGTCGAGTACGGCCCTATCGCGGGTACGCGCCCCCGGGGCGCCGACGAGCAGGAGGATGCGATGCTGGCCGAGCAACTGGCGCACGACGAAAAGGAGCGCGCGGAGCACATGATGCTCGTGGATCTGGGGCGCAACGATCTCGGCAGAGTGTGCGAGTACGGCAGCGTGCGGGTGAGCGACCTGATGCGCATCGAGCGCTACAGCCACGTCATGCACCTGGTGAGCCGCGTCGAAGGCACCCTGCGCGAAGGCCTGGACTCGTTTCATGCGCTCGAGTCGTGTCTGCCGGCGGGCACGGTGTCGGGTGCTCCCAAGGTGCGCGCCATGGAGATCATCGAAGAGCTGGAACCGTGCCGGCGGGGCATCTACGGGGGCGCCGTGGGCTATGTGGACTTTTCCGGCAACATGGACACCTGCATTGCGTTGCGAACGGTGGTGATCCGGGACCACACCGCTTACATCCAGGCCGGCGGCGGCATCGTCGCCGACTCGCAGCCGGAGCGGGAGCTGGAGGAATCGATGAACAAGGCAGGCGCCCTGCTGCGCGCCGTGACCTTCGCACACCAGGGACTGCGTTAGCCGGGGATCGGCATGCCATGGTTCTGGTCATCGACAATTACGATTCGTTCGTGTTCAACCTGGTGCAATACCTCGGCGAGCTCGGCCCGGAGGTGCGCGTAGTGCGCAACGACCGCACGACCGTGGAGGAGATCGTGCGCCTGGCTCCCGCCGCGCTGGTCGTGTCGCCCGGCCCCGGCCGTCCCGAGAATGCCGGCATCATCGTGCCGGCCATACGGCAGCTGGCGGGCCGGATACCGATCCTCGGGGTGTGTCTCGGGCACCAGGCGATCGGCTTGGCATTCGGGGCCGGAGTGGTGGCGGCTCCGGAGATCATGCACGGCAAGGCGAGCGAGATCCTGCACGACGGGCGCACGATCTACGCCGGCCTGCCGAATCCCTTCCGTGCCGGACGCTACCACTCGCTGCTGGTCTCGGACGCCGGGCTTCCCGACTGCCTGGAAGTCTCGGCGAGAACTGCGCAGGGTCTGATCATGGGGTTGCGCCACCGCCGGTGCCTGGTCGAAGGCGTGCAGTTTCATCCGGAGTCGATCCTTACCGACGGGGGACGCAGGATCATCGCGAATTTCCTGTCGCTGGCCGCATCGGCGGCATGTTCCCCGACGATCTGATAGAATCGTCGCGGAAGGCGTAACGACTGGAATTGACAGGAAGGGACATATGGCGCTCGCTTCCAGGATGTTTCCTTTGGCGCCCCAGCTGCAGGGGACGCGCCTGGCGGAGATCGTGAACTCCAAGTGGCGCGAGGTTGTGTGTGCGAAGAAGAAATGGCCTGCGGAGGCCGTCCAGCGGGCTCTCGAGCGTGCCCCCCAGGTGCGCTCCCTGAAACGGGCCCTGCTGCGCTCGAGGCCGGCGATCATCGCCGAGATCAAGCGCCGCTCTCCCACGGCCGGAGTGCTGCGCGCGCAGGTCGATCCCCTCTGGATCGCCGCGGAATACCGGAGCGCGGGTGCGGCTGCGATTTCGGTCGTGACCGAGGGCATGTATTTCGGGGGCCAGCTCGAGTGCGTGGCCAGGCTGCGCTGGGCCGTCGATCTGCCCTTGCTGCGCAAGGACTTCATCCTGGATGCGTACCAGATTCTGGAATCACGCCATGCGGGGGCGGACGCCGTATTGCTGATAGCCGGATTGCTGCCGCAGGACGTGCTCCGGGAGCTCCACGCTCAGGTCCTTGCCCTCGGCATGGACGCGCTCGTCGAAGTGCATGACGAGAAAGAACTGGAGCGCGCCCTGGAAGTCGGCGCGACCCTGATCGGAGTGAACAACCGCGATCTGCGCACATTCGAGGTGTCCCTGGAGGTTGCGCTGCGCCTGGCGCCCCGCCTGCCCGCCGGCACAGTCGCCGTGGCCGAGAGCGGCATCCGTTCGGGGGATGATATCCGCAGGTTGATGGATGCCGGTTACCGGGCTTTCCTTGTGGGCGAGCATCTGATGCGCTCCGAGTCGCCCGGCAGGGCGCTCGCCGGGCTGATCGCCGCTGCGGGAGCAGCCAAGGGGATGGCGGCGTGAAGGTGAAGATCTGCGGGATCACCTGCGCGGAGGATGCGCTTGCGGCCGTCGCGGCCGGAGCGGACGCTCTGGGGTTCAATTTCTGCCCCGCGAGTCCTCGCCACCTGGATCCCCGCAGTGCCCGGGACATCGTTCGCGGGCTGCCGCCGTTCGTGACCGCCGTGGGTGTCTTCGTCGATGTCGTCAGCCCCGAAGAAGTACGGCGTATCGCGCGCCTTTCGGGCGTCTCGGTGCTGCAGCTGCACGGGGAAGAGTCTCCCGATTACTGCCGCCTGCTGCGGGGAACCTACCCTTTGATCAAGGCTCTACGGCTCGGCGGAGGGCTGAATCGCCAAATCCTCGGGGAATATCCGGTTCAGGCTTTTCTGCTCGACACGTACGACGAGACCCGGCGCGGCGGAACCGGCAGGACGTTCGACTGGAGCCTGGCCTGCAGCCTGGCCGACCTGCGCCCCATCATCCTCGCCGGCGGGCTCACGCCGGAAAACGTCGCCGCGGCCGTCCGCGCCGTGCGGCCGTATGCGGTGGATGTGTGCAGCGGGGTGGAAGCTCGGCCGGGCAAGAAGGATCCCGAAAAGCTCGCCCGCTTCGTAGAAGAGGTGCGCCGTGCCTGCGGATCATGAAAGTAACAAGGAAATGTGGCCGGACGATACGGGGCATTTCGGCCCCTTCGGCGGCCGTTTCGTTCCCGAGACCCTGATGGCTCCGCTCGAGGAGCTCGAGCGGGCCTTCAAGGAGGCGCGTGCGGATCCTTCCTTTGCGGCCGAGTTGGATCGGCTGCTGCGCGACTATTCGGGAAGGCCGACCCCGCTGACGCGCGCCCGCAGGCTGGAAAAGCATCTGGGGCGCGGGCGCATCTACCTCAAGCGGGAAGATCTGAACCACACCGGTGCGCACAAGATCAACAACGCCTTGGGGCAGATCCTGCTGGCGCGCCGGATGGGGAAGACGCGGATCATTGCCGAGACCGGGGCCGGGCAGCACGGGGTGGCGACGGCGACCGCGAGCGCCCTGTTCGGCATGGAATGCG
This sequence comes from uncultured Acidobacteriota bacterium, assembly GCA_964534795.1. GTDB lineage: Bacteria > Acidobacteriota > UBA6911 > UBA6911 > UBA6911 > CAZHQK01. The sequence continues at coordinate 33,451 of CAZHQK010000140.1, forward strand.
CGGTATACATGGGCACCGAGGACATGCGCCGCCAGGCTCTGAACGTGTTTCGCATGCGCCTTCTGGGGGCCCGGGTCATTCCGGTCCATTCGGGCAGCCGCACGCTCAAGGACGCGATCAACGAGGCGATGCGCGACTGGGTGACCAATGTCGCCAGCACGCACTATCTCCTGGGATCGGTGCTGGGGGCGCACCCATACCCGTGGATCGTGAGGGAGTTCCAATCGGTCATCGGCAGGGAGGCACGGCGGCAGGCGCTTGAGGCGGAAGGCAGGCTTCCCGATCTCCTGCTGGCCTGCGTGGGCGGCGGCAGCAACGCGCTCGGGCTGTTTTACGATTTCCTGGGAGACGAGTCGGTAAAAATGGTGGGCGTCGAGGCCGGCGGTCGCGGCCCCAACCTGGGCGAGCACGCTGCGCGCTTTGCCGGGGGGCGCGTCGGGGTGCTGCAGGGCACGCTCAGCTACATCCTCCAGGACGGCGACGGACAGATCGCACCCACGCATTCGGTTTCGGCGGGACTCGACTATCCTGCGGTCGGCCCTGAGCACGCGCAATTGCACGAATCCGGCCGTGTGCGCTACACATCGGCAGGGGACGAGGAGGCCCTCGAAGCCTTTCAGTTGTTGAGCCGGCTGGAAGGGATCATTCCCGCCCTCGAGAGCGCCCACGCCGTGGCCGAGCTGCTGCGCATGGCGCCGGAGCTCGAGCCGGACGCCTTCGTGATCGTCAACCTGTCCGGCCGGGGCGACAAGGACGTCCGGCATGTATCGGTTCTGCTCGGCCAGCCTCTCGATACCGATTGATCCGGCGTGGAATGCGATATGGCGAGCGCGATCGAAAGCACGTTCCGAAGACTGAGAGAGCAAGGGACCGGGGCGCTGATCCCCTTCGTCACGGCCGGCGATCCGGATCTCGAGATCACGATCAGGCTCGTGCCCGAAATGGCGCGCGCGGGCGCCGACATCGTGGAGTTGGGGATCCCGTTTTCCGACCCGCTTGCCGACGGCCCGACCATCCAGCGTTCATCGGAACGTGCGCTGCGGCGCGGCTACCGCATGGCGGACTTTCTCGAGGCGGTGCGCGCGATCCGCGCTCGCACGGACGTGCCCCTCGTGCTGTTCAGTTACTGCAACCCGCTCTATCAGTACGGCCTCGAGAGGCTCGCGCGCGACGCGCGCGCGGCCGGCATCGACGGCATTCTGGCGACCGACATGACGCCGGAGGAATCGGCGGATTACCGTTCGGTGCTGGCCGATTCGGGACTGGATCCCATTTTCCTCGTGGCACCGACGAGCACCGACGAGCGCATAGCGAAGATCGTGTCCTGCAGCCGGGGCTTCGTTTATCTGGTTTCGCGCACCGGAGTGACGGGCGCGCGCGAAGCGCTCCCGGAAACGATCGCGCCGACATTGCGCCGGGTTCGCGCCCATACGGACCTGCCGGTGGCCGTCGGTTTCGGTATTTCCCGGCCGGAGCATGTGCAGGCGGTATGGGCGGCAGCGGAAGGAGCCGTGGTGGGAAGCGCGATCGTCGCTTTGATGGAGCAGTGCACCGATGCGGAGGAGATCCTTGCCCGAGTACCGGAATTCTGCCGGCATCTGGCGGGACGGGGTTAGATCGGGCCCGCCGGATGGGAACGCGTCTCGGGTCTGTCGGCCCT
>CAZHQK010000141.1:0-6802 GCA_964534795.1 uncultured Acidobacteriota bacterium
CCGGCAGCACCACCGTGACCACCTGGTGCGTGCGCAAGGCATCGCGCAGCGTGGGCCAGGACGTGTGCATGTCCCGATCCAGAAAATACTGCTCGATGACCACCAGCAGGTGATAGGCCAGGACACACAGGAAAATGTGCGTCTGCACCCGATGCTCGAGCTGATGGAAGACCGGCCTCTCCCGGAGCGGGCCCTTCATGTCCCGGAAGGCATCTTCCACTCGGGTCAGCAGCATGTAGCTGCGCCGGATCTCGTCGGTCGCGAGATCCGCGCGATCCGTCTTGAGGACGTAGCTGCCTTCTGGGTTATGGCGCATCGCATTCGATTATGCGACCGCCGCGTGAGCGGGCGAGGCCACAGGCCGGGCAATCGCCGAAGCCGAGCTCCGCATTTCAGCAGAATGCGCCGCCGGCTGTTCCGTCTTGCTGTTCCCGAAGTCCTGCGCTGCGGTCATTCCCTCGGCCGAAAAGGCACGGACCCTTTCCGGGTCGTCACTTCCGCGGCAGGACCGGCCGGGGGCGCAGAAGGGTGAGGGAAATGGAATCGCGCTGGCCCTCTTCTTCGATCCTGTGTACCTGGTATTGCCCGTCGCGCAGGTACTTGATGTTCGCCATCAGGTAGGCGAAGCCGGGCCGGGTCACCAGATCGAGCCAAGAACCCTGCGCCGTCTCGTCGGGCGCTTCGGTCATGCCGCTGAAATAGGTCACCTGCGGCCAGCCGCCCATCGTGCGCCCGCCGCCGTCGCGCGCGCGGCGGCTGCCGCTGGGCTCGCCGGTCTCCGGATCGCCGTAGTAGATGGTGGCTTCCTTGTAGATTTCCTGGGGATTGACGTACGGCTGGAATCCATAGGCCCAGCGGCGATAGCGCTCCTGGTGCCGCCGGTTCATGGCGCGCACCTCGGGATCGGCGTTGGTTTCCTGCACGATCGCCTCGCGGATCGCCTCGATCACCCGGGCATGGGCGGGGAAGCGTGGGTCGCGCAGGCCGGACACGTTCGTGTACCAGCCCCTCGACATCAGATAGGAGCGGAAACCGGGCGGGACATAGCCCGCGAACTGCTGCACCCATTCGTGCGAGGGGTAGCCGTGCGGGTTGAGATAGATGTCGGGCAGCCATTCGCGCCAGACGCGGCCGCGCACCAGGGCCTCGGGCAGCAATGGGTCGGCCTGGCCGACCTGCGAGCCTACGTCCATGCCGAGCGCGCTGTAGCGGCCGGCATGCAGCATGTGCGTCGGGGTCAGCTTCTGCAGTTCGTATGCCATGGCCGCCCCATCCGGATTCTCGACGGGTTGCAGGATCACGTTGACCTTTTTCAGTATCTCCTTGTAGGAGGGATCGGTCACGAGCAGCTCCGCCAGACGCAGGATGTGGCTGGTCGACGACACCTCGTTGGCGTGCTGGCGCCCGGTGATGAATATCGTGGGCTTGAGCGCCGTGAGCTTGGCGAGCGAAACCAGCTCGCCCCCCGCCGGCGCGGTGATCTCCATGATCGATATTTCCCTGCCGCGGTACGACGTGCCTGCCCTGTAGGTCTTCACCTCCGGGTATGCGGCGAGCCGGGCCGCGATCTGCTCGCTCTCCTCCGGGCCGATGATGTGGTCCCAGGGAACCAGGGGGTGCGCCGGTGCGCCGCTTGCCGAGCGTATGTTGGAAGGCGGCGCCGCACCCGTATGCTCCAGCACGCGGCGCGTGCGCGCGTCCTTGAGGGCGATGGCGACCGCGATGCGATCCACGTGATCGTAGGAAAGGGAGGTGCGGTACAGGCCGGCTGCATGAAGGCGCGCGAGGGCCTCGAGGGCGTCGGCGCAGCGCGCGGCTTCGCGGTCGTCCCTGGCTTCCACCGCGAGCTCGATCTCCTTGACCCTGTCGGCGCGCACGACGATGCGCACGGCCGAGGGCGCGCTCACGTCGATCTTCGCCAGATCGCGCGCGATGTGGACCGGCTTTGCGGCGCCCTTTTCCCTGTAAGTGATTTCGATCCTGGCCTTGCTCGCCGCATTGCCCGCATAGAGGATCCGCGCCTCGCCCGGCCTGCCGGGCCGGTCGGGATGGATGATGGGCAGGATCTTTCCCGGGGCGGAAAGCCTGCGCCGGACGGTGGTCCTTCCCAGGGCGTCGAAGAAATCGAGCGTGACGAAGTACAGGTCCTCGTGCAGGGCCTCGAGCGAGGAGACCTGCTCCTCGTCGATGCCGAGGCGGAAGTCGGGCTCGCTCATCCACACCTCGACGTCGAGATCGCGAAAGAAGGGCTGCTTGTCGGGCATGGGCCGGTTGTCGGCGACCTTCATGACGTGTTCGTGGACGCGGGGCAGCACCTTGCCCTGGTAGAAGTCCCAGAACCTTTCCGGATCGGTGGCGATGCGCCCGTCGCTCACCGTGCGGCCGTCGACTTCGGCCTTGAGCCATCCGGTGGTCACCTGGACGCGCGACCAGCCCGGAAACTTGTCCATGTATTCCCGCTCGACGAACTTCGGGCTGAAAGCCGCTCGATGAACCACCCTGCCCGCCGCGTCGAACGCCTCGAGGCGGTATGTTTCTTCCTGCCCGTCGACCAGCTCGAGCGTCCATGCCGCGCGCGGCACCCCCAGCTCGCGCTCGAAAACCTCGTCGACAGGATAGAGCTCGTGCAGCCAGCGGGTGGGCACGGTGTAGAACTTGAACTTCTTCGTGAGGTCCGGCGTGCACGTCGCGATGCGCATGTGGATCGACCGCACCCGCTTTCCCTTCAGCTCGGGGACGACCTCCTCGGCCAGCCAGAGGAAGCCCTGCTTGTATGCGGAAAGAATGCGCACGCGCGCTTCGGCCGCGCCCGCCTGCAAAAGCTCGGCGCGGGCGCGCGCCGCGATCGTGCTCCGCATCGCGGGGGATTCGCTCAGGCGCGCCTCGAGGTCCACCCGGGAGCCCGGGCGGACGCGGGGCAGGACTTCGGCGCGCAGGCGCGACCAGAATTCGTCGACTTCCCATGGGATTTCGATCTTTTCCTCGAAGACCGGGACCGGTTCGGTAATCGCACGGCTCGCCACCTGGATCCTGGTCTCCGGCAGTCTGGCTTTCAGCCGTTCTTCGAGGAAGCGGTCGAGCGCCGCGTCGGCGCTTTCCAGAAACAGGCGGATCTCGACGGATTCCGGTTTCCTGTCGGCGAGTTCCGCCTGCAGGGAGTCGATTTCGCCGAGAGCCAGTGCCGCCTGGCCGGCTGCGCTGCGCGCCTGAAAGAACCGGCCCGCCTGGGTCTTGAGGTCGTCGAGAGAAAAGGCGCCGCGTTCCACCTCCCAGAGGTAAGGGAGGCGGCGGGCCAGATGCAGGCAGGCGGCATCCGTGCCCGCGGGATCGCCGCCGGCGACCACGGTGGCCGTCGCGTTGCCGAAGGCGCGCGGCACGAGATGGATCATGCCGTCGCCCGGCCCGAGGTCGTCGAGCCTCGTCTTGCCGATCTTGGCGAGCGCGCGCACCAGTGCGTTCGCGGCGCCCACCAGGATGGGGCTGGGCTCGCGCTCCGGCTCGCGCACTTTGCCGTCGGGCTTGACGATCGGCAGCGTGATTCCCGTGGACTCGAGGCCCAGGCGCGCGGCGATGTGGGCCGCGCCCAGCGACTCGCGCGGCTCGCCGATCACGATCGAGGTGTCGGTGCGGTCCGGGATGAGATCGGCGTAGGAATCGCCGAACCAGCCGTCGATCGAGTAGGCATTGGAAAGGTCGAACGGCTTGGCCGGCGCCTGGGCGGCCTCGGCCGGCCGCCCGCGCTCGCCCGGGGAGTCGGGCGCCAGTTCGTCGGGATCGATCGGGGGCGTCAGCGTGCGCGGGTTCATGCCCGACCGGCGAACCTCCGCCGTGCCCGCGCGTCCCGCGGGCGTCGCCGCCTCGATCACGGTGGCGGCGATGTTGGCGAAATTCAACGAGCGCGGCTCCATCCCGCGGCGGTGCGCGAGGTCGAGATCGGCCAGCAGCTTCAGCGCCCGCGGAGCGGCGGCGATCGAGGTCTGCAGCCGCACGCGGACGGCCCGGATCCCGCGGCGGTCGCTGTCGACGATCAGTGAATCGACGCTCGCCCCGGATGCGTCGATGGATTGCGCGCGCAGCAGGCGCACGACCTGCTCCTCGATCCCCGAAAGCTTGACGCCGGACATGGCCCAGACCCGCGGCAGACGGGCGGCGAGCAGGTGCGCGGCCGCCAGAGTGCCTTCGTCGTCCCCGCCCGCGATCACAAGGCCGTCACCGCCGCCGAGAGGCGAGCGCACCCTTGCGATCAGGCCCTGGCCCTTGGCCAGGGAGCCGATGTCGGCGGCGCCCTCCTCGACGAGTTTCCGGACGAAGCGGTTCGCGCGCCCGACCAGGATGGGCAGGGCAATATAGGCCGGCTGCGCGACCCCGTCGTCGGTCAGGACGACGGGCAGCGTCAGGGCCGAAGTCTCGAATCCCAGCCGGCAGGCGATTTCGGCCGCCGCCTGGACGTCTTCGAGCGCGGGCCGGGCGGGGATGATCACGCGTGCGGCCACGGCGTCGGCGATGCCGTCGGCATTGATGTCCCTCACGAGACCGTCCGTGCTCCGGAAAAAGTCGGCGATGCCTCCCGGCACGGCGCTCTGCGCGTCCGCCGACCGGCGCGCAGCGGCGGCGGCGAGAACGATCGCGGCGAAACAGGCAAGGAATTTCTTCATAGGCGCCCCATCGAGAAAAGTGATCGGGAATCTTTTACCACCGGCGGCGGACGAGGGGAAAGCGGGATCGGTGCGCACGCGGTTCAATCCTGCGACAGCGCGCCCAGCGGAATGCGGGCGTCTTCGCGGCCGCGGCGCTCGTCGACCGTCGCCAGCACGGCCATGCCTGCGAGAAAGAAGAAGCCGATGACCAGGATGGCAGGCCGCTTGCTGCCCGTGTGGGCCGAGATCGTGCCGAAAACCACCGGCCCGAGGAAGGCGAGCGCCTTGCCGGCCACCCCGAGAAAGCCGAAGAACTCGGCGGCGTTTTCCTTGGGGGTGAAGAGCGCGACCATGCTGCGGGTCACCGACTGGCTCGAACCCATCCCCACCCCCGCCAGCCCTGCGGCCAGGTAAAACGACGCCTTGGCATGGGAGAAGAACGCCGCCAGAACGGCGCCGAGCCACACGAGCAGCGACAGCATGATGGTCTTTTTCTGCCCGACGGCGTCGGCCAGCCGTCCGAAGAGGATGGCGCCTGCGACGGCCACCACATTCAGGGCGATGAACAGGCGCACGGTGTCGGCTTCGGTGAAGCCGATCTCGTCGACGGCGTAGCGCGCCGCGAAGTAAATGACGGTCACGATCCCGTCGTTGTAGATGAGAAAAGCGACGAGCAGCCGGGTCAGCTGCCGGTAGCGGCCGACGTGGCGCAGCGTGCGGCGGAAGCGCGCATAACCCGCCCGGATGTAATGGACGCCCGGCGGGGGGACTTCGGGACGGCTGCGCTCGCGCAGGAAGAGAAAGGTGGGGATGACGGCGAGGGCGTAATAGGCGGCCACGAGAACCGGTATCAGGCGCGCGCGTGCGATGTCGGCCGGCGTCGCATCGGCCTTGATGTGCCGTGCGAGCGGCAGGCAGAGCGCCAGGCTCAGCAGGCCGCTCGCGTAGCCCATGGCCCACTTGAGGCCGGAGATCCGCCCGGCGTTCTCCGGGGTCGAGATTCCGGGGAGGAAGCTGTCGATGAACACCCCGCCGCCGGCAAAGCCGATGTTGGCGGCCACGTAGAGCGCCAGCGCCAGGGCGACCGTGCCCGGACGAGCGAGCCAGAGCGATGCGGTGAATAGAACGATCGCAGCCGCGCAGGCGGCGAGGAATCGCTTGCGCTTGCCCGAGTAGTCGGCGATGGCGCCCAGCACGGGAGCGGCCAGGCCGACGGCCAGCTCCGAGATCGAGGCCGCCCATCCCCAGAGTTGGTCGGCGCGCGACGGGTTGCCCACGACCACCCGGGCGAAATACATGGCGAAGGCAGTGGTGACGATGACCGTGGTGAAGGCGGAATCGGCCACGTCGTACATGCACCATCCCAGGATCTCGCGCCGGGTCACCGGCGCTTCCCCGTTGCCTTCCGTCTTCGTGGATGTCATGGCCTCAGCCCGGCGGCTGCCGCGATGCGCTGCGCTCTTCCGAGTCGGCATGAGCCCGGGGTGACCGGCATTGTGCTGCGGGCGGCAGGGGCGGCGCAAGCGGGAAAAACGCCCAAGCGCTGGGAATCGCTCAGTTGAGTCCCCGCGAACGTGCGGCCGGCGACCTGCCGGAGGTCCGCGTTCGAGGACGAGCATCGTCTGCGCCCCGCCGGCCCCTGCCCGCCATCCCATCAGAAACGCGGCCGGGCCGGGGGCGTATTTCATGTTGTTATGCTCCCGTCGGGGTATCGATGTCTGTGCCGGCTCCGCGCCGGCACCGGAGGTTTCGCATGAATGCAAGACAGTGCCGCATCGCACTTCTGGCGCTCGGCCTATCCGGAATTGCGCTCCAGCCTCGCCTGAATGCCCAAGTCGCGCAGCCGGCGCCGAGAGCCGCCGAAGATATGGTGATCTCTTCCAAGGGCTTTCCGCACTTTTTCAGCATGTACACCCCGCAAGAGCTTGCGCCGCTGAATCTGGAGAATTCGCCCAGGTTGGAGAGCCTGATTCGTGACGGGCGCCTGGAGCTCACGCTCGCCGACGCGCTGGCGCTGGCGCTCGAGAACAATCTCGACATCGCCGTGCAGCGCTACATTCCGCGCTATGCCCAGACCGATCTGCTGCGGGCGCAGGCCGGCCAGTCGCCGCGCGGTTTCACGGGCGCATCGATTCCCGGCGGCCTGACGGCGGGCGCCCTGGGGG
>CAZHQK010000142.1:0-3519 GCA_964534795.1 uncultured Acidobacteriota bacterium
GCCGACGCGTTGCGCGTCTGCCGGCCCTCCGGGGCTCGGTTGATCGATACGCTCCTTTCCGGGGGGGCGCCTTCGGCTCACCCCCGGCTACCAGCTCGCGGCCCCTGCCGGGGCCGCGTCAGTGCCGGAGGCACGGCAGCCGGCAGCTCCGGAGAGGCATGCGCGTTTTGGCGCACAACAACGCCCCGCCGCGGCCGCGTCAGTGCCGGAGGCACGGCAGCTGGTAGCTCCGGGTGAGCCGAAGGCGAACCCGGAGAAAGGCGAACCCGTCATTGCCAAGCCCCGGAGGGCCGACAGAAAGGCACGCGCGTTTCGTTGCGCAACAATGCCCCGGCGCAGAACCGCCCGGCTTTGGGCCCATGGCGGGGCCGCCTGGGGGTGCGCCGCGGCGCGGCGGCCCTACCGGCGGTCGATGGCCAGGACCGTGCGATAGAGCACCTCGCACCCGCGCGCCGCATCCTCCCAGCGGGTCAGCTCCTGCGGCGCATGGCTCACGCCGCCGACCGAGGGCACGAAGATCATGCCCATGGGCGCAATGCGCGCCACCATCTGCGCATCGTGCCCGGCACCCGAAGGCATGAGCTGCATGCTGAAGCCTGCAGCCGCGGCCTCCCGCGCGATCAGATCGCGCACCCAGGGCGTCGCCGGCGCAGGCTCGTGCAGGCTGATGCGCGCCATCTCGATCGCCGTGCCGCTCTGTTCGGCGATCGCCCGCGCCCGTGCCTCGATGCGCCGGTGGATGGTTTCGATCTTCTCCAGCGAGAGATCCCGCAACTCGATCACCAGGTTCACCCGGCCGGGAATCACGTTGGGCACGTTGGGATCCACGAGCAGCCTGCCGACGGTGCCCACCTGGCGCCCCGGCTCGCGCACGGTCTCCTCGCGCACCGCAAGCACCAGCGAGGACGCGGCCACGAGGGCGTCGCGCCGGTCGGCCATCGGGGTCGTTCCCGCATGATTCGCACGGCCCGTGACCTGCACCTGATAGCGCGTGATCCCGACGATCCCCTCGACCACCCCGATCTCGATCCCTGCCTTGTCGAGAATCCCTCCCTGCTCGATATGCAGTTCGATGTAGGCCTCGATCCGGCCCCTGGGGATTAGCGCCTCGGCCAACCGGCCGGTATCGCCGCCTGCCGCGCGCACCGCCTCGCGCAGCGGGACGCCGTGCTCGTCCTTTTCCTCGAGCTCGGCCGGGTCGATTTCGCCCACGGCCGCGCGCGAGCCGAACAGCCCGCGGCCGTAATGCTCGCCCTCCTCGTTGGACCACACGACGCATTCGAGCGGGTGGCGCGTGACGATCTTCCGGTCCGCCAGGGTCTGCAGCACTTCGATCGCGGCGAGCACGCCCAGGCTGCCGTCGAATCGCCCGCCGTTGGTCACGCTGTCGAGATGGGAGCCGAAAAGGATCACGGGCATCTCCGGCCGGCTGCCGGCGCGCCGGCCGAAAATCGATCCCGCCGGATCCACGCGCACCTCCAGGCCCGCCGGCGCCATGAGCTTCTCCATAACCCAGCGCCGCGCTTCGATGTCGGCCGCCGTCCATGCCACCCTGCTGATGCCTCCGTCGGGCGTGCGCCCGAAGCGGGAAAGCGCCTCCAGGTTGGCGCGCAGCCGCTCCGCGTCGATGGTCAGAGGCGGCCGGCCCGCCGCCGATCCCCCGCAAGCCCAGGCGAGCGTGCCGAGCGCCGCGGTACCGATCCTGCGATTGAATTCCCGTCTTTCCATCTTCGCCCCCCGCTTCTATCCCGACAGGTACTGGCGCAGCGAAACCGCAGCCGCGCGCGGAAGCTCGACCTCGACCCGGATGCCATCGTCCTGGTAGCTCTCGGAAGTGACCTTCCCCTGGTCGTGCAGGAGCGAGAGCACGGACGCCTTGTCGTAAGGGATCACCAGCTCGACCTGGACGGAGAAGGACTCGAGCTCCTTCTGGATGCGCGCGAGCAGGGCCGCCAGGCCCTCGCCGCTTCGGGCGGAGATCGGGACCGGGCCGCGGTCGCCCGCCGCGGCCGCCGCCTCCCGCGCCCGCTCCGGGTCGAGGAGATCGATCTTGTTCCACACCTCGATGACCGGCTTGCCGGCGGCGCCGATCTCCCGCAAGGTTTCCTCGACCGCCGCGGCCTGCTCCCGCCAGCTCGGGCCGGCATAATCGATCACGTGCAGCAGCAGATCGGCTTCGCGCACCTCTTCGAGCGTGGCCCGGAAAGCCGCGATCAGATCGTGCGGCAGCTTGCGCACGAAGCCCACGGTATCGGAAAGGACGATCTCGAGCTTGCTGGGCAGGGTCACGCGGCGCAGCAGAGGATCGAGCGTGGAGAAGAGCTGCACGCTCTCGACCGTCCCGGCGAGCGTCAGCGCATTGAAGAGGGTGGACTTGCCGGCGTTGGTGTATCCGACCAGGGCGACCACCGGCACCGGCACGCCCTTGCGCCGCGCGCGCTGCAATCCGCGATGCAGCCGGACGGCGTCCAGTTCCTGCCGCAGCCGCGCAATGCGGCGGCGGATGCGCCGCCGGTCCATCTCCAGCTTGGTTTCGCCGGGCCCGCGGGTGCCGATGCCGCCGCCGAGGCGGGAAAGCATGATGCCCTTGCCCGCCAGGCGCGGCAGCAGATAGCTGAGCTGGGCCAGCTCCACCTGCAGCTTGCCCTCGCGCGTGCGCGCCCGGCGAGCGAAGATATCCAGGATCAGCTGCGTCCGGTCCAGGATCTTGCGCCCGATCCTGTCTTCCAGATTGCGCTGTTGCCCGGGGGTGAGCTCGTCGTCGAACACCAGCAGGTCGAGCCCGAGCTCTTCGGCCTGCGCGTGCAGTTCGTCCACCTTGCCGCGGCCCACGAAATACGCCGGATCGGGAGCCGGGCGCTCCTGCAGGATCCTCAGATACACCTCGGCGCCCGCGGCGCGCGCCAGCGCCTCCAGCTCGGAGAGCGACTCTTCGGCCGCGGCCCGCCTGCGGGTGTCGAAGCAGCACCCGACGACTCCGGCGCGCTCACGGCCGCTTCCGGTCGACTCGCTGCGCTTCCTGCCTATGCTCCCACCTCCGCGTCAAAACGCTTGGCTCCGGATCAGCCCGGTGATATTAGACATCATGCCAGAATCCTTGCACGGAAGAAAAGACCCGGGAGGCCGCCATATGTCCATGATCATGCGCGAGATTCACGAACAGCCGGCCGCGCTGGCGCGCACGCTGCGCGCCGAGCGGGCGCACGTCCGGCGCATCGGAGCCCGGCTGAGCCGCAAGGACCTGCGCGTGATCGTCCTGGTCGCACGCGGATCCTCCGACAATGCTGCCCTCTTCGGACGCTATCTGCTCGAGCTGACCACCGGAATTCCGGTTTCGCTCTCGGCCCCCTCGATCCACACGCTGTACCGCCGCCGTCTGCTTCTCGACAATGCGCTGGTGATCGGGATCAGCCAGTCGGGCGAGGGGCGCGACATCAATGCCGTCCTCGAAAGCTGCCGCAACAGCGGCGCCTGTGTCCTGGCCGTCACCAACAACCGGCGCTCCGAAATGGCGGCGAT
>CAZHQK010000143.1:0-10501 GCA_964534795.1 uncultured Acidobacteriota bacterium
TCTATACGGTGGGAGGGGGCGTCAGCGCGCCTGTGCCGATCTACCAGCCCCTGCCGCTCTATACGGAAGAAGCGCGCAAGGCCCGGATCGAGGGAATAGTCCTGCTGCAGGCGATCATACGCAAGGACGGTACGGTCGACAGTTTCCGGGTGATTCGCGGCCTGGGCTACGGGCTGGACGAATCGGCCATCAACACGATAGCCACCAAGTGGCGTTTCAAGCCCGGCATGCTCAACGGCCAGCCCGTCGATGTGATGGCGAACATCGAGATCACCTTCCGGCTCTACTGACGGGCGCCGGGCCATCCAGAAGCGAAGCAATCCCGCAGGCTCTCACCGGCGCGCGAATTTGCGCGTTCAGCCGCGCCGATTCTGTTATCATAGTCGGTTTTGCGGACATGGAGAGAGCGTGAGCAAGCAGCTGGAGATCAAGAACACACTCAACCTTCCCAGAACCTCCTTCAGGATGAAGGCCGATCTCAGCCGGCGCGAGCCGGCCATGCTCGAGTTCTGGGAGCGAATCGACGTCTACGGGAAGATCCGTGCGGCGCGGGCCGGCTCGGCGAGCTATGTGCTTCACGACGGCCCGCCTTATGCCAACGGCAACATCCACATGGGGACGGCGATCAACAAGATCCTCAAGGATGTGATCGTCAAATCGCGCACCATGATGGGCCTGAACGCCCCCTACCTGCCGGGCTGGGATTGCCACGGCCTGCCGATCGAGATCAAGGTCGACCAGATGCTGGGCGAGCGCAAGGCGGGCATGAGCAAGGTCGAGATCCGCGGCGAGTGCCGCAGGTACGCCGCGCGCTACATCGACGTGCAGCGTTCCAGTTTCAAGCGTCTCGAGGTGTTCGGCGAGTGGGGCAACCCCTATTCGACCATGAGTTTTTCCTACGAGGCCGACATCGCCCGGGCCTTCGGCGACTTCGTGGCCAAGGGGATGGTTTACAAGGGCCTCAAGCCGGTTCACTGGTGCTATTCGTGCGGCACGGCGCTGGCCGAGGCCGAGGTCGAATATGAGGATCACGAGAGCCCTTCCATCTATGTGGCCTTCCCGATGCGCTCGAGCCTCGCCGATCTGGATCCCGCCCTTGCGGGCGACTGGTCGGTCGTGATCTGGACGACGACCCCGTGGACGCTGCTGGCCAATCTCGCGATCGCGTTTCACCCGGACTACGAGTATTCCGCGGTGCGCACGGGCGGCCGGGGCTACATCGTCGCCCGGGCGCTGCTGCCGGCGGTGGCGGAAAAATGCAGCTGGCGTGCCTGGGAGGAGGTCGCGCGCATCCCGGGCCGTGCGCTCGAGCGCCGGCTGGCGCGCCATCCGTTTCTCGACAGGGATTCGCTGCTGGTTCTCGGCGAGTACGTCACCCTGGATGCCGGCACCGGCTGCGTGCACACGGCACCCGGGCACGGTTACGACGACTACGTCACCGGCGTGCGCTACGGCCTGGAGATCCTCTGCCCGGTCGATGACGACGGGCGCTTCATGAGCGGCGTCGAACATTTCGCCGGCCTGCACGTCTTCGAAGCGAACCAGGCGATCGTGCGCCATCTCGAGGGACTGGGCCGGCTGCTGCGCGCCGAGACCTTCCGCCACACCTACCCGCATTGCTGGCGCTGCCACAACCCCATTCTCTTTCGCGCCACCCCGCAGTGGTTCATCGCGCTCGACAAGGACGGCTACCGCCAGAGGGTGCTCGAGGCGATCAAGTCGGTTCGCTGGATCCCCGCCTGGGGCGAGGAGCGCATCAGCAACATGGTGAAGGACCGGCCCGACTGGTGCATCTCGCGCCAGCGCAACTGGGGCGTGCCGATACCGGCGTTTTACTGCGCGGCGTGCAACGAGATCCTGCTCGAGCGCGATGTCATCTACCATGTGGCCGCAATCTTCGAGCGCGAGGGGGCCGATGCCTGGTACGCGCATGAAGCCGCAGAGCTGCTGCCGCCCGGGACGGCCTGCGCGCGCTGCGGCGGCCGAACCTTCCACAAGGAGAAGGACATCCTCGACGTATGGTTCGACTCCGGCAGCAGCCATCTGGCCACGCTGGGCGTGCGCGCGGATCTGCCCTGGCCTGCCGACCTGTACATCGAGGGCGGTGACCAGTACCGCGGCTGGTTTCAGAGCTCGCTGCTCATCGGGGTGGCGCTGCGCGGCCGTTCGCCCTACCGCACCTCGATCACGCACGGCTGGACGCTCGACGAGACCGGGCGCGCCATGTCAAAATCCCAGGGCATCGGGATCGACCCGAACGAGCTGGTGGAGCGCCGGGGAGCCGAGATCGCGCGCCTGCTGGCATGCTCCGTCAACTACGTCGAGGACATCCGCATCTTCGACGAGCTTCTCGACCGGCTCGAGGAGGCCTACCGCAAGATCCGCAACACCTGCCGCTTCATGCTCGGCAACCTGAGCAACCAGCAGGACGCGGCCCATCCCCGTTTCGATCCGCGCAGCGACGCGCTGCCGCGCGCGCAGATGCTCGAGATCGACCGCTGGGCGGTGGCGCGCGCGGCGCAGGTGGCGCGCAAGTGCGTCCGGGCCTATGACGACTACCAGTTCCATCAGGTCTACGGCGCGCTTTACAACTTCTGCACCGTGGATCTGTCGGCCTTCTATCTGGACGTGCTCAAGGACAGGCTGTACACCCACGCAACGCGCTCGCTCTCGCGGCGGTCGGCGCAGACCGCGCTCTGGCAGATACTCGACACGCTGGTCCGGCTGCTGGCGCCGATCCTCTCCTTCACGGCCGAGGAGGTTTTCCAGTCGATGTACGAAGGGCTCGACTCCGCCGAGCGGCCCGCATCGGTCCATCTCCTCCTCTTTCCGGCGCACGACGAGACCGAAGAGGACGAGCGGCTGCTTCGCATCTGGGAGCAATTGCTCGAGGTGCGCGGCCGGGTGCTCAAGGCCCTCGAGGAGGTGCGGCAGCGCGGCGAGATCGGCAACGCCCTCGAGGCCAAGGTCAAGATCCGGGCCGGCCGCGAGCGCTGGGAGCTGCTCGAGCGCTACGCGCCGGAGCTGCGCTACGTTTTCATCGTCTCCCAAGCGGAGCTCGAGCGCGATCCTGCGGCCGCGCCCGAAGCGCTGGAGATCGAGGTGGCGCGTGCGGACGGTCGGAAATGCGAGCGTTGCTGGAACTATTCGACCGCCGTGGGAAGCGACGCCGCCTACCCGACGCTGTGCGAACGCTGCACGCCCGTGGTGCGCGAGCTGCAGTCGGGGCTCGCCGCACCGTTCTGAGGCGCCGCGCCGTTACGGGGCGACGGCGCAGAGGTCGCCGTTGAACGCGATGAACGTCCGCTTCTATCTGGTGGCGCTGGCGGTCTGGGTCCTGGATCACCTGGCCAAGGTTGCGGCGCGCGCCCTGCTGAGCGCGGGCGCGAGCGTCGAGGTGATCCCGGGCCTGCTTGCGCTCTCCTATGTCGAGAATACGGGCGTGGCCTTCGGCCTGTTCGCCGACGTGCGGTCGCCCTGGAAGCCATACGTGCTGGCCGCCATGGCGATCGCGGCGGTCGCGGTCATCATCGCGTACAGCCTGCGCCTCCCCCGGAGCAGGACCCTTCTGCAGGCGGCCCTGGCGATCACGCTCGGGGGCATCCTGGGAAACTTCACGGATCGGGTGGCGCACGGCTACGTGGTCGACTTCATCGACCTGCATGCCGGCGAGCGCTTCCACTGGCCCACGTTCAACGTGGCCGACAGCGCCATCACGATCGGCATCGCGCTTCTGCTGTTCGACGCGCTCCGGCATCCCGATCCGGGCGGGAAAGGCGGGGCCGAGGAGTGAGCGGCTCGCATGGGACGCAACCGAGGAACTAGGTCGCGGGCCTTGTGCCGGCAAGGGGTCTCGTGGCTGCAGCTCGCCTCGCTGGTCGCGCTGCTTCCGCTGCGGCACCAGGTGGGCGCGGACCTTGCGGCGACGGTCGCGGGACTGCAGGCGCGCTATGCCGGGGTGGAATCGGTGAGCGCCGATTTCGAACAGACATACCGCGGGCCCGGAGTGCTGCAGCGCGAAGCGGGCGTTTTCTACATGAAGAAGCCCGGGCTGATGCGCTGGGAGTACCGCTCCCCGGCGGTCAAGCTCTTCGTTGCCGACGGGCGCACCAGCTACCTGTACATGCCCGAGGAGCGGCAGGTGCTGGTGAGCCCGCTGAGCGACGAGGAATTGCGCAGCACGCCTCTGCAATTCCTTCTCGGGCGCGGCAGGATCATGGAGAGCTTCGCGGCCTCCTGGGAAACCGAGCTGGAACCGTCGGCGGGCGGAACGGTCTTGCTGCGCCTCGTGCCGCGGTCGCCGGAGCCTTCCTATGCCTATGTCGTCCTGGAGTGCGATCGGGCCACCTACGATCTGCGCCGCGTCGTGATCCGGGAGTCGACGGGCAACACGTCGGAATTCCTGCTCTCCAACATGCGCACCAACGTGCGCATCGACGGGGGCAAGTTCCGCTTCAAGATTCCTTCAGGGGTCGAGGTGGTGCGCCTGGAGGTCAAGTGAGGCCGGATCGATGATGAACGAAATGGAGCGTTTCGCGCGCGTGGGAGAGCGCGCGGCGCAGGAGGCGGGCGAGTATCTGATGTCGCAGTTCCGCAAGGTGCGTTCGGTGGCCCACAAGGGGGCGATCGACCTGGTGACCGACGCGGACATCGTCGCCGAGCAGCTCATCGTCTCGCGCTTGTCGCGGGAGTTCCCCGATCACCGCTTCCTGGCCGAGGAAGGTCACAGCCAGGCGGCGCCCGGGGGGTACACCTGGATCATCGACCCGCTGGACGGCACCACCAACTACGCTCACGGCTTGCCGATTTTTTCCGTTTCCCTGGCCCTGGAGATCGCGGGCGTCGTCGAGTGGGGCGTGGTCGTATGCCCGTGCCAGCAGGAGACCTTCGTGGCCCGGCGGGGCGGCGGGGCCTTCCTGAACGGCACCCCCATCCGGGTTTCCGCGACTGCCGAGCTGGGCGCAAGCCTGCTGGCGACCGGCTTCCCGTACGACATCCGCACGAGCGCGTGCAACAACCTCGACTACTTCCGCCGCTTCGCCCTGCGCGCGCTCGCCATCCGCCGCATGGGCTCGGCGGCGCTCGATCTGTGCTATGTGGCGGCGGGCCGCTTCGACGGCTTCTGGGAACTCAAGCTCCACCCCTGGGACGTGGCGGCGGGATACCTGGTGGTGCGGGAGGCCGGCGGCAAGGTCACCAACTTCCGCGGGGAGGAAGGTTCGATCTACGAAACCGAGTGCGTCGCGAGCAATGCGCTGATCCACGAGCAGATGCTCGCAGTCATCCGGGATGGATCCGGAGCCAGGGATTGAATGACGGGAGGAAGGCGCGATGGACGAGATGCGGTTGCGTGACAGGGTGAACCGGGATCTTACGGCGGCGATGAAGGCGCGCGACGCCGCCCGCACGAGCACGCTGCGCATGATGAAGACGGCGATCAAGAACCGCGAGGTCGAACTGCGTGCCGAGCTCCAGGATGCGCAGGTCATGGAGGTCCTCAAGACGCTGGTCAAGCAGCGCCGCGACTCGATCGCGCAGTTCCGCGCGGGCAAGCGCGAGGACCTGGCGCTCAAGGAAGAAGCGGAAATCCGGATCATCGAGGAATACCTTCCCGCGGCCGTCGGCGACGAGGAGATCGAGCGGGTGGCGGCCGAGGTCATCGAGGCTCTCGGGGCATCCTCGCCGCGCGATATGGGCCCGGTGATGAAGCAATGCATGGCTCGCTTCGCCGGCAGGCTGGTCGACGGCAGGAAGGTCAGCGACGCCGTACGCCGACGCCTGGAAACGCCCGTGTGACATTGCCCGCGGGCGCTCTTTCCCGCCGCGCGCCTCCCGGCCGGAGCACTGCCCGGGAGCCTGGAAGATCCGGCCTCGGATCGCCCCTGAAAACGGTCGACCTCCGGCATCCCCCGCATGCCGGCTGGCAACCGGTCACCCGCCGCTGCCGCAGCGGACTCGCGGACCGCGCCCGGAAGAGACCGTGGCGCGCCGCCCTTTGCCCGCACCCCGCCTCTGTGCTTAAATTCCCTTGTGCTGCAGGAGAAGCTCGACAGCCTGCCGGCCGAACCCGGCGTGTATCTCTTCAAGAATTCCGAGGGGAAGATCATCTATGTCGGCAAGGCCCGCTCCCTGAGAAATCGGGTGCGCAGCTATTTCCAGGGAGGCCGGGCCCTGGACGCCAAGACGGCGCGGCTGATCGAGGAAGCCGCCGACCTGGAGTACATCCTGACGGACAGCGAGGTCGAGGCGCTGATCCTCGAGTCGACGCTCGTCAAGCAGCAACAGCCGCGCTACAACGTCAACCTCAAGGATGACAAGAGCTTTCCCTATCTCAAGCTCACGGTGAACGAGCCCTTCCCGCGCATCTTCATCACGCGCCGCATCAAACGCGACGGCGCGCTGTATTTCGGACCGTTCCTGCCGGCCGCCTATGCGCGCCAGACCGTCCGGCTGGTGCACAAGCACTTCCGCCTGCGCACCTGCAACCTGGATATCGACGGGCGCCTGCCGCGCCCCTGCCTGGATTATCAGATGAAACGCTGTCTCGGGCCGTGCGTCTCCGGCCTGTGCGCCCCCGAAGAGTACGCGCGCGCGGTGGAGCAGGTCAAGCTGCTGCTCTCGGGCAGGACCGACTCGCTGATCAGGCAGCTGACCCGGCAGATGGAAGAAGCTTCGGAGAAGCTCCTGTACGAGGCCGCGGCGGTCTATCGCGACCGCATCGCCATGGTGCGCGAGATCTCCGAGCGGCAGAAGATGATGCTCGAGCGGGAGGACGACGCCGACCTGTTCGGCTACCACCAGGAAGGGACGTGCCTGGCGCTTTCGGTTTTCGCCATGCGCGCGGGCCGTGTGGTCGGGCGGCGGGAGTTTTTCTGGGAGGATCTGGAAGGCTTCGAGCCGGCGGAATTCTTTTCGGGCGCGCTCAAGCAGTATTATCTGCAGAACACTTTCACGCCCGGGGAAATATACATCCCCGTGGATATCGAGGATGCCGAACCGCTCGAGGCATGGTTGTCCGAGCGCCGGGGGGCGCGCGTGCACGTGCGCTCTCCCAAGCGCGGCTTGAAGGCTGGATTGCTGGACCTTGTGACGCGCAATGCCGCCATGTCGTTCGCGACGCGCTTCCGCCTGCTGCGGCCGCGCGGCGGGGAACTGCTGCGCCCCCTGCAGGAGGTCCTCGGGCTGGCCCGCTTGCCGCGCCGCATCGAAAGCTTCGACGTCTCCCACACGCAGGGTGCCGACACGGTGGCCAGCATGGTGGTATGCGAGAACGGCGAGATGAAGAGGCGCGACTACCGGAGGTTCCGGATCGAGAGCGTCAAGGGGCCGGACGACTTTGCCGCCATGCGCGAGGCGGTGCACCGCCATTACGAGAACGTCCTCGAGGAGGACGGTGCCGCCTTGCCCGATCTCGTGCTGATCGACGGGGGCAAGGGGCAGCTTTCGGCGGCCGCGGCCGCCCTGGCGGACCTGGGGCTGGAAACCCAGGCCGTGGCCGCGATCGCCAAAAAGGAGGAGATCCTCTACGTGAAGGGCAGGGAGGACGAGCCCATCCGCCTGCCCTCGGATTCGCCGGTTCTGCACCTGATCCAGGCCATGCGCGACGAAGCCCACCGCTTTGCCGTCGGCTATCACCGCAAGAGGCTGGAGCTGCGCGACCGCTCGTCGGAACTGGATGCCATTCCGGGGATCGGCGAGGTGCGCCGCAAGGTTCTGCTGCGCGCCTTCGGCAGCCTGGAGCGCATCCGCCGGGCCAGGTTCGAAGAGCTGGCGCCTTACGTCGGCCCGAAAACGGCGGCGCGCATGATCGAATACTTCACCCGGAACACCGGCTGATCGGCCCGCCTTGGCGGCCGCGCGCCGGCGTCAGAGAATGCTGTAGTCGGTGACGATCGTCTTGTCGCCGAGCACGGTGCCGGGGCGGATGCGGGCACCTTCGCCCACCTGGCACTGTCGTCCGAGAATGGCGCGCTCGATGCGGGCATGCGCGCGCACGCGCGTCCCGCTCCACAGGACCGAGTCCTTGATGACGGTGCTCTCCTCGATGCGGCAGCCTTCTCCCAGGACCGAGTTTTCGATCACCACGCCCGGCTTGATCACGCAGCCCCCGTCGAGGATGGAGAGACCGTCGATCTGCACCTGTTTTCTGTGCCAGTCGTTCGGCGGGCAGGATTTTTGCGGGTAGGCGGGAAGCTTGATGCGTCCCGATATGATGCCGTAATGGGCTTCGAGATACTTCTGGGGGTCGCCGATGTCCTGCCAGTAGCCGGATGCCGCATAGGCGAAGACCCGGGCGCCGTCGTGCAGCATGGCGGGGAAGATCTCGCGCTCCAGGCTCTGCATCCCCTCCTGCGGGATGCGCGCGAGCACCGAGGGCTCCAGGACGTAGATCCCGGCATTGATGGTGTCGCCGGTGATTTCGTCTTCCGGCGGCTTTTCGGTGAAGCGCACCACCCGGCCCCGCTTGTCGCTGACCACCAGCCCGTATCCCGCCGGGTTCAGGACGCGCGCCGTTACGATGGTGGCATCCGCCTTTCTTTCCCGGTGGAAGCGGATGACATCGAGCAGGTCCGTGTCGCTGAGCACGTCGCCGTTGAGCACGACCACAGTGTCGTCGATCATGTTCTCGACCGCCTTGAGGGCGCCCGCCGTGCCCCGGGGAAGGACCTCGTGGGCATAGCGCATGGTGACGCCGTACTTGACGCCGTCGCCGAAGATGTCCGTGATCTTGCGCGGCTGGTAGGAAAGACTCAGGATGATCTCGGTGATTCGGGCGCGCTTGATATGATCGATCTGGAAGAAGAGAAAGGGTATGTTGGCCAGCGGTACGATCGGCTTCGGCGTGTTCAGGGTCAGCGGGCGCAGCCCTGCGCCTTTTCCTCCCGCGAGGATGAACGCCTTGATCAAGGGACGCCTCCTATATGGAAACAAGTGACGGTGAATTCTATCACACGGCCCTTGTGCGGGCGACCCGCGGCGCGCGGGGGTGGGCATCCTGACTTTCGTTAATTCCGCCGTACCTTCATGGTATATGTAGTGTCATGGATTCCCGGGGAGTGCGCCTGGTGCGCGTGGGTGGCATCCAGGTGGTCGTCGACTATTCCTGGTTCATCGTCTTCCTGCTGATCGTATACGTGGCGGCCGAGGGCGCTTTTCCCAGGACCCACGGCCGCTCTTCCGCCGTGGAATACTGGTTGATGGGACTGGTTTTCGCCCTGTTGTATTTCGCATCGGTCCTGATTCACGAGCTGGCGCACTCGCTGGTGGCCCGCCGCCACGGAATCGAAGTGAAGAGCATCCGCCTTCTCTTTTTCGGCGGCCTGGCGCAGATCTCTTCCGAGCCGAAAACTTCCAAGCACGAGTTCCTGATCGCGCTTGCCGGTCCGGCCGCCAGTGTGGCCGTGGCCTTCCTTTTCGGCGCGGTGTGGCTGGTTCTGCTCCTCGCGGGCGCATGGAGCCCGGCGGCCGTGGTGGCGGCGTACCTGGCTTCGGCCAATCTCATCCTGGCGCTCTTCAACATGATTCCCGGATTGCCGCTCGACGGCGGGCGCGTCCTGCGCGCCCTGCTGTGGGATCGCTGGGACGATCCCGGACGCGCAACCAAGGTCGTGAGCCGCCTGGGCAATGCCTTCGCGCTTTTTCTCATCCTTTTCGGCGTCCTGCAGTTCCTCGTGTGGCAGAATTTCGTCGGCGGGCTCTGGTCGGTGTTGATCGGGCTGGTCATGAAACAGGCGGCTTTCGGCAGTTACCAGGCCGCCGTGCTGCGCGAGGCCCTTTCGGGTACGCCGGTCGCGCAGATCATGACGGAGAATGTGACCGCCGTCGACTGGCTGGCCTCCGTGGAAGAGCTGGTCCGG
The DNA here is from genome assembly GCA_964534795.1 of uncultured Acidobacteriota bacterium. Classification (GTDB taxonomy): domain Bacteria; phylum Acidobacteriota; class UBA6911; order UBA6911; family UBA6911; genus CAZHQK01. The sequence goes on from CAZHQK010000143.1 coordinate 9,858, forward strand.
AATTACATTTACCGGCACCAGTGCACGCATCTCCCGGTTTGCAGCGAGTCCGAGGTCGTCGGCATGGTATCGCTGGAGCAGGTCAAGAATGTTCCGAGGGAGCTTTGGGCGTTCAAGCAGGTGCGTGATATCATGACGCCCATCGATCAGGTGCCCCGCCTGAAACCGACGGACGACGCGGCCGAGGCGCTGAACCGCATGATTTCGGAGGATGCCGGCCGCATGCCGGTCATGGAGGAGGGGCGCCTGCTGGGGATTCTTTCGCGGCGCGACATCATGGACTTCGTCAAGATACGGGCCGACCTGGGCGGTCGATGACACGGCAGCGGAAGAGGGGACGAGGGATCGGGGGAAGAAGTGCCGGCAGCCCGGCCGCGGATGAGGCAGGGCGCCGCCGCACCCACCCCTGGGATCCCGATGCGGCGGCTCCTCGCGACAACCCGGCAGAGCACGATTGCAGGCCGAGGAACCGTCGATCGATGGTGCCGCTCGAGGCACCGGCTGAGGACCGGTTATGATCAGCTCCCTGTTGTTTCCATTGACCGAGGGACTTCCCTCGGCCGCAGCGCGCGACTTCGCCTTCTGGTTCGGCCGGACCATGGGGTGCCACATCCAGGCGCTGGCCGTCGTGGATGTCAAAGCCT
>CAZHQK010000144.1:0-1520 GCA_964534795.1 uncultured Acidobacteriota bacterium
GGGCAGGATGTGGGCGGCGCCGGAGTGCGCGTCCCGCGCCATGGTTTGGACCTCCAGCTCGACGGCCAGGATGCCCCGGCGGCCCAGCGTGGTCTCCGGTCGGCCGGAGGCGGCCAAGCCCCCTTCCTCCCAGATGGCGCCGTGACAGCGCAGGTGGTCCTGGTGGGCGCGCACGAACTCGGCGATGTGCGGGCTGCCGATCTCCTCCTCGCCCTCCACCACGAAGAGCACCCCGCAGGGCAGGCGGCCGTCCGCGGCGGCGCGCACCGCGTCCACCGCGGCCAGGCGGGCGATGAACTCGCCCTTGTCGTCCTTGGCGCCGCGGGCGTAGAGGGCGCCGTCCCGAAGGGTCGGCTCAAACGGCGGCGACGTCCACAGCTCCAGCGGCTCGGGCGGCTGCACGTCGTAGTGATTGTAGAAGAGCATGGTGCGCTCCGCACGGCCGTCCGCCCGGCCGACGATGATGGGGTTCCCCGGCGTGGTCACGCGCTGCACCTGGAAGCCGTGCCGCTCCAGGATCCGAGCGACCAGGGTGGCGCACTCCTGGGTGCCCTCGCCCGTGGCAGAGACGCTGGGCTGTGCGCACAGCCCGGCGGTCTCGGCGATGTATCCGTCGAGGCCGGCCTGCAGGAACTCGTCGATGCGTGCGCCGCGGTCTGACACGCCCGGACCCTCCGGTCGCCGTCTGGGACAGGGGCGCGCCGTCAGGCCGGCACGGCCGGCCGGTACTTGGGCAGGGCCTCCCGCATGCGGCGGATGCCTTCGCGGATGTTCTCCTGACTGTTGGCGTACGAGAACCGCAGGTAGCCCCGCCCCCCTTCTCCGAACGCGGTGCCCGCCAGGCAGGCCACGCCGGCCTCGTCGAGGAGGAAGGCACCCAGCCGCTTGACGTCCGTGTCAATGGCAGCCACGTTGGGAAACGCGTAGAAGGCGCCGCGCGGCATGCGGCACCGCACGCCCTCGATCCGCGTGAGCTCGTCCACGATGATCTGCCGCCGCGCCCGGAACTCGGCGACCATGCGGTCCACGCTGTCCTGCGGGCCGGACAGGGCGGCGATGGTCGCGATCTGCGAGAAGGCCGCCGCGCAGGAGCTGGAGTTGATCATCAGTTGCGCCATCTTGTCCACCAGCTCCGGCCGCATGACACCGAAGCCGATGCGCCAACCGGTCATCGCGTAGGTCTTGGACAGGCCGTCCAGAATGATGGTGCGGTCCTGCATCCCCGGGACCGCGGCGATGCTGTAGTGCGTCCCCTCGTAGAGGATGCGGCTGTAGATCTCGTCGCTGAACACGTAGGCCTTGGTGGGCAGCACCGCCTCGGCGATGGCCTCCACGTCCGCGCGATCCAGCGCCGATCCACACGGGTTGTGCGGGGAGTTGAGCACCACCATTCGGGTGCGCGGGGTCAACAGGGCCCGGAACTCGTCCAGGTCGAAACGGAAGTCGTTCTCCTCCCGCAACCGGATCGGCCGGAGCGTGGCGCCGACGAACCGGGCAATGGACTCGTAGATGGGATATCC
>CAZHQK010000145.1:0-2588 GCA_964534795.1 uncultured Acidobacteriota bacterium
AGCGGGCGGACCTTCCGCTGGCACGGCGAATACGGCGCCGACTTCAATACGGCGCGCACGCTCGATACCCAGCTGAACGTATTCGCCGATTTCGCGCCGAGGATCCGCGAGGAGCACCGCCGCCTGCCCTTCGTCTTTCTCGGCAATATCGACCCGGACCTGCAGCGCAGCGTGCTCCGCCAGATGCGCCGGCCGGCGATCACGGTATGCGACACGATGAACTACTGGATCGAAAGGAAGCGGGATTCCCTGCTCGAGACTCTTGCGCTCGTCGATGTGCTCATCATCAACGACGCCGAAGCGCGCCAGCTGGCGGATGAAGAAATCCTTTTGCGCGCGGCCGACAAGATCCGCGCCCTGGGCCCGAAAACCCTGGTGATCAAGCGCGGCGAGCACGGCGCCTTGATGTTCCACGGCACCGCGCGCTTCGGCTGCCCGGCCTTCCCCCTTGAGCATGTGATCGACCCAACGGGGGCGGGGGATTCGTTCGCGGGCGGCTTCTGCGGCTACCTGGCGGCGGCCAATGCGAGCGACGAGGCGGCCATGCGAAAGGCTGTAGCTTTCGGCACCGTTATGGCATCCTTCACGGTGAGCGAGTTCGGTGTCGAAAGGCTGGGGGATCTGACCTATCCGGAGATCGAGGCGCGCTACCGGGAATTGCGGCGCTTCGCTTATTTCGACGACATCGAGTGAGGTAGGCAGGCCATGGCGCGATCCGCTGGAACATGGCGGCGGGCACGGGCGGCCGCAGAGGCATGCGGCGCGGCCGTCCTGCTGCTTCTTTTCCTGCAGCCGGCTTCCGCCCGACCGCAGCAGAAAAAAACGCCCACCTTGCAGGACGTCAAGGCCTATCAGGAGGCCATGGCCTGGTTCAAGAAGGCCGAGGCCATGATCGGCACCCCGGAGGAAAACAGCGAGCAGCAGGCGGAATTCTTTCGCAAGGCGATAGCGATCAAGCCGGATTTCCTCGAAGCCCACTACAATCTCGGGCTCATATACGCTAATCAGAAAAAGACCAGGGAAGCCGTGCGGGAATTCGAGACCGTCATCGAGCTCGAGCCCGATTTCAAGCCGGAACCGAAAACCACGAGCATCTATTTCCTGCTGGCCACGGGCTACTACGAGCTTGGGGACGCCAAGGCCGCACTGGCGGCGGCGCAGGAGGGATTGAAAAGGGATCCGCTGAACATGCAGCTGCTCAAGGCGATGGGATATCTCCGGATGGCCGGCAAGCAGGAGGAGGAGGCCGTACCGACGCTCCAGAAGATACTCGAGATCGATCCTCTGGACGTCGACGCGCGCCTGGATCTCGCCTTGATCTACCAGAAGGGAGGCAAGCTCGAGGAGGCGCTCGAACAGTATCGGCTGGCCCTGGAGGCCGACCCCAAGAGTTTCGCCGCTCATTACAACATGGGGCTCATCTATCTGCGGCAGGCCAGAAACAAGGAGGCGGCCGAGGCGCTCGAAGCGGCCAACGCGCTGTCGCCGGGGAACGCGGAGCTGCTCGAGCGGCTGGGCGACGCTTACGCATTCCAGCAGGAGCACGCCCGGGCGGCATCCGCTTACGAGGCGGCGCTCGAGAAAAAGCCGGAGCGCGCGGCCCTGCATTCGAAGCTGGGCTTCAGCCTGGCCAGCCTGAAGCAGGTCGATGCGGCGATCGCGGCGCTCGAGCGCTCGGTCCGCCTCGATCCCGCGAGCGCGGATGCCTACTATCTGCTTGGCGATCTCTATGCGGACAAGGGAAGGGAGGAGGACAGCCTCGCGGCGTACCGCAGCGCGATCAGGATCAACCCCAAGCTCAAGGAAGTCCATTACAACCTAGGCACGACGCTCGCGGAGCGCAAGGAGTACGAGGAGGCGCTCGTGGAATTGCGCGCTGCGGTGCAACTGGACGAAAACTATGCCGCCGCGTGGGTCAATCTCGCCATGGTCTGCGAGCGCCTCGGGCTGGACGCCGAGGCCGTCCGGGCCTATGAAAAGGCCATCGCCCTCGGAGAGGGGCGGGCGCAGAACTACTTCCGGCTCGGGCTGCTGTATGCCAAGGCGGCGCAGGTCGAGCCTGCGATCGCGAATCTCGGGAAGGCGGTCGAGCTGGAGCCGGAAAAGTACCGGCAGATCCTGCGCGAGGAGCTCAAGAAGGTCCATTCCGTTCTGGACAGCATCCGCTATACGGAAAAGTTCGCGCGCATCCTCACAGGTCCCCCGCCGCAGTAGACATCTGCGGCCCCGGCGGGGGCCCTGAGCCGGTAGCCGGGGCTTTCTGACATATCCATCTGCCGGCCCTTCAGGGCTTGTCGCATACCGTCGCTTTTCTCCAGGTTCGCTTCCGCTCACCTGGAGCTACCAGCTTCCGTCCCTCCGGGACGGTAGGCTTGGAGCAATAAACTTGCGGTCCGCCGCGGCGCGGCGGACCTACCTCTCAGAAGTAGAACTTCAGCGCGAACTGGATGATGCGCGGCTCACCCAGGGCGCTTGTGATCTGCCCGAAGGAGCCGGATTCCAGATCCGCCGTCGGGTTGGCGAAATTGGTGTGATTGAAGACGTTGAAGAATTCGGCGCGGAACTGCAGCTCCTTGCCTTCCGCGATC
>CAZHQK010000146.1:0-28293 GCA_964534795.1 uncultured Acidobacteriota bacterium
GATCGCCCCGAACCGCATCGCCGCGCTTTCCCATGCTTCGCCTGCGGCTCACCCCCGGCTACCCGCTCAGGGCCCCTGCCGGGGCTTCGTGATCGCCCCGAACCGCATCGCCGCGATTCCCCATGCTTCGCCTGCGGCTCACCCCCGGCTGCCCGCTCAGGGCCCCTGCCGGGGCTTCGTGATCGCCCCGTACCGCATCGCCGCGCTTTCCGAGGGTTCGCCTGCGGCTCACCCCCGGCTACCCGCTCAGGGTCCCTTCCGGGGCCTCGCGATCGGCCCGAACCGCATCGAAGCGCTTCTGCGCCCTGAAGGGGCGCCACAGGATCGCCGGTTCCGATATGATTCAGCGCGCGGTGGCGCTCGGCGGCAGGATTCCGCGGCGCCGCAGTTCCTCCTCGAAACGGGAGGCGCTGACGAACTGGACGGCATCCATGCCCAGACGGCGCGCGGCTTCGACGTTGGCGAGCTGGTCGTCGACGAAAAAGGTCTCCGAAGGCTTGGCCTGCGCCCTCTTCAAGGCATGCTGGAAGATCCGCGGATCGGGCTTGAGAAAGCCGACTTCGTGGGACAGCACATAACCGCGGAAATGGCGCAGGAAGGAGTAGCGGGTCGAGATGAAATCGAAATGCAGCCGGTTCGTGTTGGAAACGATCCAGAGCTGCGCGCGGGTCGACAGGTACGACAGCAGTCGGTCCGGAAGGATCGGCTGCCTGGCAAAGATGGAATTCCACGCCTTCTCGAAATCCTCCCTGCCTATCTCGATCCCGCACTTGGCGCATACCTCCCGATGGAATTCGCCGTCGTCCAGGCGGCCGGTCTCGTACTTCGGCACGAGCCCGTTGTGGAGAAAGATGCGGGCGAGTTCCTTCTCGTCCATCCCCGTCAGGCGGCGCATGTGCTCGGCGAACCTGCGCGGGTCGATCTCCAGCAGCACCTTGCCCATGTCGAGCATGATGCAGTTCGTGACGGCGTTCATCGATCCCTTCTCCCCAGCGCCCAGTCGACTGCGGCCTGAGCCAGAATGCGAGTGGCGTTGAGTGTGGAATAATCCACCCTGCGCTCGTCGAATGCAAGGGGGATCTCGGTGCAGCCGAGCACGACGGCTTCGGCCCCGGAGCGCACCAGCCTCGCGCCGATCGACTCGAACATGAGGGCGGTGGCTTCGTCGCCGGTTCCGGCCTTGACCTTGCCGATGCCCTCCATGATCAGGCGCTGTTCCTCCTCGCCGGGGGCCAGAAGTTCGATTCCCCGGCGCGCGAACGCCGCCTGGTAGATGCCGCTGCGGATGGTGCCCGCCGTCCCGAGCAGAGCGGCGACTCGGCCCCGGGGGAAGCGCTCGCTGAAGGCCTGCACCGTCTCTTCGATCATGTTCAGCACGGGAACTCCCACGGCCGCCTGGAGCTCGCCGTAGTAGAAATGCGCCGTGTTGCACGGCATCGCCAGGAGGCCTGCGCCGGCCCGTTCCAGCACCCGCGCCGTCTCGATCATCAGGGGCAGCGGGCTCGCGCCGCCTTGCAGGATGGCCGTCGTACGCTCGGGTATCTGGGGATTGGAATAGATCAGCACCGGGATGTGATCCTGATCCCTGGCGGCGGGAGTCAGCCGGATGATTTCCCGGTAGAAATCGGCCGTGGCTTCCGGCCCCATGCCGCCGATGATTCCGATGATGCGCGTCATGCGCTCCTCCTGTGCCCGAACTCCCTGGTCCGGACCGTGGCTTTCCGAATCAGGTCCCAATCGGGCTCGTAGCCGATGCCGGGCGACTGCGGCACCCGGATGGTCCCCGCCGGGGTCACCTGGACCGGCGGGCGCACGGTATCCTTAATATAATACCTCTTGCTCGCCGAGACGTCGCCCGGCAGGACGAAGCCGGGAAGCGTCGAGAGGGCGATATTGTGCGCCCGGCCGATGCCGCTTTCGAGCATGCCTCCGCACCAGAGGGGCACGCGGCGTCGCACGCAGTAGTCGTGGATCTTGAGCACCTCGCCGTGGCCGCCGACGCGCCCCAGCTTGACGTTGACGATGCGGCAGCTCCCCATCTCGACCGCCTTGCGCACATCCTCCGCGCTGTGAAGCGATTCGTCGAGGCAGATGGGTGTCTCGATCCTGCTCTGGAGCACGGCGTGATCGACGATATCGTCGTAGGCGAGCGGCTGCTCGATCATCATGAGCCGGAAGCGGTCGAGCTGTTCGAACAGCGGCGTGTCCTGCAGGGTAAAGGCGGCGTTGGCATCGACCATCAGGGGCAGCTCGGGAAACTCGCTCCGCACGGCGCGCACCGGTTCCACTTCCCAGCCGCGTTGGATCTTGATCTTGACCCTGCGATAGCCGGCTGCCACTTCGCGACGCACTCTTTCCAGCAGATCCGCGATGCTTTTCTGGATCCCGATCGAAACCCCGCACGGGATTTCATCGGCCGCGCCCCCGAGCAGGCGGCTCAAAGGCATGCCGCGGATGCGGGCCTCCAGGTCCCACAGTGCCGTTTCCATGGCGGCCTTCGCCATCTCGTTGCCGCGGATCGGCCGCAGGTATTCCGCGGCCTCGGCCGCGGCGCGCAGGGTTTTCCCCAGGAGGCACGGCACGATGAAGTCCGACAGAAGATGCCAGGCCGTCTCGGTGGTCTCGGCGCTGTAGTACGGATCTTCGCCGGCGGTACACTCGCCGTATCCTTCTGCCCGCTCGGATCGGACCGTAACCAGGATGATGCGGCGCTCGGCCGTGCACTGCGAGCTCGTGGCAAAGGGCTCGATCAAGGGGAGGCGGATTTCCCGCAGTTCGACCGACTCGATGGCGATCAAGCTTCAGCCCGCCTTGCCGGGGGGCCCCAGCCGCCGCCGCCCGGCGTCTCCACGACGATGCGCTCGCCCGCGTGCACCTCGAAACGGCTTTTCGAGGGCAGGCGCCGGGCGCCCGCGCGGGTGATCAGCATGGCCCGCCCCGGCTTTCCCGGCTTCCCCTCGGCCAGCCCGTAGGGGCGGAATCGCCTGCGGTCCGACAGGATGGTGCCGCCGGCATCGGTGAGCAGCTCGATTTCGCGCACGATCCCTTCGCCGCCCCGGTATCGCCCGCGCCCGCCGCTGCCGCGCCGCAGGCAGTAGCGCCGGACGCGCAGCGGAAAGGCGTATTCGAGAGCTTCGATCGGCGTGTTGAGCGTGTTGGTCATGTGCGTGTGGATGCCGTTGTTGCCATGCGCATGCGCGCATGCGCCCATGCCGCCGGCGATGGTTTCGTAATACGAAAAGATGGCGCCGCTGCGCGGGTCCGTGCCCCCCAGACTGAGATTGTTCATCGTGCCGCTGCTCGCCGCCGGAACCAATTCCGGGATCGCCGTTCCGAAGGCCTTCAGCAGCACATCGACGATTCTCTGCGATGTCTCGACGTTGCCTCCCGCCACGGCGGCCGGGAAGACGGCATTGACCACGGTGCCCTCGGGCGCGATCACCCGGATGGGACGGAGCACGCCGCCGCTCGCGGGGATGGGCTCGGGGATCAGTGCCCGGACTACATAGTAAACGGCCGAGAGCGTGATGGCATAGACGGCGTTGATGCTGCCCAGCGCCTGGCGATCGGTGCCGCGGAAATCGACCTCGAGCGCGCCGCGCGCGATCCTGAGGCGCGCGCGGATCCGGATCGGGTCGGGCCGTATGCCGTCGTCGTCCAGGAAATCCTCGGCCTCGTACGTGCCTTTCGGGATCCGGCGCAGCAGGGCACGCACCATCAGCTCGGCATAATCCTGGAGGTGCGCGGCGTATGCGGTCGCCTCGCGGCGGCCGTAGCGGCCGATTATCTCCAGCAGGCGCCGCTCGCCCGTGCGGTTGGCGGCGATCTGGGCCGTGAGGTCCCCTTCGCGCTCGCCCGGGGTGCGCACATTGGCCAGAATCAGGCGGAACACTTCCGGGGAGCGCCTGCCGGCGGAAAACAGCTTGATGGGAGGAATGCGCAAACCCTCCTGGAAGATCTCGGTGCTCAGCGGCATGGAGCCGGGCGTCATGCCCCCGATGTCGGAATGATGCGCGCGGTTGGCCACATAGAAGATCGGCTTGCGCCCGGGGCCGGCAAAGATCGGGCTGACGAGCGTCACGTCGGGCAAGTGGGTGCCCCCCTCGTAGGGATCGTTGAGCGCCACGATGTCTCCCGGCTCCATCGGCACGGCCCGCACCGCCGCCAGCACCGACATCGGCATGGAACCGAGATGCACGGGCATGTGATCCCCTTGGGCCACGAGCTGCCCGGCTCCGTCGAAGACCGCGCACGAATAGTCGCGCCGCTCCTTGATATTGGGGGAGAAGGCCGTGCGCCGCAGGGTGACCCCCATTTCCTCCGCGACCGAGGCATAGAGGGACTTGAAGATTTCCATCCGGATCGGGTCGAACCGTCCTGGCGCCACGGGCCACCTCCGTTCAGGCAGCCAAGGCTAATGCATGCCGCCTCGGCATTTCAAGTGTCCGCCGTACCGCGCACCGGGACACGTAATCCCGGCCGGCGGGCTTGTCCTGCGCGCCCTGCCAAGGCGGTCGCGGCATGGTCGCCGATCGCCCCCTGCGGCATGAAATGCCGCGAGGGCTCGCGAAACGATATGCGCGGAGCCTGCGCGGCGCCGCATCAGGGCTCCGATGGTGGCTATTCTATTGTGTCGTTGGATTTTGCATGACCACCGGGACAATTTTCCTTGATGAAAAACTCCGTCCCTGCCGATAAAAGCAGGGAGCTCCAGGTGCCCGTCCGAATGCGCGGGAGGAACGATCGGCGGAGTGTTTCAGGGCCGTACGTCACCCGCGGCAAGGGTGCGCTGGGAGTGCTCCTTGGCTGAAGATCACGCTGGAAATGACCGGATTCGAGCGCACGAAACTCGCAGCGCCTTTCGCCCTCACGGGCGCGGTTTTCGTTCCTCCGGGTATGCCGCGCGCCCATGCGGATCCCGCAGCGGCGGACACGGCCTGCAGCGTCAATGAGAGAACTCCGGTGCCGATGTGTGCGGCAACGCGCACCGGCATCGTCAGGCAATAGGTCATCCTGCTATGCCTTCGCAGATCGGCGAACTACTGGTCAAAGACAACCTGATCACGCAAGAGCAGCTGGAAGAAGCCCTGCGCTACCAGGCAGTCCACGGCGGGCGGCTGGGCTCGATCCTGATCCAGCTCGGCTACGTGCAGGACGACGACATCACCTCGGTGCTCAGCCGCCAGTACGGAGTGCCGTCGATCAACCTCGCCTACTTCGAAATCGACCCCGCCGTCATCAAGCTGATCCCGGTCGAAACGGCGCAGAAATACCTGGTCGTACCCCTGAGCCGCGTGGGCAGCACCCTGACGGTGGCGACCGCCGACCCGACGAACGTCTTCGCCATGGACGACATCAAGTTCATGACGGGGTTCAATGTCGAACCGGTCGTGGCCACCGAATCGTCGCTGCACCAGGCTCTGGAGAAGTATTACGGCACGCCGCACTCGATCGAGCTCAAGAAGGTCTACGAAGAGATCGCCCAGGTCGAGAAGGAAGGCTTCGAGCTCGACCTGGAGACCGACGAGGGCGAGGAGGAAACCTCGGTCGACCAGCTGCAGCGCTCGAGCGAGGAAGCGCCGATCATCAAGCTGGTCAATTTGATCCTGGCCGAGTCGCTCAAGAAGGGGGCGAGCGACATCCACTTCGAGCCGTACGAGAAGGACCTGCGGGTGCGCTTCCGCATCGACGGCATCCTGTACAACATCATGAACCCGCCGCTGCGCCTCAAGGATGCCATCACCTCGCGCATCAAGATCATGGCCAAGATGGACATCTCCGAAAAACGCCTGCCCCAGGACGGCCGCATCAAGATCCGCACCAATTTCGAGAACAAGAAAAAGGAGATCGATTTCCGCGTCTCCACCCTGCCGACGCTCTTCGGCGAGAAGATCGTGCTGCGCATACTCGACCGGGACAATCTGCCGCTCGACATGAGCAAGCTCGGTTTCGAGGAGGCCTCGCTCCGGCGCATGGAGGCAGCGATCCTCAAGCCCTACGGCATGGTCCTGGTGACCGGCCCGACGGGCAGCGGCAAGACCTCGACCCTGTACGCGGCCCTCAACCGCCTGAACACACCCGAGACCAACATCATGACGGCGGAGGATCCCGTCGAGTACAACTTCCGCGGCATCAACCAGGTCCAGATCAAGGAGCAGATCGGGCTGACCTTCGCCGCCGCGCTGCGCTCCTTCCTGCGGCAGGATCCCAACATCATCCTGGTGGGCGAGATCCGCGACTTCGAGACCACGGAGATCGCCATCAAGGCGGCCCTCACGGGCCATCTGGTGCTCTCCACGGTCCATACCAACGACGCGCCCTCGACCATCTCGCGCCTGCTGAACATGGGGATCGAGCCCTTCCTGGTCGCCACCTCCGTCCACCTGATCTGCGCCCAGCGCCTGATCCGCAAGATCTGCCGCGAGTGCCGGGTGGAAGTCAAGACGCCGCTGCAGACCCTGATCAACGCCGGCTTCACCCCGGAGGAGGCGAAAAACATCCAGACCTTCAAGGGCGAGGGCTGCAAGGCCTGCAACGGCACCGGCTACAAGGGCCGCGTCGGCCTGTACGAGGTGATGGAGATTTCCGAGGAGATCCAGGAACTCATCCTGGTCGGGGCCTCGGCGCGCGAAATCAAGCGCAAGGCGGTCGAGGAAGGAATGATCACCCTGCGGCAGAGCGGGCTGGTCAAGCTGAAAAACGGCGTTACCACCCTGGACGAGGTCCTGAGGGAAACCGTGCTGAATTGAACCAAGGAGACAGGGCATGCTCACACTGGCAGAGATGCTGAAAGCCGCCGTGCAGGCCGGAGCTTCGGACCTGCATATCACGATCGGCACCCCGCCGCAGATCCGCGTGGACGGCAAGCTGAGGCCGCTGGATCATCCGCCGCTCACGGCCGGCGACACCAAGCGGCTGGCCTACAGCGTCATGACGGACTCGCAGAAGCACACGTTCGAAGAGCGTCTCGAGTTCGACTTTTCCTTCGGCATCAAGGACCTGTGCCGCTTCCGCGCCAACGTCTTCACGCAGCGCGGGGCCGTGGCCGCCGCATTCCGCGTCATTCCTTTCGAGATCAAGAGCTTCGAGGCCTTGGGCCTGCCGCCGGTCGTGCAGAAGCTGTGCACCAGGCCGCGCGGCCTGGTCCTGGTCACCGGGCCGACCGGAAGCGGCAAGTCCACGACGCTGGCGGCCATGATCGACAAGATCAACCGGGAGCGCTACGAGCACATCCTGACGATCGAAGACCCGATCGAATTCCTGCACAGCCACAAGAACTGCATCGTCAACCAGCGCGAGGTCAACACCGACACGCATTCCTTCGCCGACGCCCTGCGCGTCGCGCTGCGCGAGGATCCCGACGTGGTGCTCATCGGGGAAATGCGCGACCTCGAGACCGTCGAGTCCGCCCTGCGCATCGCCGAGACCGGACACCTGACCTTCGCCACGCTGCACACCAACAGCGCCGCCAGCACCATCAACCGCATCGTGGACATCTTCCCGTCCAACCAGCAGCCCCAGATCCGGGCTCAGCTCAGCCTGGTGCTCGAGGGCATCCTCTGCCAGGCGCTCATCCCGCGGCTGGGAGGGTCCGGCCGTGCGCTCGCCATGGAAATCATGGTGACCAACAGCGCCATCCGCAACCTGATCCGCGAGGACAAGATCCACCAGATCTACAGCGCCATGCAGACGGGGCAGGAAAAATACGAGATGCAAACCTTCAATCAGTCGCTCGCCCATCTCATCCTCACCAAGCAGATCAGCATGGAGGACGGATTGGCGAAATCGTCGAACACGGATGAACTCATGGAGCTGATCCAGCGCGGCGTGGGATTGAACTACTCCGCCGGGGCCGCGCGCGCGCCGCGCCCCCATCCGGTAGGCAGCGCCGCCCGCTGATCGGGAGAGGTCGATATGCCAGTCTACGTGTACCGCGGGCGAAACACCCGCACCAACGAAAGCATCACCGGGGAGAGGTTTTCCACCAATGCGCAGCAGCTGGCCGCCATGCTGCGCCGCGAAATGATCGCGCCCGTATCCATCGAGGAGAAAAAGACGGCGGAATCCAGGGGGCTGGGCTTCCTGCGCAAGAAGGTCAGCCAGGGAGAGGTGGCGATCTTCACGCGCCAGTTCTCGGTCATGCTCGACGCCGGCCTGCCCCTGGTCCAGTGCCTGCAGGCGATCGGCGAGCAGCATCCCAATCTCGCGTTCCGCAAGGTCCTCGAGCAGGTGCGCATCGACGTGGAGAGCGGCTCGACCCTGTCGGCGGCCATGGCGAAGCACCCGCGCACCTTCGATTCCCTCTATACCAACATGATCGCGGCGGGCGAGACCGGCGGCATCCTGGACACCATCCTCCAGCGGCTGGCGGCCTTCATCGAGAAGATCGTCAAGCTGAAGCGCGCCCTGCGCTCCGCCATGATCTACCCGGGGATCATCCTCTCGATCGCGGTGATCGTGGTCGTCGTCATCCTGTGGAAAGTCGTCCCCGTCTTCCGCACCCTCTTCGAGGGCTTCAACGTGCAGCTGCCGCTGCCGACGCGCATCGTCATCGGCCTGTCCAGCTTCCTGGGCAACTACGGGATCTTCATCGTCGCGGCCGCCGCCCTCGGCCTGTTCGGCCTGCGCAGCTACTACCGCACGGAAAACGGGCGCCTGGTCATTGACCGCCTGCTGCTGCGCATCCCGGTGCTGGGGGACATCTTCAGGAAGATCGGCGTGGCGCGCTTCACGCGCACCCTGGCAACCCTGCTCTCGAGCGGCGTCGCCATCCTGGAAGCGCTGGAAATCACGGCGAGCACCGCGGGCAACGCCATCCTGGAAGGCACCATCCGCCGGATCCGCCGCAACATCGAAGAGGGCAAGAGCATCAACGAGCCGATGCGGGAGTCGAAGTTCTTCCCGCCCATGGTCACGCAGATGGTGGCCGTGGGCGAGTCCACGGGCGAACTCGACACCATGCTGGTCAAGGTCGCCGATTACTACGAGGACGAGGTGGACGTGACGGTGGCGAACCTGCTCACGATCATGGAACCGGTCATGCTGGTGTTCCTGGGCGTGATCGTCGGCGGTATCGTCATCTCCATGTACCTGCCCCTCTTCAAGCTCATCCAGGTCTTGTCCGGTGGCTAAAACGGTACCTCTGGCAGGCCCATTCCACACGGCCTGGTTCGACGAGGCCCGGCCGCAGCGGGCGGTTGCGCCCGCGCGCATGCCCGAGATGAGCCGGCATCTGCTCTGGCTCATCGCGGCGCGTGCCGCCGTGCTCTTTCTCGGGATCAATCTCGCCCGGCCGCTCGGGATCCTGCCGGAGCGTTTGTTCGCGCTCCCGTTTCTGCCCTTCCTCAACGGCGCCTCGGTGGTTCTGACACTGGCCTACCTCGCCCTGTGGTGGAACGGCAGGCGGCTCGCGCTCCAGCTCTACGCCCAGATCGCCCTGGACCTCGTGCTGGCTTCCGTGCTGGTCGCGCACACCGGGGGGCTCGACAGTCCCTTCGTTTCCTTCTACCTGTTGATCATCATCTACTGCAGTCTGACGCTCGGGCGCGGGGCGGCGGTCGCGGGTGCGGCCGTAAGCACGATCCTGTTCGCCGGCGTCGTGGTCGCCGGCCACCTCGGCCTGCTCGGCATGCCCGGCCGGACGGCCGAACTGGACACCCTGAGCTTCCGCGTCTCGCTCAACGCGCTCGGCTTCATGGCGGTCGCCTTCCTGGGTACGTTTCTTTCCCGGCGCCTGCAGCGCGTCCAGGAACAGCTGGAGGAAAAGATCGATTCGCTGCGCCAGTTGCAGAAGCTCAACGATCTCATCGTCAGCAATATCCGCAGCGGCCTGGTCACGACCGACCTGGACGGCAACATCACGCTCTTCAACAACGCCGCCGAGGAGCTCACGGGCACTGCCCGGCCCGAGGTGCTGCACAAGCCGGTACGCTCGGTGTTCGGCGAGGCGTTCTGGGACAAGATCGCGCGCGCGGATCTGGTGCGCAATCTCCGCCCGCTGCGCCACGAGGAGTGGGTCGAGCTGCCGCCGGACCGCCGGCGCTTCCTGGGATTCTCCGTATCGCCCCTGATGGATCACGAGCGCCGCCTGATCGGCTACATCATCTCCTTCCAGGACCTGACGGAAATGAAGGAGCTGGAGGAGGAGATCCGGGTCAAGGACCGCCTGGCCACCGTGGGGCGCATGGCCGCCGGCATCGCCCACGAGATCCGCAACCCCCTGACCTCGATGCGCGGCTCGGTGGAAATCCTGCGTTCGCGTGCGCGCCTGCAGAAAAGCGAGCAACGTCTGCTCGAAATCATGATGCGCGAGAGCGACCGCCTCAACGAGTTCGTCGAGGACCTGCTTTACTTCACGCGTTCCGGGAAGTACCCGCGCCGGCCCGTGGACCTGGCGGCGCTGCTGCGCGATTCCGTGACCCTGCTGCGCAACCACCCCGAGGTGCGCGACCGGCACACGATCGAACTGCTGGTGCCCGACGAGCCGATCGTCGTCGTGGGAAACGCCGACAAGCTCAAGCAGGTCTTCTGGAATCTGTGCCAGAATGCGCTGCGCGCCATGCCGAACGGCGGCCCGCTCACGATCCGCGCCTGGAAATCGAACGACGGCGGCGCGCGCGTGGCCTTCGAGGACCGCGGCGTGGGCATGGCGCCGGAGGAACAGGCCCGGCTGTTCGAGCCCTTCCATTCGGGCTTCCCCGGCGGCACCGGCCTCGGCCTCAGCATCGTCTTTCAGATTCTGGAGGACCACGGAGGCAGGCTGCAGATCGAAAGCGAGCAGGGCAAGGGGACACGGGTGACCGTTCACCTGCCGGCACCCTCCGGCGATTCGCCCTGCGCGGTACAACACCATGTCTTCAGTTCTGCTGGTTGACGACGAACAGAACATCATCGAAGTCCTGGAGATCGTGCTGCAGGGGCACGGCATGGAGGTCTTCAAGGCCGCCTCGGGCAATGCCGCCCTCGAGCTCCTGCGCACAAGGGAATTCGACCTGGTGATCTCCGACATCCGCATGCCCGATCTCTCGGGGGTGGACCTCCTCCGGGAGGCGAAGCGGATCGCGCCGGATACCGTCTTCATCATGATCACGGCCTTCGCCAGCACCGACACCGCCATCGAGGCCCTGCAATACGGCGCCTACGACTATCTTACGAAGCCCTTCAAGATGGAAGAGCTGCTCAACATCGTGCGCCACGCCCTGGAAAAGAAGAGCCTGCGGCGCCAGGTGGCGAGCCTCCGGAGCGAAGTCGAAGCGCAGCAGAGCCAGAAGCTCTTCCAGGCGCTGCACCGCAGCCAGCTCGTGGGCAAGAGCCGCAAGATGCTCGAAATCTACCGCACCGTGGCCACGGTGGCCATGGGGGAAAGCACCGTTCTGATCACCGGCGAAAGCGGCACGGGCAAGGAGCTGGTCGCGCGTGCCATCCATGAAGCCTCGCTGCGCCGGGAAAAGCCCTTCGTCTCGATCAACTGCGGCGCCTTCCCCGAAACCCTGCTGGAAAGCGAGCTCTTCGGCTACGTCAAGGGAGCCTTCACCGGGGCGGCGGCCAACAAGAAGGGCCTGTTGGAGACGGCGCACGGCGGGTCGATCTTCCTCGACGAGATCGGCGACATGACCCCCGCGATGCAGGTGAAGCTGCTGCGCGTCCTGCAGGAGCGCCGCCTCCGCCCCCTGGGCGGAACCGCCGAGGTGCCCGTCGACGTGCGCGTCATCGCCGCCACCAACCAGGACCTCAAGGCCGCAATCCGCCAGGGGCAGTTCCGCGAAGACCTCTACTACAGGATCGCCGTCATCACGATTCACCTGCCGCCGCTGCGCGAGCGGCGCGAGGACATCGACCTGCTCGCCTTCCACTTTCTCAGCCGCTATGCCGAAAAAGCCCGCAAGAAGGTCTTCGGCATCTCGCAGGAGGCCCTGCGCTGCCTGGAAAACTACCACTGGCCGGGCAACGTGCGCGAACTGGAAAACACCATCGAGCGTGCCGTGGCCCTGGAAACCACCGAGGCGATCCAGGTCGAACGCCTTCCCGACGCCGTGCGCAACCTGCCCGCCTCGCAGCCGCCCGCCGCCGTGCCCCTGCCCGAGGGCCCGTTCGATTTGCAGAAATTCCTCACCGACCTCGAGCGCAGCCTGATATGCCAGGCCCTCGAGCGCAGCGAGGGGAACCAGACGCTCGCCGCCCAGGAGCTGCGCCTCACGCGGCCTTCGCTGCGCCACCGCATCCAGACGCTCGGGATCGACCCCTCCGCCTTCCGGCGCAATTCCTCGGCTTCTGAAATCTGAAGGCTGCCGGCGAAACTCTATCGACGGATACAACCGCCGAATGATGAGTTTCAGCAATCGGGGATTGACGAAGACCATCAAACCCCGGCGGAAGCACACCGGGCGCGAGGCCGCGGCGACATGCGCCTCCAGCCGGAACTATAGGCGGACGGAGGACTTGTCGTTCTGGAAACCGCCTCGAGTGAATTCACGGGAACTGGCACCCGAATTGCTAACGAGAGGGGCGGTGAAGATCCAGCCATCCAATCGGAGAGGAGAACAGAGAATGAAGAAAGAACAGGGTTTTTCATTGGTTGAATTGCTGATCGTGGTGGCCATCATCGCGATCATCGCGGCCATCGCCGTGCCGAGCCTGCTGACGTCGCGCATGGCCGCCAACGAGGCGGGTGCGATCGAAGGATGCCGCACGGCAGGATCGGCGCAAGTCGCATTCGCTTCCACCAACAATCAGAACTACACGACGCTGCAGAGTCTCGTCGACAACAATTACTTGGACTCTCGATATGTAAACCCGAACGGATTCAACGGCTACCTGTACACTGAGGATGTCACGATCGCCATGGACCCGGCGCCGACGATCAACATTCCGATGACCGTGGCGGAGGGCGGCTTCGGGATTCAGGCCGCACCGGCAAGCGGAGGGTATGCCAGGTACACTTACGGTATCGCGCCGGATCAGGTGGTTCGCTATCTCGACAGCAACACCGGCGTCCACCCTGCAGGCCTGTCGCCTGGAAATCCGATCGGCAAGATGTAATGACGCAGCTGTAGCCGTTTCCCAATCCACGAGGGCGGCTCTTCCGCAAGGAAGGCCGCCCTTTTTTTGTCCCGCCTGTGAATACAAAAAGAATCGGCCCGGCCGATATGGTTTGGGGGCGGGAAATCTCCCGCCGCAAGGAGAGCCGCTTGAAAAAGGCCGAGCCGCGTGCGCAGCCGCGTGCGCGCGCGTATACGTTCGATCTCCTCGCCCCCGCATTGCTGGTGGCCCTGGGGGCCGTCTTCTTCGCCGACGTCCTCTTCTCATCCAAGAATTTCTATTACCGGGACATCCTGAACTTCCATTACCCCTTGCGTCGTGTCTTGATCGACTCGTACGCCCGCGGAGAGCTGCCGCTATGGAACCCGTTCATATACCTCGGGCAGCCGATGCTCGCCAATCCGAACTACATGGCCTTCTACCCGACCAACCTGCTGCACCTCGTGGCGCCTTTCAATTACGCCTTCAAGCTGCACTTCGTTCTCCATCCCATCCTGGGCGGGCTCGGTGCCTACTTCCTCCTGCGGCGCCTCGCGCTCGGGCCGCTTCCCTCGCTGGTGGGGGCGCTCGCCTACGAGTTTTCGGGCACGGTGCTTTCGTTCTTGAATCTATATAACCTGGTCCCGGCCGTCGCCCTGATTCCCTGGATCGGCTGGGCCTTCCAGGGGGCGCTGCACGGCCGGCGCGTGCGGCGCACGCTGCTGCTGGGCTTCCTGCTCGCCCTGCAGGCGATCGCGTTCGAGCCCCTTCTCTTCCAGTGCTGCGCCCTGCTGCTGCTCGCGCTCAGCGCGCTCTACATCACCGAGCGGGACAACAGGAAGCATGCCCTGCGCACGGCGATCGGCGTGCTCTTGCCTGCGGGACTGTTTGCCGCCGGCCTCGCCGCCGCGCAGATCGTGCCGGCGCTCGAGTTGCTGCCGCTCTCGGCCCGCGGAGCCGGCATAGACTATTCCGTGGCCTCGGGCTGGTCGATGCATCCGATGGATCTCCTGAGCATTTTCATCCCGAACTTCTACGGCACTCTCTTCACCATCGGGTCCGTGAGCGCATGGGGCGAGATGTACCACGAGTTCAAGGACGCCTACCTGGTTTCATTCTTTCTCGGTTCGTCGACCCTGCTGCTCGCGGCGCTCGCGCTCTTTTCGCAACGCACGAAGCTGCGCAACGTCCTGCTCCTATTCTGCGCGCTGACGCTCGTTCTGGCCCTGGGCAAGTTCGCCCCGCTCTATCCCATCCTGTACCGGCATGTCCCGCTATTCGATCTCGGCCGCTACCCGTCGAAGTATTTCCTCCTTGCGACGCTGCTGATTTCGATGCTGGCGGCTCTCGGCCTGGAAGCGGCCCTCGAGCCGCGCGACGCGCGCGCACCGGAGCGCAAGATGCGACCGGTCCTCGCGGCCGGCCTGATCGCAGGCGGCGCCGCCCTGTGCCTGGGATTGTTCTGGGGATGGAAAACCGAGGCGCTTGCATCGCTCATGCGCGAGGCAACGCCGCCGGCGATCGCGGCCACCAAGGATTTCCAGGCCGTCGCGGCCGGGCTCGCGCGCTCGCTCCTTGCCGCGGGTGCCTTCCTCGGCCTGACCGCGCTCATTCTGTGCGCGCGACACAGGCTGAAAAACAAGGCGGGATGGACGCTGGCGGCCGTCGTCGCCCTCGAGCTCATGCCGCCGAATCTCGGCCTCTTCCCGCTTATCTCCGACGCCGACATGGACTATGTCCCGGAGCTCGCCCGCATGATGAAGGAAAACGGCCCGGCCGGGTCTTTTCGGGCGGTCACGCCGAATTACATGAATCCCGTGCCTACCAGCATGGTGCTGAAAGCCCCCAATCGCTCGGCGGCGTGGTTCGTCCTCTACAACAGGCGCAGCGGGCAGAGTCTGGACGGCATCCGGCAGGGGCTGCAGTACGCGCTGGACCACTCCGTCGATTACCTGAACAGCCGCGAGTCGGACACGCTCATGCAACGCAGCCTGGAGCTGACGCCGGAGCGGAAGCTCACGCTGCTCGCGCATCTGAATTGCGCGATGGTTCCGGCGATAGGCGAGCTTCAGGATCCCAGGCTGAGCCTCATCGGGCCGATCGAAACGCACAGTAATCTGGACTACCGCCTGTATCGGCTCGAGGGTGCCCTGCCGCGCGCCTATTTCGCATCGTCGGTGATTCCCGCGGCTTCCCCGGACGAGGCGCTCGCGCGCCTCCTCGAGGCAAACTCGGCGCTTGCCGGAAGGGTCATTCTGGAATCGCCCGGGGCGGCTGCCGCGGGCGGCGGTCTCACCGCCGGCGGCCGCGCAGAAATCACGCGGTACGGAAACAACCGCGTGGCATGCCGGGTTTCGGCCGACGCGCCGGGGTTTCTCGTGCTTCTGGACAGCTGGTATCCGGGCTGGAAGGCATATGTGGACGGGCGCGAGACCGAGGTGCTGCGCGCAAATTATGCTTTTCGCGCCGTGGCCCTATCGGCCGGGAGGCATGACGTCGAGTTCGCCTTCGAGCCCATGTCGTGCCGCATCGGTGCGGCCGTGAGCGTTCTGACGCTCCTTGCGGGCCTTGCGGCCGCAGTGTTCGCGGCAAAGCAGTAGGTCCGCCGCGGCGCGGCGGACCCTGACCTCATTGCTTCAAGCTACCGGTCCCGCGCGGCGCGCGGAACCTACCCGCGCGACGTACTTCGGGCGTGCCGGAGGTACGCAAGAATGTAGCTCCGGGCGAGCGCATGCGAGCCCGGAGAAAAGGGACGGCATGCGACAAGCCCCGAAGGGCCGGCAGAAGGATACATCAGAAATCCCGGGCTGCCGGCCCTCCGGGGCTCCCCTGATCGATACGCGCCTTTCCGGGGGTTCGCCTCCGGCTCACCCCCGGCTACCGGCTCATGGCCCCTTCGGGGCCGGATGGTAGGTCCGCCGCGGCGCGGCGGACCGTGAGCTCATTGCTTCAAGCTGCCGGTCCCGCGCGGCGCGCGGGAATTACTTGGCGTCCGCCTTCTTGGCCCGGAGCATGTCCAGGGTCAGATTGCCCGCGAGCAGTTCTGCTTCCAGATCCGGTTCCGGCTCCAGGGGCTCCTCGGGCACGATCTCCTCGGTGAGCCGGACGTTCCGGTGATACTCCATGCCGGTGCCCGCCGGGATCAGCCGGCCCATGATGACGTTTTCCTTCAGGCCGCGCAGGTAGTCGACCTTGCCGCTGATGGCGGCTTCGGTGAGCACGCGTGTGGTCTCCTGGAAGGAAGCGGCCGAAATGAAGCTGTCGGTCGAGAGCGAGGCCTTGGTGATGCCGAGGAGCAACGGCCGGCCCTTGGCCGGTTGCCCGCCGGCGGCTTCCACGCGCTCGTTCTCTTCATAGAAGCGGAACTTGTCGACCTGCTCGTCGAGCAGGAACTCCGTGTCGCCCACGTCCTCGACCTTGATCCAGCGCATCATCTGCCGCACGATGATCTCGATGTGCTTGTCGTTGATGTTGACGCCCTGCAGCCGGTAGACCTCCTGGATTTCGTTCACCAGGTAGCTCTGCAGCTCCTTCTCGCCGAGGACGCGCAGGATGTCGTGCGGGTTGCGCGGCCCGTCCATGAGCGCTTCGCCCGCGCGCACGTACTCGTTTTCCTGGACGTTGATGTGCACGCCGCGCGGCAGCAGGTATTCCTTGACGATGCCGCTTTCGTTGTGCACTTCGATCTTGCGCTGGCCGCGGATCAGGCCGGCATATTTCACGACGCCGTCGATCTCGGTGATGACCGCCGTCTCCTTGGGTTTGCGCGCCTCGAACAGCTCGACGATGCGCGGCAGACCGCCGGTGATGTCCTTGGTCTTGCGGATCTCGCGCGGGATCTTCGCGAGCACGCTGCCGGGATAGACCTCGTCTTTGTTGGCCACCCACAGGTGAGCCTTGGACGGAAGCAGGTAGCTCTTGACGATCTTGCCCTTGGCGTCGCGGATATTGATCTGCGGCTGGTACTTCTCCTCGGGCGACTCGGTGATCACCTGGCGCACCAGGCCCGTGTTCTCGTCGCGCTCCTCCTTGACCGTGATGCCGTCGATGATGTCCTTGAGCTCGACGATGCCGCCGACCTCGGTGAGGATGGCGAAGGAATACGGGTCCCATTCCACCAGGACCTGGCCGGGCTTGATCTTCTGGCCGTCTTTCACCTTGAGGGTGGCGCCGTAGGCCACCGAGTAGCGCTCCCTTTCGCGCCCGCTCTCGTCGGCGATCACCAGCGTGCCGTTGCGGTTCATCACCACGAGGTTGCCGTCGCGGTTGGTCACGTGCTGGATGTTGAGGAAGCGGACGATGCCTTCGCTCTTGGACTCCTCGGTCGACTGCTCGTGCGTCCGGCTGGCGGCGCCGCCGATGTGGAAGGTGCGCATGGTCAGCTGGGTGCCGGGCTCGCCGATCGACTGGGCGGCGATCACGCCCACGGCCTCCCCGAGTTCGACCATCTGGCCGGTCGCCAGGTTGCGGCCGTAGCACTTGACGCACACCCCGCGCTTGGCCTTGCAGGTCAGCACGGAGCGGATCTTGACCTTTTCCACGCCCGCCGCCTGGATCTCGGCCGCCAGCGCCTCGGTGATCTCCTGGTTGACGCGGACGATGGTCTCGCCCGTGAGCGGGTCCTTGACGTTCTCGAGCGAGACGCGGCCGACGATGCGGTCGCGCAGGTGCTCGATGATCTCGCCGCCCTCGACGATCGAGGTGACGTAGATGCCGTCGAGCGTCTGGCAGTCCTCCATGGAAATGATCACATCCTGGGCCACGTCCACCAGGCGGCGCGTCAGGTAACCCGAATCCGCGGTCTTGAGGGCCGTGTCGGCCAGGCCCTTGCGCGCGCCGTGGGTGGAGATGAAATACTGCAGCACGGTCAGGCCCTCGCGGAAGTTGGCGGTGATCGGGGTTTCGATGATCTCGCCCGACGGCTTGGCCATGAGCCCGCGCATGCCGGCGAGCTGGCGGATCTGCTGCTTGCTGCCGCGCGCGCCGGAATCCGCCATGATGTAAATCGGGTTGAACTCCTCGCCGCTCTCGTCCTGCCGGGCCATCTTCTTGAACATGGCCTCCGAGACGCGGTCGGTGACGTCCGACCAGATGTCGATGATCTTGTTGTAGCGCTCGCCGTCGGTGATGGCGCCTTCCTGGTACTGCTTTTCGACCTCGATCACGCTCTTGGCCGCGGCCTCCACCATCTCGGACTTGTTCTCCGGCACCACCAGGTCGTCGATGCCGATGGAGATACCCGCCTTGGTGGCGTACAGGAATCCCAGGTCCTTCAGGTCGTCGAGCAGCTTCACCGTGGTGTCCAGCCCGTAGTGCAGGTAGCAGTAGTTCACCAGCTGCTGCAGCCCCTTCTTCTTCATCAGGCCGTTGATGAAGGGCATGCCTTCGGGCAGAATGGAGTTGAAGATCAGCCGGCCGACGGTGGTGTTGATGAACTCGTTGCGCACCTCGCGCACGTCGGCGTGCACGACCGCCTGGTCGTCGTACTGCTTGGTCAGGTCCATGAGCAGCCCGGTGTAGCGATAGCGTATCGGGGTCAGCCGCTCCACCAGGCCGTTCTCCAGGGCGAACATGGCTTCATCGAACGAGCCGAAGACCCGGCCCTCGCCCTTGGTCCCCTTCTTGGCCTTGGTCAGGTAGTAGCAACCGAGCACGATGTCCTGGCTGGGGATGGCGATCGGCTGGCCGTTGGCGGGCGAAAGAATATTGTGGCTGCTCAGCATGAGCACGGAGGCCTCGATCTGGGCCTCGGGCGAAAGCGGGATGTGGACCGCCATCTGGTCGCCGTCGAAGTCGGCGTTGAAGGCGGCGCAGACGAGCGGCGGTATCTTGATCGCCTTGCCCTCGATCAGAAGGGGCTCGAACGCCTGGATGCCGAGGCGGTGCAGGGTGGGCGCGCGGTTGAGCAGCACCGGGTGGTCGCGGATGACCTCTTCCAGGATGTCCCACACGATCGGCTCCTGGCGCTCGACCATTTCTTTCGCGCCCTTGATGGTGGCGGCGTGCCCGTCCTTTTCGAGGCGGTTGTAGATGAAGGGCTTGAAGAGCTCGAGCGCCATCTTCTTGGGAAGCCCGCACTGGTGCAGCTTGAGTTCGGGCCCGACGACGATCACCGAGCGCCCCGAGTAGTCGACCCTCT
This sequence comes from uncultured Acidobacteriota bacterium, assembly GCA_964534795.1. GTDB lineage: Bacteria > Acidobacteriota > UBA6911 > UBA6911 > UBA6911 > CAZHQK01. The sequence continues at coordinate 19,157 of CAZHQK010000146.1, forward strand.
TGCCCAGGAGGTTCTGGCGGAAGCGCCCGGTCTTGCCCTTGAGGGTGTCGCTCAGCGACTTGAGCGGCCGGTTGTTGGCGCCGCGCAGCACGCGGCCGCGGCGCCCGTTGTCGAACAGGGCGTCGACGGCCTCCTGCAGCATGCGCTTCTCGTTGCGGATGATCACCTCGGGCGCGCGCAGCTCGATGAGCTTCTTGAGCCGGTTGTTGCGGTTGATGACGCGGCGGTAGAGGTCGTTGAGATCGGAGGTCGCGAAGCGGCCGCCGTCGAGGGGCACCAGGGGGCGGAGCTCCGGAGGAATCACCGGTATGACGTCCAGGATCATCCATTCCGGCTTGTTGCCGGACTTGCGGAAGGCGTCGACCACCCGGAGGCGCTTGGCGTACTTGACGCGCTTGAGCTGGGAGGTCTCGGCGCGCATGGCCGCGCGCAATTCGTCCGCCAGCTCCTCGACATCCACCTTCTTGAGGAGCTCCTTGATGGCCTCGGCGCCCATCATGGCCCGGAACTTGCCGGGGAACTCCTGCACCAGGGCGCGGTACTTTTCCTCGTTGAGCAGCTCCTTGAATTTCACGGGCGCCTGGCCGGGGTCGACCACCACGTAAGCCTCGAAGTAGAGGATCCGTTCCAGGTCGCGCAGGCTGATGTCCAGAAGCTGCCCGATGCGGCTGGGCAGGCCCTTGAAGAACCAGACGTGCGAGCACGGGGACGCCAGTTCGATGTGCCCCAGGCGTTCGCGCCGGACCTTGGAAAGCGTGACCTCGACGCCGCACTTGTCGCAGGTGACTCCGCGATACTTCATGCGCTTGTACTTGCCGCACAGGCATTCCCAGTCGGTCACCGGCCCGAAGATGCGCGCGCAGAAAAGCCCGTCCTTCTCCGGCTTGAAGGTCCGGTAGTTGATGGTCTCCGGCTTGGTGACCTCGCCGTGCGACCAGGCGCGGATCTTCTCGGGAGACGCCAGGCTGATGCGGATGCTGTCGAAATCGTTCGTCAAATCCGTCTTTTCCATTCTGTCGCTGAAACTTCTCAATGCAACCCCCTTTTCCCGGATAACCGGGATCTTCACTCGGCGACCGCCGCCTGCGGCGCCTTCTGGCGCTGGATCAGCTCCACGTCCAGGCACAGGCTCTGCAATTCCCGCACCAGCACGTTGAAGGATTCGGGAATGCCCGGAGTGAAGTGGGATTCGCCCTTGACGATGGCTTCATAGATCTTGGTGCGGCCCTGGATATCGTCCGACTTGGCGGTCAGCAGCTCCTGGAGGATATTGGCGGCCCCGTAAGCCTCGAGGGCCCAGACCTCCATCTCCCCGAACCTCTGGCCGCCGAACTGCGCTTTGCCGCCGAGCGGCTGCTGCGTGATCAGCGAGTAGGGTCCGATGCTGCGCGCATGAATCTTGTCGTCCACCAGGTGCGAGAGCTTGAGCATGTAGATGTAGCCCACGGTCACCTTCTGATCGAAGCGCTCCCCGGTCATGCCGTCATAGAGATCGACCTTGCCGCTTTCGGGCAGGCCGGCGCGCCGCAGCATGGCCTTGATCTCCTCCTCGGAAGCGCCGTCGAAGACCGGGGTGGAGAAATACAGGCCCAGCGCCTTGGCGGCCCAACCCAGATGGGTTTCGAGGATCTGCCCCACGTTCATGCGCGAGGGCACGCCGAGCGGGTTGAGTACGATCTCCACCGGGGTGCCGTCGGGCAGATAGGGCATGTCCTCCTCGGGCAGAATGCGCGCGATGACGCCCTTGTTGCCGTGCCGCCCGGCCATCTTGTCGCCCACGGAAAGCTTGCGCTTCATGGCGATATAGACCTTCACCATCTTGATCACGCCCGGGGGCAGCTCGTCGCCGCGCCGCAGCTTGTCGAGCTGTTCCTCGTGCAGCGTTTTCAAGATCTGGATCTGCTTGTCGGTCTTCTCTTCCAGGCTCTTGATCTTCTCGTAGACCTTGCCTTCCTTCTCGGACTTGAACGCGCTCTTGACCTTGTTGAGTTCGCTCGAGCCCAGGTCCTGCAGCAGGGAGCGGGTGAGCTTGGTCTTCTTGGGCAGCACGACCTCGCCCGAGCGGTCGGTGACTTCCTCGGGCAGGATTTCGCCCGCCAGGATGTCGATCAGGTGCTTGGCGCGTTCCTCGCGGATGATGCGGATGGCGTCGTTGAGGTCCTTTTCGAGCTTTTCCACCTGCTCGCGCTCGATCGCTTTGGCGCGCTCATCCTTGATGACGCCCTTGCGCGAAAAGATCTTGACGTCGACGATCGTGCCTTCGATTCCCGGCGGGGTGACCAGGCTGGCGTCGCGCACCTCGCCCGCCTTCTCGCCGAAGATGGCGCGCAGGAGCTTTTCCTCGGGAGACAGCTGGGTTTCGCCCTTGGGGGTGACCTTGCCCACCAGGACGTCTCCCGGCCGGACCTTGGCGCCGATGCGGATGATGCCGCTCTCGTCCAGGTCCTTGAGCGCGGCGTCGCTGACGTTGGGGATGTCGCGCGTGATTTCCTCGGGCCCCAGCTTGGTGTCGCGCGCCTCGATCTCCAGCTCCTCGATGTGGATGGAGGTGTAGCTGTCCTCCTTGACCAGTCTCTCGCTCACCAGGATGGCGTCCTCGAAGTTGTAGCCGCGCCAGGGCATGAAGGCCACCAGCACGTTCCTGCCGAGCGCCAGCTCGCCCCGGTCGGTGCACGGCCCGTCGGCCAGCACCTGTCCCTTGACCACCCGCTCGCCGCGGCGCACGATGGGCACCTGGTTGATGCAGGTGTTCTGGTTGGAGCGCTTGAACTTGGTGAGCGTATAGATATCCACGCCGGCCTCGCGCACCTTCTTGCCGTCGCCGCTGTCGCCCTCGACGCGGACGATGATGCGGGTGGAGTCGACGCTGTCGACCACCCCGGTGCGCCGGCAGATCACGACGGCGCCCGAATCCTTGGCGGTGATGTGCTCCATGCCCGTGCCGATGAGGGGCGCCTCGGCGCGCAGCAGAGGCACCGCCTGGCGCTGCATGTTGGATCCCATCAGGGCGCGGTTGGCGTCGTCGTGCTCGAGGAAGGGGATGAGACTGGCGGCGACGCTGACCAGCTGCTTGGGCGACACGTCGATATACTGCACCTCCTCGCGCGGCGCGAGCACGAAGTTGCCCGCCCGACGGGCGTTGACCCGCTCGGGGATGATGTACCGGTTCTCGTCGAGCTCGACGCTGGCCTGCGCGATCGTGTACTCCTCGGCCTCCCAGGCCGTCATGTAGAAGGAGTAGGGCTCGTACTGGGCGGGCCGCTTGCCCGATGCCTCGCACCGCCGGTTTTCCGCCTCCACCACCTCCCTCTCCACCTGCTCGCCTACGGCGAAGCGGGTGTCGCCCGGGTAGGTGATCTGCACGTAGTCGAGCACCCTGCCGTCGCGCACCTTGCGATAGGGGGATTCGATGAAACCGTAGTCGTTGATGCGCGCGTAGCAGCTCAGCGAAGAGATGAGGCCGATGTTCGGGCCTTCCGGGGTCTCGATGGGGCAGATGCGCCCGTAGTGCGTCGGGTGCACGTCGCGCACTTCGAACCCGGCGCGTTCCCGGCTCAGTCCTCCCGGGCCGAGCGCCGAGAGGCGCCGCTTGTGCGTGATCTCGGAAAGCGGGTTGGTCTGATCCATGAACTGCGACAGCTGGCTGCTGCCGAAGAACTCGCGGATGGAAGCCATGACCGGCTTGGCATTGATCAGGTCGTGCGGCATGGCCGTGGTCATTTCCTGGTGGACCGACATCTTCTCCTTGATGGCGCGCTCCATGCGCACCAAGCCGATGCGGAACTGGTTCTCCAGGAGCTCGCCCACGGCGCGCACCCGCCGGTTCCCCAGGTGGTCGATGTCGTCGATGGTGCCGATGTTGTGCGGGAGCTTGAGAGCGTAGCGCACGACCGCGTAGAAGTCCTCCGGCGTCAGCGTCCTCTGCTCGAGCGGGGTGTTGAGGCCGAGCTTGATGTTGAACTTGAGGCGCCCGACCTTCGAGAAATCGTACTTGCGCGGGTCGTAGAACATGCCCTCGAAAAGCGCCGTGGCGGTCTCGAGCGTGGGCGGGTCGCCCGGCCGCTGCTTGCGGTAGATCTCGATCAGGGCTTCCTGCTGCGACTTGATGTGGTCCTTGGCCAGCGTCTGGGAGATGGTCGGTCCGACATCCTCCTTCTCGGGGAAGAAGACCTCGACGGAGGTCAAACCCGCCTCGCTCAGGGCGTTGATGGTCTGGGTGGTGACGGGGCTATTGGGCTCCACCAGGATCTCGCCGGTTTCGTTGTTGACCACCTCCGCCAGCGCCAGCGCGCCCTCGAGCCCCTCGAGATCCATGCGGATCTCGGAAACCCCGGCCTTGACGAGCTGGTTGTAGAGCCCGGTCGCGATCTTCCTCCCCTTGGCGACGATGACGTTCTTCCCCTTGGCATCCCTGATGTCCTCGATCGCCCGCGACCCGATCAGGTCGCGGCCCAGGGTGCGGTAGAGGCTCTTGTCCTCCCAGCGGATGACGACCGGGTTGTAGAAGGCGCGCAGGATCTCGGTATCGCTGCCCAGGCCGAGGGCGCGCAGGAAGGTGGTGGCGAAGAATTTGCGCTTGCGGTCGATGCGCACGTAGAGGATGTTCTTCTGATCGTACTCGAACTCCACCCACGAGCCGCGGTAGGGGATGATCTTGGCCAGGAAGAAAGTGCGGCCGGGGTTGGATTCGAAGAAGACGCCCGGCGAGCGATGCAACTGGCTGACGATGACCCGTTCGGTGCCGTTGATGATGAAGGTGCCGTTTTCGGTCATCAGCGGGATGTCGCCGAAGTACACTTCCTGTTCCTTGATGTCGCGGATGGAGCGGCCTTCGGTTTCGCTGTCCTTGTCCCACACGACCAGGCGCACGGTGACCTTGAGCGGCACGGCATAGGTCATGCCGCGCTCCTGGCACTCCTCGACCGTGTACTTGACGTCGAGCCCCACCGGGTAGCCGCAGAATTCGCAGCGCACGTTCTCGATCTCGTTGCGCGCGCCGCAATTCTTGCAGACGCCGCGCTCCGGGTTGTAGGGGCTGTTGATGATCGGCCGGCCGCACTCGGCGCAATCGGCCTTGAGGTAGTGCAGGCCTTTCAGGTTGCCGCACTTGCACTGCCAGTTGCCGATCGAATACTCGACGAACTCGAGCGACGAGGTGCCGCGGAAGTCGTTGATGGGGAAAACCGAGTTGAAGACCGCCTGCAACCCGACATCCTCCCGCTCCGCGGGAGGGACGTCCATCTGGAGAAACCGGTGGTACGATTTCCGCTGGACCTCGATCAGGTTGGGTATGGGGATGCTCGCATGAATCTTGGCGAAATCCATGCGCTCGCGATACACGTTGGATGTGCTGATATTGGTCATGGAAGGATCCTGCACCTGCGCGGGGGCGGCGACGGGATGATGTATGCCGCGGGGCCTCGGCCTTGCGGCCATGCCACAGTTCCGTTCATCCCGCCACCCCGCTCAAAAGATGATTCGTTGTGGTGAAGCTTGCGCCGCCGGCCCCGTTGCCGGCGGCGGCATCCGGCGCGTGCGCGATCAGCCGTCTTGCGGCCGGCACCCGGAGGAGACCGCAGCGTACGGGCGCACAACAGGGCCCGGCGTCACTTGATTTCCACGGTCGCCCCGGCTTCCTCGAATTTCTTCTTGATGGCCTGGGCTTCGTCCTTGGACACGCCCTCTTTGATGGGCTTGGGGGCGCCTTCCACCAGGTCCTTGGCCTCCTTGAGCCCCAGGTTGGTGACTTCGCGCACCGCCTTGATCACGTTGATCTTCTTGTCGCCCACGGCGGTGAGCACGACCGTGAACTCCGTCTGCTCCTCCGCAGCCGCCTTGGCCTCTCCCGGAGCGCCCGCAGGCCCGGCGGCCATGACAGGCATGGCGGCGGCCGCGCTGATGCCGTAGCGCTCCTCCAGGCTTTTCACGAGGTCGGATATTTCCAGCATCGTGGCCTGGTCGATCCACTCCAACACTTCGTTCTTGGTGATTGCCATCTCTCTACTCCCTTGCTCTTGAAAGAATGAATGGACGTCTCTTCCCCGGGCCCGTCATTTCCGGATCTGCTTCAGGACCAGGGCGAGGTTGCGCACCGGGGCCTGGAGCGTGCCGGCGAGCCGTGCCAGCGGCGAGCGCAAAAGCATGACGAGCCGGCCGAGCAGGACCTCGCGCGCGGGCAGCGCGGCGATCGCCTGGATTTCCGAAACGGGGACCACCTTGCCTTCGATCAGCGCCGCCTTGAACTGAACGGCCGGGAGGTTCTTGGCCGCCTCGGTCAGCACCTTGGCCAGGGCCACCACGTCCTTCGGATGGTAGGCGATGGCCGTCGGTCCCTGGAAGTAGGAACCCAGCTGCTCCACCCGGGTATCCCGGGCGGCGCGCAGCGCCAGCGTATTTTTCACCACGAGATAGCGGCCGTCGATCGCGCGGATCCTGCGGCGCAGCTCCGTGGCATCGACCACCTTGAGGCCGTTGTAGTTGATCAGGAAAAGGCTGCTGAGCGCGCGGAACTGCTCGTTGAGCGCCCCGACCGTCTGGTGCTTCTCTGTCCTGTTCATGGCTGGATGTCCCTCAGGCGCGGGCCTCCACCGAGGCCTCGTCGACCATGATGCCGGGGCTCATGGTCGAGCTGATGAAGATGCTCTTGAGGTACTTGCCCTTGCTGGTCGGCGGCTTGGCGCGCAGCACGGCCTCGATCAGGGCCAGGGCGTTCTCGTACAGCTGCTTTTCATCGAACTGGATCTTGCCGAAGGGGGCGTGCACGATCCCCGTCTTGTCCACGCGGAACTCCACCTTGCCCGCCTTGATCTCGCGCACCGCCTTGGCCACTTCGAAGGTCACCGTACCGGTCTTGGGATTGGGCATCAGGCCGCGCGGCCCCAGGATCTTGCCCAGCTTGCCGACGCTGCGCATCATGTCGGGGGTGGCGACGACCGCGTCGAAGTCCAGCCAGCCGCCGGCGATGCGCGCGACGATGTCCTCGCCGCCGACCTCGTCGGAGCCCGCCTCGCGCGCCTCCTTGACCTTCTCGCCGGACGCGATGGTCACCACCCTGCGCGTCTTGCCCAGACCGTTGGGCAGCACCACCGTGCCGCGCACCATCTGGTCGGCGTGCTTGGGATCGACCCCCAACCTCATGGCGATCTCGCACGTCTCGTTGAATTTGGCGTAGGCGATCTTCTTGAGCAGGGCCACCGCTTCCGGCAAAGGATAGGGACGCCTTTCCACGGCGGAGGCCGACTTTCTGTAATTCTTTCCTGTCCTGGGCATCACGGCACCTCGAACATCCGACTGCGCTGACGCGTTGTGTCCCTGCGGTCGCCCCTGCGGCGCTGCACGGGCACGGCGGGCACTCACCCCTCGACTTCCAGTCCCATGCTGCGGGCGGTCCCCAGAATGGTCCGGACCGCGGCATCCAGGTCCGGGGCGTTGAGGTCGGGCATCTTGGTCTGGGCGATCTCCCGCACCTGCTGCATCGTCACCTTGCCGACCTTGTTGCGGTTGGGCTCTCCCGAGCCCTTGGCGATGTTGGCGGCCTTCTTCAGCAGGACGGCGGCCGGGGGCGTCTTGGTGACGAACGAGTAGGTCCGGTCGCTGTAGACGGTCACCACCACCGGAATGATCAGCCCCTCCTGCTTGGCGGTCCTGGCATTGAAGGCCTTGCAGAAGTCCATGATGTTCAGCCCGTGCGGGCCCAGTGCCGAACCCACCGGAGGGGCGGGGGTCGCCTTCCCCGCAGGCACCTGCAGCTTGATGTTGGCGACCACTTTCTTGGCCATTGCGACTCCCGGGGCGCGTCCTTCCCGTCAGGCGCGCCGCCCCCGCTGATTGCTAAACTTTCTCCACCTGTTCCGTCTCGAGCTCCACGGGCGTGGCCCGGCCGAGGATCGTCAGCATCACCTTCAGGGTGTTGCGATCCGGATTGACGTCGTCGACCTGCCCGGTAAAGTCCTTGAACGGACCGTCGATGATCTTGACCGTGTCGCCGCGCTCGAAGGTGAACTTGGGCTTCGGCTGCTCGGCGGTCACCGACACCCGATTCACGACCTCGTCGATCTCCTCCTGGGTCAGGGGCGTCGGCTTCTTCCCCGTGCTGATGAAACGGGTGACCTTGGGCGTCCCGCGCACCACGTGCCAGGCCTTGTCGGTCATGTTCATCTCCACCAGGATGTAGCCGGGGAAGGTCAGGCGCTTGGTCACCACCTTCTTGCCGCCCTTGATCTCGACGACATCCTCCGTGGGGATGAGGATCTGGCCGATGCAGTCGCCCAGATCGTAGGCCTGGATCCGGTTGACGAGACTCTCGGCCACCTTGCGTTCATATCCGGAGTAGGTGTGGATGATGTACCACTTCTTTTCGCTTTCCATGCTCCCCTCGTGCGATCAGGGCGAAAGCAGCTGCAATATCCTGCCCACCAGGAAGTGGGCCGGCAGGTCCACCAGCCACAGGTAAAACCCGAAAAAGAACACCGCCACGATCACGACCACGGTCGTTCCGGTCAACTCCCGCCGGTTCGGCCACGAAACATTCCTGAGCTCCTTGCGCGTTTCGCTGATGAACTCCAGGATGTTGCGGAAAAAGTCCCTGATTCTCTGGATGAATCGGTTCATGATCGGATCGTGCCCCGCGCACCCTCCGCCCCGTCAGCGGGCGACGGCCGCGCGCGGGGCACTCCTGTGTCGACGACTGTGGCAGGCCAGGAGGGACTCGAACCCCCAACATGCGGTTTTGGAGACCGCCGCTCTACCAATTCGAGCTACTGGCCTGTACAACACCATCTTCCCTGTCCGAGCGAGCACCGCGCTACTTGGTCTCCCGGTGCACCGTGTGCGCGCGGCAGCGGTTGCAGAACTTCTTGAATTCGAGCCGCTCCGTGGTGCTCTTCTTGTTCTTGGTCGAAGTGTAGTTGCGGCTCTTGCACTTCGTGCATTCGAATGTGATGATCTCTCGCATGGCGGCAACCGCGACCGAACCGTCGCGCTATTCGATGATGTCCGTGATGGTGCCGGCGCCCACCGTCCGGCCCCCCTCGCGGATCGCAAAACGCAAGCCCTTCTCCATCGCGATGGGCGTGATCAGCTTCACCGAAAGATTCACGTTGTCCCCCGGCATCACCATCTCCGTCCCTTCCGGCAAC
>CAZHQK010000147.1:0-1558 GCA_964534795.1 uncultured Acidobacteriota bacterium
CTGTCAGGCCTGCTCCTCTTCGGTAACTCCGGTGTCAATCGCCACAACCAGGCCAATGTCTTCTGGCTCACCAACTATCTTGACCTCCACCACAACTATCTGGTGGCGCCGCTGGACCCGTCGATTCCTCCAGCCCTCTTCGTGGGCCTCAAGAACCACGACATCGCCGCACGCGAGGTGAGCGACATCCCCATCATCGAGTGGGGCGGCTACGATCCCGCGGCGGCCGTGGTTGGGCGGCTGCGGGCCTGCGGCCTCGAGCGGGGCCGGCTGGGCCTGGTGGGCGTCAACGCCACGTTTGGCATGGGAATGCCCTACCAGCATTATGAGCAACTTCGCCGCGAACTCCCGGCGCTGGAGCTGGTGGATGTCACCGCGGCCTTCGCGCGCCTGCGGCAGGTGAAGTCCGAGGAGGAGATCGTCTGGCTGCGCCGCGCCGCGGAGTGGACCGACCGGACGATCTACGCGCTTCGGGAGCAGGTGCGGCCCGGCCTGCCAGAGTACGCGCTGCTGGGCATCATCGAGGGCGCCTACCGATCCGACGGCGGCCTGCCCCACATCGCCTTCCTGCGGTCCATGCCCATGGACGCGCCCACCGGGTGCGTGCCGGCGCAGAATCCCTCCAGCCGCCGGCTCGAGCGCGGCGACGTCATCATCACCGAGATCAGCGCGTCGTACTGGGGCTACTCGGGGCAGATCCACCGGCCCATCTTCGTGGGCGCCGGGCCGACGCCGGCCTGGCAACGCATGTTCGACGTGGCCCGAGAGGCCTATCTGCGCCTCGCCGCGGCGATCCGCCCCGGTGCGACGGAGCGCGACGCCATCCGCGCTGCGTCCGTGATCGGCGAGCGAGGGTACGGGATCTACGACGATCTCCTCCACGGGTACGGCGTGGACATCCAGCCCCCGCTCATCGACCGGTCGTGCACGCGCTACTGGCCCTGGGACGAGCGCCGGCCCGCGCCGGAGGGTCGGCGCTTCGAGCGCGGCATGGCCATCGTCATCCAGCCCAACCCGATCACGCCCGACGAGCGCATGGGGCTCCAGCTGGGGGCGCTCGGCGTGGTCACGGACGGCGGCTTCCAGACGCCGCACGGGGTGCCGCTGGAGCCGGTGGTGGTGGACGCGTGAGCGGCCCCCTCAGCCCCCCGCGCCCCGGGTCAGCGTCGCCGGCCCGCTGGATCGGCCATCCCCTGAGGCGCCTGGAGGATGGGCGCTATCTGCGCGGTCAGGCGCGGTACATCGCCGATATGGCGCTGCCAGGCATGGTCCACATGGTGGTCGTGCGCAGCCCCTACGCCCATGCGCGAGTGGAGGCGATCTCGACCGGGCGAGCCCGCGGGGCACCGGGCGTCCTGGCGGTCGTGACCGGCCGCGACCTCGAGGGCCGCGTGCACCCTCTGCCGGTGGAGGTACGCGAGGGCGCGCAGATCGCCGCGGCGGCGCGCCACCCGCTGCTGGCCACCGACCGGGTGCGCTACGTCGGCCAGCCCATGGCGGTCGTCGTAGCCGAGTCCAGGGTCGCAGCCCTGGAGGCCGCGCTGCTGGTGGAGCTCAC
>CAZHQK010000148.1:0-3967 GCA_964534795.1 uncultured Acidobacteriota bacterium
CAGCTGCCGCCGCCGGTCGGCGAACGACCGCGGCAGGAGGGGATGGATCTTCTCGTCGAGGTCGGTGTTCAAGGTTCTGCCTCCTCGAAGGGCGCATGGGCGATCCGGCTTTCCTCCTGATAGGCGGCCACGCAATCGAGCACCACCAGCCGGCGCAGGAACTCGTAGGACACCGACGCCGCCACGCCCCGGACCAGCGGGAGCCAGGTGACGGTCTCGTATCTCCGGTCGCACCCGGGGCAGTGTACCGGCGCGCCGGGGGCGGCGCGCCCGAGCAATCGCCCGCAGGCCGGGCACGCCGGCTCGGACTCGCGCGTGCCCACGGCCAGGGCGAAACCGCCGCGGCGCGCGGTCGCCTCGAGATGCCGCCCGAAGGCCTCGGCCTCGGTGATCTGCAGGTAGAAGCGCAGCAGGGGCGTGCGCAACAGCGACGCCAGGTCCTCGAAGAGCGGTTCGGGCGACAGTGCGCGGCGCGGTTCGTGCGAGAGCGTCTGCGGTCCGCGCAGGCCCTGCGCCATGGTCAGGACCGGGTCGCCGGCCGCGGCCTTCCGGACGCCGGCGAAACGATAGCGGCGCACCGCCTCGGCATAGGCCAGCGGGCGTTTTTCGGCCGGCACGCGCAGGGCGGGGAAGCGGAATACCTTGTCGAACTCGTGCGCGAAGGTCGCCTCCGTGCCCAGGTGGATGCCGGGGTCGTCGAAGCCGCGCAAATGACGTCCCATGCGCCCGGCCACCGCAACGAGATGCCGCTGCAAGAGCTCTTCCATGGTCTTCATGCTCCGTCGGCGAAGCGGCGATAGCGTTCGAGCATCGCCGCACTGACCGAAGGCGGGAGCGCGGCGATGGCCGCTTCCAGGTCGGCCTGCGTCATGACCGCCTCCGCCCCGGAGCGGATCTGGCGCTGGAAGGGATAGTCCGTCGCCTTGATGCAGATGCCGACGATGTCGGCGCCGCTGTACCCCTCGAGCCTCTGCGCGAGCGCACGCAGGTCGACACGGGGCTCCATCGGGATCCCGTCGAGGTTGAGGTGGAGGATGCGCTCGCGCGCGGCGGCGTCGGGCAGGCCGATGTAAAATTTCTCCCCGAAGCGCCCGGTGCGCAGCGCCGCCTCGTCCATGTCCCAGGGGCGGTTGGTGGCGCCCATGAGCAGGATGCAATTGTCCCGGGTCTGAACACCGTCGACCTGGGAGAGAAACTCGGGCACCACCCGGTTCATGACGGTCGACTGCGAACCACGCTTGCCCACCAAGGCTTCGGTTTCGTCCAGAAAAACGACGGAAACCGGGTAGCGGCGCGCCACCTCGAAAAGCTTGGCCAGGTTGCGCTCGGCCACCCCGACCCACTGCGACATGATGTTGGAACTCTTGACGTCGAGGAACTGCGCGTCCAGCTCGGTGGCAATCGCCTTGGCGATCATGGTCTTGCCCGTACCCGGCGGCCCGTACAGCAGGATGCCGCCGCCGGCCTTCTTGCGGAACCGGCTCGCGACCTCCGGATGGCGGAACGGATAGATGACGCGCAGCCGGATGGCTTCCTTGACCTCCTCGAGGCCGGCGATCTGGTCGAAGCGCACGTTGGGCTTTTCCGAGACCAGCCACTTGCTTTCGGGTGTGAGGTCTTCGTCCTGATCCTTCCCGGCGACCGCCTTCGGATCGGCGGACTTTGCCGCGGGGCGCCCGGCCCGGGCGGTCTGCAGGCCCAGGGCCAGGTCGCGCAGTTTCAGCCCCTTGGCCCGGCGTATGTCGCGCAGCTGCGGGTCCGAGCGGCGCGCCGCCATGAGAAGATACTTGGCCGCCTGCAGCAGGTGGTAGCGCGCCTGCTCGATGTCCCCCACCTTGAGGTAGTCGAGCCCCTGGTCCTTGTTGCGCGCATATTGTTCCAAGTAGAACTGCATCGTGCGGTCCCGCCGCCTGCTAGCGCCGGCTGTTCTTCTCGATCTCCTTCTGGATCGCGGATATGTCCTTTTCGATTTCGTCGTCGACGCCGACACGCTCCTCGTGTGCCGTCTCTTCCTCGAGCATCTTGTCGATGTCGGCGTCGCTCACCAGTTCGCCCTCGGCGCTTCCTTCGTAGTCGAACATCGACTCGGACGTCATTTCGAGGAATGCGTCCATGCGCTCTTCCAGACTCTCGGCCTTGGCCATGGCCTTCTCGAAATTGACCTGCGTCTTGGCCATGTCGGTGGCCCCGAAGACCTCGGCGATCGAGCGCGACAGGGCGTTCATGGCGTTGGCGAACTCATAGTGGCCCTCGGCCTGCTCCTTGATCTGCACGGCCGACTCGAGCGCGAGCAGCTGCCTTTCCAGGCGGACCTTGATGGTGGCGGTCTTCTTGACGGCCTTTTTCAGGAACTCGTACTGGTTGTTCCAGCCCAGCCTGCGCGCGCGCTTGGCCTTGGCGATGTAGTCGGCTTCGTGGCGCGTGTTGGCCGCGATCTGCCGGCGGATCTGCGCTATCGCCTTGCGGACCTGAAGATTTCGCTCGATGCGTCTTTCTTCCTTGGACTTGAACAGACCCATGGGACCCTTCCTTTCCCGGGAGCAGGTCTTGTTGACAGGCTCACGTGCCGAAAATCATGTTGTTGCATGGTTGACACGATGGAACATGCTGCCGGTCCGGAGAGTGTGTCCTGCACGGCTTGCGGTGCGGTCGGCTTGGAGCGGTAAGTCACGGTTCCGGCTCGCCGAGCCGTACCCGCCCGCGCGCCGGGCCGGTCGGCGTGCCGAATTGTGTGCGGGGGGGAAACACCCGGCGCATCTCACCGGCTCTTCTCCTCGATGAACGACGCTATCCGATAGTTGTAAAAGGCGCCGGCGGCAAGCGCCAGCAACAGCAGGGCCGAAACCCACGGGGAGGCGATGCGGAAGCCGGTCAGGAACGCCGCGAAAGCCACATCCGCCGCCGTGTATCCGAGCAGCATGCCGAGGTTGATCATATTGGACTCCATGGCCGTGAGGCGGAGCACCAGGGGCGCGCTCACGAGCGGCAGCAGGAGCGTGAACGCCGCCCAGACGAGGATACGGCTCACTGCGGGCCGCTGCGCCATCCGGGCGCGCCAGCCGGACACGCCACCGTAAATGTCGCCGGCCGTTTCGCGATAGCTGTGCGCGAAGACGGCCTGCCCGGTCTCGCGTTCGGCCATGCGCAATTCCACAGTCAGCGCCCCCGAGTTCGCGCCGACGGAAAACTCGGGCACGGCGCCGAAAACCACCGCGTCGACACCGATGCGGCGCGCCGCGCCGACCGCCTCGGCCAGCGTCGCGACCGGCACCTCGTTCCTGGCGAACTCGCGCAGCAGCCTTCCAAGGAAACCGTCGTCGAGCAACCGGTAGGTTCCCGCGGCCCGGATGCTCTTTCTCAGCTCTGCCGAGACGATTCCGGACGGATCGCCGGCGAGGCCGAGCACCGCCAGGGTCGACACGCTTTCCCTGCGTGGCAGATCCGCAGCGGCCCGGCTGCATACCGCTTCCACCAGCTGCCGGCGCAACGATTCCATGTCCACTTGCGCCGGCCGTGTCAGCCGGTAGCTCTGGAAGGCGATGCCCGCGAAAAGGCACGTAAGCACCCAAGGCCTGAACAGTAATCCTGCGATGAGCAGCAGGAAAGGATTGGAGTAACGGTTGGTTATCATCGCCGTGGCGCAGCGGCCGTATTGCCTCCGTCGGCGAGACGCTTTCCGCGATTCGACTCCGGGGAACGTCGCTTTTCTTGCGTTTCAGCCTGTCATCAAAAACTGCCGGTGAACCCTATGCGCCCTCTTATAAGGGAGGCGGCGTCGCGGCGTCAAGACGAAAGCTCGCGCGCCTCGGGCCTTGCGAGCTGTTGCCAGCGGAAGGCCAGCGCACCGAAACGTATTTCAGTCTCCCGCCCGAGGCATGCGATTTCGCCGCGTCCCAACAGGCGGTCGCCGACGCGGATATCCCTGCCCGCGGGCAAGGCTTCCAGGTAGTAGCGGCCTCCCCAGAAG
>CAZHQK010000149.1:0-13120 GCA_964534795.1 uncultured Acidobacteriota bacterium
ACACAACAGTGCAGGGAGTGTCTATCGGGTCTGCCGGGAGCGGGGTTCGTGGGTTGTGAAGGAAAAGCGGGATTGTTGGATTTCTTGAGACGAAAGGAGCAGTGAGCCGTCGAACCGGCAACCGGATAAAGGCCTTTTCAGACCCCGGCCGACGCTGGGTCCTATCGGTGGCGGCATCGCAGAAGCTCAGCGGTCCTTGATCCGCCTGGTCGCCGTGAACGCGGAATATACAGCGTGTTTTCGACGGGGCTGAACATATTGCAATTGGGTCCCATATTTCGACCCCTGCCCGGGTGGGGTCGGAGCCCGGGTTCGGCCGATCCCGGAGGGCAATTGACAAAGTGTACTCCAACGGTTAGAGATCGCGGCTGCAGGCGGCCGTGCCGGTCGGGTCTGTGTCATAGCGAAACGAGCAACCTTCGGCTCCGATTTTTGGTGGCAGTTCTGGTGGCAGTTCTGTCCGAATCCAGCAAGATCCAGGCGGAGGCGATTTTTGTCGAAGCCTTATTTCATGCGGGTTTTGGGTCTTGCTGGTCAAGCCTGGAAAGGCTGTAAACCACTCTTAATCAGTAGGTTGGAGGTTCGATTCCTCCACGGCTCACCAGTCTTCCGCTCGCTCCCGTCCATTTGCATCCGGCCACGAAGCCAGGATGAGTGCCGCGGGCTGCCCCCAGCGCTGCGCCGGCCCGGTTACCCGCGGCCTTTCTCTTGCCGGGCGCTTTTCCGCATCCCATTTGGGTTCGCGATATTCCCGTGCGATACTGGCACACGGCGCGGCTGGGGAAGAGAGCCTTCCGCACCAGGGCGCGCGCGGAGGATGCCATGCAAGAGAGCAAGTACGCCAAGTATGTCGTCAGTGATCCCAAGGTCGTCAGCGTGGCCTATCACCCCAGGCAGAACGTCAAGGGCGTCACCTTTCCCGACGAGATCTACCTCGACAACGATCTCGTGCCGGGAGCGCCGGTGACGATCGACATCGGATGGCGCTTCACGATACCCGAGCCCGATCCGGTGGAGTGGACCCACACGCACGATTTCGACGAGGTGCTCAATTTCATCGGCACGGATCCCGACAATCCCCACGACCTCGGCGCGGAGGTCGAGATGCAGATCGGCGACGAGAAGTTCGTCCTGACGCGGACCACCTCGATCTTCATCCCCCGGGGCGTGCCCCATTGCCCGATGATCCACAGGCGGGTCGACCGGCCCTACCTGCTGGTGGTGGTGGCCCTGAGCAACTATTACCCCTCTGCCGACGAGGACGAAAAAAGAAATCCCGAGAGATACGGCGGCGCCGGCCTGTGATATGATTCGATATGGAATTACCGCGCACCGGCCGCTCCCGGCCGGGAGCGCCCGGGAGGGGCCGGTATGGAGCGAGCGCCGCACGCGCGCAGGTACGAGTGGCTCCTGGTGGCGACCTTTTTCTTCACCTGGGGCTTCGTCTTTCTCGATCGCCTGGCCGTCGCCTATCTGGCGCCCACCCTGGTGGAGAAGTTCGGGCTCAACCAGGCCCAGGTGGGCCTGTTCGGTACCGTGTCCACGGGGTGCTACGCGCTCGCCACGATCCTCTTCAGCATCGCGGCCGCCCGCATCCGCCGGCCGCGGCGCTGGCTGCTGGTTTTCGTCTTTCTCATGGCGGCCGGCGCTTCCCTGTGCACGCTGGTCGAGACCTACGGGCAGCTGCTCGCCGCGCGCGCCGTTCTCGGCGCGCTCGCCGGGCCGGTGCTGCCCCTGATCATGCTGCTGGTCAGCAAGGCGGCGGGCGAAAAGAGCCTCGGCCTCGATGCGGGCATCATCAATCTGGGGGTCGTGGTCATCGCGGTCATCGTCGGCCCGGTCATGGTCACCCAGATCGTGGCGGCCTGGAGATGGCAGACGGCCTTCCTTTCCTATGCCCTGCCGCTGGCGGCCGTCGGCTGCGCGATCGCCCTGCTCGTGCGCGAGGTCGAGATCGAGGGTGCGCCCGCGCCCGGCGCACGGCGGCGCGCGCGCGGCGCGCTGCGCGAGTTCCTGCACTACCGCAACATCCGCGTGTGCGCGGTCGTGTCGATTCTTGCCATGTCGGGCTACTGGTGCATCATGCTCTACGGGCCGCTGTACCTGACGAGCGTGACCCGGACCTCGGTCCAGACCATGGGATTCATCACGGCGGCCATGGGCGTCGCCATGGTGATCTACGCCGTCATGATCCCCCGGCTGTCCGACATATTCGGGCGCAAGCCGGTGCTTACGGTCTTCCTGGCCCTGCCCGCCGCGGGCACGCTCCTGATGGCCGCTTTCCCCGGAACGACCGCGTCGACGCTGGCCTACGTCCTCTGCGGCGGCATCCTGGGGTGCGTCATGCCCGTGTACGCCATTCTCATCCCGCTGGAAACCGTGCCGGACCATCTGAAAGCGTCGGCCAACAGTTTCGTCATCGGAACGGGCGAGATCGCCGGCGGGTCCTTGTTCCCGGTCGTCGCCGGTTCCGTGGCCGATGCCGTCGGGCTGCCCGCCATGATGGGGGCGGCCGGCGGCCTGCTGGCGGCGGCGACGCTGGTGTCGCTGGCGGTGCGCGAGACTCTGCCCGCCCGGGCGCGACCGGGCGCCGGGCCGCCATCCGCAACACAGGGGCGGCAGCCCACCGGGAACAGGCAACCTGAAAGGACAGAACCGTGACGGAAAACCGTTCAGCCCACGTTCCGGATCCCCTGGCTCCCGACATGATCATGCGCAACGGCAGGATCGTCACCGTCGACGAACGATTCGGCATCGCCGAGGCGCTCGCCGTCAAGCACGGCCGCATCGTCGCCGTGGGAAGCAACGAAGAGATCGACGGCCTGCGCGGCAGGCGCACGCGCGTGCTCGATCTCGAAGGCGCCGCCGTGTTGCCCGGACTGAACGACAGCCACATGCACCTCCCGTGGTTCGCGGTCTCCAAACCGCCGTACAAGCTCGACCTGAGCTACCCGAACGTGCGCTCGATCCGCGATTGCCGGCGCCTGCTCGCCGAGGCCGTGGCGCGGTCCAAAGCCGGCCAGTGGATCATCGGCGAAGGATGGAATGCCGAGTGTCTGGACGAGCTCCGGGCCGATCCGGGCCGGATCCTCGGCAAGAGCGACCTGGACGACATCGCTCCGGACAATCCCGTCTACTTCATCGAATTCTCCTTCCATAATGCCTGGGTCAACAGCAGAACCCTCGAATTGGCCGGCATCGATCGTCATACGGCGGCGCCCCAGGGCGGCGTCATCGTGAAGGACCCGAAGTCGGGCGAGCCGGTCGGGTTGCTGCTGGAAAAGGCGCGCGACCTCGTCGAGAGGGTGAGACCCGAATTGACGCGGGAGGAGGTCAAGCAGGCGGTGCTGCAAAACGCCCGCTACCTGTCGGAGCTCGGTATCACCAGCATCACCAGTGCCGCGGAGACGCCGCCGGATGTCGCCATGTACTCCGAGATCGCAACCGCCGGCCAGTATCCCGTGCGCCTGAACCTGCTTTTGATGTGGGCTGCCTACGGCCTGGGCGGTAGCCTCGCCGATTTGCAGGAAGCGCTGCGCTACGTCGGGACCGGCAGCGGTTTCGGCAACGAATGGGTCAAAATCGGGGGCGTCAAGATCTTCGCCGACGGCATACCGCCGGCGCGCACGGCCTGGGTGTACGACGCCTATCCCGACGGTTCCCACGGCGGCCTCGTGGTCCAGGGCGCGAGCGATGAGGAGCGCCTGGAACACTTCCGGCGCATGGTCTTCTGCTGCCACGAGCGCGGCTTTCAGGTCGCCGTGCACGCGTGCGGCGACCGGGCGGTCGATGCGGCGGTGCAGGCATTCATCGACGCGCTGCGGCGGAAGCCGTGGGACGCGCGCCACTACACGATTCACGGCGACTGGATCCGGCCGGAGACCATGAAGCGCATGGCCGAGTGGCGGCTCGGGCACACGACGCAGGCCGTCATCAAGTACTCGATTTCGGACACCATCGACCGGCTGGTGGGTCCCGAACGCTCGGGCGACCAGATGCCGCTGAAGTCGCTCCTGGATGCGGGCGTCGTCGCGGCCAACAGCTCCGATGCCCCCTGCGCCTCTCCCGATTGGCGCATCGGCCTGCAGTACTCGATCGTGCGCGAATCCAGAAGCTCCGGCACGGTCTCCGGACCGCATCAGCGCCTGACCGTCCAGGAGGCGATTCGAACCTATACGATCCTGCCGGCCTGGCTCGAGCACGCCGAGCGGGTCAAAGGATCGATCGAGGCCGGGAAATACGCCGACTTCTGCATCCTGGCGAGGGACATCACGGCGATCGACCCGCACGAGATCATGAGTACGCCGATCCTGATGACCATCGTCGGCGGGCGTGAGGTTTACAGCGACGGCACACTGGCGATCCGGTAGCGTATGCAACCTGCTTTTCGCACCATCGTGCAACATGGGAGGTAGGACCATGAAGTCGAAACGGATGATCTCCTGGGGATGCTTGCTTTCCGTCTGGACGGCGGCGGCTGCCGCAGCGGCCGCCGATTCGGGACGGCAGATCTATTACGCCAAGGAAATGACGACGGCCCACTATCAGGCGCTCGACCGGGGCCGCACCGTCGTCCTGCTGACGACCGGCATCCTCGAGGAGCACGGGCCGTATCTGCCGGCCTTCGTCGACGGATACATCAGCGAGCGGCTTGTCCGCGACGTGGCCGATGCCATCGTGGAGAAGGGTTGGAACGTCCTGATCTTTCCGACGATCCCGCTGGGAGCCGGCGGAGCCAACGAACTGGCGGCCAAGTACCCGTTCCCGGGCACGTTCGTCGTGCGGGTGTCCACGCTGCGCGCCGTCTTCATGGACCTGGCCGTGGAGCTGGGCGACGCGGGCTTCCGCTGGATTCTCGTCGCCAACAATCACGGTGCGCCCAATCACAATCGCATACTCGACCAGGTGTGCGACTTCTTCAGCGAGACCTACGGCGGCCGCATGGCTGTCCTGCGCGGCCTGCGCACGCCGTCGAGCGCGAAGATCGACGAGGAGGCGCGCAACATGCTGAGCGCGCAGGCGCGCACCGAGGATGCTTCTTCGGGCCATGCCGGGCTCGACGAAACCAGCCTGATGCTCTTCCTGCAGCCCAATCTCGTGGATCCCGGTTACACCCAGGCGCCGAGTCATCCGGCGGCGGATCTGGACGCCATGGTGGCGGTTGCCAAACGCGATGGCTGGCCCGGTTATTTCGGCGCTCCGCGCTACTCGACCGCCGCGTACGGGGCAAAGTTGTACAGATCCCTATCCGAGCAGGCGGTGGAACAGGCGCTCAGGACTCTCGACGGAACCGCTCCCCCTCCCATGCGTTTCCCTGCCGCCCTGCGGCCGATCGACAACGCGGCCCTGGCGCGCGACGAGGCGATTGAAAAGAAACAACAGGAATGGCTCAAAAAGAAGGGCGTGAAATAGCGGCCTGCGATCGGGGCAGGGTCCGCCGCGCCGCGGCGGACCGGGATCTACCGGCGCGCGGGGCGTATGCGTCGCGCAGGGCCCGCAGAAGGAATATATCAGAAACTCCGGTCTGACGGCCCTCCGGGGCTCGACCGATCGATCCGCCCCTTTCCGGGGGTTCGCCTGCGGCTCACCCCCGGCTATCGGCTCAGGGCCCCTGCCGGGGCTGGTAGGTCCGCCGCGCCGCGACGGACCTCGGGCTTATTGCTTCAAGCCACCGATCTCGCGCGGCGCGGGATGGATATTGTCGGCGCCGCTCGTCGTCATCGCCGTCCTCTTTGCGTCGGGCAGATTGTTCCGGGCGCGGCCGAAGACGCCGTAAGCACCTCCGCACAACGCCGCCCGACTACAGCGCGACGATGCTGCCCGCATCCTCGACTTCGTAGCCGCCCATCGCGACGACCTCGTCGCGGAATCCTCGCGAGCGCACGACATCGAGCAGGAGCTCGATCTTCGGATCGCCCATGAACTCCGCAGGGATGACCAGATCGTAGCGCTCCTTCGTCAGGGGAATGAAATCGAGCCCCAGGGCCCTGGCCGAGGCCAGGATGCCGAGCCCGGCATCCGCGCGCCCCGACGCTACGGCCACGGCCACGTTCATGTGGGTGTATTCCTCGTCGCGGTATCCTCGGATCCGATGCCCGGCGATCCCGGCCTTCTCGAGCTCGTAGTCGAGCAGGATGCGCGTTCCCGAACCGGCCTGGCGGTTGACGAACGTCACGTCGGGCCGGGCCAGATCGGCGATCCCGCGGATGTTCTTCGGATTGCCCGGCGCCACCATCAGCCCCTGCCAGCGGCATACGAGGTGTACGAGCGCGACCGGAACGTCGGGCAGATAGCGGCGAATGTAGGAGACGTTGTATTCGCCGGTGGCCGTATCCAGCAGATGCGAGCCCGCGAGGTGGGCGATCCGTTTCTTGAGGGCCAGCAGCCCGCCCAGGCTGCCCACGTTGCTCGAGCACAGTCGCACCGCGCCGCCGGTGCGCTCGCGGATCAGGCTGCCCATCAAGTCCAGGGTCATGTCGTGGGAGCCGATGACGACGATATTGCGCTCGGCGTCGTCCGCCTGCCCGAGGAGTTCGACCTCCACTTCTTCGCCTTCGGATATGCCCCCGGTTTCCTGGGGAATGCGCAGGATGCCGTCGGCGCGCACGACCGAGGAAATCGCGCCCGCGCCTCCACCGATGGGAACGGCGACGATACGCTCGCCCACGCGCCCGAGCAGCACGCGCACGTGCTCTTCCAGCCCGAGCTTCGAGGGGAGCTTCCTCGCCAGCGCGGCCCGCAGCTTCGCGGGCCGATCGGGCGACAGTCCCTGCAGCGAGTAGAGAACAGGGCGGACGAACTCCCGGAAGGCGACGATCGCCGAAACCGGATAGCCGGGTATACCCGCGATCGGCCTGTCGCCGGCGGCGACCATGACCGTCGGCTTCCCCGGCATGACGGTCACGCCGTGAAAGAGCGTCTCCCCGAATTCCTTGAGAATCGCAGGCGTCAGGTCGGCGGCGCCGGTCGACGAGCCCGCAATGATCAGGATCATGTCGTATCCGCCCTCGAGGCCCGACGATACGGCCGTCCTCAGGGCCGCCGCATCGTCCGGAACCGGGCCGGCCAGGCGCGCCTCGGCGCCGCATTCGGCGGCCAGGGACGCGAGCACCTGACCGTTGAATTCGACGAGCGCCTCTTTGGGCAGCGGCTCGCGCGCCTCTTCCGGCGCGACGATTTCGCTTCCCGTCGGAATGATCAGGATGCGCGGCCGGGCGAACACCTCGACCGAGAGAACGCCGGCCGCCAGCAGAGCTCCCTGGTCGTGCGGGCGGATGCGATGGCGCGCCGGCAGGAGAATGTCGCCCTGAACGATGTCCTCCCCCACCTTGCGCACGTTTTGCCAGGGATAGACCGCTTCGCGGATTTCCCATCCGCCGGCCGCCTGCTCGACGTGCTCGATCATGACCACGGCATCGGTATCCTCGGGCATGGGCTCGCCGGTATTCACGTAGGATGCGCGAGGGCCTTCAGGGAGAATGACCGGACGTTCGGCCATGGCGCCGAACGTGTCGGCAGCGCGCACCGCGACACCGTCCATGGCGGCCGCGTGGAAGGAAGGCACCGATCGGCGGGCCTTGACCGGCCGCGCCAGCACCCTGCCGAGCGCTTCGCGGACCGGGACGCTCTCGGTCGCGCATCGCCGCTCGCCGAAGCGGCGCACGATTGCCGCGCGCGCTTCGGCCGTGGTCGTCAGCTGCCGGTAGATTTCCCGCTTGTTCTTCATCGTCGTTTCCTGTCTGCGCCGGCGCTGCTAAAAGAGAACGACTTCCACGGTTTCGCCGCGCGCGATGCCTTCGGCATGGATCGGCACGCGCACCAGGCCGTCGGAGCGGACCATCGTGGACAGCATGCCGGACCGGCCGAAGACGGGATGGGCGTAGCGCCGGCCTTCCTTCTCCTCCAGCCGTACGCGCACGTATTCCTCGCGGCCGGGCGATGAGGCGATCGAAGCCGCCAGGATTGCTTCCACTGTCCTGCTGCCGTAACCGGCTGCGACGTCCTCCCCTTCGAGATGCCTGAGAAACGGTGCGAGAAACAGCTGGGCTGTGACCATTGCCGAGACCGGGTGGCCCGGAAGCACGAACAGCGCTTTTCCCCCGACGCTTGCCAGCATCGTGGGTTTTCCCGGGGCGATCGCCACGCCGTGAACGAGGATCTGCGAACCGGGCAGGTCGGCGATCACGGCAGCCATCAGGTCGCGCTCGCCCACCGAGCTTCCCCCCGTAGCCGCGACCGCGTCCCCTTCGGCGAGCCCACGGAGCAGCGCGGATTGGAGCGCGGCCGCATCGTCGGGCACGATTCCGAGGGAGAACGCCTCGGCGCCGGCAGACCGGATCAGAGCCCCGATGGAATAGGTGTTCGTGTCGCGGACCCGGCCGGGAGCGGGCTTCTCCGTGATAGGAACGATCTCGTTTCCTGTGGAAATCAGCGCCACCCTGGGCTTCTTGAACACCGTGACCTCGGTCTTGCCCAGGGCCGCCATGATTCCGACATCCTGCGGGCGTATCCTGCGGCCCCGCCGGATCAGTTCCTCGCCCGCCCGCACGTCCTCCCCCGGGCCCAGAACGTTCTCGCCGCCGGTTACCGGGCGTGTGATCTCGACCTCGCCGCGTCCCGCAGGATTGGCGTATTCCACCATCTGGACCGCGTCGGCTCCTTCGGGCAGGAAGCCTCCGGTTGCGATTGCCGCCGCCATGCCGGCGCCGATGGCGAACTCCGGCATGCGGCCCATCTCGACGCGGCCGGCGATCCGCAGCAGCGCCGGCAGGGAATCGCTCGCGCCGAACGTGTCTTCGGCCCTCACGGCGTACCCGTCCATCGTCGCCCGGGGCCAGGGCGGGATGTCCTCGGGAGACACGATCGGCTCGGCCAGGACCCGGCCCAGCGACTCTTCCAGCTTGATGCGCTCGTTCCCGAGCCGGTCGAAAAGCGCCAGCATCTCCAGGACCTTGGCCGGCGGCACCACGCGAAAGAATTCGGTCACGGCGACACGACCTCCTGCATGAATTCGCGGCATCAGTATACCCGAGGAAGCGGGACCGCAAGATCAGGCTCACGGGTAAATCCACGCCGGGGCGTCGTCCCTGCGCGTCGCCACGGTCACCAGGTAAGGATTGAAAGGGCTGCGCGCCATGAAGGACAGCGAGCGGCGGTCGAGGAGGAAGAGCCACAGGGCCGCGAGCGGGGCGAGGATCCTGCCGTACCAGTGGCGCCGCACCTGGGCGAAGCGCAGGCGGCGGGCGGGCGAAAGGGAAAAGAGCCCAAGCGACGGGTCGGCCTCGCCGAAGTAGCCTGCCACCTCGTCGAAGCGCGGCAGCATGTCGCCGCGCGTCCTGTGCCAGCGCAAGCCGCCGGCACGGCCGCCGTGCCAGAAGTCGATCGGGAAGGCCCCGTTCGGGTGATCGAGCAGGATGAAGCCGTCGTGCCCGAGGACGCGGACCAGTTCGGCGATGAAGCGCCGGCGGCGCTCGTGGCAGTCCGGGAGGCGGTGCGCCCGGTAGCCGTTCGATTCCTCCTCGTGGATGCCGATGTGTTCCACGAGGCCGGAAGAGATCACGATGTCGAAGGCCGAGTCGCCGAAGGGGAGCTGCAGGGCGTCGGCGGCATGCAGCCAGGCGGCGGAATCCCGCTCGCGCCACTGCCTGTGCCGCGCCCGGCCGGCATCGATCCCCCAGGCATCGAATCCCCGCGCGCGCAGCACATCGACCGAAATGCCGCTGCCGCAGCCGCAGTCCAGGACCGTGACCGGGCGCGCGTGCTCCCCGACGCAGCGGAGATATCTCCCGGCGAGCGGCAGGACCAGCGACTCCATGCGCCAGGCCACGCCGGCGGCTTCGGCTTCGAGCATGCGGCGCTGTTCCGCGTCGGCGGGGTCGATCTCGAAATCGGCGAACCCCCGGCCCTCGAGGAAATCGACGCCGCCGGACGGAAGTCGCGGGTATTCCCGGCCGCACGCGCACCGGGTCGTCGCGCGCACCTCCAGAGGAGACCGGCAACAAGGACAGGTGAGCATGGCGCATTCTAGCACGCTGCGCGGGCACGCAGAGCGGGACTGATTTTCGGTTGCCCGCCCCGCGTCTCATGCAATAAAATGCCGCCTCTTTCGCAAGGACCGCCCTACCGGTCCTGATGGACGAACGGTCGGCAACAGCGCTCGGGGAGCGTAGGGGCTTCCGGAGAATGGGAGCACGGCGTGAAAATACACGAATACCAGGCCAAAAAGATTCTGGCGCAATTCGGGGTGCCGATACCGCGCGGCGAAGTGGCCACGAATCCGTACGAGGCATACGAGATCGCGCGGCGCCTCGGGGGCACGGTCGTCGTCAAGGCGCAGATCCACGCCGGCGGCCGAGGCAAGGGAGGCGGCGTCAAGCTTGCCGCCACGCCGGCCGAGGCCGAAAGGATCGCGGGCGAGATGATCGGCATGACGCTGGTCACTCACCAGACGGGGCCCGAAGGGCGCAAGGTGCGCCGGGTGCTGATCGAAGAAGGGCTGCAGATCAAAAAAGAGTTCTATCTGGGCATCATCGTCGATCGTGCGGCGGAGCGCCCGGTTTTCATGGTTTCGCCTGCGGGCGGGGTCGACATCGAAAAGGTGGCCGCGGAAACGCCGCACCTGATCTTCAAGGAGCACGTCGATCCCCGCATCGGATTCCAGCCCTTCTACGCCCGGCGGCTGGCATTCGCCCTCGGCCTGTCGGGTGACCTGCTCGCGCCTGCGGTCAAGGTCATGACGGGATTGTATCAGGCCTTCGAAAAGACCGACGCCTCGCTCGTCGAGGTCAATCCCTTCCTGCTCACCGAGGACGGGAGGCTCCTGGCGCTCGACGCCAAGATGAATTTCGACGACAACGCGCTTTACCGGCACAAGGAGCTGGCGGAGTACCGCGACTTCTACGAGGAAGATCCGCTCGAGATCCAGGCGTCGCGCTACGGCATCAACTACATCAAGCTCGACGGCAACATCGGCTGCATGGTGAACGGCGCCGGCCTGGCGATGGCCACCATGGATATCATCAAGCTGAGCGGCGGCAATCCCGCCAACTTTCTGGACGTGGGCGGCGGGGCGAGCGCCGAGCAGATCAGCAACGCCTTCCGGATCCTCTTGGGCGACCCCAACGTCAAGGCGGTGCTGATCAACATCTTCGGCGGCATCATGCGCTGCGACATCGTGGCCGGCGGCGTGGTCGAGGCCGCCCGGGCGATCGGGGTGAACGTCCCCATGGTGGTCCGCCTCGAGGGCACCAACGTCGAGAAGGGCCAGGAGATTCTGCGGGACTCGGGTTTGAAATTCACGGTGGCACACGGCATGAAGGACGCCGCGGAGAAGGTGGTGGCGGCGGCGCGCTGACAAGGAGAACGACATTGTCCATTCTGGTAGATCGCGATACGCGTTTGGTCGTGCAGGGCATCACGGGCCGTGAAGGCACGTTCCACACGCAGCAGTGCGTGGCTTACGGCACCAAGGTGGTGGCGGGAGTCACTCCCGGCAAGGGCGGAACACGGCACGAGGGCATCCCGGTGTTCAATACCGTCGCCGAAGCCATGGAAAAGGAAGGGGCGAACGCAGCGGTCATCTTCGTTCCGCCCGCTTTTGCGGCGGACGCCATGATGGAGGGTATCGCCGCCGGCATGCCCCTGATCGTATGCATCACCGAGGGGATCCCCACGCTCGACATGGTGCGCGTGGCCTCGCTGCTGCGCGGTTCCCGGAGCCGGCTCATCGGGCCGAACTGCCCGGGCATCATATCCCCGGGAAAGTGCAAGATCGGCATCATGCCCGGGCGGGTTTTCAAGGAGGGTTCCATCGGCGTGATCTCGCGCAGCGGCACGCTGACGTACGAAGCGGTCTGGCAGCTGAGCGAGCGCGGCCTGGGACAGTCGACCTGCATCGGGATCGGTGGCGACCCGATCGTCGGGACCAATTTCATCGATGCGTTGAAGATGTTCAACGAGGATCCCGAAACCGAGGCGGTGGTCATGATCGGCGAGATCGGCGGCACGGCCGAGGAAGATGCGGCCCGATATATCAGGGAGCACTTCCGCAAGCCGGTGATCGGATTCGTCGCGGGCCAGACCGCTCCTCCGGGGCGCAGGATGGGCCACGCGGGCGCCATCATTTCGGGCGGGAAGGGAACGGCGGCGGAGAAGATCGCGGCCATGAAGGAATGCGGCCTGCACGTTGCGGCCAGCCCCGCCGACATCGGCGCAACCGTGGCGCGCGCACTCGGGAGGCCGGGCGCATGAGGGAACAGACCCTGGCCATCATCAAGCCCGACGGCGTCGCGCGGGGCTTGATCGGCGAGATCATCAAGCGCATCGAGGCCGCTGGCCTGTGCATCGATGCGTTGAAGATGGCGCACTTGTCGAAGAAGGAGGCCGAGGGATTCTACGAGGTGCATCGCAACCGCCCCTTCTTCGACAGCCTGACGACGTTCATGTCGGAAGGCCCCGTGGTCCTCATGGTCCTCTCGGGCGAGAACGCCATCAGGGTCTGGCGCGATCTCATGGGAGCCACGGATCCCGCCCAGGCTGCCCAGGGCACCATCCGCCGGGACTTCGGCCAGTCGGTCGAGCGCAATACCACCCACGGATCGGACTCTTCCCGGAGCGCGGCCTTCGAGATATCCTATTTTTTCAGCCGGATGGAGATCTTCGGCTGAGATCCCACCCGGCAGGGGAGGATGCTGGTGCCGCCGCTCGGCCGATTGCTGATCATCGCAGGCGTGGTCCTGATCGTGCTCGGCCTCATCGTGTCCTTCCACAGCTTTTTTTCCTTTCTGAGACTGGGGCGCCTTCCGGGGGATCTGTCGATCAAGCGCGAGAATTTTTCTTTCTATTTTCCGATCACGACCTGCGTTCTTCTCAGCATCATTCTTTCGCTCATTCTGTATCTGTTCCGCAAGTAGCCCCGCCGCGCCGCGGACCTACCATCCGGCCCCGGAGGGGCCCTGAGCCGGTAGCCGGGGGTGAGCCGCAGGCGAACCCCCGGAAAGGAGCGCATCGATCAGGCGAGTCCCGGAGGGCCGACAGACCTCACCTGGAGCTACCAGCTTCCGTCCCCTCCGGGACGGATACGGCCCCGGCAAGGGCCATGGATGCGCGGTTCTGGCGGCCC
>CAZHQK010000150.1:0-22567 GCA_964534795.1 uncultured Acidobacteriota bacterium
CCTCGAAATCCCAAGTCGGCAACGCAGCCTCCAGAAATCCATATGCGTCCGGGTTACCGGATACATCCTATCCCACCCGCTGCCTCTCCCTCCATCAACGCCCAAACCAAATCGAAAATCGAGGTGGAAACTATCGTGAAAACACCATCGCAAACCAACGTGGCCGATTACAGTAATAGGCATAGGCCCAGGGGCAGTGGCCGAGCGACTGGGCGGCATACTCGTGGAAGCTCTGTTTGACGAAGTGGGCGCAGGCCAGGGGCGATGCGAATTCGCAGCGGGGCGCGACGGCATTCGCCGGCCCGACGAAACCGTCACCTCGCTTCGGAGCTTGCGCTTTTCCCCGCGCTTTCAAGTCCGGGCCGTCCAGTACTGAGACAACCTCGGCGCGCGGGACCGGTGACTTGAAGCAATAAGCTGGCTGTCCGGCACGGCGTGCCGGATCGCTGCCCGTGTCTGAATCGCCGCGCCGGCTTCCCCTCTTCCTTGACTTTGGTTTCCCGGCAATGGCATCCTAGCCGGGCGGTTCATATCGGCAGCCGCCGCCGGCGCTTCCATGACGCCGGCCGCCGGGCTGAGGAGGTGCCATGGGTGGATACAGCCTTCCCGCCGTCTGCAACCTGGCATACATGACGTGCTTTACAGTTCTGGGATTTCTCGCGATCGTCATGTATGCCATCACGCTCGTCCTGCCGGAGCGCCGCAAGGAGACCGATGCGGCAACTATCGCCGCAATAACCGGCACTATTGCGATCTTATATCCGCACGCCCAGGTGACCAAGATCGAGGAGGAATCATGATCTTTACCAGTACGCCCAAGAAGATCCGGGTGATGTTCACGCCCTTTCGCGACGGTTTGCAGAGTTCCTTCGGCGGCAAGGTGCGCCTGAAGGACATTCTGCCCGCCATGGAGTTCGCCGCGCGCAAGGCGGGTATCCGTCACTTCGAATTCGGAGGAGGCGCGCGCTACCAGGCTCCCTACTTCTACCTCGGTGAAGATCCCTTCACCTGCATGGACGAAATGCGCAAGGCCGTGGGTCCCGACGTGGATCTGCAGATACTGACGCGCTCGGTCTCGGGAGTGACGCTGCAGACACAGAAGCTCAAGGCGCTCCAGCTTCAGGCCAAGCTGATGAAGAAGCACGGCACCACCTGGGACCGCAACTTCGATTACATGAACGACGTCGACAACCTGGTGCGCACCGGCAAGCCGATCGTGGACTCCGGCATGCACCATCAGGTGTGCGTCGCCATGATGGGATTGCCCTTCAGGGACGAAACGGTTCACACCGCCGAGTTCTACGTCGGCATCATCAAGAGGGTGATGGAAAAAGGCCTGCACTTCGACTCGGTGTGCATGAAGGACGCCTCGGGAACCACCGACCCCAAGACCTGCTACGAGACGGCCAAAGGCCTGCGCAAGATCCTGCCGCCCGAGGTGATCCTGTGGATGCACACGCACGATACGGCCTCCATGGCGGTTTCCTGCTATCTGGCCGGCATCGCCGGCGGCGTCGACGGCATCGACCTGTCGGTGCGCCCGATGGCTTCGGGGACCGTGCAGCCCGACGTCCGCTCCATGTGGCACGCGCTCAAGGGCACCGGCTATTCGCTCGATATCGACGAGACCAGGATGGATGAAATCGAGAACCTCCTGATGGAGGGGCTCAAGGACTACGATTTTGACCCGGTGACCACGACGGCCGACGCGCGCGTCGTGGGATTCCCCATGCCCGGCGGCGCCATCGGTCCCAACGTGCACATGATGAAAGAAGCCGGCATCCTGCACAAATACGGGCAGGTGCTTGCCGAATTCCCCGTCGTGGTCAGGGCCGGGGGTGCATGGACGAGCGTGACGCCGGGCAGCCAGCAATACTGGCTCCAGGCCTTCAACAACGTCTTGCACGGGCGCTGGAAGAAGATCGATTCGGGATACGGTCATGCCGTCCTGGGTTACTACGGCCGCCCGCCGCTGGAACCCGATCCCGAGGTGGTCCGGATCGCATCCGAACAGCTCAAGAAGCCTCCGTTCACGGGCGATCCGCTCGAGGCGGCGCCCGACAGCCTGGCGATGGCCGAGGCGGCCCTCAAGGAGCGCAACCTGCCGGTGACGGAGGAGAACATCTTCCTGGTGGCGTCCGCAATCGTTCCCGGCAAGGACATGGAGCTCAACGAAGGCATCCGGCTGTTGAGCGGCAAGGCCAAGATCAGCATACCCCTCAAGAAAAAGCCCGAGGCTCCGGCGCCGGCCCCGGCCGCAGCCAAACCGGCTCCTGCTCCGGCGCCTGCGCCGGTCTTCACCGGCCCCATTACCACGCGCTGCACGGTGGTCGAGGGCGGCGTCACGCGCAATTTCCGCATCACCATCGAACCGCCTGCGACGGTAGCGGCCGCAGCGGCCAATCCGGGCGTGCAGGCCGCCGCCGCACCTGCGCCGGCAGCGGCGCCCGCGGCGGGGACTCCGGTCTATTCGCCCTTCGAGGGCAAGGTCCAGCTCGTCGAGATCAACGTCCGCGTCGGCGACCGCGTTTCCGCGGGTCAGGTGGTTGCAGCGGTCGAGGCGATGAAGGCCAAACACGAGGTCAAGGCGCCGTGCTCGGGAAAGGTTCTGAGCATTGACGCCGAGATCGGTTCCGACGTGACCAAGTCCCAGCCCATCCTCACCATCGGAGGATAGCCGCATGGACCTCGTCTCCACCTTGTTGCAAAGCTCGGGGCTGCTGAACCTGAGCTGGCAGAACCTGGTGATGTTCGCGGTCGGCGGAACGCTGATATACCTCGCGGTGCGCAAGGGCTTCGAGCCGTTGCTGCTGGTTCCCATCGGATTCGGCGCCATTTTGGCGAATCTGCCCGGCGCATTTCTGAGCGTATCGGACGCTTACAAGCCCGGAAGCACTCCGAGCACGTTCCCGCCGCTGCTGCAGCTCGTCTACGAGTCGGGCATCCGCACGGAGTTCCTGCCGCCGGTGATCTTCCTCGGCGTGGGGGCGCTCACCGATTTCCGCCCGCTGCTGAGCCGGCCGATCACCTTCATACTGGGTGCGGCGGCTCAGCTCGGGGTTTTCATCGCCGCCATGAGCGCCAACCTGCTGTTCGGCTTCACCGACCGCGAGGCGGCGTCGATCGGCATCATCGGCGGCGCCGACGGCCCGACCGCCATCTACCTGACGGCGTCGCTGGCGCCCCACCTGCTCGGGGCGATCGCCGTTTCGGCATACAGCTACATGTCGCTTGTGCCCATCATCCAGCCGCCGATCATGCGGCTGCTGACGACCCGGGCCGAGCGCGCCATCGACATGCCCGTGGCCAAGCCGGTTTCGCAGGCGGCCGTCATCGTATTTCCCATCGTGACGGGCATCGTGACCACGCTCGCGGTCCCTACCTGCGGGGCGCTGATCGGGCTGCTCATGTTCGGGAACCTGCTGCGCGAATGCGGCGTCACCGAGCGGCTTTACAAGACCGCCGGCGGCGCGCTCATCAACATCGTCACCATGTTCCTGGCGCTCACGATCGGCGCCACCATGGAAGGTTCCGCCTTCCTCAGCCCGCGCACGCTGTTCATTCTTCTACTCGGGGCCGTGGCCTTCGCTTTCAGCACGGCGGGCGGCGTGATCCTGGGCAAAGTGCTCAACCTGATCCTGCCGGCCAGGCTCAAGATCAATCCCTGCATCGGAGCCGCCGGCGTCTCGGCCGTGCCCATGTCGGCGCGCGTCGTGCAGAGCTTTGTCTCCAGGGAAACCGGCGGCAAGGTCAATCTGCTGTATCCGGCGATGGGCCCGAACGTGGCCGGCGTCATCGGGACGGCGATGGCCGCCGGGGTCTTTCTCGCATTGCTGAGGTAGGCGGCGGCGCTTTTGAGTGCCTTACCCGGCCGCGATTCTTTCAGTGATTGCGCCAGGAACGCAAGAGCGATGAAGGGCCCCGGTCGATGCGCATGTCGACCGTCGGTCTTCGGCCGCCGGCCTTCGGCGAGGTAAAGGAAGCATCGATCCATGAAAAAATCCCGCTATCCTTCGCTGACCGTGCAGATCATGATCGGCCTGGCCGCAGGCATCTTCCTCGGCTGGCTCTCGCCCTCCTGGGGAATGAAGATCAAGCCCATGGCCGACATATTCCTGCGCATGATCAAGATGATCATCGCTCCGTTGATCTTTTCCACGCTGGTCATCGGCATAGCGGGCACTGGGGATTTCAAGAAGGTCGGGCGCATAGGTCTCAAGGCCATCACTTACTTCACGATCGCCACCACCATCGCGCTGCTCTTGGGGCTGGTCACGGTCAATGTCTTCAAGCCGGGCGAAGCGATCAAGGCAGCGGCCCCGCCGGCGGCTGGCGCACAGGCGGGATCGTTGGCCCAGCCGCGCCACTCGGTCACCGATTTTCTCATCCACATCGTCCCCACCAGCGTGATCGACGCCATGGCGCGCGGGGACATCCTCCAGCTCGTCATCTTTTCGCTTTTCTTCGGTCTGGCCATGGCGGCGATCGGGGAGAAGGGAAAGCCGCTGATCGCCGTGCTCGGCAGCCTGGCCGAGACCATGTTCCGCTTCACCGATTTCGTGATGAAATTCGCGCCGCTGGGGGTCTTCGCGGCGATCGCGGCGACCGTGGGCGCTCAAGGATTGGGTGTGCTCCGGGGCTATGCCAGCCTGATCGTCTGCTTTTACGGCGCCCTGATCGTCTTTGTCTTCGGCGTCCTCTATGTGGTGTGCCTTATCATCCGCGTTCCTTTCCTGCGGCTGTTCAAGGCCATCCGCGAGCCCTTCACCATCGCCTTCACCACCGCCTCGAGCGAGGCCGCGCTTCCCAAGGCTTTGGAGCAGATGGAGCGCTTCGGCTGCCCGCGCGACATCGTGGGCTTCGTCCTGCCGACCGGTTACAGCTTCAACCTCGACGGCGCGACCCTGTATCTTTCGCTGGCATCGATCTTCGTGGCCCAGGTCTACGGTATTCCCCTCGACGCCAAGACCCAGCTTGTCATGATGCTCACCTTGATGCTTACCTCCAAAGGAGTCGCCGGCGTCCCGCGCGCCTCGCTGGTGGTTCTCGCGGGCACGGTCGCGAGCTTCAATCTTCCCATGGAAGGCGTGGCTCTGCTGCTCGGCATCGACCAGATCCTCGACATGGGCCGGACGGCGACCAACGTGACGGGCAACTGCGTGGCCTGCGCCGTCGTCTCCCGCTGGGAAGGCAGGCTGGACGACGAGAAGATGATGCGCTTCGAAACCGTGGAAGCGGTGGCGGCCGACTGATTCCCGTTGTATGATTAAAGCAGGTCCTTGCGGGGGTTATTATGCGTAAGCGGGAATTCCTTGCCACGCTCGCGGCCGCCTGCGCGTGCGCGGGCCTTCTCATGGCCGCCGAGTGGTGGGAAAAAAAGCCTTACTCGCAGTGGAGCGCAAAGGAAGTCCAGCGCATGCTGGACAGCTCGCCCTGGGGAAAGGTCCATGCGGTGACCATCATGAATCCGACCTTTACCGGCACTCGTGACTTCCGCACAACGGGGAGCGGCGATCTGGAACGCGAGAAACAGAATCTCTTCCACCTGCACTTCCTCACCGCCAAGCCGATCCGGATGGCCCTGGCGCGCCGGCAGATGCTCGACAGCAAGGCGCAAGCCGACACGGCCGAACTCGAGCGTTTTGTGGCGCAGTCCAGCGACAAGTACCTCATCCTGGCGCTGACGCTGAGCTCCATTCCCAAAGGGATCAGCTCGGAAAGCGGTTATCTGTCCGCCTTGCTGAAGCTTTCGACGCCGGAACTGACGACGAATACCTTCCTGGCAACCAAGACCGGCAAGCGGGTCTATCTGGTGCGCTACGATCCCCCGGGGCGCGACGGGCTGGGCGCCAAGTATTACTTTCCCAGGTTCATGGAAGACGGCAGGCCTTTCGTGACCGTCGACGACGGCGAGATCCGTTTCGAGACCTACCTGACCCTGGTGGAATCGGGCACGGCCAGCGGCACGCCGGGAGAGTTCGAGAACCAGAGGACGGACCGCATCTGGATGCAGTTCGACCTGCGCAAGATGGTTTTCGAGGGGAAGCTCGAGATTTAGCTCGAGCCTCGCGCCCGGGCGCCCGCCGGCACGAAGCCGGCGCGTCGTCTCCGCCGGCGGGTTTCGCGGCCGATGGCAAGACCGCACGCATCAGGCTGCAGGCAGCCCTTTGCGCGATACGTCCGCCATCACCTCGCAGAATCGGTCGAGTTCCGGCAAGGTGGTATAAACGTTGGGCGTGATACGGATCCCCCTGAACTCGGGATGCACGATCGGCACCGTGAAGATCTTGTGCTTGTCCATCAGGTAGCGGGCCAGGGCGCCGGGCTCGATCCCCCGGATCTCGACGTTGGCGATGCCGCAGGACTGCACGTCCTCGAAGGATGTGTTGAAGCGCACGTTGGGGAGATCCTTCAGCCGGTTCATCCAGTAACGGGATAGATAGCGCAGGCGCGCCTCCTTGCGCTTTGCACCGATGCCTTGGTGAAAAAGGATCGCCTCGCCGATGGCGAGCCGCGGTGCGGCCGAGTGCGTGCCCACCTCCTCGAATTTCCGGATGTCCGAAGCCTGCTTCATCTCGGCGGCCATCAGCGGCCAGATCTTCGGGATCTTGTCGCGCTTGACGTAAAGAAGGCCGGTGCCCTTGGGCGCGAACAGCCACTTGTGCAGGCTGGTGCCGAAATAGTCGCACCCGAGGTCGCTCTGCTTGAAATCGAAGTGCGCGAACGAGTGGGCGCCGTCGACGATGACCTCGATCCCTTTCGGGCGGGCGAGGTCGCAGATTTCCTTGACCGGCGTGATCTGGCCCGTGATGTTGACCACGTGCGAGATGAGAATGACCCGGGTTCTGGGCGTGATCCCCCGGGCGAAGGCGTCGGTGATCTCCCCGAGATTTCTGGGAGGAATGGGTATCTGGACCATTTTCAGGACTATCCCCTCGCGCGCCTGGCGCTGGCGCAGCGTCGTAAGCATGCGCGGATAATCCTGGGTGGTGGTCAGGATCTCGTCCCCCGATTTCAGGTCGAGTCCCATCAGCAGGATTTCGAGGGATTCCGAAGCGTTGCGCGTGATGGCGATCTCCTCCTTGTCGCAGCCGAAGAGTTCCGCCAGTCCGGCGCGGATCGTTTCCGACTGCGGCTCCAGGATCTGCCACATCGTGTATGCGGTCGCGTCCTCCTGCTGCCAGATGTAGCGCACCAGCGCCTCGGTGACGATGCGCGGTGAGGGGCACACGCCGCCGTTGTTGAGATTGATGATGCCGCGCGTCACGGTGAAGGACCGCTGGATATCGAACCAGAAGTCTTCGTCGCGCGCCGCATCGTCGGGACTGAGCTGGTCGACCCGCCGCGCGGCCGCGCGCAGGTCGTCGAGCAGGGAAGCGACGCCGGCGTTCGCCAGCGCCGCCAGGCCGACGCCTTTCCCGACCATGGCGAGGAAGCCGCGCCGGTCGATTTCCGCCGGGTCGGCCGTGGTGAAGGGAGTCATGGTTTTCCTCCTTGGTATATTTCCGGGGGTGAACGTTGAGCCGTTACCATGGCGTATTGTATGTCAGCCCCGTGCCGCCGGCGGAGCGGATTTGTGCCACCTGTGATTTCCGCCGCGCAAGTAGGTCCGCCGCGCCGCGCGCGGGACCTATCCGTCCCGGTGGGACGGAAGCTGGTAGCTCCAGGTGAGCGGAGCGAACCTGGAGAAAGGGGAGGACATGCGGCAAGCCCCGAAGGGCCGGCAGAAGGAAAAATCAGAAACGTCGATCTGTCGGCCCTCCGGGGCTCGCCTGATCGATACGCCCCTTTCCGGGGGTTCGCCTGCGGCTCACCCCCGGCTACCGGCTCAGGGCCCCTGCCGGGGCCATTGCGCACGGTCCCTCGCGGCTGCGGAACCTTCTCTTGCGTTTTGGGCTTTCCTGCCGGATCCCTCGCGGGGTCCGGCCGCATCTTTGCGCGCATGACATGCTTCGCGCGCAGAAATATGCCGCATCCGAATCCAAACGGCGAGGCGGAACGCCCTCGATGCTGCGCCTTGTTCGTCGCGCGGCAGCGGACGCTCCGCCCTGTGCGATCTGCCGAAGGGTGCGGATCAAACCACCAGGCGGTCCTTGAACCGCTGGAAGGTCTTTTCCCCAATCCCCTGTACGTTCAGGATCTCCTCGACCTTCGTGAATTTGCCGATCTTGGCACGATACGCGATGATCCTCTGCGCCAGAGCCGGCCCGATCCCGGGAAGAGTCTGAAGCTGCTCGGCGGTGGCCGTGTTCAGGTTGATCTTCTCCGCGGGCGGCGCCGTTCCCTTCTGGGCGACCGCGACCGAAGACGCCAGCGCCAGCCCGAGGCAGAAAAGAAGCGTGCAGTACATCCGTCTGTTCCTCGACAGCATTGAGCCCTCCTGTTCTTTGGATTTGGGAGAAAGCAAAGCCTCTCCCGTTTCACCATCTCTAACCGGCATTCGGCGATCTGAGCCAAAAAATCGCGCCGCGCCGCCGATTTGACCGCTCTGCGGCCGTGTGCCATAATTCACCGGCGGGAAATCCGCTGAACGGCAAGGAAATATCAGGAATCATGACACGCAAACATCGCAACGGCCTGCGGGCCGGTGTTGCCGCATTGACCTTCGTCATGTGCAGCGCCTGCCTCGCGGCGGCCCTGCAGCAGAAGACCAAGCCGCAGGCGCCCATCGATCTCGACAAGGCGCTCGAGACACCGCTGCCCGAGGACCGCGCCCAGAGCTATTACTACTTCGCGCTCGCCAAATGGCAGGAGGAGCAGGGGAATCTCGACAGGGCGCTGGCGAACATGCGCACGGCGCTGCGTTACGACCACAAGAGCGTCGCGCTGCGCGTCGAGCTCGCCACGCTCTTGCTGCGCACGGGGCGGATGCAGGAAGCGATCGAAACCGCGCAGGAAGCCGTGCGCCTCGCGCCGAAGGATCCCGAGCCCCGCTGGCTTCTGGCGAACGTTTACCTCGAGCCCGAGGGGCGCGGCAGGCGCCCGAGCGAGGAGTCGCTGCTCAAGGCCGTGACGGAGCTCGAAGCCATGAAGGAGGCTGCGCCCGACGACGAACGCTCCTACTATCTTCTGGGCGACACTTACTTCAGGCTCGGCAAGCCCGAAAAAGCCATCGAGGCATACGAGAAGTTCCAGGAACTGGCCCCGGGAACCGATGCCGGTTATCTCCGGATCGCCGACTACTACGAGCGCGCCGGTAACGAGCAGAAGAAAGTCGAATACCTGCGCAAGGCGGTGGACAAGAATCCCGATTCCCCGCAGAGCCTGCAGGCGCTGGCCGCCGCCTATGCCAGGCAGAACAAGGACAGGGAGGCCATCCCGCTCTTGCGCAAGGCCCTCGAGCTGACCAGCGACAATCCCATGATCAAGAAGCAGCTCGCCATGTCGCTGGTCAATGCCGGAGAATACAAAGAGGCCGAACCTCTGCTTCAGGAATTGAAGAAGATCGACCCGGGAGACGGCTCCACGCTCGTGCTGCTCGGCCGGGCGCAGCTGGGAAAGCGGGAATTCGCCGCGGCCATCGACAGCTTCAAGGCGGCGCTCAAGGACGATCCGGATTTCCTCGAAGCCCGGTTCTATCTCGGCACCGCCTACGAGCAAAGCGGGGATCTGCCCGCGGCCGTCGGAGTCTTCTCCGAACTCGTCGCCCGGTCCAAGGAAGGCTCGGAGGAATACAAGGAGAACCGGCGCGTCTTCCAGCAGCATCTCGCCTCCGCCTACCAGGAGATGGGAGAAACCGCCAAGGCGATCGCACTATACGAGGAAATGCTCAAAGAGAGCTCCGAGCCCGACATAGGCGTGATCTTCCACCTCATCAACGCCCTGCGCCTCGACCGGCAGTTTTCCAGGGCCTTGGCGCTCGGCAGGCAATATCACGAGAAGCATCCCGAGGACGCCGGCCTGACACTCGTCTACGCGCGCACTCTGGCCGATGCGGGCAAGATCCGGGAAGGCGCCGATCTGCTGTCGAAGCTCCTGGCTTCCGACCCGTCGAATCTGGACACTTACATCAACCTGAGCCAGATATATCTGCAGGGGCAGCGCTACGCCGAGGCCGAGCAGGTGCTGCGGCGCGCCGAGGCGCGCGACCTCGACCGGCAAAGGATCCGCATCCAGCTTGCCTCCGTCTACGAAAAGCAGAAGGACTACAGCCGCGCGGAATCGGTGCTGCAGCAGCTTCTCGCGGACGATCCGGGCAACGCCGTCGCCCTGAACTTCATCGGCTACATGCTCGCCGACCGCGGCGTCCGGCTCGAGGAGGCCGTGCGCTACATCCGGGATGCCCTGGCACGGGAGCCGGAGAACGGCGCCTATCTGGACTCGCTGGGCTGGGCCTACTACAAGCTCAACGACCTGGACAAAGCCGAAGAGTATCTGCTGAAAGCCGCCGAGCGCGTCAAGAACGACGCCGTGATCTACGACCACCTGGGAGACCTCTATGCCGCCAAGGGAGACCCGGTCAGGGCGGAGGAATACTGGCGGAAGTCCCTGGCCCACGGCACCGAGCCGGACGAAATCAAAAAGGTCCGCGAGAAGCTCGAGCGACTGAAGCAGAAAAAACCCATGTGAGTTCCCGGACCCTGCGCATTCGATCCTTCTGCAAGATCAACCTGGCCCTGGCCGTGCTCGGCCGGCGCGCCGACGGCTTTCACGAAATCCGCACCGTGCTGCAGGCCATCGATCTTCACGATGACCTGGAGATCGGGCCCGCGCCGAGCCTGGAATTTCGCTGCGAGGGGCTTCCGGGCGTGGAGCGCGAGCAGAACCTGGGCTGGCGCGCCGCGCTCGAACTTGCGCGGGGCCTTTCGCTCGAAGCGGGCGCCGAGATCTTCCTGAGGAAGCGAGTACCGCCCGGCGGCGGGCTGGGCGGCGGCAGCAGCAATGCGGCGGCGACGCTCGCGGGATTGTGCCGGCTCTGGGATCTCGAAGTACCCCGGGAAGCGCTGCAGCGCATGGCGAGCCGGCTGGGAGCCGATGTGCCGTTTTTCCTGGAGGGCGGCACGGCCCTGGCGAGCGGGGTGGGCGATCGGGTGGAACCGCTGCCGGACCTGCCGACCATCCACCTGGTGGTCGTCTTTCCCGGGATCGCGATATCCACGGCCGAGGCCTACCGGTCCCTGAATTTGAAATTGACTTCGGCGGAGGGCGTGCGTAAGATTGATGGGTTTTGCGGCGGGCTGGCAAGAGGCATTGTCGGCCCGGAAGGGATCTTTAACGATTTCGAGGCCTCGATCCTCGCTGCCTATCCGATAGTGCGGGAGGCCCGGAACGCCCTGATCGACCGAGGCGCGACGGCGGTTTCCCTTTCAGGCAGCGGATCTTCCGTCTTCGGATTCTTCAGGGATGAGGAGTCAGCGCTCGCGGCCTCCCGATCCATAGCTCGGGAGACCTGGCGGGTGTTTCCGGCGAAGACCCTTTCTCGCGCTGAATATTTCCAGAAGATGTTCGGGTGATCGCCGGGCCGCCGCCGTAATGTGCTGGGGCGTCGTCAAGCGGTAAGACACAGGTCTTTGGAACCTGCATTCGGAGGTTCGAATCCTCCCGCCCCAGCCAGCTATGATGGTTTTCATGAGAGCGGAATCGATATGAGATTTACCGGTTGCAGATCCTCCATCGGCGAACTCAAGGTCTTTTCCGGAAACGCGAATCCCGCGCTGGCGCAGGAGATTTGCGCCGAGCTCAAGATCCCGCTGGGCAGTGCCACCCTGACGACCTTCAGCGACGGGGAACTCTATTGCCAGATCATGGAAAACGTCCGCGGCAAGGACGTCTTCGTGATCCAGCCCACGTGTTCGCCGGTGAACGACCATCTCATGGAATTGCTGATCATGATCGACGCGTTCAAGCGCTCCTCGGCGGCCCGCATCACCGCGGTCATGCCCTATTACGGATACGCCCGCCAGGATCGCAAGGACAAGCCGCGCGTCCCGATTTCGTCCAAACTGGTCGCCGACCTGCTGACGGCGGCGGGCACCGACAGGGTCCTCACCATGGA
This sequence comes from uncultured Acidobacteriota bacterium, assembly GCA_964534795.1. Lineage (GTDB taxonomy): Bacteria > Acidobacteriota > UBA6911 > UBA6911 > UBA6911 > CAZHQK01. Next base: position 11,996 of record CAZHQK010000150.1, read on the forward strand.
TCTGCACGCCGGCCAGATCCAGGGGTTCTTCGACATCCCGGTGGACCACCTGTTTGCCGCGCCGGTCCTGATCGAGTATATCCGCGGCCTCGATCTGGAAAACCTGACGATCCTGTCGCCCGACGCCGGCGGGGTGGAGCGGGCACGCGCGTTCGCCAAGAGACTGGACGCCGATCTGGCCATCGTCGACAAGCGCCGCCCCTCGCCCAACGAGGCCGAGGTGATGAACATCATCGGCCAGGTGAGCGGGCGCAACGTCCTCATTTGCGACGACATGATCGATACCGCCGGCACCCTGATCCATACGGCCCAGGCGCTCAAGCGCGAAAAGGCCGCGCGCGTCCTCGCCTGCGCCACCCACGGGGTCCTGAGCGGGCCCGCCTGCGAGCGCCTCAGGCACGACGTGATCGAGGAGATCATCCTCACCAACACGATCCCCATCGACGAGTCCAAGCGACTGCCCAACATGACCGTTCTCAGCGTGGCGCGGCTGCTCGCGCAGGCGATCTGCAGCATCCACGAGGAGACCAGTATCAGCACACTTTTCGTATAAGCGATCCAAGGAGCCTTCCCCATGTCCCAGATCGTCATCGAAGCCCAACAGCGCGTCCCCGGCGGCAAGAACGTCAACCGCAGGCTGCGGAAGTCGGGGAAGATCCCGGCGGTGATCTACGGCCGCGGCCGCACCCCGCGCGCGCTCGCCGTCGATCCGGACGTCGTGAGCGATATCCTCCACTCCGAGAGCGGCCGCAACACGATCATTGCGCTGCGCATCGACGGGGGCGAGCCGCTCAACGCCATGGTGAAGGAATACCAGCTGGATCCCGTGCGCGGGCGCCTGATTCACACGGATTTCATCGAGATCGCGATGGACAGGCTGCTGGAAGTGTCCGTGGACGTCGAAATCGTGGGCGAGGCCGAGGGCGTGCGGGTGGGCGGCGGCCTGCTGGACGTGGTCACGCGCTCGGTCACCGTCCAGTGCCTCCCCTCGGATATCCCCGACAGCATCCCGGTGGACGTCTCCGGCCTCAAGATCAACGACTACGTGCGCGTCAAGAACCTTCCCGAGAATCCCAAGTACAAGGTTCTGACCGATCCCGAGGTGGTCCTGGTGACGGTCGCGCCTCCGATCAAGGAAGAGGCTGCGCCGGCGGAGGCCGTCGCCGCCGAACCTGCCGAACCCGAAGTCCTGAAGAAGGGCAAGGCGGCCGAGGAGCCCGAGGAGGAAGAGAAGGAGCGCGAAAAGAAGGAATAGCCGCGGCCTGAGGCGGGCGGAGATCCGGCGTGAAGCTGATCGTCGGCTTGGGAAATCCCGGAGAAGAGTACCGGCGCACGCGCCACAACGTGGGGTTCCGGGTGGTCGACATGCTGGCCGCTCAGGCGCGCGCGACGCCGTGGAAAACCGAATGCCTGTCGGCAGTCTGCAGCGCCCAGATCGCCGGCGTGCCGGCCCTCCTGGCCAAGCCCCTTACGTACATGAATCTCAGCGGCCGGGCGGTCGGCCTGCTGATGGCGGAATACCGGCTCGGCTTGCCCGATCTGGTCGTGATCCTCGACGATTTCAATCTGCCCCTGGGCAAGATCAGGATCCGCGAACGGGGCTCGGCCGGGGGACACAACGGCCTGGAATCGGTGCTCCGGGCCCTGGAGAGCGACGAGTTCGTGCGCATACGCCTGGGGATCGGCGAGGACGACATGCCCGAAGACAAGATGCGCTTCGTGCTTGCGGAGTTTCCCCGGGAGCGCGAGGAAGAGGTGAACCACATGATCATGCGGGCCGCCGATGCCGTGCGCGCGCTTCTGGCCGAGGGCGCCGCGCGCGCCATGTCGGTGTTCAACCAGGCATGAGCCGCGGCCGCAGCCGCCGAGGGATCCAAGGAGAACGATCGTGAGAACATACGAAGTGGTTTTCATAGCCGCCCCGGACTGGACCGTCGAGGAGCTCGACGCGTTCACCGCCCAGATGCAGGCCGTGGTCGAGGGGAGAAACGGCAAGGTGCTCAAGACCGAGTCTTGGGGGAAGAAGCAGCTCGCTTACAAAATCGACAAGTTCCGCGAAGGGTACTATGTGGTCATGACCCTCGAGGGCAACGGCGCCATCATCGCCGAGCTCGAGCGCCGCTTCCGCGTCACGGACCACATCATCCGCTTCCTCTCGGTCCGGCTCGACGAGGACATGAAGCGCTCCGAGAAGCTCAAGGCTGCAAGGCGGCGCAAGACCGCGCGCGCAGCCGCGGCCGCGGCGGCCGCCAAGCAGGCCCCGCCCGCCGGCGAGCCGGAAGCGCCGGCACAGGCCTGAAGCGGCGCGGTGGGAAGCGGCGGATCCGCGTGCAGGCCGGCGGCGATCGGGGCGTGCCGAAGCCTGACGGCAGGCTTCGCAATGCCGGTCATGATGACGGATGCCGGCGGGGCATGATGCGGCACAAACAACACGCGTAAGGCGTCCATCGAAAGGTTCGACAAGCCATGGCAGCACCAAAGAGATTTTCAGTCCGGCGCAAGAGAGTCTGCAAGTTCTGCGCGGAGAAGATCACCTACATCGACTTCAAGGACGGCAAGCTCCTGGGGCACTTCATTCCCGAGCGCGGCAAGATCCTGCCGCGCCGGATCAGCGGCGTGTGCTCCACCCATCAGCGGCAGCTCGCCCTGGCCATCAAGCGGGCAAGGCACCTGGCCATCCTTCCGTTCGTGACGGATTGATCCTTGTAGCAGGAAAGGGCAGGCGATGAAGCTCATACTGAAGCAGGACGTGGAAAAGCTGGGCAAGGCCGGCGAGGTCGTGACCGTCGCGCCCGGTTACGCGCGCAACTACCTCATCCCGCGCGGACTCGCGGTCGAGGCCACACCCGGCAATCTCAAGGCCGTGGAAATCGAAAGGCTGGCGCGCGCGCGCCGCGACCAGCGCGAGAAGGAGGCGGCGAGCCTCCTGGCCAAGGAGCTGGTCAAGCAGGTGGTGACCGTGCGCAGGAAGGCCGGCGAGGGAGGAACCCTGTACGGATCGGTGACCGCGATCGACGTGGCCGACTACCTGCTGGCGCACAAGATCGAGATCGACAAGCGCAAGATCCAGATGGAGGATCCGATCAAATCGGTGGGGGAATACTACGTCCCGGTGCGCCTCCATCGCGAGGTCATCGTCCCCATTCGCGTGGTGGTTGAAGCCGAGCCGGAGCAATAGCCGCGGCTGCGCAATTCGGTCAAAAAAATCGTTTCCTCCGGACCTCCCCGGTGCGAGAATCGTGCCGTCGCACGATCGGTAGCCGCAATGCCTTCGGACGTCACCCTCGAAAAGACCCTTCCCCATAATCTCGAGGCCGAGCGCTCCATACTGGGCGCGATTCTCCTGGACGACAAGGCCGTCTATCCCGTCCTGGAAATGTTGCGCCTCGACGATTTCTATCTCGAAGGGCATCGCAGGATCTTCGAGAAGATGATCGCGCTCACCAACCGCTCGCACCCGATCGATCTCGTCACGCTCAAGGACGAGCTGCAACGCTCGGGCGAACTCGAGCTCGCCGGCGGCCCTGCCTACCTGGCCGGCCTGACCGACGGGCTGCCGCGCGCGGTCAACGTCGAGCACTACGCGCGCATCGTGCGCGAGAAGTCCGTTCTGCGCCGGCTGATCCGGATCAGCGCCGACGTCCAGGAGCGCAGCTATCAGGCCGAGGAGCCGGTCGAGGAAATCATCGGTTCGGCGGAAAAGGCGATCTTCGAAATCGCCGGGCAGCAGTTCCGCTCCGGGTTCGAAGCTATCGACCCGCTCGTGAGCTCGGTGTACCGCGAGATCGAGGAGGTGGCCAACCGCAAGAGCCCGGTCACCGGCATCGAAACCGGCTTCATCGAATTGGACCGCAGGACCGCGGGGCTGCATCCCTCCGACCTGATCATCGTCGCCGCCCGGCCGGGACTCGGCAAAACGAGCTTCAGCCTCAATATCGCCTTGAACGTGGCCATCCGGAAAGGCTATTCGGTGGGCATCTTCAGCCTCGAAATGAGCAAGCAGCAACTGGTGCGGCGCATGCTGTGCTCGGAAGCCGAGGTCGATTCGCAAAAGGTGAACACCGGCTTCCTCAACAAGGAGGACTGGAGCCGCCTGAGCCGTGCCGCGGGCGCCCTGTCCCAGGCGAAGATCTTCATCGACGACTCGGCCTCCATCTCCATCGCCGAGATGCACTCCAAGGCGCGGCGCCTCGCGCTGGAAAAGGGGGTGGACCTCCTGATCGTCGACTACCTGCAGCTCATGACCGGATCGGGGCAGCGCTACGAGAACCGCACGCAGGAGATCTCCCAGATCTCGCGCGGGCTCAAGGCGCTGGCCAAGGAGCTCAACATACCCGTGCTCGCCGTTTCCCAGCTCAGCCGCGCCGTGGAGACCAGAAGGGGCGACCACCGCCCGCAGCTTTCCGACCTGAGGGAATCGGGTTCGATCGAACAGGACGCCGACCTGGTGGTTTTCATCTACCGGGAAGAGCTCGTCAATCCGACCGAGGAGAACGCCGGCCTGGCCGAGATGATCATCGGCAAGCAGCGCAACGGCCCGCTCGGCAGCTTTCAGCTCGCCTTCCTCAAGCAATTCACCAAGTTCGCCAACCTGTACCCGGAGCCGTAGCACTCGCCCGTCGAGCGCGGGAAGGAGGGGGACATTTGATTACCGGCCCGGACAGTATCGCTCGTGAGCCATCGTGAGGCAGATATGCTGCAGACCTGCCCGCAGGACCTCGGCTGAACGGAGGGAGAAACGTAAGGCGCGACACGTCCGCGGCGGGGATGGTAAGATAATTGCGTGTCGCCGACCGTATACGTCGAAACATCTGTGATAAGCTACCTTGCAGCGCACCCGAGCCGCGACCTGATTACGGCGGCGCGCCAGCAGATCACGCACGAGTGGTGGCGGGTTCGGCGCCCGCAGTTCGAAGTGTACATCTCTCAGCTGGTATTCGATGAGTCAGCGGTCGGCGATCCGGAGGCTGCATCGCGCCGGGCCGCCGTCCTGGCGGATCTTCCTCTCCTCGATATCACGCCGGCAGCAGTGGCTCTGGCCCGCGGGCTGCTCGACATGGCGAAACTGCCCTCGCAGGCAGGCGCGGACGCGCTGCACATCGCCATAGCGGCCTGCCATGGAATGGATTATCTGCTTACCTGGAACTCGACGCATATCGCAAATGCGGAGTTGCGGCCGCGAATCGAGCGAGCGTGCCGCGCACTGGGGTATGAAGCGCCGGTGCTCTGCACGCCGGATCAGCTCATGGGGGAGGACAAGGAACTTGAGTGATCGGAAGGTTGAAAGGGTTTTGTGGGTTGACGCGGTCGTGGAGGAGGTGCGAGCTGCCCGAGCTGCTTTGTTGGCCGCAGCCGGCTTCGATCTCGAAAAACTCGCAGAACGTCTGCGCGAAGAGCAGGCCGTCTCCCGGCAGCCGGTCGTAACGCTTCCTCCGCGGCGACCGGGGCATGGCACCGGAGAAGCCGCATAGAATACCTCGACAGCCGGCGAAGACAGCTCTATACCCGGAGCCGTAGCGCCTGCCCATCGCGCGGGAAGGAGGAATCCCCTTGCCGAAGCCAGGAAAGCCCGATCGCCCGGATTCTGCGGCCATGCGGGGCGGATGCCGCACCGGCGGCCTGCTGCGCCTGCATACGGCCGTCGTCCTCGCCGCGCTCATCCTGCCTGCAGCGCGCCTTGCCGGCCAGTCGGGCGGCGGACACATTCTCTTCGGCGACCTCAAGGTCGACGAGCGCCGCGCTCCCGCCCTGGGGCCGCAGACGTTCCAAGTCGTTCTCATGACGCTTGCCGGCAATGTCGTCGCGCGCCAGACCGTGGCGGCGAACGGGCGCTACCGCTTCCTCGATGTGCGCAACGGAGATTACTACCTCGTCGTGGAGATGGACAATCAGGAGGTCGCGCGCGTCCAGCTCCTGATCATGGAGGCCGTCAAGACCGATATCCGCCGCGACCTGGAACTCGCCTGGCAGGCGGCATCGGCGCGCGAAAAAGCGTCCTCTCCGAAAACCGCTTCGGCCAAGGTGGTCTACGCGCGCAGCGCTGAGCAGGCGGCTTTGTTGGAAGAGGCGCTCACGGCTGCCGCGAACAAGGAATACCGCAAGGCGCTCGCCCTGCTCCAAGAAATCGTCGCCGCCGACCCCCGCGACTTCGAAGCATGGACTGAGATGGGAACGGTGAGCTTCCAGATGCGCGAATACGGCGAGGCGGAAAAGTCCTACCGGCGCGCCCTGCAAGAGAATCCCGGTTACGTTCTGGCCTTGCGTAACCTGGGGAAGCTGCTTTTCGAGAAGAAAGATTACCAGGGCGCGATCCCCGTGCTCACCAAGGCGTCCGGGCAATCTCCGCCCTCGGCCGAAATCTACCGCCTGCTCGGCGAGTGCTACCTGGGCATCAAGAAGGGCTCGACGGCCGAAGGATTGCTCAAGAAGGCACTCGAGCTCGATCCGCAGGGCCAGGCGGACGCCCACCTGCGCCTGGCGGCGCTTTACAACGCCGCAGGCTACAAAAACCTGGCGGCCGAGCAATACGAGCAGTTTCTCGCCAAGCGCCCCGACTTCCCCGAAAGGAAGAAGCTCGAGGAATACATCCGCCGGAACAAGCCGTAGCCTGCGCCGCGGATCACCCTCAGTACGCATAAGGCCTCCAGTGGGCCACCAGGTCGCCGGAGGTCATGTAGAAAGTGTGGATGCGGAGCTGATCGCCGTGCCGGCCCTTATACCAGAGCGTCGAGGCCGCCGCCGATCTTCGCGGGTGTCCACATCCGCGCCAAAGCGGTCTTCTTCAGCAGAGTGTGGCTGCCGAGCGCGATTTCCCAGCGGATCAGGTCTTCCAAGCTGGAGAGAATCCCGAAATGCGAGGGAAGCTCCACCTGCCAATCGCGCCGCGCCCTCGGCAGCCGCCCGCTCTTGGCCGAAGGAAAGATGCGGCCTCCTTCTATCCGGGCGCTCGCCAAGCCCGCACCCGGCTCGCGATCGTGCGCTCGCGGAGAGATTCCGCCGATCCCGCGGTCGCTGCCTGATGCCGGTGTTTGCCTTCGTCGCTCCGTGTTTGCGGCGGACATTGAAAAACCGCAGACAAAGGCTTCGGGCACATAGGGCAGGGCGGACCACGATCTCCGCGTCATTCCCCAATAGCAAACCGCGATATGCCGGTGCTTGAAGGCTGATCGCTGATGACTGATCGCTGAAGGCTTTCCCCGCGCGGCCGCCGGACGCAAAGAAAAAAGCCCCCGCCCGCCGGCGTGCGGCGAACGGAGGCTTTTTTCTCTTGGCTCAGCCCGCGATCAGAATTCGTATCGCAGCGCGAACTGCATGACTCGCGGGGCGCCCTGGATGGAGTTGATCTTCCCGAAATCGGGGGAAGGCTTTCCGCCGCGCCACGGGTCGATGTCCACGCCCATGCCCGAGCGGCTGAAGGTCGGGCCGGCGAGCATCTGCGTGTTGGTGGCGTTGAACACGTCCCAGCGGAAGGTCAGCTTGTGATTCTCGGAGCGCGGCATGCGGAAGCTCTTCACCAGCGCGAAATCGAGAGCCACGTAGGGAGAGCGGCGGAAGATGTTGCGGTCGCCGGTCTCGCCGGGCTTCGCGTTGCGGAAGCTCTGGTAGGCATAGGTCGGGTCGGCGAAGAAATTGGGATGCGCGCCCTTCTTCGTCGGCGAGACCTTCGGGTCGCGGATGCGGAAGGCGTTCGACTGCACGTTCCAGTTGGTGGCCCAGAACTGGGCGTCGAAAGGCGCATTGACCGGCTCGCCCGAGTTCCAGCGGAAGATGCTGCCGAACTGCCAGCCGCCCAGGATCGCGTCCAGAGCGGGATTGATCGAGTTCAGGTATGTGCGCCCCCGGCCGAACGGCAGGGTCCACACGCCGTTGAAGTTCACGATGTGCGTCAGGTCGAAGTCCGAGACTGCATGCATGTCGTCCGGACGCAGCGGGTTGGTGATAAACGCCGCCCCGTATCCTCCTTCGTTCTGCAACCCGGAGCCGATGTCCGTGGACTTGCCGAAGGTGTAGTTGAGGTCCCAGTTCAGGCTGCTCAGGCGCTGCTTGATGCTCAGCGTGGCCGCATGGTAGTCGGAGTACCCGACCGTGCTCCAGCAGGCGAGCGCCGCATACTGGGGATGGAAGAACAGGTTGTTCCCGTACCCCAGGCCGTCATCCCAGAGCAGCTGGACGTAAGTGTAGTCGTAGATATCCCAGCCCCCGACCTCGGGCCGCGCGATCGTCATGTAGGCCGCCTGCGATGCGGTGAGGCTGGTGTCTTCCACCCATTGCGGCAGCAGCGGGAAGAGGTTTTCGAAATAGGGGATCCTGGGGACCGCCGAGATCGCGGTTCCCTTGTTGCGCAGCTCGACCAGGCTCCCCATGGCCGTGTACCAGTCGACGCCCGACTTGGGATCGACCAGGTTGTTGAGGGCCATGATATCGCGGTTGGCCAGCAGGTTGCGCGCCACGCGGCCCAAGTAAGAGGCCTCCACGGTGATGCTCTTGGGCAGCTCGCGCGCGATCGAGAAGTTCCAGGTGTAGTTGGGAGGCGTGATGATGCTGTCGTCGAGCGCCTGCTCGATGCGCTGCGCCTCGTCGGGCGGCTTGGTCTGCGGGAATACCAGCTTGTCCGGGATACGCAGTTTCGGCAAGCTGCGGATATCCTGCTTGAAGCCGGTGAAGAGCGGCGCGGGCCTGGTGGTCACGTTATAGGTGTTGGCCGCGATCGTGTCGTTCGAGGAGAAGCCCAGCGTGTTGCTGACGTCGAAGTTGACCGCCAGGGCGCTTCCCACACGGTCATAGGCCATGGCGAAGCCGCCGCGGAAGACCGACTTCTGCCCGGTGCCGAAGAGCTTCTTGAGGAAGCCGTTTTCGAAGCTCGGGCTCCAGGCGAAAGCCGCGCGCGGCGAGAAGTTGTTCTTGTCGAGCTCGTAGTAGCCGGGCCTGCCGTAGTAGGGACCGGCCTTGTCGACCGAGAAGATCTCGTTGTACGGCACGCCCCGGGCGGCATAGGATTTGCGCAGCTCGAAGAGCTGCCCCAGGCTGACGTTGGGCTTCACCTGGTAGCCGCTGCTCTCGTTGACCGGGGTGTAAATGCTGTAGCGCATCCCCAGAGTCACCGTCAAGTCGGGACGCACGCGCCACATGTCCTGCGCGTAGAACTCATACTCGTCGGTGGAGAAGATGCGATCGACACCCGTCCCAGGAGCCAGCAGCTTGCCGTCGCGGTCGAAATTGAACCTGGCCGTGTACTGCGAGTAGCGCCCGATGACGGCCGTCAGGCCCGCCTGAGCTCCGGCCCTGTTCCCGGCCAGATCCGTGAGCGGGTTCGTCAGCACCGCCCCGGATAGCTCGTAGAACGAGGGGTTGGTGATCGCCGTATCGTAGGAACTGGTGAAGCGCGTCGTACGGTTGTCGATCAGGCGGATATTGGCGCCGAATTGCCAGGTGTGATTCCCGTTCACCCAGGCCAGATCGTCGACCAGATTGTAGACGGGGGTGACACGGCTCTGGGTGCGCTGAAAGAGCCTGGGCGAAAAAACGAATCTGAACGAGATGGCGTTGTCGGAGGAATCGCCCTGCCTCGAGAAGGCCTGGCGGGTGAGCCCGAAGCGAAATGTGTTCACCAGTTTGGGATTGATCGTCCAGGTGTGGGTGGCGGCGATTCCGATCGGATGGCTCCAGATGGCCGGCGCCGGCGTGTCCGGGAATTGCGGGGCCGATTTTTCCGTGTCGTGCTGGTAGTTGCCCCTGATGGTCAGCACGTGCCGCGCCTGCGGGTCGAGGTTGAAGGAGAAGTTGGCCGTGTGCGCGTTGTAGGCCAGCGGCAGCGGTGCGTTGAAACGGAAGCCCGAGTAGTTGAGGCCGTCGCCCGTGCCCGTGTCGTTGGCCGGATATCTCTTGGCGGCGTCGGCCAGTGCGGCTATCGCGATGGGATTGACGCCGACGGCCGGAAAGATCCTGTTGATGTCATCCGGCGTCAAGGTCGTGATGCCGCCGGATTTGTTGGGATACTTGACCTCTCCCCGGCCCAGGCTGGCCAGGGGGACGGTGCGCAGTACGCTGTCTTCTTTGGCATCGCGCCTTCCTTCATAGTTGTAGAAGAAAAAGGCGCGGTCCTTGATGATCGGGCCGCCCACGGAACCGCCGAACAGGTTGCGCAGCAGCTTGGGAACGGGTACGCCGGAGCGGTTGTTGAAGAAATCGTTGGCCGTGGTGGCCGTGTTGCGATGGTACCAGTACAGCGCGCCGTGCACTTCGTTGGTACCCGTCTTGGTGATCAGCGAAACCTGGCCGCCGGAAGATCGCCCCTGGGATGCGAGCGGCGTGGCCGTGGTCACGCGGAATTCCTGCACCGTGTCGGGGTTGACGCGCAGCACGGTGAGGAATGCCGTTCCTTCCTGCTGCTCGTTCACGTCGATGCCGTCCAGGGTCAGGTTGGACTGGTCGGAGCGCGCGCCGGTCACGTAGCCGTCCTGGGTGACTCCCGGTTGCAGGTTCAAGAGGCCCGCGACGTTGCGCGATTCCAAAGGCAGTTCGACGATGCGCTTGCTTTCGAAGGCGTTCCCGAGAGTGGCGTCCGATGTGTTG
>CAZHQK010000151.1:0-18673 GCA_964534795.1 uncultured Acidobacteriota bacterium
GTAATGGACGATCTGAAATCGATTGAAATCGATTACGGCAATATTGGGCGATAAGTCCTTGGTTTCCAACAGATTCTATGATTTCATTAGATCCTCAATGGGACAGCAGTGGTGAGCGTCCCTATTTGATGGCGACGCCCATGGTGTCGCGGTGCATGTCGATGAGCGTCCTCATGTAGGTCCCGATGCGGTCGGCGTCGGCGAAGCCGGCGGCGCGCGCGGCGGCGTCCCTTTTCTCCTTGGGAATGTCGGCGCTTTCGGCCCAGTGTTTCAGGTCGCGGTAGCATCCCAGGCTGAACAGGTCCCATGCCGCGCCCTGGTCGTGGGTGAATATCAGGGTTTCGGGCCGCCCGAGCGCCTTCTGATAGGCGTTTTCCATTTCGCGTTCCTTGCGCAGCTCCTCCTGCTTTCCCGGAAGCGCGACGAAGATCTCGATGTGGTAATAGGATGTGTCGCGGAAGGCGTTCTTGACCGTCTCGAGCGGCGGGCCGTTGACGTAGAGGTCTTCGTGCCAGGCCGAGCACTCGTAGAACCTGCGCGCGAACTGAGCCTGCGGCACTCCGGAAGCGTCGGCGGCCCTGTTGCGCCGTGCGACCCTCTCGGCGGCGAAATACTCCGTATAGCTGCCCATGGGGAAGAGAAACATCAGATCCCAGTGATCCCCCTGCGTGTGGCGCCACCAGAATGGGCGCTCGTCGCCCGCGGCGTCGTAGACCGCCATGCGCTCGCGGTAGAGCGCGATGAGATCGAGGAGCCTGCCCGGAGCCGCGCGCACGAACATGGCCTTGTAAAGATAGGATGGCGCGTCGGCCGCCGGAGCCGCAGCGCACAGCGCCGGCGCGAGGCATGCCGCCATGACCCAGGAACATACTGTTGCGACGACCCGATTTCTTGTCATATTCCCTCCCGTGCTCGGCGCCATAGTACCTTCAATCCTGCAAAACCTCTACGATTGCGTCACGGTCTTGTGCTCCGGCAGGAGGCCCCGGAACCGGCTGCCCGCCCCCATCCCTGCCAGTGCCTGAATCGGAGACGCCTGCCGGTCGTCGAGGGGATTTCGCCTCACGGCTGTGCAACCGCCGCCCCGTCGTTATATCATCCGCGATGCAGCCGGCGGAGGAAAGCGATCCGGAGGGTTTTCATGCGAGGAGGCTATATGCCGGGATGCGTGGCCTGGTTTCCATCCATCGCAGTTGTCGTCGGCATGACGGCCGCGGCTAGCGGGCAGACGCTGCCGCCCGACGTGCAATCCGTCATCGACCAGTTCAAGGGCCAGCTGTACTTTGCCGCCAAGGATCTGAAAACCGGAGCGGTCCTCGGCTACCGTGCCGACCATAAGGTTCAGACCGCCAGCGTCATCAAGTTGCCGATACTGGTGGAACTCTATGCGCAGGCGAAGGAGCGGCGGCTCGCGCTCGCCGACGTCCTCGCCGTCACCGACGCGAACCGGGTGGGCGGCTCGGGCATTCTTCAAAAACTGCAGGCCGGCCTCCATATCACGGTGCGCGACGCGGCCGTCCTCATGGTCGTCTTGAGCGACAACACCGCGACCAACATGCTCATCGACAAGGTCGGGATCGCCGCCGTCAACGGGCGCATGCGCCAGATCGGATTGCAGCAGACCACCTTGTATAAGAAAGTCTTCAAACCTGCGGAGGAACCCGTCCCCGAGGATCAGCCCAAGTGGGGTCTCGGAGTGACGACCCCTGCGGAGATGATGGCGCTCCTGGAAAAGATCTACCGCAAGGAAATCCTCGATCCGGCTTCCTGCGACGACATCATCGCCATCATGAAGCAGCAAGCCGATCGCGACCAGATCCCCCGGTTTCTCGTGGGTCCGGAGTGGGACAAGACCGAGGTCGCCAACAAGACCGGGGCTCTCGAGCGGGTGCGCAACGATGTCGGCGTGGTATTTACGCCCGGCGGAGATTACCTGCTGAGCCTCTTCGCCCAGGAGTCGGAGGACCGCAAATGGACCGCCGACAATGAGGCGACGCTGGCGCTGGCGCGGCTGTCCCTGGCCGTTCTGACGCATTTCCGGCGCGCAGCTGCCGGCAGGTGACGGCCGGTCGCAATGCCGTTCGCTCCGATGACCGGCGACGGGGTGCCGCCGGCACGTGCGCGAATGGGCCGGCCGGATCTGTTGGCGGCCGGCGCGTCGGGTGTGATAGAAAGACGCCGGTTGCGGTGCGCGCGGCCTGCGGCGAGGTGGCACGGTGTCTTCCGGGAGGATAACCTACGAGCGTCGCCTTTCCCTGTTCGACGGCACCATGGCCACGGAAACGGCCAGGCGTTTGCGCCGCCTGGTGGACCTCTTCTATGTTTTCATGCCGCATCCCGCCGAGCGGATGGCCGCGCGCGCCCTGGACCGCGCGGCGGACATCCTGAGGGTCCTGAAGCCCAGGCTCGAACGCAACCGAGAACTGGTGTCGAATTTCGTGGCGGCGCACCCGGAGCTCTCCTGGACGCCGCCCGACGGCGGCACCGTGGCTTTCGTGCGCCTCCTGCGCGGCTCGGTGGAGGAGTTGGAGCAGCGCCTGGCGGCGATGGATACCGCCGTCGCCCCGGGACGTTTCTTCGGCGCGCCCGACTGTTTCCGCCTGGGGATGGGGATGCCGGGCGAAGTGCTGGCCGAGGGCCTGCGCCGCCTCTCGGCCGCTCTGGCGATGTCTTCCGGGAAAGCGCCGTGACCAAGGCGGGCGGCCGAAAAATACGCGGCACCCTGAGATTTCGTTCCGGTCCACCGATTTTTCAAGCACACCCTTGATCGTGAGAAGAAACGCTGTGGAGGCCGCCGAGAATCATAATCGGCCGACTGTGCCGATGCGCTTGCTTGCCGGGTGGGAGCCATACTGCTCCTTTCGACATTGGGCAATCCGAGGCTCGATCCGCTCGTCCGGCTTGCAGCGCCTGTAGGCTGGACAGGTCAGACAAAGCTGCTCTGTCTTCAAAGCCTGCGAAGGCCTTGCGATTCGATCATGCTCCCCCAGGGCCTGCGACCTGCACGAAAGGATAGAAAGCCCCGGTGCGGCCGCGGGATTGAATCCTCGGGGTGAGCCCACATGGCCTGTGGGCTCACCAACTTCTTCAGGCCAGTTCCCTGTCTTGCTCAGGTGTTCGGCTCGACCGGCAGACGTCTGCGACGGATCCGTCCTTTTTCAATGACCACGATGGAGTCGACCAACTCATCGCTCGGAATTGCTTCCAGCGCTCGCGCCAGCCGCTGCGAAGCCTGCTGCTCGCTGTAATCTCCGCCTCGGAAGAGGATCAGACCAGGCCCTCGAGCTTGTGCCAAGGCCAGGAGTCGAGGATAGTCGAGGTCGGCTGTGACGAGTATGCGCCGCTCATTTCGGGCCCGCTCCAGAATTGCCTCGTCCGGAGCGCAATGAAGTCCGGCTTCAAAGGCATGAACAGCATCGTGGCCCAGCCGGACGAGCTGCGCCGCCAGCTCCCACGATAGCGGCATGTCAATAAGAAATCTCATCGTGAGAGTTCCACCGTTTCTTCTTCGGCGAGATAGGCGGCGTAACGCAAGGCCTCTTCAATATCTTCGGCCTCGAGATAAGGATAGGCTTTGAGAATCGTTTCCCTTGTTTCACCGGAAGCCAGAAGGCCCAGCAGGCGTGAAACCGGAAAACGAAGCCCACGGATACATGGCTTGCCGGTGCAAACATGAGGATTTACGCTGATGCGCTCGAATCTCATGGATTATGGCTCCTGGGTTTCTCGACCCGCTGTGACTATCCGCTTGTCCAAATCTCCGGGCAACGCCCCCGAGTTCCTGTTGATTGTGCCTCCAACCAATTCAGTATAATGATCATCCTTTCATGCTGCCACCATTTTGCGCCGCCCAGGCAACCCTCGTGCGACCGTATTTCAGAATAGGCTCTCTTGCTTCTGCGGCCCTCTGGCTGCGCAGATAAAGCCACCAGCCCTGCCGCGAGATCGATATGGCCGGGGATTGTTGACAGCAGCGCCCGAACCGGTCAGAATCCGGCATGGCTTCGGGTACGCTCGGCCTTGCCGGCTTTCGCCGGAGGAGTTACGTTCATGCGATACAGGATCGGACTGTCGTTGTACGTTCTTCTGGCCGCATTGCCGGCATCCGCTGCGGCGGCGTCCGCGGCCGATCCGGCCGTGGGGCGATCCGGCATGGTCGCCAGCGCCCATCCGCTGGCTACCGAAGCCGGCGTCGCGGTCCTCAAGGCCGGCGGCAACGCATTCGATGCCGCCATTGCCGTGGCGGCGGCGCTGAACGTCGTCGAGCCCGACATGTCGGGCATCGGCGGCTACGGCACGATCGTGATCTACGATGCCGGCAAGAAGGAAGCCGTGTTTCTCAATCCGAGCGGCCGCATACCTGCCGCCGTCGACTCGGACGCCTTCCGCGCCCCCACGCCGGATTTCGAGGAAAACCGCCGCGGCGCCAAGGCCGTTTCGACTCCGGGCAACTTGCATGCCTGGGAAGCTCTGTGGAAAACGCGCGGCTCGCTGGCGTGGCCCCGGCTGATCGAGCCTGCACTCGCGCTCGCCGAGCGCGGCTTCGCGATCGACCGCAGGCTGGCCGCGTCGATCGCTTCGGCTTTCGCGTCGTTCCCGCCCGAGGCGCGCGCTTTTTACGGCCGTGAGGGGCGGCCTCTGAAGGAAGGCGAACTCCTGGTGCAGCGGAACCTCGCCGCTTCCCTGCGCCTGATCGCGGAGCAGGGCGCCGCAGTCCTTTACGGCGGCCGTTTGGGAGTCGCCGTCGACGAGGCGATGCGCGCGCGCGGGGGCTTTCTCGCTCTCCGGGATCTCGTCGATCATCGAACCGAATGGTGGCCGCCGATCCGGATCCGTTACCGGGATTGCGAAGTCGTCACCGCCTCGCCCCCGGCCAACGCCTTCGACTACCTGGTGCGCCTGGGAATGATGGCGCAGTTCGATCTGCGGGCGCTCGGCCACAACAGCGTCGGCTACCTGCACCGTTTCGCCGAGGTCACCAAGCACGGCTACTGGGTGCGCCTGCGCTGGGCCGGAGATCCGGATGTCAGCCCTCCGCCGCTCGAGCGGTTGCTGTCGGAAAGCTACTGGCGCGAACAGGTCGGCAAGATCGACCTTGAAAAGGCGCGGCCTTTCGTCCCGCCCCGGTCATTTGCCGGTGAACATCCGCACACGACCCACTTCGTCGTCGCCGACCGCCACGGCAATGTGGTTTCCGCGACCCAGACCCTCGGGAATGCCTTCGGCGCCCGCATCATGCCGCCGGGCACCGGGATCTGGCTCAACAATTCGCTCGCCTATTGCACTTTCGAACCGAAAGGCAACCCCATGGATGCCCATCCCGGGCGCAGGAAGCTTTCGGGCGACTGCCCGACGATCATCCTGCGCCGGGGCCGGCCCTGGGTGGCCATCGGCACTCCGGGCGGTCACACCATCGGCCAGACGGTCGCGCAAATGGTGATCAACCTGATCGATTTCGGCATGGATGTCGACAGGGCGATCGCGGCGCCGCGGATCAGTTTTGCCGAGCCCGATGTCCTGGCCGTGGAGGAGGGCATGCCCGCCGAGGTGCGCGCGGCTCTGGAGAAGATGGGGCACAAGGTGCGCCCGGTGCGGGCGCTGGGCAACGCCCACGGCCTTGCCGTCGAATACGGTTCTGCCGGCAAGCCCGAGCGTTTCACCGGCGCCGCCGATCCGCGCGGCACGGGCAAGGCCATGGGCTACTGAGTTTTATTTCGGTGACAGGCTACTCAACCCCGAAACTTGCCCCATATCATGCCGTCGGGGTGCCTGGGAGTCAGGCGCCCGAGCGATGCTGTCCGGCCACTGCGTGGGGCCCCCGGCAGAGGAAAGGTCATGATGAGGCGATTCAGGTGCACGGTCTGCGGTTATGTCCACGAGGGGGACGAGCCGCCGGATGAATGCCCGGTTTGCGGCGCAGCGCGGGAAGCATTCGTGCTCGAAACGGAAATATCGCCCGCCCATGAACCCGTTGCTTCGCCTACGTTCGTTCGGTCGGGAGACGGAAGCGCAGGTCCCAAACTCTTGATCCTGGGAGGAGGCATAGCCGGACTGTCCGCCGCAGAGGCTGCTCGAGACCTCAGCCCGGAGGCCGTCATCACGCTGGTCCATCGCGAGCCCGCCCTCCCATACTACCGCCTCAGTCTTACGCGCTACTTGGCCGGTGCCCTGACAAAGGATCATCTCCTGATCCGCGCCCGCCCCTGGTTCGAAGAGCGGCGCATCCGGCTCGTGCACGCCGAGGCAAGGCGGTTGGATCGCTCCCGGCGCCTGGTCGTGCTGGACGATGGCAGCATGCTGCCCTACGACCGGCTGCTGGTAGCGACCGGCGCCCATCCTCATGTCCCCGCGATCGCCGGCGTTCGCTTCCTCGGAGTTCACGTTCTGCGGACCCTCGACGATGCGGATGCGATCCTGGAGCGCGCACGCAGGGGGGCGAATTGCGTGTGCATCGGGGGCGGACTGCTCGGCCTGGAGACCGCAGGCGCTTTGGCGCGGCGCGGTCTCGCCGTGATCGTTCTGGAAGAGGCAGGCCGGCTTCTTCCGCGGCAACTGGCCGGGAGCGCCGCCGCCCGGCTTGCGGATCACCTCGGGAAGCTCGGAATCGATGTCCGCACCGCTGTCAAGGTTACCGAAATCGTGGGCGACGACGGCGTGCGGGCCGTGCGTTTGGCGGATGGCACGGAAGTGCCGGCCGACCTCGTCATCATCGCAGCCGGCGTGCGGCCGAACACGGATCTGGGCCGTGCCGCGGGCCTTGCGGTGAATCGCGGACTGGTGGTGAATGACGGCCTGCAAACGAATGATCCCGATGTGCTGGCGGCAGGCGATGTCGCCGAGCACCGCGGCATTGTCTGGGGACTTTGGACGGTTGCGGCGGAGCAGGGGGCCCTCGCGGGACGCGCCATGGCAGGAGCCGCTGTGACCTATGAAGGCAACCCGCCCGCAACCTACCTCAAGGTGGTGGAACTGCCTGTCTTCAGCGTCGGCCGCTTCGAGGCGGAAACGCCTGCCGATCGCATCATCGAACGGGCCGACGAGGCCCGACTCGTGCGCATTCTTCTGCGGGACGGTCGCGTAGCGGGCGGCAATCTCGTGGGCGACCCGGCACTGGCGGACGCGCTGCAGCGCGCGGTGCAGGAACACCTCCCGCTCGCGGCGGTGCCCGAACTCTGTTTCCCAGCCGGCGATGCGAAGCAGGACATCAAGACGCAGTGAGGACACTGCGAACGCTGCCTTGGCGGATCTCGCACGAGAGAGCGACAATGCGCTGCCGGCATGCAGATATCCCGAAAGCAAAGGGGGAAGAATGCCCGCCGGAATGCGCGCCGCTTCGGTACAGGCAGGTCATGGGGAGCGCCCGGTCAGGGCGCTGGGCAACGCCTGTCGTCTCGCCGCCGAGCACGATCAGGAAGGGAAGATCGTCGGCTTTACAGGCGCCGTCGATGCGCGCGGAATGCGCAAGGCCGGGGAATACTGAATTCCGGCGGCGCTCTGCGTTCAGTACAGTTTTCTGAGGTCCATGCCCGCATAGAGGCCCGCCACCTGGTCGGCGTAACCGTTGAACATCAGGGTGTCCCTCTGGAAAAACTCCCCGATTCTTCGCTCGCGTGCCTGGCTCCAGCGCGGATGCGGCACCTTCGGATTGACGTTGGCGTAAAAGCCGTATTCCCGGGGAGCAGCGCGGTTCCAGGTCGTGCGCGGCTGCGTCTCGACGAAGCGGATGGCGACGATCGACTTGATGCTCTTGAAACCGTACTTCCAGGGGACCACGAGGCGCAGCGGCGCGCCGTTCGCGTTGGGAAGGACCTCGCCGTACAGGCCCACGGCCAGGATGGTCAGCGGGTGCATGGCTTCGTCCAGACGCAAGCCCTCGACGTAGGGCCACGGCAGCAGGTCGCGTTTCTGGCCCGGCATCTGCTCCGGGTCGTACAGCGTCTCGAAGGCCACGAAGCGCGCCTTCGACAGCGGTTCCACCTTCCGGATCACCGACAGCAAGGGTATCCCGATCCAGGGGATCACCATGGACCAGCCCTCGACGCAGCGCATGCGATAGATGCGCTCCTCGAGCGCCGGGTGCATGCGCAGCACGTCATCGACATCGTATCGTCCGGGCTTGTGCACATGCCCTTCGATGGCGACCGTCCAGGGCCGGGTGCGAAGGCTGCCGGCGTAGCGCGCCGGGTCGCCCTTGCCCGAGCCGAACTCGAAGAAGTTCGCGTGCGCGGCGATCGTCTCCCGCGGCGTAAGCGTCTCGCCGCGCGTGCTCAGGTCGCTCTTGTCGTATGCCAGCTTCTGTTCCGCCGGCGCGCCGGCGGATCCCGCCGCGCCGGCTGCGAGCCAGCCGGCCGTTGCCGCCCCCGCCCGGAGCAGGAAGCGGCGGCGGTTCAGGTAGACCTCCCGGGGCGTGATTTCGGAATAACGAATATCGGGAGATTTGCGGATCAGCATGTTCTTGCGTGGCGCGCGCCGGCCGATGCCTGAGTTGTCGCGGCCCCGACAAAGTATAGAGGACCGCGGGCGCCGCTCCAAGGGCGGCCGGCGATCGCCGGGGCAAAAAAATTGTGGAGTCGGCCGCGGTCCTATCGCACACTAGGGAGTGCTGTCATCGTACCGGAGGGATTGTTCCATGAGGCCAGCATCACGCATTGCCGAGCGCGCGCTCGCATCCTTCTGCCTGCTGTTCTTTCTGGGCGCGGCGCCCTATGCCGCCCGGAAAGTGGAGATCAGCTTCGACGACTTCCACGGGTACACGGGCGCGGTCGACTATCTCAAGAAAGTCGCCGCCGCCTATCCCGCCATCACGGAACTGGTCGAGATCGGCCGCAGCAACAAGGACCGCCCGATCTTCGTCCTGGTGATCTCCAACATGCGAACGGGCACGACCATCGACCGGCACGTGCCTCTGCGCAACCCGCGCAGCGAGAACGTGAACAACGTGCCCCCGATGAAACCCTACCAGGGGAAGCCCGGCATATGGATCGACGGCGGCACCCACGGCAACGAGTTCACGGGCACCGAAGTGTGCCTCTACATCATCGACAAGCTCGTGAGCGGCTACGGCACGGACGCCGAGATCACCACGCTCGTCGACGACTGCACCTTCTACATCTGTCCCGTGGTCAACCCGGACGGCGTCTACAACAGCGTCGAGGCGGGGATATCCCAGCGGCAGAATTCCATGATGGAGGACGACGACCGCGACGGCCGCGTCAACGAAGACGGCCCCGACGACCTCAACGGTGACGGGCTGATCACACAGTTCCGCTATCCCGATCCCCAGGGTGCTTACGTTCTGTACGAGCGCGACCCGAGGGTGATGATCCGCCTGGCAAGCGGGGAGAGCACCACCCGGCAGCGCTATTCGGTGATCGTCGAAGACAAGGACAACGACGGCGACGGCCGGCGCGGCGAGGATTCCGAGCGCGGCATCGACGTCAACCGCAACTTCCCCGAAGGCTGGTTCAAGGACGACGAAAGCCAGGGCGGCAGCGGCTTCTATCCCTCCTCTTCGCCCGAGGCGCATGCCGTGCTCGAGTTCTTCACCAACCACACCAATATCCTCATGGCGCAGTCCTACCACACCTCGGGCGGCTTCACCTATCGTCCCTTTGCCCGCTGGCCCGACTCGCGCATGGATCGCAAGGACCTGGCGGTCTACGACCGGGTCATGGGCAGAAAGTACCTGGAGCTGCTGGGCGAAGAAATACCGGAGGCGTGGAAGGAACAGAAATCCGGCGAGGCCGCGCGTCCCGGGCCGGCGGGCGCCGGCGCGCCGGGGCGCGCGCCCGCGCGTGCCGCGCCGGCAGCGCCGCGCGGCTGGCGCCATCCTTATAACGACGAGCAGAAGCAGCCTTACGGCTACGGCATATTCATCGATTGGGCCTATGCGCAGTTCGGCGCCTGGGCCATGAGCACCGAGCTGTGGAACTGGCGCAAGGATACCCGGGGCCTGCCGGGATTCGCGGGCGAGGACGACCGCGCCCTGTGGGAGAGCGCCTATATCGATCATCAGGAGAAATCCGGGGGCAAACGCTTCGTCCCCTGGCAGAAGTTCAAGCATCCGGAACTGGGCGAGGGCGAGATCGGCGGGTGGGTTTCCCGGTACAGCCCGAGCAACGCCATCCCGGGCGACACTTTGCGCGGCGTATGCGAGCTGCACTGGCAGTTCGAGCTCTACAAGGCGAAGCTCCTGCCGCGCCTGCGCATCGCCGATGTCAAGGCGTCGGTCCTTTACAGCGGCGACGGCCCGGGCGCAACAAGCATCGAGCAGGCCGGCGATACCTTCCGCATCCGGCCGGGCAAAGGGGCGGGACGATACAAGCTGGTGCAGGTCACGGCGGTCATCGAGAACGCGGGCCCGCTGGCCACGCACGTCGCGCGCGGCGCCCAGCTGGCGGGCAACCGCCAGGACGCCGTCTGGCTGCTCGGGGAACGCGACAAGATCCGTTACATCCAGGGCTCCCCATGGATGCATCTCGGAGTTCTGGAAGGCACCATGGAAGTTCCCGGATACCGCCCGGAAAGCGAGACGCCGACGGCCGCGGAGGCTCCGGCGGCGCAGCGCTTCGGTCCGGCGATGCCGGGCGGCGGGCCGCCGCAGCGCCCGCCGGTCGAGAGCGAGTACGTCAAGGGAAGCGGCAGCCGGCGCGAGGTGACATGGCTGGTGGCCGTCGAGGGCGATATTCCCCTCAAGGTGGTGGTCACCTCCCAGAAGGGCGGAACCCAGGTCAAAGAATTCAAGGTCGACTGACGGAGGAGCCTGCGATGAACCGGACAATGAAACGGATCCTGACGGCAGCCCTGATCCTGAGCGCCCTCGCGGCCGCGGGGCATTTGCGGCCGGTGCCCGCGCAGAAGAAGCTCCAGTTGAGCCCGGGCGGCTATCACGGTGAACTCGACTTTCCCATCAGCTGGAAGAGGTACTACCGCTACGAGGAATGGACCAGGCTGATGCACGACATGCAGAAGCAATATCCGCAACTCGCGGACATTGGGAGCATCGGCAAGAGCCGGATGGGTCGCGACCAGTACCTGCTCACCATCACCAACAAGACCACCGGTTCTCCGGAATCGAAAACGGCCATGTGGGTCGACGGCGCGATCCACGGCAACGAGATCAACGGCATCACCTGCTCGCTCTACCTTGCCTGGTACCTGCTGACGCGCTACGAATACGACCCCTATGTCCACGAGCTCGTGGATACGCGCACGTTCTATATCCTGCCCGGCCTGAACGTCGACGCCAACGACTCCTACGCCGGCTTTCCCAACACCGCCAACGATCCGCGCGAACCCTACCGCCCGGAGGACAACGACGGCGACGGCCTCTACGACGAGGACCAGAACGAGGACGTCGACGGCGACGGCGAGATTTCGGTGATGTATGTCGAGGACCCGCAGGGAGACTTCAAGCTTTCGCCCGACAAGCGCCGCTTCGTGCGTGTCGCCGACAGGAACGAGGAGGGATTGCGCTTCCGCCGCCTCGGCCCCGAGGGCTACGACAACGACGGCGACGGGCGCATCAACGAGGACGACATCGGCGGCCCCGACCCCAACCGCAATTTCGCCTACGGCTGGAACCTGCAGGCGGGCTGGCCCTATCCCCTGTCGGAGCCGGAAACCCGCAACGCCTACGAGTTCCAGCGCCGGCACCCCAACATCTTCGCCGGCTTCCACTATCACAACACCGGCCGGCTGATCATGTTCGCCGCGCCGCCCGACGCGCGCACGCGCACCATGACCGCCGAGCAGAGGCGCGAGCAGGAAGCGCGCGTCGCCGCGCGCCTGGAGGAGATGCGCAGGACCGACAAATACGCCCAGCTTTTCCCGCGCGTCCCGCCGCCGGAGTACCAGCACGACATGGACGTGCAGACGGAGATCGTCACCCAGGGCGCGCGCATCCTCAAGGACTACACCCCCACGATCAGCGGCCTGTCGGGGCAGCACCAGGCTTCCGACTACTACATGCTCGGAGCCTACAGCTACCTGATCGAACTCTGGGGCCGGCCCGTCTCGGAGGCCGACGCGAACAACGACGGCCGGGTGGACGACGAGGAGTTCATGAAGTGGATCGACGTCGACCTCACCGGCGAGGGCTGGATCGCCCCGCACAAGTTCCGCCATCCCGATCTCGGCGACATCTGGATCGGCGGCAGCGCGCGCAAGCATATCGAGCGCACCCCGCCCGCGCGTTACATGGAGACCGAAGCGCTGCGCAACGCCCTGTTCGTGCTTTACTGCGCGTCGCAGTTCCCCAAGGTGGAAATCAGCAGGGTGGAGGTGCGCCCCGCCGGCCGGGATCTGGTGTGGGTCGACGTGACGGTGGCGAACGATCGCGCCTACCCGACGTCTTCGGACAGGGCCAACCAGCTCGGCAGGGCCGTCCAGGACCGCATCACGGTGACTTCCTCCGACAACGTCCGCATCCTGGAGATTCCCCCGGGCAGCGCGCGCGTCGACCCCTTGAATCCGCAGGACGCCGCGGTTACAGTTGTCGGGGGCAAGGCGAGCGAGTTCCGGCTGCGCGCCAAGGATTCCCGGCGCTTCCGCTGCCTGGCCCGCGTGTCGGGTCCGGGCGGCTGGATCGAGTTTCGGGTCGAGTCCAAGTTCGGGGGCCGGCAGACCCGGCGCGTGCAGCTCGAGCTCGGCGGGCAATGAGGCGCACGCGGAGCCGCCGGCACCGCAACGCGCCGCCGAGCCTGTGCGCGAGTGCTAGTTGATGCGACAATCATTGCGCTTTTCCAAGGAGGGATCATGAAAGGGAACGCGGAAGTGATCGACGGGTTGAACGAGGCGTTGAGCGAGGAGCTCACGGCCATCAACCAGTACTTTCTCCATTCCGAAATGTGCGAAAACTGGGGGTACAAGAAACTGGCCGACTTCATCAAGAAGGAAGCGATCGACGAGATGAAGCACGCCGAGCTGCTCATCGAGCGCATCCTGTTCCTGGACGGGTCGCCCAACATGAGCAAGTACCAGAAGATCAACATCGGCCAGACGGTGCCCGAGATGATCAAGAACGACCTCAAGCTCGAGCATGCCGCGGTTGCCATGTACAACCGGCTGATCGAGAGCTCCGGCTGCAAACACGCCGACCACGGGACGGCGGAGCTGCTCAAGAAAATCCTGAAGGACGAGGAAGAGCATGTGGACGGCCTCGAGATGCACGAGACCCAGATCCGCGAAATGGGGCTCGGCGTCTACCTGAGCGTCTGGACCTAGCTTCGAGCCGGAGCATCATGCGAGATCTGATCGTCATCGGATCGGGGCCGGCAGGCTGCACGGCCGCCATCTATGCGGCGCGGGCGGGCCTGTCGCCCCTCGTCCTGGCTTCCGAGCCCAGGGCCCTGCGCATGCCCGGGGGCCAGCTGATGTTCACCACGGAGGTGGAAAACTTCCCCGGCTTCCCCGAGGGGATCTCCGGGCCCGAACTCATGGAGCGCATGCGCCGGCAGGCGGAGCGCTTCGGCACCGAGATCCTCGAGGAGGACGCCGAGGAGGCCGACTTCCCACCCGGGGGGCCGTTCCGCGTGCGCACCGCGGGCGGCTGGCACGAGGCCCGCAGCGTGATCGTGGCCACCGGCGCCAATGCGAAATGGCTCGGCCTGCCCGACGAGGACCGTTACCGCAATCGCGGGCTCTCCGCCTGCGCCACCTGCGACGGTTTTTTCTTCCGCGGCCGCGAGGTGATGGTGGTGGGCGGGGGCGACACCGCCATGGAGGAAGCACTCACCCTGGCGCACCACGCTTCCCGGGTGATCGTGGTGCACCGCCGCGACCGGCTGCGCGCCAGCAGGATCATGGAGGAGCGCGCGCGCAGCCATCCCAAGATCGAATTTCTCTGGAACACCGTGCTCACCGGCTATATCGGCAAGGAAGTCCTCGAAGGCGTGCGCGTCAAGAACGTGCTCGACGGGCAGGAGAGCGAGATGCGCATCGACGGGGTTTTCATGGCCATCGGCCATGAGCCGAGCACGGATTTCCTCAGGGGTGTCCTCGAGTTGGACGCCCGGGGCTATGTCGTGACGCGCCGGCACGTGGAGACCAGCGTCGACGGAGTCTTCGCGGCGGGCGACGTGCACGACGGCGAGTACCGCCAGGCGGTGACGGCCGCCGGCTTCGGCTGCATGGCGGCGCTGCGCGCCGTACGCTGGCTGGAAGCGCACCCGGCGGGCTAGCCCGGGCGCCGGGGAGGCGACGCCGCACCGACCGGCCGGCACCTGCAGGCCCGACACGATCGACGGCGGCGGTTCATCCGCACTAATCTCGTCCGCCGAGCCCGCCGACAGATCCCCCCGCGGGCGTTCATTCAACGGGAGTGAAAAACGAGCGTCGGACCTCGTGCCTCATGCAAGCCACTCAATGGGGATTTCTTTCGCAACCGTCTTGAAATCGGGATCCCCTGTGACAACGGACGCCTTCCTTTCCTTTGCCAATGCAACGGCGAAGGCATCGGCAAAGGCCAGTGCGTGCCGGGCCTTGACATGGGCTGCGGAAAAAGCGAGCGCGCGATCGACCTCGACGACATTGAGCGGCAGCTCATCGATGACGGCGATGGCCTGCTGAACCTTCGCAAGACCCCTTTCGCGTTCGGTGATGTATAGGGCGTCGGCAAGATTCACAACTGAAATCCAGAGGGCCGCCCGTCGCTTCTTGGCGAGGTTCAGCAACCTCTGGACCCTTGCCGCTCCGGGTTCGTCCTGGAGATATGCGAGCAACGCGTATGCATCCAGCACGTAGCTCTTAGGTTCGGACACCACGCGCGCGTTCCCTTCGATGTTCGGCGAGCAACGCCCGTGTAAGAGAAGTCCCGCTCTTCAGCATCCCACGGGCCTTGCGAATCGGATCGCCGGACACCGGAACCAGGGCGAGTACGCCGCCGTAGTCTATAACCCGAAGCCGCGACCCCGGAGCCAGCCCATACTTGGCGCGATGGCGCGCCGGGATGACGACCCATCCTTTTGTCGAAACGGTCACATGTTCCATTGGGGCTTTTCCGTATTACATTTCTGCAGAAAAGTATAACGCGGCGGTTTGTTCCGTCAACCCCAATGCAAGGTTCGTATGCCCTCCCTGCACAGGGAGTGTTACAGACCGGTGCGTGCCGTGCGACCTCGGCGAAGGCTTCCGGTGCGCGCGCTGTCGGCGCTCGAGGTGCCCCGGGAGCGTGAAGACCGCCCTGGTGCTGCGTGTCCCCGGGTGAACGCCCGCCCGTACCGCGCACGGGCCGGATATCCGATCCATCGAGCGGCAGCCGTGGATCGAGCGCGATACCCGCCGCTTTCGGGATGGTGCGGGGAGGATTCCGCAGGAACGCGATCAGCTTCGGTCTATGGTCCGCGGTCTGCAGTTCCGGTCGGCGATGCGCGGGCTTTTCAGTCCGGTCTCGATACTTCAGACCGGCGAGACCTTCGCCTTTTTGTCTGCCTGAAGCGGCGGAAGATTCATGCGGCGCAACTGATCCGGGAAGCGCGGGTCCTTGCGCAGGGAGTCCATCCCCTGGAACCGCAACACGCGCACCCAGGGGAACCAGGCGTGCGGGTGCTCGTAATTGAGCCAGCGGAACGCCTCGTCGATCTCCCCCAGGGCCGCGTGGATCGCGAGCAGCCAGAAAGCGTTCCACGGAATGACCTTGCGTTGCTGCAGCTCGGCCAGGAGCTTCCTCGCCTCATCCTTCCGGCCGGCCGCCACATAGGTGGGCCCGAGCGCCCATCGCCATTCGGGGTCGGCCTCGGCTGCCTTCTGGAGGGATGCGATGGCTTCGTCATACATCCCCCTGTCCTGTTGAACAAGCCCCAGGACCAAGTGGCCCACGGGGTACCCGGGGGCCATCTTGATGGACTTGAGCGCTTCGGCGGCTGCCTCGTCGTATCTTCTCTCCCACCTGTACAGTTCTGCCAGCCAGGCCGTGTTTGCGGGATTGAACGGATCGAGTTCCTGGGCGCGTATGTGCTCCTCTATGGCTTCATCCATGCGGCCTAACAGGGCATGGAACCACGAGAGATGAAAATACCCTTCGGCCGAGCTGGGATTGACGTCCAATGCCCGGCGGATTTCCCGCTCCGCTTCTTCCCATTGCCACTCGTAGTAGCCTTTCACGAATCCGGAGGCGAGGAGGGCCTCGGGCAGCGTGTCATCCAGTTTCAGGGCAGTGCCTGCGGCGGCTTTGGCTCTTTGCATGGCATCCTCGGTAGGGTCCGCGCCGTGGGCGATCGCGATGTAGCCCAGCGCAAGACCCGCGTACGCCAACGGATCCGCCGGGTCCTTTTCCACGGCGGCGTGGAGGTAGGCGATGCCCTTTTGGACATCGGCCGACGTCTCCTTGTTGAGGTGAAACATACCCCTCAAGTAGGCTTCGTAGGTCGCGGGATTGACGGCGCGGGCCCCGACGAGGCGCTTTTCTTCCTCCGGCCTCAGTTTGACCTGTATCGCGCGGGCGACGGCCCGGGCGACCTCCCTCTGGAGCGCCAGGATGCTGCTCATGTCGCGCTCGTAGCTCTCGGCCCAAAGATGGCGGTCGGTCGCCGCCTCGATCAGCTGCGCCGTGACGCGCACGCGTCCGGCCTCCCTCACCGCCGAAGCTTCGAGCACCGTGTCCACCTTCAGTTCGCGTGCGATTTCCGGCAGGGGTTTCTTCGCGCCCTTGTATGGCATCACCGACGTGCGGGAAATGACCTTCAGAGCGCCGATCTTCGAGATATCCGTGATCAATGCGTCGGTCATGCCGTCGGTGAAATACTCCTGCTCGGGATCGCCGGATAGATTCGCCACCGGCAGGACGGCCAGAGAACGAGGCCCGCGCGCCGCGCCTCCGCCGAGCAGGCGCCGGCGCAGGCCACCGACGTCGAGTGCCGCCACGATCGCGAGAACGAGCGCAAGACCCGCAGCCAGTGCCAGCCGGCGGCGGCGCGACAGCGCATACTTCACAGCCGGCCAGGCCGCGGGAGCCGTGCCCGACTCGATGGCTTCCAGCGCCGCTCGTACGTCGCCCGCCCGCTGGTAGCGCCGGTCGGGGTTCTTCTGCAGGCAGCGATCGATCAGCGCCTGCACCGGAGCCTTCGGAGGGCCTCCGGGGCCGGGCGGCAGCGGGGGCGGCGCCTGGCTGAGAATCGCCGAAGTCAGCTCGAAGCCGGTCTGCCCCTTGAAGGGCCGCGTCCCTGAAGCCATCTCGTAGAGCACCACGCCCAGCGCCCAGATGTCGCTGCGCTCGTCGGCGGGCTGCCCGCGCAGCTGCTCCGGCGCCATGTAGGCGAGCGTGCCCACGATCTTGCCCGACAGGGTCGTGGACTCCTGAGTTCGGGTTGTGGCATCCGTCAAGTCCTCGCGGCTCAGCCGGCCCGCCAGTCCGAAGTCGAGCACTTTCGCCCGGCCCTCGGGTGTGACGACCACATTGGCGCTCTTGAGGTCGCGGTGCACCACGCCGCGCTCGTGCGCGTGCGCCAGAGCATCCGCCAACTGAACTCCGTAGCGCAACACCCGGTCCACGGGCAACGCCCCGCCCTCGAGGACGGCGCTCAGGGATCGGCCCTCCACCAATTCCATGGCGATGAAGGCCTGTCCCTCCGATTCTCCCACCTCGTGGATCGTGCAGATGTGAGGATGGTTCAGCTTGGAGGCGATGCGGGCTTCGCGCAGCAGACGCGCGCGGGATGCGGGGTCGCGGAAGCTCTCGGCAGGCAGGACCTTGATGGCGACGTCACGGTCCAGCTGCTCGTCATGGGCCCGGTAGACAACCCCCATGCCCCCGGCGCCGATCTTCTCAACGATGCGGAAATGTTCCAGTCTCTGGCCGATCATAAGTGTTCCCGTTCCGGGTGACGAGTTCGGATTTCCGTGCTGCGCCGAGCATACGCCTCCGGACGGCCGAATGCAACGCTCCAAGAGCCGGGCAGACCCTCTATGTTCCCGGCTTCATCTCCCGCAATTCTTCCTGCTTGCGCGCGGACGGCGGTCGTTTTCGCCCGCTCTCGCGATCGCCCGGCGCAGGGCATAACCGCGGGACGGCAGCGGCATAGGGGGCCGGATCTCAGAGTTCGGGATCTCGCTCTCGTCCCGCCAGGCGATCGGCCCCCACGGGTCTCGAAACCCATCGACCTTTGCTCTCGCTCGGGGAAATTCCGGGTGATTCTAATCCCGACCGGTGCTATGTTGATCGGCAAAGGATAGGAAATCGCTGTGAATCGTGTTGGGTTCCGCTTGGCGGCCGGATATCCACGTGGCCGCGCATGACTGTTGCAGCGCCCTTTTGGGAGAGATTGGGGGATTCGTTCTTTACCACACCGACTACACTGCTGACCGGAATGAACTTGCCCGAGAGAGTTACAGGCCGGCCGGAGGAATGAACGCGAAGGCCGTCCGATTGATGGGGGTCTTCGGCGCGGAAAAATAATCGTGGAATGTAGACACTGCCACGCCACAATCAAAGGCGACTCCCACTACTGCAGCAACTGCGGGACGCCGCTCGGAGCCGAGGCCGATCAGGAGACGGCCTCCATCGCCGCGACGCCGGAGCCCGCCGTCAGCGTCCTGAAGCCGGGGGCGCTCATCGCCGGCAAATACAAGATCGTCGAGGAGGTCGGCCGGGGCGGCATGGGGATCGTCTACAAGGCCGAGGACCTCAGGTTGAAGCGCTTCGTGGCCCTGAAGTTCCTGCCGCCCGAGTTGACGGACA
>CAZHQK010000152.1:0-3847 GCA_964534795.1 uncultured Acidobacteriota bacterium
TACACGGTGATCCTCGTGCCCAAGGGGGCGAAGAGCGCGCCGATTCTGCTGACGCGCACGCCGTACAACGCCGCGGCACTCACGAGCCACGCCGCCAGCAGCCACCTGGGTGCGATCCTGTACGGGTACGACAACGCCACCGACGTAATTCTCGAGGGCGGCTACATCCGCGTGGTTCAGGACGTGCGCGGCAAGTACGGCTCCGAGGGCGATTACGTGATGAACCGCCCGCTGCGCGGCCCGCTCAACCCCACGCCGGTCGACCACGCCACCGACACGTACGACACTATCGAGTGGCTGGTGAAGAACGTTCCGGAGAGCAACGGCCGAGTCGGCATACTGGGCATATCCTACGACGGCTTTCTCGCGCTCATGGCCCTTTTCGACCCGCATCCCGCGCTCAAGGTCGCCGTGCCGATGAACCCCATGGTGGACGGCTGGATCGGCGACGACTGGTTTCACAACGGCGCGTTCCGCCAGCAGATGATGCCGTATATCTACGAACAGGAGGCGACGCGCGCCTCGGAGGCGAAGTGGTGGACGAGCCATTACGACGACTACGACATGTTCATGCAGGCGGTATCGGCAGGCGAACTCGGGCGCCGGCGCGGCCTGGAACAGCTCGGGTTCTGGCGCAAGCTGCTCGAGCATCCGGCCTATGACTCCTTCTGGCGCGATCAGGCCGTCGACCGGCTGCTGGCCGCCCGGCCGCTCGAGGTGCCCGTGATGCTGGTTCACAGTCTCTGGGACCAGGAGGACATTTACGGTGCCGTCGCCGTATACAAGGCGCTCGAGCCCAAAGACAGCGCCAACGACAAGGTCTTTCTGGTGCTCGGGCCCTGGTATCACGGGCAGATGATCCAGGACGGAAGCTCCCTGGGCGCGCTCCGGTTCGGCAGCGATACGGCGCTGCATTTCCGCAAGGGAATGCTGGGCCCCTTTCTGGCAGAGCATCTGAAGGACGGAGCGCCCAAAGCGGGCATCGCGCCCGTCGCCGCCTTCGAAACCGGCACCAACACATGGCGCTACCTGAACGCCTGGCCGGCCGGCTGCACCTCAGGCTGCTCGATCCGGCCGACACCGCTCTACATGGCCGCCGGCCGGAAGATGCGTTTCGAGGCGCCCGCTGCGGACGAGGCTCCTTTCGAGGAGTATGTTTCCGACCCGGCGCGGCCAGTTCCCTATCGTGCGCGTCCGATTCAGCCGGTGGGTTACGAAAACGGTTTGACCTGGTCGCAATGGCTGGTCGACGACCAGCGCGAAGCGTCCGGGCGCCCGGACGTCGCCACGTTCGTCTCCGATTCGCTGGCGGCGCCGATCAAGATCAGCGGCCGGCCGGTCGCCAATCTGATGGCCTCGACGAGCGGCACGGATTCCGACTGGGTGGTCAAGCTGATCGATGTCTATCCCGATCAGGTGGCGGGGCAGCCTGCCATGGGCGGTTACCAGCTGATGGTTTCGGCGGACATATTCCGCGGGCGTTATCGCGAGAGCCGCGAAGAGGCGCGACCGATCGCACCGGATCAGCCGCTGCCGTACCGTTTCGAGCTGCCGACGGCCAACCACGTATTCCTGCCGGGGCATCGGATCATGGTGCAGGTGCAATCGAGCTGGTTTCCGCTCTACGACCGCAACCCGCAGACCTTCGTTCCCAATATCTTCTGGGCGAAACCCGGTGACTACCGCAAGGCCGTGCAGCGGATCTACCACGCTCCCGGCCGGGCCAGCTGCGTCGAACTGCCGCTCGTCGTAACGCCCTGACGCGTTGCGTCCCGCCCGGCTGTGGCCCGCCGCGCTCTATCGGATCCAGCGCTCGAACCAGTCCAGGTTGCGCTGCATGAGATCCTTCTGGTAACGGGGCTCGGTGATGCCGTGGCCTTGCCCGGGATATATGACAAGCTGGCAAGGCACACCCAGTTCCTTCATGGCGCGATAGAATTCGAACCCCTGCGGCAGCGGCACGCGCGCGTCCCTCTCGCCGTACTGCATGAGGATCGGCGTCCGGGCATCCCTGACCCGGTAAAAGCTCGAGTGTTCGATGTAGAAATCGAAATTCTCCCAGGGAGGAAAGCCGAAGTAGGTCTTGGAGTAAAAACCCGGCAAGTCGGTCTGCGCGTACATGCTGACCATGTTGGTCGCTCCGGCGCCCGCACTGGCCGCCTTGAAGCGACTGCTGTGGGTGACGGCGTAGTAGGTCATGTGGCCGCCGTAGCTCCAGCCCATGAAGCCGAGGCGGTCGGGATCGGCCAGGCCGCGCCGGATCAGCTCATCGATGCCGCTGTTGATGTCGTCGAACTCGTTGGCCCCCAGGCTGCCGACATTGCCCTGGCGCCACTTCTCGCCGTAGCCGGTCGAGCCGCGATAGTTCGGCATGAGCACGGCGTAGCCGCGGCCCGCGAACACCTGGACCGGATATGCGCTCTTGACCAGACTGAAGTTGTCGAGGTCCACGCCCGCCGGGCCGCCGTGGATGACCAGCAGCAGGGGATAGCGCTTGCCTTCCTGGTAACCGACCGGCTTGACGAGGATTCCCTCGATCTCCTGGCCCGAAGAGTTCCTCCAGTGAACGACTTCCTGCCTGCCGAGGGCAACGCCTCGGAGTTGGGGATTGATGTCCGTCAGCCGGCGCGCCCGCTCGAAGGCCAGGTCCTGGGCGAAATAGATCTCGGGAGGCTCGCTGCCGCTCTCGCGGATGAAAGCGACGTTGCGGCATCGGCGGTCGAAGGAGAACCCGCTGTAGACACGGTTTCCCGCGGTGACTTGCTTTGCCGGCAGCGCAAAAAGATGGCGATAAGCCTTGACGGTGGCGCTGAAATAGATCGTGTCGTTCTCGGGCGACCAGGCGGCGAACGCAGGGGATTCGTCGAAGCCCGCGGTCAGGTCGCGTGCCGTCCCGCCGCCGGCCGCGATCTCGTACAGGTGTGTGTTGACGGCGCCGCTGCGGGCATTGCCGCGCGAAGCGAACACGATGCGCTGGCCGTCGGGCGACCAGCGGGGGTTGTTGTCGCCGGAGGTGAAGCTGCTGAGCCGGCGGATTTCTCCTCCCCCGGCGGGAACCACGTAGACATCGGCGGTATCGGACTCCTCGAGATCGGGCGTGGTGGGCGCGCTGAATGCGATGGAGGCGCCGTCGGGGGACCAGTCGAACGTGTTGACGTGGAGTTTCCCGCGCGTGATCTGAACGGGTTTTCGCGATTCCAGGTCGAGTACCCAGAGAGCGGCGTAACGCAGATCCTGATCGACCACGCGCGGCAGCCAGCGCTCGCTGATCTGTTTTTCCTCTTCTTCCGAGCGGGGCTCGAGTGCCGTGAATGCCATGCGCTTGCCGTCGGGAGACCAGGCAAAGCTGATGATGCCGTCCTTCTGGCCGGTGAGCGCTTCGGGTTCGCCGCCGGCGGCGTCCATCAGGTAGATCTGGTTCTTGCCGCTGCGATCCGAGAGGAACGCGATCCGATTCCCGTCGGGCGACCAGCGCGGCGACTGATCGGATTTGGGATTGCGCGTGAGCTGCACGGCGGTGCCGCCGGCGGCGGAGACCTTCCAGATATCGGTGTTCTGGGTGTTCTCCTTCAGGTCGCGGATCGAGGTGACATAGAGGATCTGCGTGCCGTCGGGCGAAAGCTGGGGGTCGGAAGGAATTCTGTATTGGAAGATGTCGTCCAGAGTCAGAACCTTCGGCGCTTGTGCCGGCAACAGCATCGCCGCCGCCAGCAGCGCGGGGCCTATGGCCAAAAGCCTGGTTCCCATGATCGATTCTCCTGCGGATGCGAGGGTTTCTCAGGAGGGGCGTCCCCTGAGGGATCGCCCCTCCACAGGGGCCGTCAGAAAAGGATCTTCAAGGCGAACT
>CAZHQK010000153.1:0-2933 GCA_964534795.1 uncultured Acidobacteriota bacterium
TCTCGAGTCCCTGGACCCGGTGAGCCTGAAGGCGGCGCAAAAAGGCTTCAACAAGCCCGCTTCGTACGCCTCGGCGCTGCAGTCGCTGGCCGCCCGCGACATCTACGCCATCACCTCGTTCATCTACGGCATGGAGGGCGACTCTCCCGGGGTCTCGGCGCGCACGGCGGCCGAGATCGATTCCTGGCCTCCGGGACTTCCGGTTTTCGGGCTGCTCACTCCCTATCCGGCGACGCCTCTTTACGAGCGTCTGGAGAAAGGGGGGCGGCTCACGCGCCCCCGGCACTGGCTCGATTTCCAAGCTTTCAAGATGGCGTTCACACCGCGCGGTCTCACGCCGGACGAGGCGGAGGCGGAGGTGCGCCATTCATGGAACCATTGCTACAGCCCCGGCGCATTCCACCGGGCTCAGAGATGGCTGGTCGACAATCGGAAGCCGTTCGCCCACCAGCTCATGCATTTGGCCAGCCGCCTGCTCTTCCGCGGTATCTACTTCCGCCAGTCGAGCCGCACGGCATGGTTGAAGCTACTGGCGAGCAACACGCCCTCGCTTTTCAGCCTGGCGCGATCGGGATTCGTCGAGTGGCGGTCGCACCGGGCCGGAAGGGCTGTGCGCCCGGCGGTTTTGCCGAAGGACCTCCAGACCAGCCCCGCGTCGGGAGATCGACTCGGATCCCCCATCGGCAATCCGCCGCCGGGGTAGATCGCTCGACCGCCCGATCGGCGACGTGAGTCGCGCATCTCAGCGGCCGGCACCGTTCGCTTGCGGGCGAAAACCCTACACCCGAGCCCGAAGCGGTGATACCCTTGCCGGCGCATCGCAAGGACGCAAAAAGGCAAGGAGGAGAAGCATGAACATTCTGCGCCATCGGCCGTTGCCTACGGCTCTGCCCGCGCTTGTTGTGCTGGCGGCGTTCATGCCGTCTTTCGCCCAGGCTCCGGGTCCGGTCCCGGGGTCCGCCTGGGTCCAGGAGCACTACACCAAACACGAATACTACATTCCCATGAGGGACGGCGTGCGCCTGTTTGCCGCCGTCTATTCGCCCAAAGACCTTTCGCGCACCTACCCGATCATGCTGATGCGCACGCCCTACAGCGTGCGGCCTTACGGCGTCGATCAGTTCCCGCCGACCCTGGGCCCGTCGCCCGAGTTCGCCCGTGAGGGCTTCATCTTCGCTTACGAGGATGTCCGCGGCTGCTTCATGTCGGAGGGTGCGTTCGAAAACATGCGGCCGGTGCGCGAGTCCTACGGCGGGCCGGGCGACATCGACGAAACCACCGACACCTACGACACGATCGAATGGCTCATCCGGAACATTCCCAACAACAACGGCCGCGTGGGCCAGTGGGGCATATCCTACCCGGGCTTTTACACGGCCGCCGGCATGATCCACGCCCACCCCGCACTCAAGGCCGTCTCGCCGCAGGCGCCCGTGACCCACTGGTTCGGCCAGGACGATTTCCATCACAACGGCGCCTTCTGGCTGGCGCATGCCTTCGGGTTTTTCTCGGGATTCGGCCGGCCGCGCCCCGCGCCGACCACCGCCATGCGCCCGCGATTCGACTACGGCACCAACGACGGATACCAGTTCTACCTGAACATGGGCCCTCTGGCGAATGCCGATCAGCTCTACTTCAAAGGCGACGTGCCGTTCTGGAACGAAATGATGGCCCACGACACGTACGACGACTTCTGGAAGGCCCGCAACCTGTTGCCCCGCATCCGTGACATCAAGCCTGCGGTGCTTACCGTCGGCGGGTGGTTCGACGCCCAGAATCTCTACGGCGCTCTTCAGGTCTATTACCATATCGAGAAGAACAGTCCTCAAACAAAACATCACTTGGTGATGGGACCGTGGTCCCACGGCGGCTGGGCGCGATCTGCGGGCGAGTCGGAAGGCCGCGTCCGTTTCGGCCAGCCGACGGCAACATTCTTCGAAGCGAACATCGAGAGACCGTTCTTCAATCATTACCTCAAGGATTCGACGGATCCAGGCTTGCCTGAAGCATTTGTCTTTGAGACCGGGGTCAATCAATGGCGCCGCCTGTCGAGCTGGCCGCCGCCGGATGCGACGCGCCGCTCGCTCTTCCTGCATTCCGGCGGCAGGCTTTCCTTCGATCCGCCCTCCGGCAAGCAGCCGTCCGATTATGATGAATACATCAGCGATCCGGCCAAGCCGGTACCTTTCATCGACGAGATCGTCCCGGGCATGCCCGAGCGCTACATGGTGGGCGACCAGCGCTTTGCCGCGCGCCGGCCCGACGTGCTCGTCTACCAGACGGAGCCGCTCGAAACCAATGTCACGGTTGCCGGGCCCGTGATGCCGAGCCTGTGGGTGTCGACCTCAGGGACCGACGCGGACTGGGTGGTCAAGCTGATCGACGTTTACCCCGACCGTTATCCCGACGAAAAGGGCGAGGTCGAGAGCACCATGGGCGGTTACCAGCAGCTGGTCCGCGGCGACGTGATCCGCGGCAAGTTCCGCAACAGCATGGAAAAACCGGAGCCTTTCGAGCCCAATCGGCCCACGCAGGTGAGCTTCACGACGAGCGACGTCTACCACACCTTCCAGCGCGGGCATCGGATCATGGTCCAGATACAGAGCACGTGGTTTCCGATGTGCGACATCAATCCGCAGCGTTTCATGAACATCCACCAGGCCCGGGCCTCGGACTTCCAGAAGGCCGTCCAGCGGGTCTATCGCACGCCGGCAATGCCTTCGCACGTCGAGGTGGGGGTGTTGCCATAGGAATGTATGCACGGTTGCACCGGTAGGTCCGCCGCGCCCGTAGGTCCGCCGCGCCGCGGCGGACCGTCCACCTGCTCCTCCAAGTTACCGATCGCGCAGCAT
Source organism: uncultured Acidobacteriota bacterium (assembly GCA_964534795.1). GTDB lineage: Bacteria > Acidobacteriota > UBA6911 > UBA6911 > UBA6911 > CAZHQK01. The sequence goes on from CAZHQK010000153.1 coordinate 2,853, forward strand.
CGCGCGTGATTCATGGCGCCGCGGTTGTCGCTTTCCTTGATCGCTTGCAAGAGCGCCGGCGGCTATTGTATACAGGTGGCG
>CAZHQK010000154.1:0-24618 GCA_964534795.1 uncultured Acidobacteriota bacterium
ATCCTGCTGCTGCTCGCCGTCCTCGTGCCCTGGCTCTGGCCGGGCAAGGGCAGGGGCATCCGTTTCAGCGAGGCGGAGATCCAGTTCCTTTTTCCAGCGCCGCTGTCGCGCCGCTCCCTGGTGCGCTATCGCCTCGCCACATGGCAGCCGGGCATCCTTTTCGGCGTCGTCGTCACCGCACTGATCTTCGGGCGGAGCGGTTGGTTCGCTCACACGTTCTTTTTCATGGCCGGCCTGTGGATGGTTTATTCCTTCCTGAGCGTCTATCGCACGGGCGTTTCGCTGGTCAAGACCAGCCTCGCGGAGCACGGCGCGGTCGCGCTGCGCCGCCATGCGCGCCTGCCGGTGCTTGCCGCCGCGGCGGCGATTGCGCTGCTTGTGTGGGCGGGGCGGTTCTTGGCGGATGCGCCGGCGGGAAGCGCTCCGGGAACGATCGACCGCCTGCTCGAAACTGCCGCGAGCGGGCCGGCACGCTATTTCCTCCTGCCCTTCCGGCTGATGGTGCATCCCGCTTTCGCGCGCGACTGGCCGGAGTTCATGCTCAGCCTGGCGGCGCCGCTCGTGCTGCTGTTCCTGGTCTATCTGTGGGTGGCCCGCAGTGACGCGGCTTTCGAGGAGGCGGCGCTCGAGCGCGCGCGCCGGGAGGCGGCGCGGCTGCAAGGCGCAGGCGCGGACCGGGTGAGGCTGCGGCGCGGCGCGCGCCGCACGCCTTTTGCGCTGCGTGCGGAAGGCCCGGCGTTCACGGCGGTTTTCTGGAAGAACCTGATCGCGGCGGGCAGGCTGAGCGCGCGGCGCATGGTTCTGGTGCTGGTCCTGGTGGCGGTCGCCGCCGCGGGCGCGGGGAAGCTCGGCGAGGGGGGCGCTCTGCCCGCGGCATTGGGGGGCACGGCCGCGGGAGTGACGGTCTTTCTGGTGCTGGCCGGCCCGGTGTTGGTGCGCGACGACCTCCGTTCCGATCTTCTCTATGTCGACGTTCTGAAAACCTATCCCATGACGGGGCGCAGCGTGGTCCTGGGGGAGATCATGGCGCCGGCGGTGCTGCTGGCGGCTCTGGAATGGATGCTGCTGCTCGCGGCCGGCCTGCTGTTGACTTCGGCCGGTGCGCTCCGGCTTTCGGCGGGCGAGCGCATCGCCTACGCCGCGGCCGCCGCGCTCGTGCTCCCCTGCCTGACCGCCGTGGGCCTGATCGCCCAGAACGCCCTGGCCCTCCTCATGCCCGGGTGGATCCAGCTCGGGAAGCATCACGGCCGCGGCATCGAAGCGATGGGGCAGCGCCTGATCACGATGGCCGGGACGGTGGTGATCCTGGTGTTCGCGGCCCTGCCCGCCGGAATTCTGTTCTTGGCGATATTCCTGGCCGGCTACCGGTTCATCGGCGCCGCCGCGGCGCCGGTGGCGGCTCTTGCTGCGGCGCTGGTCCTCCTCGGGGAAAGCGCTCTCGCTGTCGCCGGCCTGGGCCGGCTCTTCGACCGTTTCGACGCCTCAGCGGAGCTGGATCATTTCTGATGCGTGCCGCCGGGCTTCGCGCCGGCGCGCCTGCGCAGGCCGTCGAGTCGGGCGCGCACCTCGGGCGCACGCGGCGAATCGGGGTGCAGCTTCAGGAAGCTCTCCAGCTCCAGCATGGCCGCCTCGAGATTGTTCCGGTGCTCGTAGATATCGGCCAGCAGGAGCTGCGGCAGCGTGAAGTGGCCGGGATCGAGCGTCTTCGCATGCCTGAGGGCGGCCTCGGCCCGGTCGTATTCCCCGAGCATGAAATAGCTCATGCCGAGCTGGGATTGCGCCAGCGGATCGTCGGGCTTCATGCGCGCGGCGCGCAGATTCACCTCGAGCGACTCGCCGAAGCGGCCCAGCGACAGGAGAGCGCCTCCGAGGTTCACGAGCGGCGGAAAGGAGCCGGGTTCCTGCTCCAGGGCTTTGCGGAAAAGCTCTTCCGCCTCATCGTATTTGCGGCTCTGGTAGGCGATTATTCCCAGCCGGTTCCAGGCTGCGGCGAAACGCGGGGCGATCTCGACCGCCTTGCGCAGGCTGGCGGCGGCCCCGGCGACGTCCATCTTTCCCAGCTGCTGCTCGGCCTTGAGGTACAGCCGCTTCGCTTCCGCGGGGACGGAGAGCTCGGCGGCCGAAACCACGTGTTCGTCGTCCTGCGAGAAATCGGGCGCGAGGCGGGCTTCGACCCTGACGATGCCCTTGGCATCGGCCGTACCGGGGCCGACCTCGATCGTGCGGCGCCACTCGCCCGCCCCCGGCACGAAGACCGAAAGGTTGTAAGTGCCCGGGCTCAGGCTCCTGACGCGGAAGTCGCCGCTTTTCTCCGCATAGACGCGCAGCGCGAACGGGGCGAAGGCGCCGTCGACGAACACCACGGGAACGGCGCCGGTGAAGGGTTTGCCGTCGCTGCGCAGAACCTTGCCGACGATCTGAAATTCTCCCCGTGCTTGCCCGCCGCCGGCCTGCGACACGGCCAGGACCGCAGCGAGCAACCAGCCTGCGGCTCGCGGCACCGCCGCCGTCTTCTCGATCATGATTGTGCCCGCCCCGGGGGCGCTCCCACGGATAGAAACTACCCGGGGCGTCGCCCGGTTTCAAGCGAATGCGGACCCCGGACTCGAGGAAGCGGTTGCATCGCATGCGCGGCCCGGGCTATGCTTGCGCCCATCCGATCCGATGCCGGAAGCATTTCAGAAAGACAGGGGGGACGGCCATGAGCGACAGGGAGGGAAGGGCTGAAGTCCGGCTTACCGCCGACTTGGAAACGGCCGAAGAGAGAGTGAGCGATGCCTTGGACCCGGACCGCAAATTCATCATCGTCGTGCTTGCCGACCTGCAGGGATCGGCCGGGGTCGATCCGCGGGCGACGCCCATGCCGCTCTACCAGCGCCGGTTTTTCGAGGTGGACCGGGACAACCTGGACGACGCGATGAAGCGGCTCATGGTGCGCTGGCGGGGCCGCCTGCCGGGGCCCGAAGGAGACGAGGCCGGTGCTTCGCTGGAGCTTTCGTTCAGGGGAATCGAGGACTTCCACCCGGACAGCATCGTGCAGCGCGTGCCCGTGCTCGAGCGGCTGCACAGGCTGCTCGCGCGGCTGCGCGATCCGGAAGGCATGAACGAGGCGGAGGCGGAGCTGAAGAGGTGGGTCCCCCAGGCGGAGGTGCGCAGGGAGCCTCCCCGGGCTGCGGCGCCCGAGCCTCCCGCTGCCGCCGCCACGGGGATTCTGGAATCCATTCTGGAACAGACGCCGCCCGCTTCGGAGCCGGCGCGGCGGGTCGATCCGGAGCTGCAGCGCTTCCTGCGGGAGATCGTGGCGCCTCACCTGGTGCGGGTCGACAGCGCGCGTCAGGGAGCACTGCGCTCGGCGATCGACGGCCTGCTTTCGTTGCAGGTGAACGCCATTCTGCACGACCCGGCCTTCCAGGCGCTGGAGGCCTCCTGGCGCAGCCTGTACTGGCTGGTGAGGAATGTCGAGACCGATTCGTCGCTCAAGATCCGTGCCGTGCATCTCAGGAAGGAGGAGGTCTTGCGCGACGTGCTCTCGGGCAAGGAGCTGGAGCGTTCCGATCTGGCGCGCCTGCTGCTGGATCCGGCTTCCGTGCCCGGGAGCGATCGCCCCGCGCTGCTGGTCGGCGACTACCTGTTTTCGCCCTCCCTGGAGGACCTTGCGGTCCTCGAGCGGTTCGGCAACATCGGCGCCCGGCTGGGCGCGCCCTTTTTGGCGGGGGCGAGTCCGGGCATGGTCGGCCGCGAGTCTTTCGCCGGCATGGAGGATCCCGCCGAGGTGAGGAACTTCTGCCGCTCGGCGGCATGCGAGGGCTGGAGGCTGCTGCGCAGGTCGCGCGCCGCGCGCTGGTTGGCGCTGGCCGCGCCCCGGCTCTTGTGCAGGCTCCCCTACGGAAGGGAAACGGATCCGGCGGAGACCTTCGGTTACGAGGAAGGGATCGCCGGATTGCGACACGGCGATCTGCTTTGGGGCAACGCGGCCTTCGCGGTGGCGGCGGCCTATGCCATCGGCTTCGCCGCTCAGGGATGGCGCATGAATCTGGCCGCCGGCGTGCCCAGCCTGCACGGTTTTCCCCTGTACCAGTACCGGGAGGCGGGCGAGACGGTCAGCCAGCCCTGCGCCGAGGTCCTGTGGCCCGAGAGGATGGTGGAGGCGGTCATGGAGGCCGGACTGCTGCCGGTCGTTTCCCATCGCGACACGGACGCCGTCAGCCTGCCCAGCCTGCAGACGATCGCCGAGCCGCGCAGCGCCATCCCTCTGTAGCGAAGGAGCCGGGGAGACCGGTGCCGCTCGCAGCCGCAGGCCGCAGCGCACCTGCAGAGCCGCATGCGCATTCCCAAACCGAGCCTGACCTTTCAGATACTGCTGGCGCTGGCCGCCGGTGCGGCCCTGGGAGTGCTGCGACCCTCGCTGGGCCGGTCGCTGGGAATCCTGGGCGTGGTCTTCGTCCGCCTGGTCCTCGCCATCGTCGCGCCGCTGATTTTCGCCGGCCTGACGGCGGGGATCGCGGCCCAGGACAACCTCAAGAGGCTCGGCCGCCTGGCCGTGCACGCGCTGGCATACTTCGTGGGTCTGACGGCCGTGGCCCTGGCTGCGGGCATGGGGCTGGGACTGGCGCTGCGACCGGGGGCCGGCTTCGCGGGGGAGGCGCAACCCGCCACCGGACTCCTTGCTCCCCAGGCGGAGCCGTTTCTCGTGCGCATCTTCCCCCAGAGCATTTTCGATGCGCTCGCGCGCGGCGACGTGCTTCAGATCGCGCTTTTCGCCATCGTCTTCGGACTGGCAGCGAATCTGGCGGGCGAGGCGGGGCGCCCGCTGCGCGAATGGTGCGCCTCCCTGGCGCAGGTGATGTACAAATTCACCGACCTGGTGATGCGGGCGGCTCCGATCGGCGTCTTCGGCGCTGCGGCCGCCGTCGCCGGCCGTGAGGGCGGCAGTCCGGGCGCGGGCCTGCTGCGCCTCGTGCTCGCGGTGTATCTCGGCCTCGGGTTTCTGCTGCTGCTTCTGTTCCCTTTGCTCGCGCTTGTATCCCGCGTGCCGCTGCGCCGCTTCTGGCGCGCCGTCAAGGAGCCTTTCGCCGTCGCTTTCGCCACCGCATCGGTCGCGGCGGCGCTGCCCAAGGCGATGGAGAACATGGAAAGGATGGGCCTGCCGCGCTCCGTCGTCGCCTTTGTGCTCCCGGTGGGCCTGAGCCTGAACCCGGCCGGCACCACGCTGTTCGCGGGCGTCGCTGCGCTCTTCGTGATGCAGGCATCGGGGTTCGAAGCCGGCGGCGCGGGATTCTGGACTCTCTATGCGGCGCTCTATCTGGCGGGCAAGGGGGTGGCTGGCGTGCCGCGCTTCGGGCTGGTGGTGACGGCCGCTGCGCTCGCGTCGGTGGGGATGCCCGAGGATGCCGTGGCTGCGGGCATAGGCGTGCTTCTGGGCATCGATCCGCTCCTGGACATGCCGCGCACCGCCGTCAATATCACGGGCAATTGCCTGGTCGCCGCCGTGGTTTCGCGCCGCGAGCGGGCGGGTGCACAGCCGGCGTGATCATCGCGCGCCGGCAGGCGGGCGGCGCCGCGCGCGCCTCAGCCGTGCAGGACTTTTTCGATTTCCCCGCGGATGTAGTTGCGCCCCGATTCCAGCGCCCGCCGGACCTCCTTGATCCGGTTTTCGCTCCATTCGCGGCCGCGTTCGATTTCATCGGATAGCTTTTCGGTGACGTCGTCGACGAGGTCGTCGATGGTGTCGCGCAGCTCCGACTGCATGGATGCGGCCTTTTCGAGCGCCTTGCGGCCGAAGCCGCGGATCTGGCGCCTGGTTCTCGCGCCGCTCTGGGGGGCGAACAACAGGGCGATCCCCGCCCCCAGTATGCCGCCGATGATGAAGGCGGTTGCAACGTTTGTCTTGTTCCGGTTTTCGCTCATCGCGCACCTCCCTGGTTGTTACGTCATGCCGCCATTCGTTTGCTACGGCTCGAATAAAATGTAACGCTCGGCGGGGCCGCGGGCAAATCTCCCGACGGGTCGCCCGCGCGGCGGACCTACCATTGGGCCCCGGCAGGGGCCCTGGGCCGGTAGCCTGGGGCGAGCCGCAGGCGAACCCCCGGAAAGGACCGTATCGATCGTCGCAGCCCCGGAGGGCCGGCAGATCCGGAAGCAACGTGCGTCCTGCGCGCCATGCATGATCGCAGGCTTTGACCGGCAAGCCGGCGTCCGCCACGGCATGCCGCACTGCGGGCGCGGCCGCGGGCTATGAGGCGCGCGGCCCGGCCGGGGATTGCAGCCGGGTGCTGTGGCGCAGGATGACGGCGAAGAGTTCGTCGATCAGGTCCTGCGGCAGGCCCAGCGCCTTTCCCCACTCCGAGCGCCGGTCCATCAGGCGCCTTTCCCTTTCCGGATCGCGCACCGGGGCCTGCTGACTCATCTTGAGCCGGCCGATCCGCCGCACCACCTGCATGCGGGCGGCCAGGGCGCCGAGCAGCTGCTTGTCGCAGCGATCCACCATGAGGCGCAGATCGGCCTTTCTCGATCGCGGGGGATTGTCGGCGCCCATGCGGCGGCGCCGGCGGGCGACCTGCTCCCAGAGGAGCGCGGCATCGCCGGCGGCAAGCGCGGCGCGCAGCTCCGACAGGCTGCGCGCGAAGCGATCGAGGGCCTCGCCGATGGCCGCGCCGTTGGTCTCGAGTATCCCCTTCCACATCTCGAACTCCGAGGCGGCGATGCGCGTGAGATCGAGGAAGGCGCGTCCGGCGAGGATTTCCATCATGCCGTGCGCCGCGTCGGCGCGCATCGCCGCATGCATCAGGGCCACGGCCACGAGTTGGGGCAGGTGGCTGACGACCGCCATGATCCGGTCGTGCTCCTCGGGATCGATGGCCAGGGGGAGCGCCAGCAGGTCCTCGACCATGTCCATGACGGCCAGCAGCGCCGCGGGAGGCGTGTCGTCGCAGGGGCACAGCGCCCAGAAGCGCTCGCTGAACAGCAGCGGATCCGCCGCCTCCACGCCCGAACGTTCCGATCCCGCGATCGGATGGCCGCCGATGAACTGTATACCATTTGGTATACAGTGGCGCGCCTTCTCCATGACGGCCTTCTTGGTGCTGCCGACGTCGGTGACCACGGTGCCCGGGCGCAGGTGGGGCGCGATCCGTTCCAGAAGTTCGAGGATCGCCTGCACGGGCGCGGCGAGCACCACGATCGAGCTGTCGTGCAGGTGCTCGGGCGTGTCCTCGAGGGTGCCGAGCTCGGCCGGCAGCCCGGCTTCGCGCAGGGCCGGCAGGCGCTCGGGGAGATCGAGGCAGGCCACGGTCCATGCGGGGCGGCGGTTCTTGAGGGCGAGGGCGATCGAGCCGCCGATCAGCCCGCAACCAACGATGGTGATCTTGTTCCGTTCCATCTCATTTCCCCTTGTCGAGGCGGCGGCCGATGGTGGTGGCGATGATGCGGCAGCGGTTGACGAGGGCGCTGAATTCCTCGAAGGTCAGCGATTGCGGGCCGTCCGAGAGCGCCCTGTCGGGGTCGGGATGCACTTCCACCATGATGCCGTCGGCGCCCGCGGCCACGGCGGCGCGGGCCATGGGCGCCACGAAGCGCCGGTTGCCCACGCCGTGGCTGGGGTCGACGATGACGGGAAGATGCGACAGGTGCTTGACCACCGGCACGGCCGAAAGGTCGAGCGTGTTGCGCGTGGCGGTTTCGAAGGTGCGGATGCCGCGCTCGCACAGAATCACGCGCGCATTGCCGGCCGCCAGGATGTACTCGGCGCTCATGAGCCACTCCTGGATGGTGGCCGACATGCCGCGCTTCAGCAGGACCGGCTTGCCGCACCTGCCGAGCGCGGTGAGCAACGGGTAGTTCTGCATGTTGCGCGCCCCCACCTGGATCAGATCGGCGCTCTCGGCCACCGGCCCGATCTGCTCGATGGTCATGACTTCGGTGACCAGGGCCAGGCCGTGCCTGTCGGCGGCGCGGCGCAGGAGCGCGAGCCCTTCGACCCCCAGGCCCTGGTACGAATAAGGCGAGGAGCGCGGTTTGAAGACGCCGCCGCGCAGAATGCGGGCGCCGCAGCGCGCCACGAATTCGGCGGTCGCCTCGATCTGCTGCTCGCTCTCGACGGCGCACGGGCCGGCGATCACCGCGACCTCCGGTCCGCCCACGGCCGCGGCCTCGCCGACCTGGACGGCGGTATCTTCGGGGTGGAACTCGCGGCTCGCCAGCTTGTAGGGAGTGGAAACGGGAACGACGTCGCGCACGCCGGGCATGAGGGCGAAGGCCTGCATGTCGAGCCGGCTGCGATCGCCCACGACGCCGAGCACGGTGTGCTCGACGCCGTCGGAGCGGTGCACCGTGAGCCCGGCCTCGCGGATCTTCTGCTGGATCGCCGCGATCTGCGCTTCGCTCGCCTTGGTCTCGCAAATGATGATCATGGACTCTCCTGAAATGCGAACGGCCCGCCGTTTTGCCCCGGCGGGCCGCTTTGTCTTTCCGATTTCTCTTGTCAGAAAGGAAGTGCGCTCGCCTCAGGGGCTGCCGTCATGGGCGCCGTAATAGTAGTAGCGGTAAAGGCTGCGCACTTTCTTTCCCTTTCGCAGGCATGCTAGCATGCTTTTGTGCGAGCGCGCAACCCCCGCGGTGCGCGGCGGTCGCGGGAGTGCCTGCCGCGGGAGCGACGGATGCTTTCATGATACGGAGCCTGCGGCCCGAAGGTGTCGAGTTCCCTTGTCTCTCGCTATAGCTCTGAGCATTCCGGCCGTGGTTCTTTCCTGGGCGGGGGTGTATGCATTCCGCCGCTGGGCCGAACAGCGGGGCATTCTCGACCTGCCCAACGAGCGCAGCTCCCACACGCGGCCGACGCCGCGCGGCGGGGGAGTCGTCATCGCCGGCATATCGCTGGCCTTCGGGGCTGTTCTGGCTGCAGGTTCGGGCGGCGCTGAAGCCCGGCGCCTGTTTGCGCCGTACGCTCTGGGGGCCGTCTTGGTTTCCGCCGTCAGCTGGCTTGACGATCTGCGCTCGCTCCCGCGCGGGATACGGCTTGCGATCCACGCCGCGGCCGCCGCCGCGGCCGTCGCGGGGTTGGGCTTCTGGGAAACGATCGCCGTGCCGGTCCTGGGGCCGTTGGCGATCGGCTGGCTCGGCCCGGCGCTGGCCCTTCTCTGGATCGTCGGCCTGACGAATGCCTACAATTTCATGGACGGCATCGACGGCATCGCCGCGGGCCAGGCCGTGGCGGCCGGGACGGGCTGGTATCTGGCGGCCCGATCGGACGGCCCGGCCTTCGTCGCCGGCTTCGCGCTGCTGGTCGCGGCGGCGAGTCTCGGGTTTCTCTTGCACAACTGGTCGCCGGCGCGGATCTTCATGGGCGATGTGGGCAGTGCCTTCCTCGGTTACACCCTGGCCGTCATGCCCATCGCATACGCCCGTTGCGCGGGAGGAAGCGCCGCGAGCGGCGCCCCGTGGCTCGGCGTGCTGCTCGTCTGGCCTTTCGTCTTCGATACCGGCTTCACCTTCGTGCGGCGCCTGCTCAAGGGCGAGAACGTTTTCGAAGCCCATCGCTCCCATCTTTATCAGCGGCTGGTGGCGGCCGGCTGGAGCCACGCCCGGGCGGCCGCGCTGTACGTCGGGATGGCCTGCGCCGGCGTGCCGGCGGCACTCGCATGGGCGCGCGGGTCGGCAGGCGCAGGCGCCGTCTCGCTCGCGCTCGCGGCGGCGCTTGCCTCGGCCCTGTGGCTTCTGGTAATCCTGCAGGAGCGCGGAGGGGCGCAAGCGGCCCGGGAATGAGAGGAGGCACGTCGATTTGCGCGCACGGTTCCTGAGATTGCGCAAGCCGATCATAGTGTTGTCGCAGGTCTGCCTGCTGGTCCTTGCATACTACTGCGCCTTTCTGTTGCGCTTCGATCTCGCCGTGCCGCCGCTGTTCCTGGAGGCCTTCCGCGCCACGCTTCCGCTGGTGCTGGCGATCAAGATCGCCGTTTTCTCTCTCTTCCGGCTTTTCCGCGGCTGGTGGCGCTACGCGGGGATGAGCGAGCTGCGCGACATCGTCCTGGCCGCGGCCGCGAGCGCGCCCCTGACATACCTGGGCGTAAGGCTCACGCACGGGCTGGTCGGCTATCCGCGCTCCGTCATCATCATCGACGGAGCGCTCACGATCCTGATCATCGGGGGACTGCGTTTCGCGGTCCGGGCCTACGCGGAAGCGGCGCGACTCCACGAGGGGCACGCCAACACGCTGATCGTAGGGGCCGGGCGCGCCGGCGCCATGCTGGCCCGCGAGCTGCGCGGCAACGAGCGGCTCGAATACAAGGTGGTCGGCTTCATCGACGACGATCCGACGAAGAGGGGCATAAGGGTCCAGGGACTCAAGGTGCTGGGCACCGCCGATGAACTCCCGAAGATCGCGGCGGAAAGGGAAATATCCCGCGTCCTCATAGCGATCCCCTCGGCGACCGGCAGGCAGATCCAGAGGATCGTCGACAAGTGCAGGGAATGCGGGGTGCAGTTCCAGATCCTGCCGGCCTTCGGCGAGCTGATCGGCGGCTCCGCCCTGACGGGCCGCCTGCGCAGCGTGCGTGTCGAGGACCTGCTGTTGCGCGCGCCGGTTCATCTGGATCTCGGGAAGATCCGCGAAAAATTCCAGGGGAGGGTTTCGCTGATCACCGGCGCCGGGGGGTCGATCGGGTCGGAGCTTGCGCGCCAGCTGGCGAAATTCGACCCTGCGGCCCTCGTGCTCTACGACCAGTCGGAAAACGACCTGCACGCGATCGACCTCGAGCTGTGCGAAAGCTTTCCCAATCTCAGGCTGGTCCCCGTGGTGGGCGACATCCTCGACCTGGACCGCCTGCGCGAGGTCTTCGCCCGCCACCGCCCGCACTCGGTCTTCCACGCCGCGGCCTACAAGCATGTGCCGATGATGGAGAGGAACTGCTTCCAGGCCGTGACCAACAACGTATTCGGCACGCACAACGCCGCCGTGGTCTCGCAGGCTTTCGGCGTGGAGGATTTCGTCCTCATCTCGACGGACAAGGCGGTCAATCCGAGCAGCATCATGGGGGCGACCAAGAGGATCGCCGAGCTCGTGGTTCTCGGGCTGCAGGACCGCTCGACGCGCTTCGTGGCGGTGCGCTTCGGCAACGTCCTGGGCAGCAGCGGCAGCGTGCTGCCCCTGTTCGAGCGGCAGATCGCGCAGCGGAAGCCCGTCACCGTCACTCATCCCGAGGCCAGGCGCTACTTCATGACGATTCCCGAGGCCGTGCGGCTCGTGCTGCAGGCGGCGACCATGGGGCGCGGCGGCGAAATCTTCGTCCTCGACATGGGAGAACCGGTCCGCATCGTCGATCTGGCGAGGGGATTGATCAAGCTTTCGGGGCTGGATCCCGACAAGGACATTCCGATCGTTTACCGGGGACTGCGCCCGGGCGAAAAGCTCTTCGAGGAGCTGCGGCTGGAAGGCGAGGGCATCAAGCCGACCTCCCATCCCAAGATCCGTGTCTTCGAAGGCGGAAGGGTCCCGCTCGAGCAGGTGGACGGCTGGCTCGAGGATCTCGCCCGACTCGTCAGCGCCAGGGATCTCCCCGGCCTGCTGGCCAAGATCGGGCAGATCGTCCCCGAGTACACCCCCGGCGACCGCCTCGCCGGCATGCCCGATTGAAACCGCGCCCGGGGATCTCCGGGAGTCCTGCGGCGGCCGCCGAACGGCTCACAGCAGGCCGCCGCGCCGCATGGCGGCGACGGTTTCTTCCCAGCCTCGGGTCAGATCGAAGCGGGGTGCAAAGCCGAGCCGTTCCTGGATCGACCGCGAATCCACGGCGATGTCCTGGAGATAGGTCTCGAGCATCCGGCCGGTGACCGGCGGGCGCAGGCCGAGCGAGGAAGCGGCTCTCTCGATGACGTCAATCCCCCTTCGCACGGGGCCCGGCGGGAGCCGCACGCGCGGGGGCCTGCGGCCGAGCGCGCGGCAGATCGCCTCGACAATCTCGTTCATCGTGTGGTTGCGGCCGTCGGAGAGGTTGAACAGGGAGCCGGCGGCGGCCGGATGCAGGGCCGCGATCAGGGCGGCCTGGGCCGCATCCTTGTCGTAGATCAGGGCGCGGCGATTGCCGCCGTCGCCCACCGGGATGAAGCGGCGGCGGGCCAGGGCCCGCACCAGGGTCCTGTAGTTGCCGCGGGTGTGCGGGCCGTAGACCGCGGCCAGGCGCAATATGCAGCCGAGCGGAGCGCCGTCGGGCCTGCGGGCATTGCGCACGGCATCTTCGGCCCGCAGCTTCGTCTCGGCATATATCCCCGCGGGCGCAGGCGCGCAGGATTCGTCGAAGACGCGGCCGCCGGAGGCGCCGTAGACCGAGACGGTGCTGAAAAAAACGACCCGCCGTACTCCCGAGCGGACGGCCGATTCGACGATCGATCGCGTGCCGGACACGTTGGCGCGTTCGTATTCCTCCCGGCGCTCGCGCGCCGGGTCCGCGAGCGGAGTGCGCCCGGCGAGATGAAGGACGACCGTGACACCCTCCATGACCGAGTCGCAGAAGGAAGGCTGGACGATGTCGCCCTCGACGAACTCGACCGCATCGGGAAGCAGACCGGCCGGCGGCCGGTGCCGGGCGACGGCGCGCACGTACCGGTACGCCTCGCAGAAGGTCTCGACGACGGCGGGGCCGAGCGCGCCGGTGGCGCCGGTGATCAGAATGCGCTCGCTCTGCGGATCCCGCTTCTGCCCGCTCACAGCTTTCCCAGAAGCTCCTCGTATACCTCGAGTGTCTGCCGGACCACCACCTCGTCGGAGAACTCGCGCACGACGATCTCGCGGCCGCGCCTTCCCATCTCTTCGCGCAGCGCGGCGTCGCCGAGCAGGCGCGCCACGGCATCGGCCGTCGCCTGCGGGTCGCGCGGGGGGACGAGCAGGCCGTTCTCGCCGTGGCGCACGACCTCGCGGCATCCCGGGACGTCGGTCGCGACCACGGGCTTGCCTGCCGCCGCGGCTTCGGCCAGCACCCGGGGCAGGCCCTCGCGGTAGCTCGGCAGAACGACCACGGAGGCCTCGCGCATGACGGCGGGCATGTCGTCACGGTGGCCCCACCATTCGGCGATTCCCTCCTTTTCCCACTCCCGCAGCGTCGACTCCGCCAGCGAGTCCGGGTTGCTTTCGTCGGGTTCGCCGACCAGCACGGTGCGGAAGCGCAAGCCCCGTGCCTTGAGCAGCCTGGTCGCCTGGACGAGCTCGCCCGCACCCTTGGACCACAGCAGGCGCGACGCCATCATGACGATCGGCAAGCCGCCCGTCGCGGCATCGGCCGAGGGCTTGAACTCGTTCACGTCCACCCCCACCCCGCGGATCAGCCTGCACCGCGACGGCGGCACGATGCGATGCTGCACGAAGATGCTGCGGTCCTCGGGATTCTGGAAGATGACGAGGGAGCCGGAGCCCGCAAGGGCTGCGCGGTAGGCCAGAATGGCGGCCCGGCGGCGCAGCCTGCTTTTGCCGTCCTGACCGATGAACATGTAGCCCAGGCCGGGGATCGTGTTCAGTACCGCCGGCGCCCGCGCCAGCCGGGACGCAATCGACCCGCAGATGACCGGTTTGATGGTCACCTGGTGAATCAGATCCGGGGTTTCTTTCCGGTAGAGCCGGTGCAATTCGGCGATCGCGCGCAGCAGGTCCGGAAGGGAATAGGAGCGGCGCTTCATGCGCAGGGGGACGAAGCGGAATCCCTCGCCGGAGACGGCTGCGCCTTGGCCGCGCTCGACGGCGGCCGCCACCGTCACCTCGAGCCCCCTTTCCCGCAGGGCCCGCGCCAGGGAAAGATAGTGTCTCAGGAAATACCACTCGACATTGGTGACGAACAGGACGCGCCCTTTCGCCCTGGGTTGTGTCTGCCGCGGCTCGCCGAGGTGCGCCCTGTCCCCCATGTCACTTCACCCGATTTCGGGCGCGGGCTGCGGCAGCAGCGACGAAGCCGGTAAAGAGGGCGGCCGTCGCGCTGTCCCCGGGCAACAGTTCCGGGTGCCATTGCACGCCCATCAGAAACGAATCGCCCTCGGCGCGCTCGATGGCTTCGATGACGCCGTCCGCGGCGAAGGCCGTTGCCGCGAATCCCGGCGCCAGGCGCTTCACGATCTGGTGATGGCGGCTGTTGACCGTGCGCGGTTCCGCGCCGAGGAGCGCTGCAAGCCGGCTGCCCGGTGCGATGCGAACTTCGTGCGGCAGGTAGACGCCCTCCTCCGGGGAACGGTGCTCGCCGGTGCCCGGACGCTCGGAAAGGTCCTGGTAAAGGCTGCCCCCGAAATGGACGTTCAGGACCTGCATGCCCCGGCAGATCCCGAGGACCGGCAGGCCGTGCCCCTGCGCGCAGCGCAGCAGGGTCGTTTCGAACCGGTCGCGCTCCGGGTGGCACAGGGAACGCCCGTGAGCGTTTTCCTCTCCGTAGTACGACGGCTCGATGTCCTCGCCGCCGGTGAGCAGAATCCCGTCGACGATCGCGCACAGTCCGGCGACGGTTTCCTCGTCGCGCACGGCGGGCAGGAGTATGGGAATGCCGCCGTGCTCCTCGACGCGCCGGTGATACTCGCGCTTGGTGAAATCCCAGGTCAGGCCCGCGCGCCCGACCCATTCTTCCTTCTTGGCCCCCAAGGAGCATGTCAACCCGATGACCGGCTTCATATTCCCCCCACGCGCATGCCGCGGCGCCTGCGGGCGGCGCGTCCAATAGTAGCATGCGCCGCCGGTCCTCGGAGAATCCTGAATACGCGCGCGCCCCCGGGCCGTCGAATGCCCCGGCGGCTCACGGGTGCTGCGGGGGGGCGGTCTCGGGAAAGGCTGCCGGCCGGTAGATGAGCCAGCCGATCGGCCAGCGGTTGCGGATGACGCGTCCTGCGATTCTGCCGCGCGGCACGACCCACTCCTCCGGGTAGACGTCGAGCAATGTGCGGTCTTCGGGGAGGATCAAATACTCCGACGGCCCGAGTTCGGTCCGCGGGAAGGAGGCGGCTGCCGTCGCCTCCTGCAAATAGGGTTCGATCACCGGATTGCCGTTTACGTGGAGCCTGCCGGCGACAAGTTCGACCTCCTCTCCGGGAAGCCCGGCGATCCGGCCGACGATCTGCTCCTCTCGCCGGAAAGTGAACCATAAAGAACTTCCCCTGACCACCCTGCGGCCCTGGGGTCCTGTCTTGGTGAAGTAGGCCGGGGACGGGTCGGCCGCGACCAGGTCGAACCGCGCCGGATCCTTGAACCGGTAAGCCAGCCTATCGATATGGATCCTGATCGTGGCACGCCGCCCGGCGGCCGGCTCGGCATCGCCGGCGTAGAAGCGAACGATACGTTCGGCCAGCAGCGGGCGCAGGAAGTCTGCGTCCACACGGGCTTCGGTGACGACCGACATGACGGGCATCGCAGGAATGGCGGCCAGGATGGATCCGAGGAAGAAGGAGGCCGCGATCTTCAGATCCCGCATGGCATAGACGATGCGCAGCGCCAGGATGACGAGGATGAGGTTCCAGATGAAAAGCGCGATACCCACGGCGATCATGATGCTCAGGAAGAGAGGGCGGAAGTCCCGCATCAGCGCGCCGATGCCCGCGGGCGCAAGGAAAAACAGGGCCGCGCCCAGGATCAAGGCCATGATGGCGGGCACCGAAGTGTAACCGAATACCGTGATCATGCGGCGGAACCGGCCTTGCCCGCGGCTGTAACGGCCGCGTCCTTCGAACAGGCGCGCCGTCCAATGGATCAGCAAGAGCTTGAGGAACGTGGCTGCCGCCGCCGGCAGGGCCGGGATGATGAAGGAGTATCCGTAGAAGGGGTCGCGATCGAAATAAACGCCCCCGGTCCAGGCGAAGGCGAAATAGGCAGGGACGAGGAGCAATGCGAGCGAGCCGCGGGCGATGCCGCGCTCGTCGATCACGGCGAAGCGGCGCGCGGGCGAGACGATCACGCCCCGGATGTCCCCCAGGAACTCCGCGAAGCCCAGCTTCCCGCCGTCGTTCATAGCTCTTCTCCCACTCCGGGCGGGCCGGAACCGAAGCGAATCCGCCTCTGTCCGGCGGCCCTGTTCCAATGCGCGAGGGCCTTCGGCTCTCAGCGATCAGCTCTCAGCGATCAGCTTTCAGCAATCAGCTTTCGGCAATCGGCTTTCGGCCGAATCACTTTCGAGGGAGGCCGGCTGCTGAAGGCCGACAGCTGAAGGCTGAAAGCACCATCATTGATGATCACGCTCTATCCCCGTCGGCATCTTGTATGAAACAGACCAAGGTTCACCTCCAAGGGCTAGAGGACCTGCCGCAGAATCTCGATGAGCTCGCCGGTCACGGGCAGAAGTCTGTCGAGCGCGAACACCGAGATGGTCCTTTCCAGGGCGAACGCCGTTGCCGCGGCCACGAAGGCCATGGTCGGCAGAGGATTCTCCAGAGCATAGTTCCATCCGCGGTCGAGGATCTGAAGGAGCGGGTACCAGAATGCCCTGCGGGGCTCCCGGTCTCGTTCGAGGCGGAAGAAGGCGAGCAATCGGGCCTTCTGCGCGTTCCAGTCGGCCTCCGGCAATTCGGGAAGCTCCCATTCCCGCAAAGCCGAGAGAAGCTCACGATACTCCGACAGAACGCCGGCGCACTCGCCGCATTCGGCGACATGCCCCTCGATTTCGCCCGCCGGCCGGAGCGTTTCTTCCCCGAGCAGGTGCATCAGGAGATCTTCCTCCGTGTGATGCTGTGATTCGGTCCGCATCATTGGATGCCTCCGAAACGGCGCAGCCTGCGCCGGATGGTCTGGGTTGCGCGAAACAGCGAGGTTTTCACGGTGCCCAGGCTGCAGTCCTCCATCTCCGCGATCTCATCCAGTTTCAGCTCCTGGAAATAGCGAAGCACGAACACCTTTTTCTGCAATTCCGGCAGCGCCTCGATGCAGCGGCGGATTTCGTCGACCTTCTCCCTGCTTTCCACCTGCTCGTAAGGCGACTGGATGGCCTCGGCCATGATGGATTCCCGCAGAAGGCGCTCCGCCTGGGCCGGCTCGTCCGGCAGCCGCGTCTCGCCGCGCGCGCGCCGCGAACGCCAGGAGTCGATCGCGTGGTTGGCTGCCAGTCGATATAACCACGTGGAAAATTTCGACTTCCGGGGATCGAAAGTGCGCAGCGAGCGGTAGAGCTTGACGAAGATTTCCTGCGTGGCGTCGCGGGCGGCCTCGGGGTTCTGCAGGATCCGGTACGAGGTGGAATACACGGGGGCCCGGTAGCGGTCGAACAGCCGGGAGAAGGCCTCTTCGTCTCCATCGAGCGTGCTCCTGACCAGATCCTCGTCGGATGTGGAAGTTGCCATCGTCTGCGGGCCCCGCGAGATTCCGGTCAGAGACCCCGTTCGCCCCTTGTTACGTCGTCCCATCCCCGCCAGTTGACATTATTTCGGTGACAGGCTACTCAACCCCGAAACTCCTCGGTGCTCGGGCGGCCGTTTAGCGGGGAGTTTCGGGGTTGAGTAGCCTGTCACCGAAATTATATGCTTAGGGGCTTTGGGGGAGCGCATGGATTACCGGGAAGTCGGCCTCATGGCCGGCCTCGAAGTGCACCAGCAGCTGCTGACCGCGCGCAAGATGTTCTGCCATTGCCCTGCCGGGCGCTACACCCGAACTCACGACGGCGTCGTGCTGCGCCACATGCGGCCGACGCTTTCCGAGCTGGGGGAATACGACGGCACGGCCCTGATGGAATTCAAGACCAAGAAAAACATCGTCTATCTCCTGCACAAGGACAACGTGTGCACCTACGAGATGGACGACACCCCGCCGTTTCTGGTGAACCAGGAGGCCATCGACATCGCGATCGAGCAATGCCTGATGCTGGGGTGCGACATCGTCGACGAGGTTCACGTCGCGCGCAAGCAGTACCTGGACGGTTCGATCCCCACGGGATTCCAGCGCACGGCGATCGTGGGCGTCAACGGGCGCCTGCCCTTCCGCGGCCGCGAGATCACGATCACCCAGGTGAGTGTGGAGGAGGATTCCTGCCGCGAGGTTTCCGACAAAGGCCATCTGATCGTGTGGCGCACGGACCGGCTGGGCATGCCTTTGATCGAAACGGTGACCGGTCCCGACCTGCGCACTCCCGAGGAAGTGGCCGAGGCTATCCTGCTCATCGGCCTGGTGTGCCGGAGCACGGGGCATGTGCGGGTCGGCATCGGGGCCAGCCGGCAGGACGTCAACGTCTCGGTGCGCGGCGGGCGGCGTGTCGAGATCAAGGGCGTGCCCCAGGCGGGCTGGGCCCCCCGGCTGGTGCACGGCGAGGCGGTGCGCCAGGTCAATCTCCTGCGGCTGCGCGACGAGCTGATCCGGCGCGGGTTCAGCCGCGCCGGAGACATCGCCGTGAGCGACGCCGACATGACCGACATTTTCGCTTCGTCGGCGCTGAGCGTCCTGCGGCGCGAGGCCTGGGAGCGCTGGGTGGCGGAGACGGGGCGGCGCGTGGGCTTCGAGCTGCGTCCCGGGCCGTTCTGCGTGCGTGCCGCGCGCCTCCGGGGCCTGGCGGGAACGCTGTCGTGGCCGACGCAGCCGCACCATGTCTTTGCCGGGGAGCTGGCG
Source organism: uncultured Acidobacteriota bacterium (assembly GCA_964534795.1). Taxonomy (GTDB): domain Bacteria; phylum Acidobacteriota; class UBA6911; order UBA6911; family UBA6911; genus CAZHQK01. Next base: position 18,536 of record CAZHQK010000154.1, read on the forward strand.
GGGCGCGTGCGCGTCATCGCGGGGCTCGACCAGAGCCCGAACCTGTTTCACAGCGAGGACTGGCCGCGCGCCGCGGGCTGCGCGGAGGAGCTCGAACGGGTGCGGGCCCGCCTGCACTGCGGGCCGGACGACGCCGTGGTGGTCGTCTGGGGCGTGGACGAGGACACGCGCACGGCCGTGGATGAGATCCGCCTGCGCTATGCGGACGCCGTCGACGGGGTGCCGCACGAGACGCGGCAGGCCTTTGCCGACGGCCACACGGATTTCGAGCGCATCCTCCCCGGTCCCGACCGGATGTATCCCGACACCGACAGCCCTCCGACGCGCATCGAGCGGGAGCGCGTCGAGCGCCTGCGGAGGGCCCTGCCGCCGCGCCCCTGGGAGCGCGAGGCGGCCTGCGGCGCCGCGGGCGTGCCGCGCTCGACGGTCCATTACCTGATAAGGCGCAAGGGTGCGCTGCTCGTGGACCGGCTGGTTTCGGAGTGCGGCGCCGACCTGCGCTCGGCCTGCTTCTTTTTCGGCGAGCGCCTGAAGGGGTTGCGCCGTGCCGGGGTACCCGTCGAGGCGATCGCCCCGGAGCGCTGGGTCGAGTTCTTCCGCCTGGTGCGGCTCATCCCGCATCTCATCGAAGCCTGGGAGCCGATCGTACGGGAGATGGCGGCCGCTCCCGGGACCTCGGTCGCCGCAATCGTCCGGCGCGCGGCATTGGGAGAGGCTCCGGCCGAGTGGCGCAAGCTCGTGCATCGCATGGCGGAACAGGCGGCCCGGGACGCATACGGCGACGATCCCGAGCGCATCGAGCGCCTCGCCATGGGCCGCTGCATGCGCCTGCTGCGCGGCAAGGTCCCGGCAGCCGAGGTGGCGGCGGCGCTCAAGGCGGAGATCGAAGCGGGGAGGGCCCATGGGCGGCGATGAGCTGAAGGGCTACAAAGGCCGGGCGCGCGCCCGCCTGCAGGCCTGGGGGGTGCGTGTCTGGAGCGACGTGCGCCTGGTCAACGACGCCGGCAGCGTGTTCGAGGGGGTGATCCTTCCGCGCAGCGAAACCCTCGACGACGAGCACGTGGTCGTCAAAATGAAGAACGGCTACAACGTCGGCGTGCACATCGACCGCGTGGCGAGCGTCACGCCCATCGGGTACAAAGAGGCCATCTACAAGATACCCGAGAAGGAATTCCCCTTTCGGCCCGATCTCCCCCGGGTGACCCTCCTGGGCACGGGCGGCACGATCGCCTCGCGCCTCGATTACCGCACGGGGGCGGTCATCCCGGCATTTACCCCGGGCGAGCTCTACGGCGCCGTGCCGGAGCTGGCGGACATCTGCAATCTGACCACGCGCAAGCTGTTCGGCGTGTTTTCGGAAAACATGGCCGCCGAGCAGTACCTCGTGCTCGCGCGCGCCGTCGGCGACGAGATCGCGGCCGGGGTGGACGGCATCGTCATCGGTCACGGCACCGACACGATGGGGCACACCGCGGCCATCCTGTCCTTCATGGTGCAGAACTCCCCCGTCCCCATCGTCCTGGTGGGCTCGCAGCGCTCGAGCGACCGCCCGTCGAGCGACGCCGCGCTCAACCTGATCCATGCGGTGCGCGCGGCCGCTTACGGGGATATCGCCGAGGTGGTCATTTCCATGTTCGGTCCCACTTCGGACCGCTACGGGCTGCTGCACCGGGGAACGCGCTGCCGCAAGATGCACAGCTCCTATCGCAACACCTTTCGTACCGTGGGCGATATCCCGCTGGCCATGGTGAGCCGCGACCATTTCGTGTACCTGACCGACGACTACCTGAAGCGCGACCCGGCGCGCCGGGTCACGATCGACGCCGTTTACGACGACCGCACCACCATTCTCTACTACTATCCCGGGATGCGCCCCGATCTTGTCGACGCGCTGCTCGAGAAGGGCTACCGGGGAATCGTCGTCGCGGGCACCGGCCTGGGACACGTCAACAAGCCGCTCTATCCCGCCCTGCGACGAGCCATTGCGGCCGGAGTTCACGTCGTCATGACCGTGCAGACCCTGTGGGGCTACACCCAGATGTACGTTTACGACACCGGGCGCGACCTGCTCGATATCGGCGTCGTTCCCCTCGACAACATGCTGCCGGAAACGGCGCTGATGAAGCTTTCCTGGGTGCTGGCGCACACCGACGACCGCGACGAGGTCATGCGCATGATGCGCCGCCCCATCAACCATGAAATCACCGAGCGCGAACCGCACAACGGCTATTTGATCCTGCAGGGCGGCCTGCCCGAGACGGAAGAATTCATCGCGGCCCACTGGAAGTGAGCGCGGCCCGGCCCCGGGCGGAAGCGGGCACGGTCGGCGCAGCAAGAATGTTGTGGTGCGCGCGCGATAATCGGCGCACAATGTATCGAGTGCATTTCCCGGAGGGAGCGATGAAGCGCACCCTGTTTCTGCTCGCGGTTCTCGGAGCGGCCGCCATGGCTTCGGCCGGCTTCAAGGTCAAGCGGATCGAACCCAAGCCGCCGGAGAAGTTCCAGACGCGCGCCACCGTCGCGGGCGTCACCTTCGCCGCCGATCTGCTGCTCGATGCCGGGGCGCAAAAGAAGTATTTCTACAAGGAATTGATCCCGTCGGGCATCGTCGCCGTGCGCCTGGCCGTCTTCAACAACGGGAAGGGGGAGATATCGCTGCCGCTCGGCCACGTGCAGCTGATCGGCCCGGACGGGCATGAGGCCGCGATGGTCGATCCCGGAATGGTGGCCGAGGCGGTCCTGCGCGGGCGCACGGTGGTCGCCGGCGCCACGAGAAACCCGGCGGCCGTGGTCTCTCCCGGAATGAGGACCGGCGATCCGCGCATGGACCCGAGCGATCCGCGCTACGATCCGACGCTCGATCCCAGCAGGCCCACCTACGATCCCAACGATCCCCGCAACCGCTATCCCGGAGATCCAAGGTACGGGGGCTACGGCCGGCCGGGCGTCGATGTCGTTCTGTCGCCCGGCGGAGGCACGGACGTCGATCTGACCGAGCACGAACGCGCGCTGGTGCGCAAGGACTTCGAAGACAAGACCCATCCCGCCGAACCTCTGGCGGCCTCGATGAAGCGCGACCGGTTTCTCTTTTTCTCGATCCCCGAGATCGTTTCCAGCCCGAGGGGATTCCGACTCAGAATCCCGCCCGCCAAGGGAATCCCCGAGGAAGTGATCCTGAAGTTCTGACAGGCCGATCCGCCGCCGCTCGCGCCGCGAAGTCCTCTTCCGGGGAGAGGGGTCAATCGATTCCGCGGAACTTGGACTGTAGCAGGGCGATCTTTTCCTGCAGCGAAGGTTCCGGCGGAGGGGGTTCCTGCGGCTCGACGACCGGCTCCGGGGCGGCCGGCCGATCCTCGATCTTGGGTGCCAGTCTCGGAGGCCTCCTGTTGCGGTAGCGCCGGCCCGGAGGTCTGCCCGTCTGCCGTGCTTCACGGCCCTGTGCGGAGGCGGCGTCGGCCGGGGCGGGAGCGGCATTTCCGTCTGCTGCAGCGGCCGTTTCCGCCGGCTGCCTGTGCGGCCGCCTGCGCCTGCGTGCCGGCTGCGGCTGCAAAGCCTTGATCGACAAGCCGATGCGCCGCGTGTCGGGTTCCACCGATATGACCTTGACCTGGACCACGTCGCCCACGCGCACGGCCTCACGCGGATCGCGGATAAAGCGGTTGGATATCTGGCTCAGATGCACCAGGCCGTCCTGCTGGATGCCGATGTCGACGAAGGCGCCGAAGTTGGTCACATTGGTCACGATCCCCTCGAGGACCATCCCCTCCTGCAGGCTCGAGATGTCCTTGACGTCGTGGCGGAAGCGCGGGGCGGCGAACTTCTTGCGCGGGTCGCGGCCGGGATGGAGCAATTCTTCGCGTATATCGGCGAGCGTCAGAAGCCCGACGGAATCGGTCACGAAATCCTCGAGGCGCAGCGCCTCGAGGCGCTCCCGGTTGCCTACGAGCTCGGCCACGGTCACGCCTGCGGCGGCCGCCATCTTTTCCACGATCGAGTACCATTCCGGATGGATGGCGGTGCCGTCCAGGGGGTTGTCCGCGCCCGCGATCCTCAGGAAACCGGCGGCCTGCTGGAACGTGAACTCGCCCAGACCGGGCACCTCCATCAGAGCGGCGCGCGATTTGAAGGGGCCGTTGGCATTTCGATGGTCGACGATCTTGCGCGCCAGTCTCTCGTTCAGCCCGGCGACATAACGGAGCAGGCTGACCTGGGCGCGGTTGGGATCGACGCCGACGCGGTTGACGCAGGACTGGACGCACTGCATCAGGCCGCGGTGCAGCTCCTTCTGGTCGACGTCGTGCTGGTACTGGCCGACGCCTATCAGTTTCGGGTCGATCTTGACCAGCTCCGCCAGGGGATCCTGCAGGCGCCGCGCGATGCTTACGGCGACCCGCGTCGCCACGCCGAGCTCCGGGAATTCCTCGCGCGCCGCGCGCGAGGAGGCATAGACGGCGACGCCGGCGTCGTTGACCGCAGCGGTCACGACATGCTGCAGCTTTTCTTCCGCCAGAATCTGCCGCAGGATCGCTTCGACCTCGCGGGCGTGATTGCCGCCGGCGATGGCTACGGCCTGGATATTGTGGCGGGCGACCAGAGAGCATACGGTCGCGCGCGTGCCTTCGATGTCGTTCCTGGGCGGCAGCGGGCTGACGGCCGCCTCCTCCAGGAATTCCCCGGCTGCATCGACGGCGGCGAGCCGGCATTCCTCGGCCTTGCCGGGATCGACGCCCAGGACGGGGATCGGGCCGGCCGGCGAGTAAAGCAGCAGGTTTTCCAGGTTTTCGCGGAAGACGCGGATGGCTTCGCGATCGGCGCGCTGCTTCAACATGGCGCGCACTTCGGTCTCGATCGCCGGGCGGATCAGGCGGAAATAGCTGTCGCGCGCCGCCGCTTCCAGAATCGGGGCGAATTGGGATTCCGGGTCCCGAATCACCGCCCCCAGCAGATAACGCAGCGCCGCCGCATGGTCCCCCTGGATGGAACTGGTGAGGATGCCTTCCTTGGTACCGCGGCGGATGGCGAGCACCCGGTGGGACGGGATCTTGGCCACCGGCTCCTTCCGGTCGTAGTACATGGTGTACTTGGTCTTCTGGCCGGCTTTGGCCGGCACGACCGACGACACGACCTGGCCGTCGCGCCACAGCATCTCCCGCAGCGTGCGGCGGTACTCGCAATTGTCGGCGATCCACTCGGCGATGATGTCCGTCGCGCCGCGCAGCGCCTGCTCGCGATCGGCGACGTTCTTCTGCGGGTCGACGAACACGTCCGCGTGCTCTTCGATGCTCCAGGCGTCGGGGTCCTGGTTCCAGATGTATTCGGCCAGCGGCTCGAGCCCCTTCTCGACCGCCTCGGCCGCGCGGCTCCGGCGCTTGGGGCGGGAAAGCAGGTAGAGGTCCTCCAGCTCGATGCGATCGGTGCAACTCTCGATGCGCGCGCGCAGCTCGTCCGTCAGCCTTCCCTGGGAGGAAAGCATCTTGAGCAGGGAATCGCGGCGATCGAGAATCTCCCGGTGCTCGAGGAAGTGCTCGTGGATTGCGATCACCTGGGCCTCGTCCAGTCCTCCGGTGGCCTCCTTGCGATAGCGGGCCACGAAGGGGACCGTGTGGCCTTTCTCGAACAGGGCGATGGCCGCGGCGACGGAGCTTTCCTGCAAACCCGTTTCCCGGGCAATAAGTGCGGTTCTCGCTGCATCCATGCGGCTTATTCTTACCGAGCCCGCCTGGAGAATCAAGGCTTCTCTTGGCTGCAGGCGCCGGGCCTGGGAGCCGCCCGCTGTCCCGACCGTACGTGGGCAATACGGCGAGCGACCCTGTGCCGCCCCCGGATGGGCCTTTACGGCCAGGGGACGCGCCAGATTCCGGGCAGGCCGAAACGGCCGAGGCGCTGGCGCGGCGGGCGATCCTGCGGGCGCGGCCTGGGCGCCGCGCTGCGCGCTGCGCTGTTCAATTCGCCGGGGCTGAACTGCAGTTCGCCGTAAGCGAAGTGCAGAGGCTGCTTCAGCTCGATATCGAACTGGGTTCCGGGCGGCAGAACCAGGTCACGGCCGCGCGAAAGCAGGACAAAGGTCGTGCCGACCAGCGCCC